>CAVFVD010000055.1:0-2844 GCA_963625935.1 uncultured Oscillospiraceae bacterium | reverse complement strand
AGAGCACCTGACTGTTAATCAGGGGGTCGTTGGTTCAAGCCCATCCTGAAGCGCGCAATACTTTTTACAAAGTTCGGTCTAAGGCGTTTGCATAGAGTCTATCTTATGCAAACGCTTTGTTCGTTTCGGCGGAGCGGGGAAATCCGGCTTTCCCAAAGGACGGTGGGCGGACGGAAACGGAGAAAACGTTTATGAGAAAGAAAATTCTACCCCTTTTGCTGCTTGGCGCGGCGTCGGCGTCGCAGGCGCAGAACACGGTGTGGTTTGACAAGCCCACCTCCCTCGCGGGGCGTGCGTGCTGGTACGGAGGCCATCCTGAGAGGTACGCCGACGGGCGCAAGCCGGTCAATGCCGGCGAGGGCGCGGCCAATGCCGACCGCGAGTGGGAGTATGCCTCCCTCCCCTTGGGCAATGGCAGCATCGGCTGCAACGTGATGGGCAGCGTCGCCACCGAGCGCTACACGCTCAACGAAAAGACCCTTTGGCGCGGAGGCCCGGGCACGGCGAAAGGGGCAGCGGACTATTGGCGGCAAAACCGCGACTGCTCCGCCGCATTAAAGGAGATACGCAAAGCTTTCGCCGAGGGCGACGGAGACCGCGCGGCGCGGCTGACAATGGAAAACTTCCACAGCGACGTGCCTTACGAGATAACCGGCGAGCCCCAGGGACGCTTCGGCTCGTACACCACGATGGGCGAGCTGTGCGTGGAGACCGGCGTGGCGGAGGCGGGCATAAGCGGCTACCGCCGCGAGCTTTCGGTTGACTCCGCCTTTGCCCGCGTGAGCTTTGCCGAAGGGGACGGCACGCGGCACGAGCGCACGACGTTTGTTTCCTATCCCGCCAACGTGATGGTTACGCGCTACACGAGCGCGAAGCCGCAGCGTCTCGCGATAGCCTATACCCCGAGTCCCGTGGGCGAGGGCAGCTTCTCCCCGGACGGCGAGGGCGGCTTTGTGTACACGGGGCGGCTCGACAACAACCACATGCAGTACACCGTCCGTGTGCGTGTGCTTTCGCGCGGCGGCAGTGTGCGCTATGAGGGCGGCAAGCTCGTGGCGGACGGCTCGGAAGATGTGACCATCCTCCTTACGGCCGACACCGACTACAAGCCCAACTATTCGCCCGACTTCACGGACAGCCTCGCCTATGTCGGGGCTGACCCGGTGAAGACAACGGCCTCGTGGATGGCGCGTGCGGCTAAGAAGGGATATGAAAAGCTCTTCAGCGAGCATTACAAGGACTACGCCGCGCTCTACGGCAGGGTCAGCTTCAAGCTTGACGGAGAAAGCTCCGCGCTGCCTACGCCGCAGCGTCTCGCCGCCTATCGCAAAGGGGCTAAAGACGCGGGCTTGGAGACGCTGTATTACCAGTACGGCCGCTATCTGCTAATCTCCTCGTCGCGTCCGGGCAACCTTCCCGCCAATTTGCAGGGTATGTGGCACAACAATGTGGACGGTCCTTGGCGCGTGGACTATCACAACAACATCAACCTGCAGATGAATTACTGGCCCGCCCTTTGCACCAATCTCGCGGAATGCGCCGAGCCGCTGGCGGACTTTATCCGCCTTCTCGAGAAACCGGGCGAGCGCACGGCGAAAGCCTACTGGGGAGCGCGGGGCTGGGCGGCCGGCATATCGGCTAATATCTTTGGCTTCACCGGGCCGCTGGAAAGCATGGACATGTCCTGGAACTACAACCCCGTGGCCGCTTCCTGGCTCGCCACGCACCTTTGGGACTATTACGACTATACGCGCGACCGCAAGTTTCTCCGTTCTACGGCCTACCCGCTTATGCGCGGCTGCGCCCTCTTCTGTGAGGATTTCCTCTGGCGTAAGGCTGACGGCACTTTGACCGCCGCTCCTTCCACCTCGCCCGAGCACGGGCCGATAGACGAGGGGACGACGTTCACCCACGCCGTAGTACGCGAGATATTGCTTGACTGCGTGGCTGCCGCGAAAACGCTTGGCGTGGACGCAGACGCCGCCGCACGCTGGGAGGCAGTGTTGCGCGATCTTCCTCCTTATAAGGTGGGGCGGTACGGGCAGCTTTTGGAGTGGAGCCGGGATATTGACGACCCCGCCGACCAGCACCGCCACGTCAACCATCTCTACGGACTGCATCCGGGACACACTATCTCTCCGCTCACCACGCCCGAGCTTGCTGAGGCTTGCCGCGTTGTGCTCAACCACAGAGGCGACGGAGCGACGGGCTGGAGTATGGGCTGGAAGCTCAACCAATGGGCGCGCTTGCACGACGGCAACCATTCGTACGTGCTTTACGGCAATCTCTTGAAAAACGGCACGGCGGACAACCTCTGGGACATACATCCGCCTTTCCAGATAGACGGAAACTTTGGCGGAACGGCGGGCGTGACGGAGATGCTCTTGCAGAGCCACGCCGGCTGCATAGACCTTCTTCCGGCTCTCCCTGACGCGTGGCCGGCGGGAAGCGTCACGGGGCTTTGCGCCCGCGGCAACTTCGGCGTGGACATCACTTGGCGCGGCGGCAAACTAGCTTCCGCCCGCATCGTCTCGCGCTCTGGCGTCGACTGCAAGGTTCGCTATGGCACGGAGACGCTTGTTTTCCCCACCCGAAAAGGGCATGCCTACCTCGTCTCCCTGAAAGAGGGAAAACTCTCCCAGGAGGAGGCGAAATAAAGCCTATTAGAGGAACTCTAAGAACTTAGTTCGGAGTTTGCCCTCCGTTTTATGACGCTATAAAGCGTATTTCAGACACAAAAGGGAGCGTGCCGTGCGGCATGCTCCCTTTTGTTGTTTTGTCTTTCCAAGTATTGCTGTCCGCTAAAACTTTTTTTAAGCACAAAAAAGATAGGGCTGGATTCCT
>CAVFVD010000054.1:0-4503 GCA_963625935.1 uncultured Oscillospiraceae bacterium | reverse complement strand
GCAAGGTGTCTATGATGCGGTCAAACATATACTCTTGCAGCCGCCAGTTTTCCGAACGGTCTGTCGTGGTTATGCCGAGTTTTGCCTTCAAGGCCTTGTCCTTCTCGCACGTAGTCCAGCAGTCGAGGGCAGGCTGCCCCGCCTCGTCGCCGCCAAGATGGACGTACTTGCAAGGGAAAACGTCCGCCAGCTCGCGGAAGACGTTGCCGAGGAACTCATAAGTGAACTCGTTGCCCGGGCAAAGCAGCTCGTTGGAGACGCCGCAGGTGGTGCGGATAGGCACTTGCTTCGCGCCGCAGGTGAGCTGCGGGTAGGCGTGCACGGCCGCCACCTCGTGCCCCGGCATCTCTATCTCCGGCACTATCTGCACGTGGTAGCGTGCGGCGTAGGCCACAAGGTCGCGCATCTCGTCCTGAGTGTAGTAGCCCGAAATGGGCATCTGCATGTCGTCCATCCCCGTGCGTGCGGACGAAAGGCTTGTGAGGAGCGGATATTTCTTTATCTCTATGCGCCAGGCCTGGTCGTCGACGAGATGGAGGTGCAGGTAGTTGTACTTATAACGCGCCATCTCCGCCACAAAGCCTTTGAGCGCGTCGAGGGGGATGAATATGCGTGCCGGGTCCACCATAAGCTCGCGCACGTGGGTGCGGGGCGCGTCCGTCAGAGAGAGCTGCGGCAAAGCGTCACAGCACGCCGTCTCTCCCGACCCGCGCAACAGCTGGTCGAGCGTCATAAGTCCGTAGAAAACGCCCGCCGCGCTGCCGCCGTGTATCTCCACGCCGTCCTCCTTTACGCGGAGCGTGTAAGCCTCAGCGTCCGAGAGCGTGGAATCGAGAGCCAGCGTAAGCCTCGGGTCGCGGCGGCCCTTGGCGTTTTTCTTCGGGACAAAATCGTCCCCAATGCGGGCGCGTAGCACTTCCTCCGCCATCTCGCACTCGTTTCCCAATCCCGCTGCCGACGCCACTTCCCAGTGGCGTTTCACCTGCAGAGGGTCTGCGTCGGTGCTTACTTCGAGCTTCGAGGGCACCGGCACAAGGCAGTCCGCCGGACGGCACACCTCGTAGTCGGTCCGCGGCTCTTCGACGAAGAAACGCCGCCAGCCCTCGGCGCGGCGGTAAGCCCACTCCGCGCCCTTGGGCACGATGAGTTTGCAACGCTTGCGGTCTACGCCCTCAAAGGTGGAAGCCGTGGCCTGAGGCGGCACGCGCGAGTTTACCGTAAGCTTTTTTAGGGACGAAAGGCGGGCGAAGGCAAAGTCGCCCAAGACGGGCGCGCCGTTTATGGTCACTTCCTCCAAAGCCGTGCAGGAGAGAAACGCTCCGTCTCCCACGCGCTGCACACTGCGCGGCAGCTCCATCTTTCCGAGTGCCGTGCAGGCGTAAAAAGCCTGCGTGCCTATCTCTTCCGCATTGTCGGGAAGAAGCACGCTCGCGAGGGTGTGGCGCGAGTGGAAAGCGTTTTTGGGTATGCGCCGGCAGTCCGCGCCGCTGAGGTCCGCGCTTTTCAGCTGCCAGCAAAGGTCACGCATTTGGCGGAAATCGGAGTTCCCCCTCACTGAGAGCGTGCCCGTCAGGCGCAACGCTTTGGCTGCGGCTTTCTGCTCCGCCGTCAGGTCGTCCATGCGCCCTGCCGTCTGCGTGCCTCCCTGTCCCTGCGCGGAGCAAGGCGCGGCGGCGAAGAGAAGGGCCAGTGCTGCGGCGGTGAAAAGTCTTTTCATGTGTCTTGCGTTATAAGCGGAGCGGCTTGCGTGCCCCGTGTTTTTCTGTTTTTGATAGAGATAAAACTCCCAGACAGGGAAACCCCATCCTCAGAATACACCTTATATATATAATAGGTGTATCTCTCTCGCTTGCGGACGCTTTCCCTTTTCTGCAAGTTGGGAAAATCCGCGACCACCCTTCAACTCAGAAGCGCAGCACGCGCGAGCCGTCGGGCTGCTCTTCTACGTCCACGCGCACGGCGTCGCCGGGAAGGAGGTCCTCCACCAATTCCGGCCACTCTATGAGGCAGACAGCTCCCGAGTAGAAATAGTCTTCGTAGCCCATGTCATACACCTCTTCTATCTTGGCTATGCGGTAGAAGTCGAAATGGTATATCAGCTCGCCCGAAGGCTCGGCGCGGTATTCGTTGACAATGCTGAAAGTGGGCGAGTTCACCACATCGGTCACTCCAAGCGCCTCGCAGAGCGCCTTGATAAAGGTGGTTTTGCCCGCCCCCATCTTTCCGTAGAAAGCGAAGACGGTGGTCTCGCCCATAGCCTGCACGAAAGTCCGCGCGGCGGCGGGCAGGGCTTCGGTGTTTTCTATCTTTATTTCCATAAAAAGGCGATGTGTGTGTTGTTGGCCGGGCTGTATGCTGCTTTTGCACGGATATACGCGCTTCCCGTAAGGCTTAGCAGCCCCTCCGCCGCGCGAAGATAGGGAAAAAGCGAGGGAAAGCATTATCTTTGCGGGCATGAAAGAAGAAAGCAAAGGGGAAAACATCTACCCGGTATTCGACCGCATGCTGGGCCGCGCCGACAAAGAGCGGCTTCTCGGGCAGCGCGGCGTGATGTTGTGGTTCACCGGCCTGAGCGGGTCGGGCAAAAGCACTGTTGCCATCGCTTTGGAGCGCGAGCTGCAGCGGCGCGGGCTGCTTTGCCGCATACTCGACGGCGACAACATACGCACTGGCATCAACTCCAACCTTGGCTTCTCCGCCGACGACCGCCGCGAAAACATACGGCGCATAGCCGAGGTGGGCAAACTCTTCGTGGAGACGGGCGTCATAACCATCGCGGCCTTCATCAGCCCCACCGAAGAGCTGCGCAAGCTGGCGCAAGGCATCATTGGCGAAGCCGACTTCAAGGAGATTTTCGTATCCACGCCGCTCGAAGAGTGTGAGCGGCGCGACGTGAAAGGGCTTTACGCCCGCGCCCGCCGTGGCGAGGTGAAAAACTTCACCGGCATCTCCGCGCCATTTGAGGCTCCCGCCCACCCCGCCCTTTCGCTCGACACCTCGCGCCTTTCGCTCGAGGAAAGCGTGGCAAAACTGCTTGAGCTGCTCGGGGTGGAAGGCAGGAAATAAAGCCGCGTGCAGATACAAACTTTTTCTTTGCAGCGTAGGGAATGCTATTTCCACACGCTGCATTTGTTTTTACTTACCACAAGACTTATGAACAGCACGCTTTTGAAGCTTTCCTCTCTGTCTCTTCTTATGCTCCTCTTCTCCGTGTCTTCTTTGGCGGCGACGGTGAAGGGCGTAGTGACCGACGCGGACGGCGAGCGCGTACCTTTTTCCACCATTGTGTTTTGCGGGACAGGCATCACCGTGACAGCCAACCAGTACGGCGAATACGAGGCGAGGGATGTGCCGGAGGGGAAACTCACCGTGAAAGGGGTGTGCTTAGGCTATGTCTCCGTGCAAAAGGAGGTGTCGGTAGGAACGGGTGACTGCCAGCTCGACTTCTCCTAGCCTTTGCTGGAGATAACCCTGAAAGAGGCGGTAGTGGTAGGCGTGGACAATGTGGGGCAGACTTTGGAAAACCTGCGCTCCGTGCCGCCGCTCCAAAAAAAGGTGAGAAAATACACCGCTACGGCTTTGAGCCGCGTGGAGTCCGTCGGCAACCTTCACGAGTTCCCCGCCGATTTGCGCAAAGTGCTGAGAACTGCCTCAAAAATCATGGGCTACGGCAAGGTTTACGCTTGCATGGAGCGCCATCCTAAGTTTTGGGCAGAACTGAGCAGGCAGGTAAAGTTCAACAACAGCTACATCTCCACCTCCGGCGGCACTTTTGTAGCCGGCAGCGCGGCACTTTCCGAAGACGAGAAAAGAGCGCTTGCAAAAAAGAAATGGGAAGCTGATTTCCCAGTCTATGCCTGGATGTACGGCGTGGCGGACGGCATTGCGGAAAAATGCGCCAAGCAGCGGCGAGCCGGTCTCCCGACGGGCGTAGCATTCAAAGGGGAGTACGAGGAAGACGGCCACACCGTGCGCGTGCTTGCTGCAAACGGCTGCGTGATACATGTGGTGACAGACTGCTGGCAGATACTGCGCATGGAGTCCCAGCAGGGCAGCATGCGCCGCGTGGTGGAATGCAACCAGCTCCTCCCCGGCCTCTACCTCCCCGTCTCCATGCGCTTGGAGCAGCCCTCCAATCTGGACAGCAAGCACAAATGGGATATGGTCACCGCCGTCACGTACAGCTACACCGACTTTAAGGTGAGGGGGAAATAAGGCGCAGGTGAAATCTCACCAACAAAAGCCAACGCACAACCGTTTTTCTCCCTCTCCGCTGCGACCGAAAGGTCACCCTCCGCAGGCGGGCGGGCTGAAAGCCCGGCAAGCTCATAGCCCAGGGCAAGCGAAGCGACACCCTGGGTATAGTGGAAAGCCGCCGAGCTCTGCGCCCTGAAAGGGCAAAAGCATTTTTTCAAAAAACATTTCGGAAATGGGCAAAATGCCCGCCAAACTTGTGCCGATTTCCCGCACTTTCCGCCCCCGAAAAGCCCCCGAAAAGTGTTC
>CAVFVD010000053.1:0-4637 GCA_963625935.1 uncultured Oscillospiraceae bacterium | reverse complement strand
GCCATGACCGGGCAAAGCCCCCGCCGCGCGCTCTTCCGCGACGCGTGCTTCGACACCGACGACAAGAAGACAAACATCTACGAGCAGTTCAAGCAAGCCCTCGGCTGGACCGACGCCGAGGCTTTCGCCAACATACGCGTGATTTGAGCCGAGGGCTAACGATATGTGAGACGTGTCCCGCATATTGCAGGACAAGACGGAAGAAGAGAATGGACGAAAGAAACAAAATACTGATATATACAGGCAGCGACGGACTGACAAAAGTGGAGGTCAGACTGGAAGACGACACGCTGTGGCTTACGCAGGCGCAGATGTGCGAGCTGTACCAAACTTCGCGTACCAATGTGGTGGAACATATCAAACACATTTATGAGGAGGGTGAACTGGCAGAGGAGGCAACCTGTCGGAAATTCCGACAGGTTCGTCAAGAGGGTACACGGCAGGTTGAGCGGGCGATACCTTTCTATAATCTCGATATGATTATTGCCCTCGGCTACCGTGTGCGTTCCATCATTGCCACACGTTTCCGCCAATGGGCTACGCAACGCCTCAAAGAATATATACAAAAGGGCTTCACCCTCGACGACGACAGACTGAAACGCCTTGGAGGCGGCGGATACGCGACGCGTGCTTCGACACCGACGACAAGAAGACAAACATCTACGAGCGGTTCAAGCAAGCCCTTGGCTGGACCGACGCCGAGGCTTTCGCCAACATACGCGTGATTTGAGCGGCAGCAATCAAGACACAACAGATATGCAAGAAATCAAGACCAAGGACGACAACCAACTCTTCATACAAATCAAAGGGGTTCTTGACGAGGCTCGCAAGCCTCTCAACGGGCAGAATATGGAAAGGGTATTGTCGCCAATTTATCCAAGCGTCTGACTGCAGAATACGGGGATGGCTTTACACTGACCAACTTGAAGCTGATGAGACAATTCTACCTGTGCTTCCCGAAAGGTCACACACTGTGTGACCAATTGAGCTGGTCGCATTGTCGGAGCTATTTGAGCGCAAATAGCGCGAAAGAGGGCAAAACGAAAGACACCCTGTTTTAATTATTCATGGTGGCGATTTATAGAGCCACCCTCAGGAGAGAGCCGATGAAAATACAATACAAGCGCCAGGGCTTCCAGGCCGAGGCGGCGCAGAGCGTGGCCGACGTTTTCCAAGGGCAGCCCAAGAGCGGCGGCGCGAGCACTTTCGAGCAGGAGACGGGGCGGGGGCAAATACCCTTCGGCTTCGACGGCTTCGGCAACGCGCCCGTCGCCCTTTCCGCCGACAGCCTTGTGGACAACATACGCTCCATACAGATGGCCAAGGGCCTGCGGCCGATAGACCACCTCGAGGGCGACGGCCTGACGCTCACCGTGGAGATGGAGACCGGCACGGGCAAAACCTACACCTACATAAAGACGATGTACGAGCTCAACCGCCGCTACGGCTGGGCTAAGTTTGTCATCGTGGTGCCCAGCATAGCCATACGCGAGGGCGTGCAGAAGAGCTTTGAGAGCATGGCCGAGCATTTCGCCGCCGAGTACGGGCGGAGGATGCAATGGTTTGTGTACAGCTCCAAGCAGCTCGCGAAGATAGACAGCTTCGCCAGCGACAGCGGCCTGCACGCTATGATAATCAACACGCAGGCCTTCAACGCCTCGCTCAACGAGGAGAAGAGCCAGGGCGAGGGACGGCGGGGCGACGCCGCCGCGCGCGTCATATTCTCGCGGCGCGACGAGTTTGGCTCACGCCGCCCCATCGACATACTCTCCGCCACGCGCCCCATTGTCATCATAGACGAGCCGCAGAGCGTGCTGGGAGCCGACAAGGCCAACGCCACGCGAAAGGGCATAAAGCTCTTCAAGCCCCTCTTCACCCTTTTGTACAGCGCCACCCACCGCAAGGACGACATATATAATATGGTGTTCCGCCTCGACGCCATAGACGCCTACAACCGCCGCCTTGTGAAAAAGATAGAGGTGCGCGGCGTCCGCCAGCTGGGCAGCACCGCCACCAACGGCTACATCTACCTCGACGAGATAGTCATCACGAAGGGCGCCCCCGCCGCGCGGATAGGCTTCGACAAAAAGACAGCCGACGGCACGCGGCAGGCTATGAGGCTGATGCGCGACGGAGACTCCCTCCTCCGCGAGAGCGGCGGGCTGCACGAGTACCAAGCCAACTACGTCATAGAGCGCGTGGACGGACTGACGCGCACCGTGCATCTGCTCAACGGACTGACCCTGCGCGAGGGCGACGTGGCGGGCGCGGCCAACGACGACACCGTGCGCCGCCACCAGATACGCGAAACCATCAAGGCCCACCTGGAGCGCGAGCGCCAGCTCTTTCCCAAGGGCGTCAAGGTGCTTTCGCTCTTCTTCATCGACCACGTCGACAGCTACCGCGCCGCCGGGGGCGGCAAGGGAAAGTATGCCCAGATGTTTGAAGAAGAATATCCGCGCGTGGTGGAAGAGCTTCTGCCCGCCTTTGCCGACGGCGAGTACGCCCGCTTCCTCACCGACGCGCGCAACGCCGCCGAGCGCATACACGACGGCTACTTCTCCATCGACAAGAAAGGCAACCGCATCGACTCAAAGGCCCGCGAGGGGGAGAACGAGGAGCGCGGATTCGACCTCATCATGCGCGACAAGGAGAAGCTCCTCAGCCGCGAGTGCCCCGTGCGCTTCATCTTCTCCCACTCAGCCTTGAAGGAAGGGTGGGACAACCCCAACGTCTTCCAGATATGCACCCTGAAAGACACCTCCAACGAGATGAAGAAACGGCAGGAGGTAGGGCGCGGCATGCGCCTCTGCGTCAATGCGCGCGGCGAGCGCCAGGACGCCGACGCCCTGGGCTTGGAGCACGTGCACGACGTGAACGTGCTGACCGTCATAGCCAGCGAAAGCTACGACGACTTCGCCAAGAAGCTGCAGACGGAGATAGCCGAGGCGTGCGAGAGCCGCCCCGTCGTGGTCACTGCCGCTATGTTTGCCGGACAGGAGGCGCAGACCGCCGGCGGCGCGCCCGTCAAGGTCACCACCGCCAAGGCGGCCGAAATAATAGAAGAGCTGATAGGCGCGGGCTACATAAAGAAAGGCCGGCTCACGCAGCGCTATTTTGACGACAAGAAAGCCGGCACGCTCTGCTTCGGCGACGTGGACGAGCTGAGGACGTTTGTGGCCCAAGAGCTCGACCGCGTCTTCGACCCCGCCGCCGTCAAGCCCGAGGACGGGCGCAAGAAGGCCACGGCACATTTCCGCGAAGAGATTTTCAAGAAGAAAGAGTGGCAGGAGCTTTGGCGGCGCATCAATACGCGCACCTACTACAACGTGCGCTTCGAGACCCCGAAGCTCGTCCGCGAGGCCATAAAGCAGCTCGACGAGCGCCTGAGCGTGACGGAGATACGCCTTGTGGTGGAGAGCGGCGGCTTGGACTCCATAGACAGCCGCGAGGAGCTGGAGGCGGGCGCGGCTATGACCGGCAAGAAAGTGCGCACCATACACGTGAGCGAGGCCGTGGGCGCGGGCGTAAGGTACGACCTCGTGGGCGAGCTGGTGCAGGCCACGGGCCTCACGCGCCGCACCATCGTGGAGATGCTGAAAGGCGTGAAGCCCGCCACGTTCGCCCAGTTTGGGAAAAACCCCGAGGAGTTTATCGTCAAGGCCGCGCGCATTGTCAACGACTGCAAGGCCATTTCGCTCGTGCAGCATATTTGCTACCAGAAGAGCCAAGACACCTTCGACACCGACATTTTCGCCGAGGCCACCCTGCGCGGCACCGTGGGGCGCGACGCCGTGCTGAGCGCGAAGTCGCTTTACGACCTTGTGGTGGTAGACAGCCAGGGCGTGGAGAAAGCTTTTGCCGAGTCGCTCGAGGCGGAGGACGACGTGGTGGTGTATACAAAGCTGCCCAACGGCTTCTACATCAACACGCCCATGGGACGCTACAACCCCGACTGGGCCGTGGCTTTCCGCGAGGGGAGCGTGAAGCACGTGTACTTTGTGGCGGAGACCAAGGGCAACGACATAGCCGCCTCGCAGCTGCGAGGGGCAGAGGACGCCAAGATAGAGTGCGCGCGCCGCCACTTCGCCGCCATCAGCACGGGAGACGTGGTGTACAGCGTGGTGAAGACCTACGGCGACCTCTACAACGCCGTGACTCGGTGAGGCACGGGCGGCTCGCCCGTTATCCCTATCGGGTCAAAATTGCGCCATTTTGCCCGTTTATCGGGTCAAAGTGACCCGATTTTTGAGGGAAATCGGCGTTTTATGACCCGATAGCCGCATCTCCGGGGCGGCGGGCAAGCGGTTTGCGGAGAAAAAAGCCCGCAGGAGTTTTCATAAAATGCGTTAAACGCCGTTTGGAAACGGGGCGAAAATGTGTTATCTTTGGGAAGAGAAAAGAGAGGATATGCACGCTGCGCGTATCCTCTCTTTTGCTGTGTTGACAGTCAACGACTTACGAAGCCCGCAGATGTACATATAGCGCCGTCGGGGTGTACATCCCGGAAAAACTCCAAGTATCCCCGTCGCCACAGGGCCTATCTCCGCCGCCGCAAAGTGCCTTTCCGCCGGCGCGGGGCTAAGCGCCATCGTTAAACTTACATAAAAATTTGCGGCTGGAGTGTAGCGCGAAAT
>CAVFVD010000052.1:0-6220 GCA_963625935.1 uncultured Oscillospiraceae bacterium | reverse complement strand
TTTATAAGGATAATCAAATTACAACCGGAAGACATGAATGCTGCCGCTTCTGCCTCTTACGGGCTGTCTTCACCCGAAGCGCGCGTGCCGTTCATGCTCATAGTCCGCTATACTCCTATACTCACAAACCATTTGAGCGGGAAACATGGGCAATGTATGGACAAAGCAAATATACAGAGCCACGCATAGGGAAAGCTCAAGCCCCCGCACGCCTTTCTCTCTCATCCGCGCCCTGACGGCGCAATGATTAGAAGAAACGTACGGGGGCTTGTCTCTTTGGCATATCAGTATAGGGTGGTTCTATAAACCAGCTCCGAAACCTAACAAAGCTAATTTACAGAACCACCCTATAGCCCGAAAACCCGGAAAGAGCCGCTTACATATCGGCCACGGGACGGACGGGCATCATAAAGGGACGGGTGCCGAAGCCGTCCGGCGTGTGCAAGCCTTCCTTGAAGTAGAAGTTATGCGCCAGCTTGGCGTTGCTCGATTTGAGCGTAGCGGACCAGTAGCTGCCGTCCACGCCTTTTGCGTTCGAGGCAGGGAGGAAAATGGAGTTTCCGTTAGTCCCCTTGACCGTATAGCCTTTGTGGGAAGAACTCCAAACCCAAGTGCAGACGCTGTCCAGCTCGGCGAACTCGGCATAAGAGGGCATACGGCAGCCCGCGCCCCAGTTGGCCGTAGCGGCGTCGTCCTCCGCGTCAAGCACAACCTTGCTGTCCACAAATCCGTTGTAGCCGTAAGAGAAATTGCTGCAATACTTTGTGAGCTTGCTGTCCGAGCCGTTGCACCACTTATAGTTATTCCAGCCGGCGACATCCCTTGCCGCAGTCTCGCCCCATGCGAAATAGTCTCCGCCCTCGTAAGGCGTGGACGCACCGACGTTGCAGGTAGCCCAAAGCAGACCGGAGGGAAGTCCGAGGTCTACAAACTCGTGCCCGTTTACCACAATGCTCCGAGGCGCAGCGCCAACAGAGACATACGTGTCTGCGGTTTCGCACACCGCCTGCCCGGCTGTGGGAAACAGCGCCACTGCGCAACCTACCACAGCACCTATCATAATGCTCATATCCGTAATGTTACAAGTAAAATTCTGCCGCACGCTTCCTCGCCGGCGCGACAAATTTACATTTTTTGCCCCCATCCCCGGCAAGTTTGACGGACTTTTTGGCATCACAAATGGATATATGCGTCAAAGCAGTACTTTATACGGCTTTTTCTCAGAGGCGACGTAAACCAACCAAACAGGCTTAGCACCGCGACACTGAGCGAGATTAGCACGCTCAAACAACCTGCAAGGAAAGAAAAAAAAGGCAAAATTTGGGTAAGAGCGAGGATTTGTCTAATTTTGCAACTCGCAAAAGGCTTGCAAAATAAGTAATAACAAAATAACCTCTAATCAAGCAATGATTGTAGTACCTGTAAAGGAAGGCGAGAACATTGAACGCGCCCTCAAAAAGTTCAAGAGAAAGTTCGAAAGAACGGGTGTAATCAAAGAACTCCGCCGCCGCCAGCAGTTTGACAAGCCCAGCGTGGTGAAGCGTCTGGCCAAGGAGCACGCCGTATACGTGCAGAAGCTGCACCTCGAAGAGGACTAAGCTGACACCTAAGCCCCGTTCATTGCAGACTGGGCACACGGCGGCAAATCCGCCGCAAGGGTCTGTCCCCCGCCGCGAGCGCACACGCGCCGCTGCGGGGGACAGATTATTTCGTCCGTTTGAGCCAAAACGGAGAGAAAGCGCGTTTTACCACGCCGCAAAGTTTTGCCCGTAAAGAAAAACCTCGTACATTCGCTCTTAGAAAACCCATTGAGACCAATGAGGGGATACGTGGACGACTTCCTGGCCTATATGGCAGGAGACAGGGGCTGCTCCCCGGAGACCGTGCGCACCTACCGCGAAAGCCTTGAAAAAGTGGCGGAACACTTCGCCTCGCTCGACGAGGCACTCGACTGGGGAAGCGTGGACGCGGACGTGATACGCCGCTGGATGGTCTCCGAGATGCGCCAAGGGCGCACCGCACGCACCATAGGCAAAGACCTCAGCGCGCTCCGCTCCTTCTACAAGTACCTGCTGCGCGTGGGGCGCGTGAAGAACGACCCCGTCCGCACCGTGCGCAACCCCAAAGCGCACGCGCCGCTCCCCGTATTCCTCAAAACGTCGGAAATGGACAGGCTCTTTGACGAGGTGACATTCCCGGATGGGTACGAGGGCACGCGCGACCGCGCCATACTCCTCACTTTCTACACCACGGGGCTGCGCGTCTCCGAGCTCGCCGGGCTCGACATAGGGCGAGTGGACCTGCAGCGCGGCGAGCTGAAAGTCACCGGCAAGCGCAACAAGCAGCGCATAGTGCCCTTCGGCGACGAGCTGCGCCAAGAGCTGCGAAACCACCTCGCCCTGCGCCTCGCGCAAGACACCGAAGAGCGCAAAGCCCTCTTCACCGACACACGCGGGCGGCGAATGACCACGGGGCAGATACGCACTATGGTGCGGACGTACCTCTCGCTCGTCACCACACAGAAGAAGCGAAGCCCGCACGTGCTGCGGCATACCTTCGCCACGGCGATGCTCAACAACGGCGCAGACCTCGAAGCCATAAAAGAGCTGTTAGGACACGAAAGCATAAGCACCACGGAGGTTTACACACACACCACCTTCGCCGAGCTTAAGAAAGAATACCAACAAGCCCACCCCAGGGCATAAAAGAAAAGGAGGACACAGCATGGAACTGAAAGTACAAGCCATCCACTTTGACGCAACCGACAAGCTGCACGCTTTCATCGAAAAGAAGGCCGCCAAGATAGCCAAGACCTGCGAAAGCGCTATAAAGGCAGAGTTTGTGCTGAAAGTAGTGAAGCCGGAGACTGCGAAAAACAAAGAGACCGCGCTCAACGTGAGCCTGCCCGGCACGGAGCTGCACACGGAGAAAGTGTGCGACACCTTCGAGGAGGGCGTTGACCTCTGCGTAGAGTCGCTTCTCCGCCAAATAGAGAAATACAAAGAGCGCCAGCAGGGAAAGTAACCCTCATTTGGCGTACAGCCGCTCCCCACAAGAGCAGCCACACACAACCGGGGCGCGTCCGCACAATAAGGACGCGCCCCGGTCTGCGTATGTAGTGCCTGCGCATATAGTAGTACACAAACACAGTTATATACGGACTATTGCTATCCACCCAAACCCTAAAAGTCCGAAAAACGGGGCTAGCGTTTCTCTCGGTTCTCCAGCCCCGTCTGGTGTTACCTTAGCTTGTGCAGAATACAATCGCACAAACAATGCGCAAAGACCTTTTATTGTCCATCAAACAATTTGAAGAAGCAAGCGATGGGCTTGACTCTTCGGCGTATCAGCATACACCCCAGTACAAGAAAGCTTACTTTTCCCGCACGGGGCGGACGGACTGCCCGCGGAAACGGTAGTAGCTACAGTATGGGCTGGGGATGCAGCTGTCGAAGAAGAGGTAGCACGCGCTGTCCGTGATGCGTAAATTGAGCTTAGCGGACCAGTAGTGGCCGCGTATGCCTTGATCGTCTAAGCTCCTCCCACCACAGTAGCCCGAAGCTGGGAGGAAAATTGAGTTCCCGTTTGTTTTTGACGTGACGGTGCAACCGCTGTGCACAGAATCCCAAGTCCAAGTGCAGTTGTCATTGAGTTCGCAAAATTCGGCGTATGTAGGCATACGATACTCTACGCCCCAATTAGCGGTGGCTGCATCATCCTCCGCGTCGAGTACAACCTTGCTGTCGGTAAACTCGTTGTATCCGTAAGGAAAATCTTGGCAGTACTTTGTAAGCGTTTTGTGAGAGCCCTTGCACCACTTATAGGTCTCCCAAGTATAGTCCGACTTTGGCTCAGTCTCGCCCCAGGCGAAATAGTCGCCGTCTTCATAGGGCGTGGACGCGCCGACGTTGCAGGTGGCCCAAAGCAGGCCGGAGGGTAGGCCGAGGTC
Source organism: uncultured Oscillospiraceae bacterium (assembly GCA_963625935.1). Classification (GTDB taxonomy): domain Bacteria; phylum Bacteroidota; class Bacteroidia; order Bacteroidales; family Bacteroidaceae; genus Alloprevotella. The sequence continues at coordinate 2,271 of CAVFVD010000052.1, read as the reverse complement.
TACCATCTCGTGGGCTAACGTGTCCGGGATCGCTTCCCTAATCACAACTTTGTAATTGACAACCTTACTGTTTTTGTACGACTTTACAAGCATTCCATTTTCATACACGTCTATAACTTGCGCCTGTGCGGCGGTGACGATACCTAAGAAAAAGGCTAAAATAGCAAATATATTTCTCATGTGTTTTTCTGTTTTTCGGTTGTGTGTTTGCGTTTCCGGGAAGCGGGGCGGGGCTCAAAGGCCGCCGTCCGCGCTCTTCACGTCGTCCCAGAGGCCGACGGAGGACCCTTCGCCTGAGTACTGCTCGCCGGTCTCGTGGTCCTTGGACGGGGTGAACGACGCCGCGAGCACGGGCGTCGGGCTTACCCTCACCGCCACGGAGGCGGGGCGGGCGTATGCGGTTTTCTTTTCCATATATGCTTTGTCTTCAGATAGGCATAGAGGTCAGCGTATGCGCACGCCGGAGGCGGTGTACACGCGCCCGCCTTTCACTATCACTACGCGCCCGCCCTCTATGTACTTGCCGTCGCGCGGCGCGGCGGGGATGGCGGGCGGCTCTATGCCGGGCAGCCCCGTGGTCTCACCGCCCACGAAGAAGGGCACGAAGGATAGGGCGGCGCTCTGGGCGTCGGAGGCGAGCAGGAAGGCCTTGCCCGCCGAGAGGCTGGAGCCGGTGTACTTGAAGAAGCCGAAGAGGGACGCGTCGTCCTTGGCGTGGCCGAGGGTGTAGACGGTCTGGCCGCCGGCCTGGGGCGTGGGCACCACGAGCGACGAGCCGGAGAGGGCGGACTCTGTCTCTCCTGCCGCGCTGCCGGTGAAGGGGAAGGCGATGTCGCCGGCGTTTTTCAGCACGAGCCCGGTCTCGGGCGGGACGGCCGTGCCGGGGGCGAGGAGCGTGGAGGAGGTGAGCTGCAGCTTGCCGTCCTCAAAGGTGGGGGCGTAGACTTCCACGTCCGACCCCTCGGGCACGGTGAGCTGGAAGGGGGAGTAGAGCGTGGACCAGCCGGCGGAGCTGACGGCGAGCGGGAGCTGGTTGTCGCCGGAGATGGCGCCGGGCTCCACGACGAGGGCGCCGCCCTCCGTGCAGGGGAGCGAGGCCACCCGCGCCGTGCCGTAGGAGACGACGGCCTTGCCGTCCTGGCACTCGATGGTGAGCGGCGTGCCGCCGGTCACCTTGTGCCACGCCGAGCCCACGGCAGTGACGGGAGAGCCGCTCTGCTGCACGCTCAGCGTGGCTCCCTGCTGCGCCACCGCGCCCGTGGCGCACAGCAGCGAGGCGGCGCATAGGGCGGCGGCGCGGGGGAGCGCGCGTCTTGAGGTTGTTTTCATAGCTTGTGTGTTTTTAGTGTGTAACTTTAATCTGTGCAGTCTCTTCTTCTTTTCCGGACTGCCCGCGCCGCGCTGCGGACTTGCGGCAAAAGGCGGACTCGTGGCAAAAGCTTGCGGCACGGTCTGCAAGGGCGGGCGGTGCTTGCTGCGGGCATTTGCAGCATCCCCCGCAGTCGCGGGCGACTTTGCTGCACACATTTGCAGCTCGCCCGCAGTCGCGGGCGACGCGACGAATTTACATTTTTTACCCCCCCCGGCAAGGTTTTTAGCATTTATCCGCATATTCCCGAAAACAGGTGCTTTTTAAGGCACACGCCTTTGCACCTCGCAGCATCTCGAAGAAAGCTTTCCGCGCATGCAAATAACGCCAAGCACCCGCAAGGCGGGAGCTGGCACTACACAGACGTTCACCTCGTATACGCATACACATTGAGCGAATCGGGAACGGGCTGAAAGCCCAAAAGCACGCAGCCTATGACAAGCGGAGCGGTACTCGGGGGCGCACCCGTCCCCCACACACGCGGAAAGACCCCGTCCCCGAGAAAAAGGAAGAGACATTAAGAACCCGCAAAAGACATTCCGCAGAAAGGGGAACGGGCTGAAAGCCCAAAAGCGCATAGCCCAGGGCAAGCGGAGCGGCACCCTGGGTCACGCCCGCCCCGCGCATTTGCGCCTTGAAAAGGCAAAAGCATAAATGGGCGCGGCGCTTGTGCTACACTCCAAAGCCGCTCTTTTCCTGCAAAGCGCCGACAATGTCGCGCCCCGCTTGGTGTCATTGCGTTTTTCCGGACTGCGTTGCGTCTCCGCCGCTAAAAGCGCAGGGAAAAGCCGCCGAAAAGTGTCCTAAATGTCGGTTTTCAAGATGTGTAAGAGTGTTAACGCCCTCTTGCAAACGGGCGGAAAATGTGTTATCTTTGCGTAGAGAAAAGAGGGGATATGCAC
>CAVFVD010000051.1:0-7305 GCA_963625935.1 uncultured Oscillospiraceae bacterium | reverse complement strand
ATTCCCGTCGCTCCGGGGCCTATTCCCGTCCCGCGAAAGTGCCTTTCAGCTCCGCGAAATCCCTTTCCCGTAGCCGCAGAGCCGGGCTTTCGCGTTAAACTTACATAAAAATGCGCCCCTCGGCCGCGGAGCGTCAGTGTTCTATTTTTCTTTTTCGTGTACATCTCCCGGGAGCGTGCCGCCTACCATGCGCTCGTTGCCGTACGCGTCGCGGCGCACTTCCACGCCCACGAAGCCCCGGCGGCGGAAAAGCTCCGCCGTGTCGCGGGCATAGGCACGGTTTGCCTCCACAAGCAGGCGGCCGCCGGGGCGCAGGCAAAGCGCCGCGCCATCGCACAGGGCGCGGTAGAAAAGCAGGGGGTCGCCGTCTGGCACGAAAAGCGCGCGGGCTGGCTCGTTGTCGGTCACAAGCGGCTCCATCTCGCTCCGCTCGCGCTCGCAGATATAGGGCGGATTGCTGACAACGAGGTCAAAACGCCGCGTGCCGCGTCCGCCGCCCGCGCCTCCGCCCTCCGTCCACGGGCGCAGCATGTCTTTTTCAAGAAAACGCACGTCCGCGCCGAGCGCCGCCGCGTTTTCCCGCGCCACCGAAAGAGCCTCGGGCGAAATGTCCCAAGCCTCCACCTCCGCGCCCGGAAGCTCCGCCTTCAAGCTCACCGCCACGCAGCCGCTTCCCGTGCCCGCGTCCAGCACGCGCAAGCCCTCACCCGCCGCGCAGCCGCTGCCCATTTCGCGTGCCGAGGCCACCGCCCACTCCACCAGCTCCTCCGTCTCCGGGCGGGGTATCAGCACAGCGGGCGTCACCTTGAAGCGGCGCGAGCAGAACACCGCGTGCCCAAGCACATACTGCACCGGCTCGCCCGCCACGAGCCGCGCCGACATATCGCGCAGCCGCGCCGTTTCGGCTTGGGAAAAATCTCTAACTTTGTCCGCGTAAATGTCGGTGCGGCTTACGCCGAAGCCCTCCTCGAAAAGCAGGAAGGCGACGGCACGCGCCTCTCCGGGCGGATAGGCCGCGGAGAGCGCGTCGCGCAGAGAGACGAAGAGTGATTGCAGTGCCATTCTTTGCGTAAAGGGGTAGTTTTTCCCCGCAAAAGTAAGCACGCTCCGCGCCCCAGCCCAAGCCGCCCGCCCAAAAGCCCGCTTATGACCACAGACGAAAGCTACATGCGCCGCTGCATCCAACTGGCCCGCAACGGCCGCCAGCACGCCGCGCCCAACCCTATGGTGGGGGCGGTCATCGTGCACGCCGGGCGCGTCATAGGCGAGGGCTACCACGCCGTGTGCGGACAGGCGCACGCCGAGGTCAACGCCATAGCCAGCGTGCGCCCCGCCGACCGCGCCCTGCTTTCCCAAAGCACGCTCTACGTGAGCCTTGAGCCCTGCGCCCACTTCGGCAAGACGCCGCCCTGCGCCACACTCATAGTGAAGACGGGCATACCGCGCGTGGTGGTGGGCTGCATAGACCCCTTCGCCAAGGTGCAGGGACGCGGCATAGAGATACTGCGCGAGGCGGGCGTGGAAGTGGTCACGGGGGTGCTTGAAGAGGAGTGCCGGAGGCTCAACCGCCGCTTCTTCACGGCGCAGACGCGCCACCGCCCCTACGTCACGCTGAAATGGGCGCGCTCCTCGGACGGCTTCATTGACAAGTGGCGGGAAACGGCGGACAAACCGCCCGTCAGGCTCTCCACGCCCCACTCCCTGATGCAGGTGCACCGCCTGCGCAGCCGCCACCAGGCGATACTCGTGGGACACCGCACACTCACGCTCGACCGCCCGCAGCTCACACTGCGCCACTGGTGCGGGGAAGAGCCGCTGCGCGTGGTGCTGGGCCGCGTGGACGAGGGCGAGCTGCCCGCCGGCTTCCAGGCCTACGCCGACATAGACACCGCTCTCGCCGCCCTCGCGCGGCAGGGGGTGCAGTCGCTCCTTGTGGAGGGCGGACGCGAGACGCTGCAGAGCTTCATCGACCGCGGACTGTGGGACGAGGCTTGGACGGAGCTGTCGCCCTGCGCCCTCGGCAGCGGCGTGCCAGAGCCGCGCATGCCGGTCTCCGCGCGGCTTTCCGTCGAGCGGCGCTTTGGCAGCGTTTTCCTTCACTACGAGTAGAAACCGCGCCGCCTATATCCGCCTTTACGATTCCTATCGCCGTGGCACGGATTTTGTTTCCTAAAAAAACCAAGACGCACGCACACAAGAGAACTAACCAGACCCTATGCGCAACCTCCCCACCGTCACACGCTACCTGCTTATCGCCAACGTCGCCGTCTTTCTCCTCCAGCAGCTGGCGGGGCTTTTCCACGCCGACCTCGCCGACCTCTTCGGCCTGCACTTCGTCCTGGCGGAGAACTTCCGGGTGTTTCAGCCCCTGACGTATATGTTTCTGCACGCCAACCTGATGCACCTCTTCTTCAATATGCTCTCGCTTTGGATGTTCGGCGGGATAATAGAGCGCACGCTCGGGGCGCGGAAGTTTTTGCTATACTTCCTCGTCTGCGGCGTCGGGGCGGGACTGTGCCAAGAGCTTTTCCAGACGGCGGACTACCTGTACGAGGGGCTGGCGGGATACGACTACGTCAGCCTTCCCGGCGGCAACATCACGATGGCTGCCTTTCTCGACTCGTGGAACACCATCGGGGCCTCGGGCGCGTGCTACGGCGTGCTGCTCGCCTTTGGCATGCTCTATCCCGAAGAGCGCATCATGCTGCTACTTCCGCCCATCCCGATGAAGGCAAAATATTTCGTGGCGGGCTACGCCGTGATTGAGCTTTTCTCGGCCTACTCCTCCAACGACAACATAGCCCACTTCGCCCACCTCGGCGGCATGCTCTTCGGCTGGCTGCTCTTGCTGTACTGGCGCCGCCGCCCGCGCCGCGCCGAGACTTGGGGCGGCTGGACAGTGGAGCCGCGCCGCAAAAGTCTGTGGCGGCGGCTGCTCGACCGCCTCACCCCGCGCAAAAAGCGCGTCAGCACGGGCAACGCCCGCCACACCGCCACGCGCGAGAGCGACTACGACTTCAACATGCGCCGCCGCGAGGACGAGGCGCGCATGGACGAGATTCTCGACAAAGTGCGCCGCTCGGGATACGACAGCCTCAGCCCCGAGGAGAAGCGCGAGCTTTACCGCCTGAGCCGAAAATAAGCCTTATGAAGACAGTGCGCCGCGTACTATCCTTTCTCTCTTGGACGGCCGTCCTCGCTCTGTGGGGATGCGCCGCAAGCGTGTACGTGAGCCCCGCCGTCTTCCGCTACGCCGCGCCCGTGGGACTGATGTTCCCCTTCTTCGCCGCTGCGGTGGCGGCGATGGGCGTGCTTTGCCTCGTGATACGCCCGCGCCTCGTGTGGATTTCCATACTCGGCTTCATCGCCTGCTATGGCACCGTGCGCGACTACTTCCCCATCAACCTCTCCTCGCCCCCGCCCAAAAACAGCATCATGCTGATGAGCTACAACACGATGGCTTGCGGCGGATGGGAAACCGAGGACGGCACGCTCATAGTGCCGCGCTACGTCTGCGAGTCGGGCGCGGACGTGGCCTGCATGCAGGAAATGGGCTACCGCACCGACGCAGACAGCATTGACATACGGCGCATAGGGCAGCGATACGGCTACCACTACGACTCGGAAGCCTTCAAGGGCAACCGCCTCGCCATCCTCTCGCGCTACCCCATAGTGGGGAAGGAGAAGATATGCGCCAGGGAGTACAACGGAGCGGTGGCCTTCCGCCTGCTGCTGCGCGAGCGCGACACGCTGACGGTGGTCAACGCGCACCTCACCTCTATGGCGCTCAGCGCCACCGACCGCCGAAGCTACCATGAGCTTGTACGCAACCCGGAAGACGCGGACACCATACGCGGAAAGCTGGACATTGTGCGCAAAATAATACGTGCGGGCCAGCTCAGAGCTTGTCTCACCGACACGCTCACCGACTTCCTCAAACGCGAAGCGGGGCGCAAGCTGGTGCTTATGGGCGACTTCAACGACTCGCCCGTCTCCTACGCCCACCACCGCGTCTGCTCCATGCTCACCGACGCTTACCGCGCCACAGGAAACGGACTGGGCCGATCCTTCAACCGCGACGCCATCTGCGTGCGCATTGACAACATTTTCTGCTCCGCACACTTCAAGCCCTACGCCTGCAGCGTGCTCGACGACGTGCCTTACTCGGACCACTACCCCATAGTCTGCTACCTGAAGCCTCAGTAGGACGGGCGCCGAAGCGCGGTTTCTTTACCATTTTGTATGCGCCGCGCCCATCCTTGTCCGCGCTGTTGCCCTACTTGTCCGCGCCAGCCCCCACTCAACCCGCATCGTGCCACCGCTTGTCCGCGCCGTACTACTCAATGTCCGCACTTGTGCCACACTTTTCGCGCGGTTTTTCCGCCCTTTGAGCCTTTCACCTCTTTCCCCCACCTCTCTCCCGCCCCACGCCCCCGCATTTTCTCTGGCACACCTTATATATATAATGGCGCATCTATATATATAAAGGTGTGTCTCCAATACATGCGCTGTCTACCGCGTGCCTTTCGCGCAAAAATCCGCCCCGCCGAGCCGCCCGAGCGCAAGGATTTTTGCGCCCTGAGCCCCTTTGCGTGCCGTCCGGAAACAGTTTTTTCATAAAAACTCAACCTTTTAACAAAAATTACCCCCCCCAGTAAGGCTTTTTCGCTTACTTCCTATACATTTGCAGCCGGACACACTCAAGCGAAAGCGCAAAACAATAACATTTTATACAGTATCTCTCATGAGGCATTTTACTAAAAGAATGCTTCCGCTGCGCGGACACGGCATAAAAGCCGTGTCCGCGATGGCGATTTTCCTCGCCGCAAGCGGAGCAACAGTATCGGCGCAGACTTACTACACAGTCGACACCGACAACAACACCACACTCGAAAACCTCGAAACGGGCGTGTACGCCATCCGCATAAAGAGCGACAAGGCAAACGCCGACACCAACGGACGCTGGCTGTACGCCACAAGCTCGTCAGTCACTTCGGGCAGCAACGTGACGGAGACCGCAACGTTCAGCCCGTACACCAGATCGGCAGACGGATACTTGTGGCAGGTGACGAAAACCTCCACGACAACCGATGGCACTACGACCTCGACGTACACATTCCAGAGCCTCAGCACCAACATGTATTGGGGCTGCGCCGACAACACAAAAACCGGCAGCAACCAGTGGACCTACTCCACCACCGACTCTCCCACGCAGTGGACGCTTACGCAGTGCACCGCCTCGGGATACACCGACTACGTGTACCCCTACACCGGCAAACACCTCGTCTGCCACAACACTGGCGGAACTCTGGGAACGTGGCCAATAAGCACCACGGCGGCGAACCTCGCCTCGCTGAAATTCTACAAGGCGACGGAGACAACGGACATCACCTGCACCCTGAACTTCAAAAACTCGGGGGGCACGACGCTTCTCACCACGACTGCGCCGTTGCCCCCCGGCATGGACATGACCACGCTGCCGTCCTCCGTCACCCCGCTTTACAGCCACTTCTACACGATAGGCTCTTGCACAAGCACGGACAAGACGGTGAGCGAATCAAACGCCACCTTCGACTACACAGTCACTACGGCAAACGTGCCTTTCACGTTCTCCACCGACACGAAAAAGGTTTGGTACACGGCACGCGTGCGCAACGCCACCAGCAGCGGGGCTAACTACTACCTTATGCGCACAGGTGACGGCAACTCGGCCATTAAGTCGCGCAACTCCACGTACACCACGACCTCCATCACCTCAAAGGCGGACTTCGACAACGGGCTTTGGGCCTTCGTGCAAGACGGCCTCGGCGTGAAGCTCCTTAGCAAAGGCTCGGGCAAGTACGTCACAGCCACCTCCACCACATACAGCGCCAACAAGATAGAAGTTAACCTCACCGCCACGGGAACGACCTTCTACACCGCCGCAGGCAGCGCCGCGTCCGACTTCGCGCTCACCTACGCCGGCACAGGCTCGCTCGGCGACCATAAAGATGGCAAGCTCGCTGTGTGGAACGGCGACAACGACTTCAGCAACAGCAAGAGCGCCCCCGGCTCGGGCTTCAAAATCACGGAAGCCAACACCACCGACGTGCTCGCTATCGCGAAGAGCGTCGGCAACACCATCGTCAGCAACGCGACCAAAGGCTCAGACACCGACGGCTACCTGCTCGGCATCAGCGAGAGCAAGGCCGAGGAGCTGAAAGCCAAGACCGACACCATCTCCTCCGTGGCCTCCTTTGACGCTCTGTACGGCGACGGCACGCTGTCCGTTGACCCCGACGCCGACACATACTACCGCATCGAGACGAAAGGCAACTTCACCTACAAGTACATAACCTCCGCCGCCGTGCTCGCCGACAAAGAAGGCACGGTAAACAGCACGTCCGACGACGACCGCGCCATTCTCCGCGCCAACTCCGCCGCCGCGCTCACGCCGCAGCTTTGGAAGTTTGAGGCAAGCGGCGACGGCTACAACCTCGTCAACGCCAACACGGGACTGAAAGCGGGACAGCTGCAAAGCGCCACGCAAGCGGGGCTGCGCATGCCCGCCGCCCAGGCGCAGGAAAGCTCGCACTTGGGCGTCTTCACGGTCAAGACAACCGGCACGGCGGGCGTCTTCAACATCACAGAGAGCGGACACCTCCTTAACGCATACCGAGGCGGAAACGACACCGCCCTGGGCGCGTGGGACCAGAGCGGAACCAGCGCGGAGGGCAACCAATGGAAGATAAAAGCCGTGACCGAAGTGCCTGTGACGGTGGGCAGCACGGGATGGGCAAGCCTCTGCCTGCCTTTCGCCGTGACGCTCCCCTCTGACACCAAAGCAAAGGCTTACATCGGCACGACCGCCGCAGACGCAAACCTCAAGCTCAAGGAAATCAGCGGCGTAATCCCTGCCAAGACAGGCTTCCTCATCGCGCTCAGCGGCGGCGGCGACGTGACGCTTACCATCAGCAGCGACAACAGCACTGTCCTGAGCGAGTCAAACGTACTCGACGGCGCGACAACCAAGCGCACGGGCTTTGACGGCGGAGCCAACTACTTCCTCGCCCTTGACCCCAACTACAACCGTGCCGTCTTCATGCAAGCAGCCGACAACTTCTACGTAGTGCCCGCCAACAAGGCGTACATTTCCGCCGCAAAAGTGCAGACCACAAGCGGCGAAAGCTCCGGAAAGCTTAACTTCGTCCTCGACGGCGGCGACATCACCGGCATCTCCGCCGCTCAGAGCGAGGGCCAGCGCGAAGTGAAATACTACGACCTCTCTGGCCGCCGCGTCCTCTTCCCCGCCAACGGCATCTTCGT
>CAVFVD010000050.1:0-7508 GCA_963625935.1 uncultured Oscillospiraceae bacterium | reverse complement strand
CACTTGCAAAACGCTTGAAAATTTTGTATCTTTGTGTAGTGAAAAGAGAGAAACCGCGCCCGCCGTTTCTCTCTTTTCTTCTTATGCTGACTATCAGCGACTTACGCGGCTTATTCATGTACATGTAGCGCCGCCGGGATGTACATGCAGGAAAAACTCCAAGTATCCCCGTCGCTACGGAGCCTATTCCCGTCCGGACGAACTCCCTTTTTCTCGCTCCGAACCGCCTTTTACCCGCCGCCGGAAGCGTCCCAAAACTTAAATATTCATAAAGTTTGTTATCGGGAATCGGGCGAAAACTGCGTGCAAAGCCGTTCAGGAAAAGCCCGAATAGGACTTGCGGGCATTTTCTCCGAACATAGCGTCTTCTAAAGGCGGAATGTTTTTACCGCGCGGCGTTCAGTGGAAGCCTCAAAGCCAGGTTGGCGAAAAATCCATTGTTTTTGTCAGGAGAAAAATAGACGTTGGAAAACCGCAGAACTGGCTTGACGAAATCACAGAACAGGCTTGACGAAATTCCCAATAAATCCCGTCAGGACAAAAAGCAATTCCCGCAGCGCGAAATACGTTTCAGGTTGCTTTTCCGCAGCAGATACTTTTTGCTTACGGCATTGCAGCAAGACCGTCAGTTAGCCTTGGCGAAAACGTATGCGTCCCCGTCAAGACAAAAAGACTTTCCCGTGCCACGAAGCGCGTTTTAAGGAGTTTTCCCGCTGCCTTCAGTTTTGCCAGACCCTATTTTCATAGAATATGTATTATGTTTAATCTAATTCAGAGCGTATCCCCTTTCGTGGAATCTCCGCTTGTGGTTTGCAGAGATTAGTTTCCGAGTGCTTCGCTGCCATAGCGCTCACGCCCATCTTCGGCTGGGCGCGACCGCACAAGCGCGGTCTCACAGCCCGTGCGCCGTCTCAAACGCGCGCAGAGCTTTCTTTTTTAGCCGCGCCCGCTTGTTGCTCTCTCAAAGTTGGCGTAAATTTGCGCCCGTATTATCAGGCAGTTTTCACCCAAAGCGGCACGGGCACGCGCCGCCGCCTGAAAACAATTCCTAAGACAGACTTACACACTATGGATTTGGACATCCTCACCGCCGTCTCACCCATTGACGGCCGCTACCGCGCGAAGACCGAGCCGCTCGCAGCCTACTTCTCCGAATACGCACTGATGAAATACCGCGTGCGCGTGGAGATTGAGTACTTCATCACGCTCTGCGAGCTGCCCCTCCCGCAGCTGAAGGATTTTCCCCACGACCTCTTCCCCGCGCTCCGCGACGTGTACAAGACGTTCAGCGAAGCCGACGCCGCACGCGTAAAGGAAATAGAGAGCGTCACCAACCACGACGTGAAAGCCATAGAGTATTTCATAAAGGAACAGTTCGACCGCATGGGCGGGCTTGAACGTTTCAAGGAATTCATACACTTTGGCCTCACGTCCCAGGACATCAACAACACCTCTTTCCCGCTTATGCTGAAAGAGGCGGTTCACGATGTCTACCTCCCCCTGCTCGACGAACTCACGGCGCAGCTCAACGCCTACGCCGAGGAGTGGAAAGACATACCCATGCTTGCCAAGACGCACGGGCAGCCCGCCTCCCCCACCCGCCTGGGCAAGGAGGTGCGCGTCTTCGCCTACCGCTTGGAGCAGCAAGCGAAACAGCTCCGCGCGTGCCCCTACACGGCGAAATTCGGCGGCGCTACGGGCAACTACAACGCCCACCACGTGGCCTACCCCTCCTACGACTGGAAAGCTTTCGGCGACGCTTTCGTCAGCGAAAAGCTCGGGCTGGAGCGCGAAGAGTACACCACGCAGATAAGCAACTACGACAACATGGCGGCGATATTCGACGCGATGAAGCGCATACACACCGTCGTAATAGACATGGACCGCGACTTCTGGCAGTACGTTTCCATGGAATATTTCAAGCAGAAAATCAAGCAGGGAGAGGTTGGCTCGAGCGCAATGCCGCACAAGGTAAACCCCATTGACTTCGAAAACTCGGAGGGAAACCTTGGCATAGCCAACGCCATACTCGAGCACCTCAGCCGCAAGCTCCCCATCAGCCGCCTGCAGCGCGACCTGACCGACTCCACCGTCATCCGCAACATTGGCGTGCCTATGGGCCACGCGCTCATCGCTTTCCAAAGCTCGCTGAAAGGGCTGCGCAAGCTTCTGCTGCACGAGGAGAGCATCCGCCGTGACCTTGACAACTGCTGGGCAGTAGTGGCGGAGGCAATACAGACGATACTGCGCCGCGAGGGTTACCCCCACCCCTACGAGGCTCTTAAAGCCCTCACGCGCACCAACGAGGCCATCACCGCAGAGCGCATCAGCGGCTTCATCGACTCGCTCGCAGTGAGCGACGAGGTTAAGGCTGAGCTGCGCGCCATCACGCCGCACAACTACACCGGTATGTAAAGTCCGCACGCATTCTTATATATAAGGTGCTATAAATTAGCTTTGCCTGATTTCGGTGCTATTTTGCCCCAAAATTGCCTTTGAACGAAGGTAGATGACGGGCTAAGTGACCAAACGGAAAAGCATTCGGGGCGTAAAAAGCCCGATAGATGACAAAAGCGGAAGACATCCAAACAGGATTACTCACGGTAGTGATTTATAAAGCTACCCACTAAACAACACACTCAACCACAGAAACGGGAGACACCGCGTGTTCGGGAGAATGCGGGTGCGCCGCCGGCACAAGCTCAGCGGCCTTCTCCAAACAATCACACTCATGAGCGAAAATTTCTTCGACAGGGACGGTAGCCGAGGCTACGGAGACGGACACAGCCGCGAGGGCCGCAGTCCGCGAGACGACAACAAGTCCGGCCGCTTCGGCGGCGAGAGCGGCGGCCACGCGCCCCGCCAGCGTTTCAGCCGCCCCGCACGCCCCACCTACGGCGGCACACCTTATGGCAGCAAAGACAACACGGAGCGCGGCGGCTCTTACCGCCCGCGCTACGGCAACAGTGACGGCTACACGCCGCGCGAAAACCGCTTCGGCAAGTCCCGCTTCGGCGAGGGCGGCGGCCGTGAGGGCGGCTTCGGCGGAGAGCGCCGCCACACAGAGGGCGGATACCGCCAAGGCGGCGGATACCGTCAGGAGGGCGGCTCTTCCCGCCCCCGCTTCAGCAGCCGGGACGGCTACACGCCGCGCGAAAACCGCTTCGGCAAGTCCCGCTTCGGCGAGGGCGGCGGCCGTGAGGGCGGCTTTGGCGGAGAGCGCCTCCGCACTGAGGGCGGATACCGCCAAGGCGGCGGATACCAGCGCCAGGAGGGCGGCTTCCGTCCGCGTTTCAACGGCGGCGGCAACGACGAAGGCGCGGCACGCGGCTCTTTCCGCCCGCGCTTCCGACAGGACGGCGGCTCCGACTTCCGCTCCGCCCGTCCCCAGCGCAGCGGCAACTATGACCCCAACGCCAAGTACTCCCACAAAAAGCGCATGGAGTACAAGGAGGAGCACATCGACCCCAACCAGCCCATACGTCTTAACCGCTACCTCGCCAACGCAGGCATCTGCTCGCGCCGCGACGCCGACAAATACATCGAGGCAGGCGTGGTGACCGTCAACGGAGCCGTTGTCACCGAGCTCGGCACCAAGGTGCTGCGCACGGACGAGGTACGCTTCCACGACGAGCCCGTGAAGATTGAGAAGAAAGTGTACGTGCTGCTCAACAAGCCCAAGGGCTACGTCACCACAAGCGAAGACCCCGAGAACCGCAAAACGGTGATGGACCTCGTGCAGGGCGCGTGCCCCGAGCGCATCTACCCCGTCGGTCGGCTCGACCGCAACACCACCGGCGTGCTGCTGCTCACCAATGACGGCGACATGGCTTCCAAGCTCACGCACCCCAAGTTCCTCAAAAAGAAGATATACCACGTCACCACCGACAAGAGCGTGGCCTACGGCGACCTGCAGCGCATAGCCGACGGCATAGAGCTTGAGGACGGCGTGATTAAGGCAGACGAAGTGGCCTACGCCAACGCAGACGACAAAAAGGAGGTGGGCATCGAGATTCACAGCGGACGCAACCGCATCGTGCGTCGCATTTTCGAGAGCCTCGGCTACCACGTCGTGAAGCTCGACCGCGTGTACTTCGCCGGACTGACGAAGAAAAACGTGCGCCGCGGCGACTGGCGCTACCTCACGGAGAAAGAGGTGAACATGCTGCGCATGGGCGCCTTTGAGTAAGCACAAACCACTTTCCACAAACAACCAAAATGCAACGAACCAAGATATCTTCCCTCCTGCAGCACGGACAGCCCGGTGCGGAGGTATGCGTGAAAGGCTGGGTGCGCACCCGGCGTGGCAGCAAGTCGGTCAACTTCATCGCACTCAACGACGGCAGCACTATAAAGAACGTGCAGATTGTGGCCGACGTGGAGAAATTTGACGCCGAGACGCTGAAGCTCGTCACCACGGGCGCGTGCCTTAGCGTCGAGGGCCTTTTGGTGGAGAGCCAGGGCGCGGGCCAGAGCGTGGAGATACAGGCCACGAAGATTGACGTGCTTGGCGTGTGCGGCGCAGACTATCCCATGCAGAAGAAGGGGCAGACCTTCGAGTACATGCGGCAGCACGCGCACATGCGTCTCCGCACAAATACCTTCGGAGCCGTCTTCCGCATCCGCCACAATATGGCGATGGCGATACACAAGTATTTCCACGACCACGGCTTCTACTACTTCAACACGCCCATCATAACCGCGTCCGACTGCGAAGGCGCGGGGCAGATGTTCCAAGTGACGACGCAGAACCTCTATAACCTGAAAAAGGACGCTGAGGGCAAGATTGACTACTCGGACGACTTTTTCGGCAAGTCGGCGTCCCTCACCGTGAGCGGACAGCTCGAGGGCGAGCTCGGCGCAACCGCGCTGGGAGCCATTTACACCTTTGGTCCCACGTTTCGCGCCGAGAATTCCAACACGCCGCGCCACCTCGCCGAGTTCTGGATGATTGAGCCGGAGATTGCCTTCTATGACATCCACGACAACATGGATCTCGCTGAGGACTTCATCAAGTACTGCGTCAACTGGGCCCTTGAAAATTGCAAGGACGACCTTGACTTCCTCAACAAGATGATTGACAAGACGCTCCTCGAGCGTCTGCGTTTCGTGGTAGACCATGACTTTGTGCGCCTCACCTATACCGAGGGCATCAACATCCTTGAGAAAGCCATTGCCGACGGACACAAGTTTGAGTTCCCCGTATACTGGGGCGTCGACCTCGCCAGCGAGCACGAGCGCTTCCTTGTCGAGGAACACTTCAAGCGTCCCGTCATCCTCACGGACTATCCGAAGGAGATAAAGGCCTTCTATATGAAGCAGAACGAAGACGGCAAGACCGTCCGCGCAATGGACGTACTTTTCCCGCAGATAGGCGAAATCATCGGCGGCTCGGAGCGCGAGGAAAACTACGACAAGCTTCTCGCCCGCATCAACGAGCTCAACATCCCGATGAAGGACATGTGGTGGTATCTCGATACGCGCAAGTTCGGCACCTGCCCGCACTCAGGCTTCGGCCTCGGCTTCGAGCGCCTCATCCTCTTTGTCACGGGCATGCAGAACATACGCGACGTGATTCCCTTCCCGCGCACGCCGAAGACGGCGGACTTCTGACCCTGCATACTTACAGCCCCGCACCCGCCGCGCCGCACGGCCGGCGGGACGCGGACGGAAGAAAGCGGCACGCGGACGTAAACACACGCCCACGTGCCGCTTTTCAAAAAGCTGCCCTGTAATAGGAGTTTTGACTGATTACGGGACAGCCCTAAAACCAAACACAGCACTCAATCCATGTACTACCTTTCCAAACGCATGGAGGTGGCTTTCGCGCACCGGCTTACACTCGGCTACGAAAGCAAATGCCAAAACCTCCACGGACATAACGCCGTCATCACCGTATACTGCCGCGCAGAGGAGACAAACGAGGACGGCATGGTGGCGGACTTTACGCTCATCAAGCGCCTCGTGCAAGAAAAGATGGACCACAAGTGTCTCAATGACGTTTTCGCCTTTAACCCTACGGCCGAAAACCTTGCCCGCTGGATTGCCGAGCAAATCCCTACCTGCTACAAGGTGACTTTCCAAGAGTCGGAGGGAAACATCGCGGCCTACGTCAAGCCCGGCTGCGAGGGCGTCGGCTTCTAAGCCCGCCGGGACAGACGCAGTAAGCGCAAGCAACAACTCCGCCGAAATGAAAGTCAACGAAATATTCTACTCGCTGCAAGGCGAGGGACACAACACCGGCACGCCCGCCGTCTTCGTGCGGCTCTCGGGCTGCAACCTCCGCTGCCCTTTCTGCGACACGGCGCACGAGGCGCACAAGGATATGAGCGAGGAGGAGATAGCCCGCGAAGTGTCGCGCCATCCCGCCCGCCTCGTCGTGGTGACCGGCGGCGAGCCCTCGCTGCAACTCACCGCGAGCCTCGTCGGCCTTTTTCACGCGGCAGGCAAAACAGTCGCGGTGGAAACAAACGGCACGCGCCCGCTGCCCGAAAACGTGGACTGGGTCACGCTCTCGCCGAAAGACACCTTCTGCCCCGGCTCCGCCTCACGCGTGCGCCTTTCCCGTTGCGACGAGCTTAAAGTGGTCTTCACGGGCGACGCGCCCCAAATACCCGAGGGCGTACACGCCGACCGCCTCTTCCTGCAACCCTGCGACACGGGCAACGCGGAACGCAACGCGGAGTTTACGCGCGGCGCGGTGGCGTGGTGTCTCGCCCACCCCGAGTGGCGGCTCTCGCTGCAGACCCACAAGATATGCGGCTTCAGATAGCAAGCGCCGCCCGTTTCTGCCCCGCTCCTCTCACTTTTAAGACTGACTGGAAAAACGCGGGAAGCCGCTCTGTCAGCACACATCCAAGCAGAAGAAACACGTGAAACGACCTTCGCGGCATACTTTCAAGCATAGGAAAAGCAAAAAAAGAGCGGAAAGATTTGCTAATACCAAAAATAAGCCTACCTTTGCACTCGCAAAACGGAAAGACAGGCTGACGACGAAAGAAGAAAGCCTTGAAATCCCCGCCGAAATAGCTCAGTTGGTAGAGCAATTCATTCGTAATGAATAGGTCGCCGGTTCGAGTCCGGCTTTCGGCTCACTCAAAGAAGCGCAGACGCAGCACAGCGTTCCGCGCTTCTTTTTTGTTTGCGCCCCAAACGACCGCCCCGCACTCCACCCGCACACATTCAAGCTTGCGCCTGCGGCGTGTCGTCATGTAAAGAAGAACCCCCAAGCCCGCGAAAAGGGGGTGCAGGCGCAACACAGGCAGTCACCTTGAATCCGCAAGCACATTGAGCGAATCGGGGGGCGCGCTGAACCCCCAAAACCGTACAACCCAGGGCAAGCGGAGCGGCACCCTTGGACACGCTCGCCCCGCGCACACGCGCCTTGGAAAGGCAAAAGCATTAACGGGCGCGGCGCTTGCGCGGCACCCCAAAGCCGGTCTTCTCCTGCGAAGTGCTACCTACGTCGCGCCCCGTCGGAAGCGTTGTGTTTTTTCCGAAATCCGATG
>CAVFVD010000049.1:0-8281 GCA_963625935.1 uncultured Oscillospiraceae bacterium | reverse complement strand
TAAAGGACTTCGGGAGGAGTTTTTATGGTCTTTTGAGTTTTAGCGGACAGCAATAATTTTTAGACTCAAACGAAGGTAACAAAATGGGCTAAATTCCAAGCGAGGAATCCGGCCCTATCTTTTTCCGCTCAAAAAAGTTTTACCGGACAGCAATATTGAGAAATACAAGGCGGAGAAAGCGCGGTACGAAGCGGCGAAAAAGCAAGCGGAAGCAGAGCTTGCCTACTGGGAAGAAGTGAAACGCCAGCAGGACAAGGTCGTCGTGGCGGAGCGCGAGGAGCAGAGAAAGAAGTTCGATGAGCGCGTGGAAGCGGCGAAAGAGGAGGAAAGGCAGCGCATTGCCGTGACGATAGGCGGGTATGAGACGCTTGGCGCGTTTTACGCGGACGACAGCGCGACAGCCGCCGTTGTGCGCGAGCTTGCCAAGGCGGGCGTAGTGAGCGAGACGGAAATCCCGTCCCTCTTTGACGGCGGAAGCCTTAGCCAAAGCGGGCAGGAGCTGATAGAGAGCTTGCTCGTGGGCAAGTTGTTTGCCGCCAACCCCGACGCGGTGCGGCAGCTGACGGAGGTGCGCAACTTGCGGCAGAGCGTGGCGTACGCCATACAGGCTATTGTGCGTAACAGTGAGCTTGGCGGCGGCTACTCCCTCGCTGACGAGCTTGCCCGCGCGGTGCGTTTGGCGTACCTTGCGCGTAAGAACGGCTTTAAGGCGGGCGACCGCGTGAGCGGTTTCGCAAGGCAGGGCAACCTTTTCCAGTACGACGACGGGGCGACGGTAGAGGATTTCAGCAACGCCACGGTGATGATGCTTGCCGACGCTCTGAACGACGGGCGCGTGTCGCTCTTGAAGTCGGCTCTTGTGCAGTACAACGAGCTTGCGGCGGACGCGGCGGCTGGCGTGGCTGACATATTCAGCGGCAAGACGCGCACAAAGGAGGACATAATAAAGTTTATCAACGACTACCTTTTCGGCAAGCGCGGAAAGGAAGAAAAAGAGGAAAGCAATGGAAGAGAACAAGACGAAAGCGCAGGCGGCGGAAACGCAGGCAAGCCCGATGCTGAAAGCGGCACTGGTGGCGGAAGCGTTGAGGAGAGCAACGAGCGAAACGGCGCGGGAAGTGCCAACGAACCGTTAGCCGGGACGGAAGAGCCGATATTGCCCGAAAGCCAGACGGACGGAACTACGGAGCAGGAAGAAGAGCCGAAGCCCGTAGGTAAGGGCGTGTTTGGCAATATTTATGACGCTTTCAAGGGCAAGGCGAAAAAGGCTGTTGATTTCCTGCGCAAGCTGCAAGGCGGCGAAGCAAGGGCGGCTCTGCATCACAAGGACATTGGCGAAATATCCTTGGTGTGGGGCAATGAAAAGGCGGGTCTGAAGAAGATACTACGGAAGCACCCGGAGGTCGTTGACAATCTGCAAGAGATTATTGACGGGATGAAAGTCACGCAGTCTTCCGACAACCGCATTGTGCTGGAAAGCGACACGCACAAAGCCGTTGTAAGCAAGATGCTCGGGCAAGAAAAAACGCCGCAGTGGTTACTGACGGCGTATGAGAAGAAGCCTGCCTCGGGCGGTATTAGTGACATCGTTCCCGAACCCCAAGAGGGCAAGCAGAATGGCACAGCTCCTCTGCAAGACAATGCCTCTTCTGCCGACAAAGCTACCGACAACGCCGCACCCGCGCAAGCGGCGGAGGGAAAAAGTGGCGAAAAGGAGGAAAGCAAGGGCTACACTATCGCTCCCGCGACCTACACCAACAAGAAAGGCAAGACGAGCGATGTGCATTTGCTCACCTTTGAAAAGGAGCTGACGGAGGAGCAGGCACGCGCCGTCAGCGAGTTTGCCAAGGAGCGGACTGGCAAGGGGCGTTTCGCCCCCGCACGCGGATGGAAAGACCGCAAGAGCGGCGGGTGGATGTTCCGCACGGAAGAGGACGCGCGGAAAGCCGCCGAGATAGCGGCGAACCCGGAAGCCGTGGCGGACAACCAGCCGCTCTCTGCCAAGGACATGCGCGACGCGGTGAAGACGGAGACGCACGAGGAGGAGGACGGCGGGAAGAAGCCCGCGTACGAGCGCAAAGAATGGACGGCGGATTCGGACATCAGCGAGATGGAGAAGCGCGAGAAACTCCTTGACAATGCCTTGCACTACAACACGGCGGAGGAAGCGGAACTCTTCCCCGAAGCCGCGGCGTTCAGGGCGAAGCGCGACGCGCTCCTCAAAAAGGTGGCTGCGGGCGAGATGAGCGAACAGCAGGCAGGCGAAGAACTGCGGACGGAATACTCGGACTACATTAAGCGCGTCAACCAAGCCGCAGAGGAGTTGAGCGACTTGCGGTTCACCCTCTTGGCTGCCAAGGACAACCAGCAGCGCAAGGAGGCGGAGGAAGCCAAGGCGCAGAGGAAAAAGGAACTTGAGCGGAAGCACAACGGTTTCCTCAAAGGGAAGACCGCGCTGCAGGCGTCGTCTGCGGACAAAGCACTGGGGAAATCCGTAAAATTTGGCGAAGAGGGCGCGATGACCATCGCCGAGTACATAGAGAAGCACCACGCGGCGGGCGACCTCGTCTTTGAGAAGAAACCCTATGACCAGCCGCACCCGCGCAGGTGGAACGCCATGTCCGGGGCGGAGCAGCGGCGTTGGGAGGAGACGCACCCGCGCAAGGTGGACTATGTGGTAAACGGGTATTTCCTCGGAAAGACGGCGTACGACTACGCGGAGTACCTTTCAAAGAACGGCCCCGCGCCCAAGGACGCGCCCAAAACGGAGCATTCCGCAGAGGGGAACACGTCCGAAACCAAGAAAGAAGAAACCAAGCCCGAGGAGACAAAGGCAGCCGAAGCCAAAACGAACCCGAGCGGCAACAAGCTTGTGACGGACGAGCGTTACGAGGAACTGAAGAAGCGGATGAGAGCCAAGCTGCGCGGGCAGCTCAATATGGGCGTTGACCCCGAGATACTCGCTATCGGCACGGAGATGGCGGTGTACCACATAGAAAAGGGGGCGCGTAAGTTTGCCGAGTTTGCAAAGGATATGATTGCCGACTTGGGCGAAGCGGTACGCCCGTACCTCAAAGCTTTCTACAACGGGGCGCGTGACCTGCCCGAGATGGCAGAGTATGCGGAGGGGCTTACCCCTTACGACGAGGTGCGAGCCTTTGACACCGCCAACTTTGACAAGCCGAGCAAGGACGTTTTCGCCCAAGCGGAGATGGTCGCTGCGGAGAGCAAGGCGGAAGCCGAAGCGGAAAAGGCTGGAAAGGCTATCAAGGACAAGCGCAACGAGCGGCGCAAGGAGCAGGAGAAGCAGAAGCAGACAGACACGGGCGAGACCACAGCGGAACAGCCGAGGACGGAAGAGACCAAGACTGATGACACGCCCGCGACCAAGACGGAGAAAGGCACAGCGGAGAATGCCAAGACGGAAGAAACGGAGGAAGCGGCAGAAAAGGAAGACACGGACTTTGAGTCGGTCTTCCCCAATAGCGGGAAGCCGTCCGGCTTGACGCTGGATTTCAGCGGCAAGGGGAAGAAGCGTCTCAGCGCGCGGGGTTTTGTTACAGACACCCCAGGCAAGCCGCAGATGCACGGCGTGCATTATGACGGCGGCTTTGCTGTGGCTTCAAACGGGATGTTTATTGCGGTTGTGCGGACGGACTACGCACCCGAGCTTGAGGGGAAAACCGTGCTTGCGAACGGCGAGACGGACACGAGCGGGGAAAAATTCCCCGACTGGCGTTCCGCTGTGGCAAAATGGGCTTCGGGAAAAAGGACGGCGGTGGACGCTGCGGCTTTTATTGACGCTGCGAAAAAGGCAATGGCGGCGCATAAAGACTTGGATTATGACAAGACTGCGTATGTCACCATCGGCGGCATACCAATGGAAGCGAAAAAGGCAGCCATTATAGCGGACGCTCTCGCAAAGGCTGACAACGCGCGGCTGTATGCCACAGAGGACAGCCTTGTTGTGACTGGCGACGGTTTGATTGTCGTGGCAATGCTGGAAAAATTTGAGAAAGAGCTGGACTTGCACGATTTGGGCTATCCGCTTTTCCCTGCGGACGGGGAAGCGGCGGCTGCGGAGCGTATACGCGCGGCTAATGAGCGGAGACTAAAGGAAGAAGAGCGGATAATAGAGGAATTGGAAGAAGCGCTCGGCGACGTGGAGGAAAAGTGGGAAAAGCGGATTGACGACTACATCTTGGAACACTATCCGAACGCATACGGCGTACGCGCCCGCACCAAGGAGCAGCAGGCTCTGTACGAAGCGGAGCGCAAGGCTATGAAAGAAGATGCCGTATTGAAGAAAATGCACGATGATGCCAAGGCTGAGATTGACGCGGTGAGTGCATCACTTTCGGAGGCTCGCGAACAAAAAGAGGCGCATGAGTACAGCACAAAGGAGGGAACGGAGACAGAGAAAGGAACAAGTGCTGAGGTCGAGGCGGACGAAGAGATTACGGACGTAGGCGAGAAGATAGGCGGCGCGAAGAAAGACAAGTTCCGCGAGATGGCTGAAGCCGCCGCCAAGGCGCAAGGGGAGAGCGACGCGACGCTTTCCGCTTTCATTGCCAAAACGCCCCTGAGCAAGATATTCGGCTTCGACCTCGCCAAGATGCGTGCGGGCGGTGTGAGCAACGCGGTGGTTTCGTTCATCGCCGCCGCCAAGGGCATGATACCCGCCAAGCCGCGCATTCAGTGGAAGCTGCGCCGCTGGGTGGGCAACGTGCTAACACTTTACCGCGCGAGCCTTGAGGCTTTCGCCGACTGGGAGAGCGTTGCCGAACGGATGGCAGCGGCGGAGGACAGCGGCTTGAAGCGGCGGTATGACGCTTATATGGCCGTCGGCGGCTATGACAGCGGCTTGAACACGGGAAAAGCCGGGCTTCTGCAATTTCCGCAAGGCTCCGGCGCGGGAATGTACGGCAAGAACGGAGAGTGGATTTCGCACGACGGATGGTGGTATGTCAGCAACGCGGGGAAACACACGGACGTGTACAAGACGCGCGAGGAAGCCGTGGCGGCGTTGTGGGCTTTTGCGGGCGAGAACGTGAGCGCGGCTGCGGGGAAAGGCGGTCGCAAGGAAATACGCTTTTCGGTATACAGAAGCAAGGACGGCACGTGTTACATCACGCCCCAAGGCAAAAGGGACGTAGTCATTCAAGGCGGCTTCGCGACAGCCAATGAAGCGTTTGAGTACTTGGACGGACACAACGCGGAGCTGCAAGAGCGTTATCGCGGGATTGTGGACGGAACGACAGTGACGTTCGGGAAGAACCGTGGGCGCAAGGGGCGCGACTGGCGCGCAGGGCGTGACGTGAGCGCGGACGAGTTTATGCAGTCGTTCGGGTTCAGGGGCGTAGAGTTCGGCAACTGGATGAAGCAGGAGGACAGGCGCAAGGCTCTTAACGAGTGCTATGACGCGCTGATGGACTTGGCGGACGTGTGCGGCGTGTCCCCGCTCGCCCTTTCGCTTGACGGCGAGTTAGGAATGGCTTTCGGCGCACGCGGCGGCGGCAGGTTCATGGCGCACTACGAGCCGGGCAAGGTCGTGATAAACCTTACCAAGACCCAAGGCGCAGGCTCGCTCGCACACGAGTGGTTTCACGCTGTGGACAACTATTTCGCCAAAATGGGCGGCGCAGAGGGATATGCCACGTCTGGTCACGGCATGACTCCATTAGACTTTGTGCCTGGCAAGGACGGATTGACGGAAGACGACTACCCTGTGCGGGTGGAGATGTCTGCCGCGTGGGAACACTTGTGGGAGGCTATAGTGGAGAGCGGATACGGGAAGCGTTCGCGTGCGTATGCCGCGCTGCACAAATCAAAATATTGGGATAGTCCTACCGAGATGGGCGCGAGAGCGTTCAGCGTGTGGGTGGAGAACGAGTTGTCGAAGCGCGATGCCACGAATGATTATTTGGCGAACAACCCGAAACTGCTTGAAGATGCGCTTTCGGATACCCAAAAGCGTTATAGCCCTTATCCTTTCAACACGGACGCGGAGTGGATGGACGAGGCTTTTGGCAATCTGTTCTCCACGATGCAGGAGAAAGTGGACGAGGAGACGGGACACCATATTCTTTACCGAAAGGCGGACAGCGCAGCCCCCGTGTCGCGTGAGGAGCAGGCTCTTCGCGGCGCGGTTGTAGACCGCTTGCGCGAGAGCGGCATTGAGGTGATAGACGATGTGGAAGAGGGGCAGCGTGTGCTTGATATGGCCAACGGGCGCGGGGCGCGGCTGGAAGCGAAACAAAAAAGAGCACTTGCAACCGTCTCCGTCTCTCGCAGTGAGAAACATCCACAAACCGTCATTGCAAGTGCTTCGGGTGCAAAGGTGCTAAATAATCTTGACAGTCTTGCCGAGAACTACGAGAAATCCGCAGATACCAAAGAAAAAACCTTTATAGGGGAAGTCGCAAAGGCTCTGGGGATAGCCAGCCGCAGCAAGAGCAGCCAATACGCCACCTTTGAAACGAAGAGCGGCAAGGTGGTGACCATCCGCCTTAGCAACCACAACGCGACTGTCTCCAACTTTGACAACAACGGCGAGGCGGACGGCATCAGCATTGTGGTCTCTCCCAAGAAGAACGAGGGCGTTGCGAATGACGGGGAAGCCCACGTCACCGAGTTCTTTTACGACGCAATCAAGCTGCGCAAGGCAGAGGGAAAGCCTTTGGCGAAAATAGCGCGGAGCATTCAGCAAGCCTTGTACAGCGGCGAGTTTGAAGACCGGACAGGACTTGCCGAAAGACAAGAGGTGAACGCCGTCATAGACCGCTTGACAGACACGGCAATTGCGAAAGAAAAGGACGGGCAGCTTGACGACGCAGACGCGAAGATAACCGACCACGTGCGTTTCTTCCGCACGAAAGCCGGAGTGGCGTACGGCTACACGGTTGACGGGAAGATTTACATTGACCCGAGGATAGCGACGAGCGACACCCCGATACACGAGTACGCGCACCTTTGGGCGAGCGCGCTGCGTGCGTGCAACGCCAAGGAGTGGCAACACGTGGTGTCCTTGATGAAAGGCACAGACTTGTGGGAAGAGGTAAAGCGCAACTATCCCGAACTGACGAGCGACGACGAGATAGCGGACGAGGTGATTGCGCACTACTCCGGCAAGCGCGGGGCAGAACGCCTGCGCGAGGAAGCGCGGAAGATAGCCGAGGGCAAGGGCGGCGTGCTGGAAAAGGCGGAAGCCATAAGCGCGCTGGAGAAAGTGAAGCGTGCGTTGTCCGCCTTTTGGAAAGGCGTAGCCGACTTCCTGCACATCCACTACACGAGCGCGGAGGAGGTTGCCGACCGCGTGATGAAAGACTTGCTTGACGGCGTAGACCCGAGAAAGTTCGGCAAAGACAATGGCTCGCGGCTTGAAACGGGCGAGAGTGAGACGGGCAAAACCCGCTTCGCCCTCGTCGGCGAACGTGGCGCAGCCAATATGGATAAGGCCGAGGAGGTGGCTACGCGACTTGACAATCTCAATATTGCTCGCAAGATGGAGGAGGCTAAGAAGAATGCCAAGGCCATCAAACTGGCTACAGGATGGGAGCGCGGCGCGGACGGCAAGTGGAGGTATGAGATACCCGATGCCAAGTTAAAGGACACTCTCGACATAGGGGGCGGACAAATCGTGAAACGCTACGAGAGCGATATGCTTTGGACTGACGGAAAACTTGGCAAGGTCGCACATGCGCCCGAACTATTCAAGGCTTATCCTGAATTAAAGGACATCAGACTGGACACAGATGCCATTCTTGATGGTATGCCGAGCAATGGGAAGTATAACCACGGCACAAAGACCATAACCATTCATGCCGACGAATTAAAGTACCTGAACTCCATTCTCGCCCACGAGATACAGCACATCATACAGCACATTGAGGGGTTCGCAAGAGGCGGCAATGAGCAGATGTTCGTAGGTGAAAATGAGGAGCGGGTGTCTGAATTGAAAGAGCGCAAGTCTGTTATAGAGGATGAGATTGCCAACGA
This sequence comes from uncultured Oscillospiraceae bacterium, assembly GCA_963625935.1. Taxonomy (GTDB): domain Bacteria; phylum Bacteroidota; class Bacteroidia; order Bacteroidales; family Bacteroidaceae; genus Alloprevotella. Next base: position 283 of record CAVFVD010000049.1, on the reverse strand, counting down.
CAACTATGAGCATGTGGAAGAACTTCAAGAGGTGGAAAAAGAGTTGTATGAGCTCACCGAAGCCGCTCCATTTGATAAATATCGGCGTTTGTCGGGTGAGGTTGAAGCCCGCAACGTGCAGAGCCGTTTGGGCATGACCGACGAGGAGCGCAGAAACTCATTGGCTTCCGAAACGGAGGACGTGAGCCGTGAAGACCAGATATTCCTGTTTGGTGATGGTGGCGAGAGCGCAAGCGTGGAAGCCGCGACGGGAGTAGCCGCCGACGAGACAGCCGACGAGGAA
>CAVFVD010000048.1:0-10603 GCA_963625935.1 uncultured Oscillospiraceae bacterium | reverse complement strand
CGCAGTGGGAAGCAGCCGGCACAGTCACCGAACTCGCCCCTCTCTTCCAGGGCACAGCTCCCCAAATGCCCGGTATGCCTCCTTCTATGCCGGGGATGTAAACTTTCCATTTTGTATTTGGCTTAAAACAATCAGTCACTATGCAAAACGAAAACGAACTAAAATCCAATCTTATTCATAATATTCTTCAAAGTATCATCAAAAATAAACTTACCACTATGCAAAACGAAAATACTAACGCAAATAAAAATAAACTCATTCCTCAAGAATTGGACGACCTTATCCAAGAGTACCTTACCGACGGCATCATCTCGCCCAAGGAGCGTCAAGTCCTCCTGAACAAAGCGAAAGAATTAGGTCTCAACGTGGACGAGATAGACCTCTACATCGATGCCCAGCAGCAGAAAGCCGACCAAGCTGTAGCTGCTGCTATGAACAAACGTCGAGGCAAAACCTGTCCGTACTGCGGCAGTTCCATTCCAGAACTTACTGACAAGTGTCCCAACTGTGGTGGTAATGTCACGCCAGAGGCAAGTGCTGGCTTGGAAGAAATATTGGAGAAGCTTGAAACCGCCTTGGTTAAATTCAAATCAGGAGTACGTGCTGAAGACGAGGCAGTAGTAGAACGTTATGTCCGTAAGGCACGAATGTATTATGGGAATAATCCCAAAATCCAACAAATTTTAAAAGAGATTGAATCTCAAGCGGTGGCGGCAAAAAGGAAAGAAAAAAAGAAAATTGGCATATTGTTATTTGTAGGTCTTTTCAGCCTTTTGCTATTCATAGGATGGTGTCATTACATTGATTATAGAAATGGGAAACCAAAAGAAGAATCTGCATTAGAAGTGGTGGAAGAAAATGAAGGAAATAAAGAGAATGAAGAGAAGTCAGACAATCTTTCTATAGTTCGGAAGACTGCGAAAGAAGTCAAAGAAGCCCTTAGGAAAGGTGATGTTGATGAAGCAGCAGAAATCCTTACTTGGTGCGAAGCTTCAAATCTTTCTATATCTAGTCAGGAGACAACAATTTATAAATCAGCAGTTTCAAATGTTGTTGATGCCTATCTTGAAAAAGGGCAAAAGAAAAAGGCGCAAAATTTGGTTACTACCTGCGCTATGAAATTTTGGTCTGATTCAGAATTGAGTGAGTTGTTCTTGAAATTGGGTAGTGATGGTAACTATGTGTTCCATGACTAAGGTCAACATTAGCACATTCAATTTCTGTATTTATGAAAATGGATGAAATAACAGAGTCGGAGATAAAAGAACTAATACTACAGTTCAATCTAGACAAGTCAATAGACGCTTTGAAGAATTACTATGCAACTCCTACAACGTGGGATATAATCAAACAATCAAGGCGAGAGACAAGCCATACTCAGTTCTTGGGATGGTTCTTCGGGGATAAAGAATTGAATGCAGATCTTAATGCAGGTCCGATAAGAAGACTTATTATCCTTCTTTTGAAATGGGCAAATAATCAAAAGCACGCCTATTTTGACAAGGAACTTGCAGAGAGCATCTATTCTCAGACTTTCTCTATCCTGTCGTACGAAGTCTCTACTGAATACCCTATTAATTTAGGTAAGACAAATGCTGATGTTCCAGCGTATGGGGCTGGGTGCATTGACATCCTAATCAAATGCGCAGCACAAGTAGGAGAAAAGTCAAATGGTGGTGATGATAAAGTCAGACACATAAACATTGTGATTGAAAATAAAATTGATGCGTCCGAGACCACTAAAAGTTTTGATGAAAAAGGAAATCCTTTGAAAAATCCAAATAAAGGAAACGTCAAGACCGTTCTTTATCAGACGGAGGCATATTGGCAGTATATTTCGAAGGAGTTTAAGGATGATATAAACATATTTGTCTACCTCAAACCTACCGATTGCAGTTTGGTGGATATTGAAAACGCGGAATGTAAATGCAATAAGTACATACAGATAAACTACCAAGAGCTTCTTGATAATATTCTACAACCAGTAAGCGAACAGGTTGACATCTCTGCGACTAATAAGTTTCGCTTAAAAGAGTATATCAAGACTCTGGGCAAGCCTGCTGATACGGACGGAGGCGATGAAGATACCAACAAGAAAATTACAATTATGGCAATGGAAAATAATGAAAGAAAACTTCTGGAAGCATTCTTCTACAACAATGAGGACCTTATCCGTGCGGCAATTAATGCCCTTGGCGATGGGGAACTCACAAAGAGTTTGGCTAATATACCAAGCAAGAAGCGTTCAAAGTCTCTCTATACGCTCATTTGCGGAAATGCGTCTAAGGAGGAAAACCTTACAATGTATCAGGTTTTGGAGCACTTCATCAAATTTCGGCTTGGCGACTCGGTTAGTGTCAAAGAAATAAACCAAGAGATTAGAAGTTACGTTGGCGGTAATAGAGTGTACGTAAGCGATTCGGATATAAAGGTAGAATATGAGGATTATAAAGAAATTGGGAAAGTCACTTTTGACGGTACTGAAATCAGATATTCCAAGCAATGGCGCGAAGGCGGTGACAATCCCAATTTCCCTCGGTTCAGAGATGGTGTCAACAAAAAATATGGGACAAAATTCTATATTGAACACACACTTGCATTTTAACATACCGGCGACACGGCACTTGCAAAACGCTTGAAAATTTTGTATCTTTGTGTAGAGAAAAGAGAGGTTGTGCACACCGTGCGCAGCCTCTCTTTTGTATTATTGAATATCAACGACTTACAAGCTTTGTGTATGTACATATAGCGCCGCCGGCATGTACATACAGGAAAAACTCCAAGTATTCCCGTCGAAAATCCAAGGCATCTTGCCCCGGCAAGCCCCCTTTCCTTCGGTTCAAAGTCCGTCTACGCCGCCACAAAGCCCGCCCCAAATCATAAAAATTTATAAAGATTGTTATCGGGGAATGGGGCAAAACGGCTCGTCATTTCTTCCTCTGTTGCCCCAATATCTGGCTTGCTTGCAGAAAACGTGGAGGCGGGGAGAGAACTTCCATAAAATTTTTATTGCTGTCCGGTAAAACTTTTTTCTGCTTAAAAAAAGTTTTACCGGACAGCAATAGCAAAATTTACATTTTTGCTTAATCGTCCGCTTCGGGGGCTTCAAACCTCCTTGCTCAATATAAAAGGACTTCACATTCTGCCTCAAATAGCTTTTGCCCTCAGCTTTTAGCACAATGCCGAAGCGTTTCGTGGGCGCTGGAAATGGCTGTACGGCGCAGGAAAAGTATAAATAGCGCGAGAAAACGTAAGCGTACTTTGCAATATTCGGCTTATTTCGTAATTTGCGCCGCAGAACAGGGGAGAGTCCCCCGTTCCCTTCTATCTAACCTATAATTCCGGCGTACACCATGAAAGTATACCAATCCAACGAAATCAAGAACATTGCCCTTCTCGGTAATGACGGCTCAGGCAAGACCACTCTCACAGAGGCACTGCTCTTTGAGAGCGGTCAGATAAGCCGCCGCGGACGCATCACCGCCAAAAATACCGTCAGCGATTACTTCCCCGTGGAGCAGGATTACGGCTACTCCGTGTTTTCCACCGTCTTCCACGTGGAGTGGATGGGCAAAAAGCTCAACATAATAGACTGCCCGGGCTCGGACGACTTCGTGGGTGCGGCCCTCACCGCGCTCAACGTGACGGACACCGCCCTGCTGCTGATAAACGGGCGCTTCGGCCCGGAAGTAGGCACGCAAAACCATTTCCGCTATACCGAAAAGCTGCAGAAGCCCGTCATCTTCCTTGTCAACCAGCTTGACGACGAGAAATGCGACTATGACGCCATCGTCGCAGAGCTGCAAAGCATCTACGGCGCTAAGGCCGTGCCGGTGCAGTACCCCGTCGCCACCGGCCCGGACTTCAACTCGCTCATCGACGTCATACTCATGAAGAAGCTCACATGGGGACCGGACGGCGGAGAGCCGAAGGTGGAGGACATACCCGCCGAGGAGATGGAAAAAGCCGCCGAGATGCACCGCCAGCTTGTGGAGGCAGCCGCCGAAAACGACGAGGGGCTGATGGAGAAGTTCTTTGAGACGGAACATCTCACCGAGGACGAAATGCGCGAGGGCATCCGCAAGGGCATGGTGACGCGCAGCGTTTTCCCCATCTTCTGCGTGTGCGCGTCAAAGAATATGGGCGTGGGACGCTTGATGGAATTCCTGGGAAACGTTGTGCCTTTCGTCAACGAGATGCCCGCCGTGCACAACACGCGCGGCGAAGTGGTGGAGCCCGACCCCGCCGCCCCTGCCTCGATTTACTTCTTCAAGACGGGCGTAGAGCCGCACATCGGCGAGGTGCAGTATTTCAAGGTGATGAGCGGTACGGTGCACGAGGGTGACGACCTTTCCAACGCCGACCGGGGCTCTAAGGAGCGTATGGCGCAACTTTATGTGTGCTCGGGCGCCGCACGCGACAAGGTCGAGAGCCTTTCGGCGGGCGACATTGGCTGCACCGTGAAGCTCAAGGACGTGCGCACGGGCAACACGCTTAACGCGAAGGACTGCGACAATCGCTTCAATTTCATAAAATATCCCAACCCGAAGTACACGCGTGCCATCCGCGCCGTCAACGAGGCGGAGACGGAGAAAATGATGGCGGCACTCAACCGCATGCGCCAGGAGGACCCCACGTGGGAAGTAGAGCAGAGCAAAGAGCTGCGGCAGATTTTGGTGCACGGACAGGGCGAGTTCCACCTCCGCACGCTGAAATGGCGCTTGGAAAACCTTGACAAGATTGCGGTAGAGTTTTCCGAGCAGCGCATACCGTACCGCGAGACCATCACCCGCGCGGCGCGTGCCGACTACCGCCACAAGAAGCAGAGCGGCGGCGCAGGGCAGTTTGGCGAAGTGCATCTCATTGTCGAGCCTTACAGTGACGGCATGCCCGACCCGACGGTTTACAACTTCGGCGGGCAGGAGATACGCGTCAACATCAAGGGCAAGGAAGAGATACCCTTGGAGTGGGGCGGCAAACTCGTATTCATCAATTCCGTCGTGGGCGGCGCAATCGACGCTCGCTTTATGCCCGCCATCCTCAAAGGCGTGATGAGCCGTATGGAGCAGGGCCCGCTCACGGGAAGCTATGCCCGCGACGTGCGCGTAGTGGTTTATGACGGAAAGATGCACCCGGTAGACTCAAATGAGCTGTCGTTTATGCTCGCTGGGCGCAACGCGTTCAGCCAGGCGTTCCGCGAAGCCGGTCCGAAAGTACTCGAACCCATCTATGACGTGGAGGTCTTCGTGCCTGCCGACAAGATGGGCGACGTGATGAGCGACCTGCAAGGCCGCCGCGGACTTATCGTGGGCATGAGCAGCGAGAGCGGTTATGAGAAGCTGCAAGCGAAAGTGCCCTTGAAAGAGATGTCGAGCTACGCCACGTCGCTCAGTTCGCTCACGGGCGGGCGCGCTTCGTTCATAATGAAGTTTGCGAGCTACGAGCTTATGCCCGGCGACTTGCAGAACAAGCTCATCGAGCAGACAGAGAAAGAGCAGGGCGAGTGACTCGCCGGACGTTCCGCGCTAATTCCGCTACGTCCGTAGGCTTCCAATAGCTTCGTGCGTCTGCCTCCTGTATAAATGGGGAGCGGGACGGCGGAAGGTGCGGACAAACAGCGGTTTCATACAAAGAAAGCGGCGTGCCAGAAATAGGCGCGCCGCTTTTTCGTGTTTCTCTCACAAGCTTTGCAGCTTGCTTTTCCGTGTGTGTCGCACTAATCCCGTTTCCTCGGCTCACCGCACGCCGTACACCTCGCGGTGGAGCGTGGCGACGATGCGGGCAGAGTGGGAGAGGGCGTACGCAGCGTCCGTACACATAAGGCATAGCGGCATGCGCTCGCCGCCGGGGCGGTAGGGCGGCTGTATGTAGGGTATTTCAAGCAGCTCGAAGCCCGCGCGGCGGTAGAAGCCCACGCGTCTGCGTGCCGTCTCCGTCTGCGGCGGCTCAACCTCTAACAGGGTGGGGCGGCCCTGGGCTACGGACGCGAAAGCTTTGATCGCGGCCGCGCCTAGCCCCCTGCCGCGCAATTCGGGCAAAGTGGCGAAATGCTCGATATAGATAAAGTCGGTTTCGCCCTTTTCCTGCGACAACGGGAAAGCCCAATAGCTGAGAATGCCAGCGAAAGCACCGCCAGCGGTCAACTCGCAAAGATGGAAGAGCGGATTTTCGGCGGACAGACGCAGCCACTCGCCCACGTCTCGCCGCTCTTCCTCAGGGAAAGCGGACAAGTATAGTCTCTCCGCCGCTTCTACGTTTTCCCTTGACAACGGGGATAGGACTGTGGACGATGAATAGTGTTTTTCCATTTATACAAAACTTATTTGCTGTGATTTAGCACGTTTTGCGAAAATGCGCTTTAAGACAAAGGAAGGCGCAGAAAAGGCGGAGTGGGGCATCAGTCGGTGAGGCGTATGCGGAAAAGCCCTGCGAGACGCCCGCGCAAAGCGGCTTCGTCAGCGAGGCGCACGCGCACGCGCAGCTGCATCCCGTCTGCGGTGTACTCGCATGCCGCTATTTCGGCTCCCGCCTCACGCACGTAGCGCATGGCAGTATCGGCATCGGTATAGGAAGCCTCTACGCCGAAGCTGGCAGTCACGACGCACTCGCGCACCGGCACGGCCTCGAGCGCCTCTGCGGCGGCGGTCTTGTACGCCACGGCGAGGGGCCCCGTGCCGAGCTTTACTCCGCCGAAGTAGCGCACAACCACCACGAGCGTGCCGGTGAGTCCGTGGGCGAGAATTTGGTTGAGTATTGGCCGCCCCGCAGTGCCGGACGGCTCGCCGTCGTCGCTGGATCGCGTCAGCGCGGAGTCCGTGCCGCAGACATAGGCGTAGCACACGTGCCGCGCGTCAAAGTATTTCTTCCGAAAGGCCTCCAGCTCCGTCTTTGCCTCTTCCTCGCCCTCGACAGGCACGACGAAAGCGAGAAACTTGCTGCGTTTCTCCGTCAGCTGCGCCTCTGCCGGGGCGGAGGGCGTTAGGTAGGTGTCGGAAATAGGCATTGTGTGTGCGGATGGTGGTTTGCCGCATGCGAGGGATTGCTTCCCGTAGCAGTGCGCGGGACACAAAAGACGCGCGGACTGCGGGGGACGGGGCTTTGCCTTAGGGTAAGGGTGGCCCGCCGCCTTGCAGCCCGCGCGGAATGGGTGTGGCTCGGCCTTAGTTGAAGTGGTAGAGGAAAGTGGCTACGCCCGAGAGCGCGGGCTTGCGCTGGTCCTTTATCTCGATGGCGAACTTTATTTCGGCCTTGCATATCCCTCGCAGGTCGGCGATGCTTTGCAGCGTGGCACGCAGGCGGATGCTCTGTCCGCTAAGCACTGCCTGGCCAAATTTCATCTTGTCCATGCCATAGTTCACCATCATGCGCAGGTTGTTCACCTCTATGATTTGCCCCCAAAGGTAGGGCAGGAGAGAGAGGGTGAGGTATCCGTGCACGATGGTCTGTCCGAAGGGGCCTTCCTTCGCTTTCTTCGTGTCGACGTGTATCCACTGGTGGTCGAGCGTCGCGTCTGCGAAAGCGTTGATGCGCTCCTGGTCCACTTCGAGCCAGTCCGACACGCCGAGTTCCTGTCCGAGGTGTTCCTCAAATTCCTTGTAAGAGTTTATCGTAAGCATCTTGTTCTCTTTTAGTCGTGTGAATGTTTCCCGAGGGTTATTGCTTCGAAATTTCCGTCAGCGTGAGCGAGGAGATGAGATACTGCGCGGTGACGGTGGCGACGGCTTTGTAGGAGCCGAAAGTCTTGCCCTCGTTGTCGCGCTGTATGTGCTGGTCGACGGTGAACGTGGCGCAGAAGACGGAGTTTCCCTGAGCGTCGGTCTTGCGAGTGACCTCCATGTCGCGGTTGACGACAAACTGGCAGCTCTCAATATGTTCGTTGAACATGCCCTTGATTATGTTCACCACGTCAGCCTTTGTGGCCTTGCTCTTGTTGAGGAACTGCGTCATCGTCGCCGTGATGTTGGAGCAGATGGCCGCTTCGTCGCGCTTCTCGAAAGCTGAGAAGAAGTCCGAGCATACGGAGTTTACCTCCGCCGTCTCTTCCGCGCTCACCTCCTGGCTTTTGAGGTTGCCCTGGGACACGGAGGCCTCGCTGGCGTAGCGTCCGTCGGGGTGCACGTCAAGGTAGTGCTGGAAGGCCTCCTGCGTACCCGCGTTCTGCGCCGTAATCCAGTCGAGCGAGTCAATCTTTATGTCGCAAAGGCGCCCGTACTGAGCGTCGCTGTAAGTGGCTTTGAACTTGATGAAATCCTGTGCGTTGTCGGAGAGCGCAATGTTATTCCAGGCCTGCATCATCTCTTCCAGCTTGGCAAGGCGCGTGCGCACTTCGGGCGCGTGCTCGCTCTCGGGGAAGTTGGCGAGAAAGTCGCGGTAGTCCTGCGGATTGTCGTTGTTCTCCAAGACGGCGTAGGCCATCTCCTCGCTCTGCTCCTTGTTGCTTGAAGCCACGAAGAAGGCAACCCCTGCGCCGACGACCACCACTATGGCTGCCACCACGGCGGCTATGACGAGACCTTTCTTACTCTTGCCCTTCTGCGGCTGCGCCTGCGGCGTTGTTGCCGTTGCGCCGCCCGTTGCGGGCGTTGTGCCGGGAGTTGCCGGCATTTCGGTGTTGTTTTCCATACTTATATATATAATGTGTGCGCCCTGTCTTCGCGTGCGCCGTCCGAAGCCGTATGTGGCGTAGCGGGCGAGCCTTTCCAAGCGCGGCGGGCTGCGGCTGCAAAATTACTGCAAATAGCACGAACGGCGAACACTGCCGCACTTTTTGCCCACCGACGCGTGGTCTGGACGGGCGAAAGCGCAGTAAGCTTACTCTGCGCAGCCTATTATTTCGTTCACGTCCGCTACGCCGTGCGCGTCGAGCCATGCGCCGATGCCCTCGGCCACTTTCTGCGTGGTCTGCGGGTCAATGAAATTGGCCGTGCCAATCTCTACCGCCGTGGCGCCCGCCATGATAAACTCGATTGCGTCCTCTGCCGTCATGATGCCGCCCAGTCCCACGACCGGTATCTTTACCGCGCGGGCCACCTGCCACACCATGCGCAGGGCTACGGGCTTGACCGCCGGGCCGCTCAGTCCGCCCGTGCCGATGCTCAGCCGTCGTCGGCGGCGTTCGATGTCTATGCTTGTGCCCATAAGCGTATTGATGAGCGACACGCTGTCTGCCCCTTCGGCTTCCACGGCACGCGCAATCTCGGTGATGTCGGTCACGTTGGGCGAGAGCTTGACTATCAGTGTCTTCCCATACGCCTTGCGCACAGCACGCACTACGCTCGCCGCGCCTTCTGCCGTCACGCCGAAAGCCATTCCGCCGCTGCGCACGTTGGGGCAGGAGATGTTCAGCTCAATGCCCGGCACTGCGTCCAGCTCGCCCACGCGGGCGGCGCAGGCGGCGTAGTCTTCAGGCGACGAGCCGGAGACATTTACAAGCACGTTGGTGTCAAAGTCCTTTATCTGGGGGTAAATATGCTCGCAAAAGTACTCCACGCCTTTATTCTGCAACCCCACGCAGTTGAGCATCCCCGAAGGCGTCTCCACCATACGCGGATAGTCGTTTCCCTCGCGGGGATTTAGCGTTGTGCCTTTTACGATGAAGCCTCCGAGGCTGTTCAGATCCACAAAGTCGGCAAACTCCAGTCCGTAGCCGAATGTGCCGGAGGCCGTGAGTACGGGGTTTTTCAGCCGTAGCCCCCCGACGTTTACGCTTAGCTTAGCCATGAGAGAGTTTTTACGTTGAACACCGGTCCTTCCTTGCACACGCACACGTTGTGTCCCTCGCCCGTTTTCTCCACGCAGCAAAGGCATGCGCCCAGTCCGCAGGCCATGAGGTTTTCCAAAGAAGCCTCGCACGGCACGCCGACGGCTTGCGCGTTGCGGGCTACGTTGACCATCATCGGCTTAGGGCCGCAGGTGGCGACAGAGTCAAAGCCGCCCGCGTGCCAAACGCTGTGCGCCGTGACAAATCCCTTTTCGCCCTTGCTGCCGTCCTCGGTGGTGACGTGCACTTCGCCGTAGCGTGCGAAGAGGTCAAGCTGCAGCAGGTCTTTCTCCGTGCGTCCGCCGAGCAGGAATACGGGCGTGTGGCCTTTCTCACGCAGCGTTTTGCCAAAGTAGAGCAGGGGAGCGGTGCCCACGCCGCCGCCCACGAGCAGGACGCGCTTTCCCGTCCCTTCAGGGATGGTGAAGCCGTTGCCGAGCGGCAGGACGCAGTTGAGCCGGCTGCCGGCCGCGAGGTCGTGCAGCGACTGCGTGCCGGCTCCCACGGCGTGCACTAAGAGCCAAAGCTCGCCTGCCTCGCGGTCGACAAAGTTGATGGATATGGGGCGGCGCAGGAATGTGCCGGGGGCGTTTTCTGCCAAAACCTCGACAAACTGCCCCGGGCGCATCTCCGGCAGCTCTCCGTCGTCCGGCAGGCGCAGCCGCAGCACCACGTAGCCGTCGCGCGGGTGCTCGGCGGCGGCCACTTCAAAGTCCAATACGTGTTTCTTCATTATGGGAAGCCGAATGCTTGTGTGTTATTCTGCGCAAATTTAGCTCAAAATCCCCGTACGGCGGCGCCCACGCGGCGAAGTACGCCGGTATAGGGCGCATAAAACGTCCC
>CAVFVD010000047.1:0-10812 GCA_963625935.1 uncultured Oscillospiraceae bacterium | reverse complement strand
CAAAGATAATACATTTTCTCCCCATTTGCAAGAGGGCGTTAACACTTGTGCACATTCTAAAAACCGACATTTAGAACACTTTTTGCGGTTTTACGGAGGCTGATTTGCCCTTCCTGGGTGCGCCGAAACTTTATAATTTGGTCTCCATTTAATGGCCGAAAAAGTCTCTTACGGGTAAGGCACACATCGCCCCGCATTTTGCCCTTCCTCTCCGCAAGAAAATGGCGGCCCGCGTGCGGAAAGGAGCGTGCAGACCGCCTTTTGCCGTCCGTCTGCGCCGGAGGAGCGCAAACATTCCTTAAATATCGCGCCGCAGGGCGCAGGACGGCGGGCGGAAGTCCGTCTTTTAGTGATTTTTAAAATCCCCGTCCCAAGGAAAGGCGTAATTTTGCAACGCTTTCGCAGCGGGAGCTTACCGCGCGGGAGCGGGTGCGGCACGCCGGTCAGCGGTAGCTGCGCTACGGAGACAAGGAAAACAACACATACGCATATATATAATATGTCAGCATCAGTAGACATACGCCAGCTCAACGCACGCATCGAGGCGGAGACCGGCTTCGTGACCGACCTCGTAGAGGGAATGCGCCGCACCATAGTAGGACAGCGCCACCTCGTCGACTCCCTGCTCATCGGACTCCTGTCCGACGGCCACATACTCCTTGAAGGCGTGCCGGGACTTGCCAAGACCCTGGCGATAAAGACGCTCGCCTCGCTGATAGACGCCAAGTTTGGTCGTCTGCAGTTCACCCCCGACCTTCTTCCCGCCGACGTGATTGGCACGCTCATATACAGCCAGAGGGACGAAGAGTTTAAGGTGAAGAAAGGTCCCGTGTTTGCCAACTTCGTGCTGGCGGACGAGATAAACCGCGCCCCGGCAAAGGTGCAGAGCGCCCTGCTCGAGGCCATGCAGGAGCGGCAGGTGACCATCGGCGACGAGACCTTTGCGCTGCCCTCGCCTTTCCTCGTGCTCGCCACACAGAACCCCATCGAGCAGGAAGGCACGTATGAGCTTCCCGAAGCCCAGGTGGACCGCTTCATGCTGAAAGTGGTGATAGACTACCCGGAGCTGGAGGAAGAGAAAAAGATTATCCGCTCACACCTTGACGGCCGCTCGGCTGAGGCCGTAAGACCCGTGACCGACATTGCCCGCATCTCCGCCGCGAGAGAGCTTGTGAAGGAAGTGTACCTGGACGAGCGCATCGAGCAATATATCGCCGACATAGTCTTCGCCACCCGCTACCCCGATCGATACAAGCTGGGCGAACTGAAAGAGTACATAGCTTTCGGCGGCTCGCCCCGCGCCAGCATCAACCTTGCCCTCGCCTCCCGCGCCTGCGCCTTCATCAAGCGCCGCGGCTACGTGGTGCCCGAGGACGTGCGCGAAGTGGCGGCCGACGTGCTGCGCCACCGCATAGGGCTCACTTACGAGGCCGAAGCGTCCAATGTGACGCAGGACAAAGTGGTGGCAGCCGTGATTAACGGCGTAGAAGTGCCCTAACGCCGCCCCTTTCCCCTTCTTATGGAAACCGCAGAACTTCTCCGGCGCGTGCGGCGCATCGAGATAAAGACCCGCGCGCTTACCGACAACATCTTCGCCGGCGAGTACCACTCCGCCTTCAAAGGGCATGGCATGTCCTTTTCAGAGGTGAGGGAGTACCAGCCCGGAGACGACGTGCGCGACATCGACTGGAATGTCACGGCGCGGATGAACCGCCCGTACATTAAAGTCTTCGAGGAAGAGCGGGAGCTGACGCTCATGCTCCTTGTTGACCTTTCCGCAAGCCAGGACTTCGGCACGCGCGGACGCACCCAGCGCGAGCTGGCGGCGGAGGTGGCGGCCACGCTGGCTTTCTCGGCTATGCAGAACAATGACAAGGTGGGCGTGGTCTTCTTTACCGACCGAGTGGAAAAGTTTATCCCGCCGCAGAAAGGGCGCAGGCACATACTTTACATAATCAGAGAACTGCTCGACTTTAAGCCCGAGGGACGGCGCACGGACGTGGCCGCCGCTATGGAGTACCTGATGCGCGTGATGACCAAGCGCTGCATCGCTTTCGTATTGAGCGACTTCCTCGACACGGCAGATTTTTCCCGTCCGTTGTCTGTCGCCGCGCGCAAGCATGACCTTGTAGCCCTCAGACTGTACGACCGCTTTTCGGAGAATATGCCCGATGTGGGGCTTCTGCGCGTGCGCGACCCCGAAACGGGACACACTTGCTTCGTCGACACTTCGAGCCGCGCCGTGCGCCAGCATCAGCGCCGCTGGGCGGAGAACCGCGGGCGGCTGCTTGCCCAGCTCTTCCGCCGAAACGGCGTGGACTACGCCGACATCCCCACCGACGGCGACTACGTGCGGAAGCTCATCAACCTTTTCGCGGGACGATGACACCGCCAACCCTCTCTCCTATGATGGAAAAGAAAGAAAAGACACGTCTTACCCTCCTTCTGCGCCGCCTCTGCGTGTGCGCCGCGCTGCTTTGCGCGTTTTCCTCCGTCCGAGTCCTTGCGCAGGTGACGGTGGAGGCACGCATGGACACCGCCGCCATACTCATTGGCGAGCAGGTGCGCGTGCGCGTCAAATGCGCGGCGGGCGCGGGGCAGGACGTGCGTTTCCCCGAATACCAGCCCCGGCAGGAACTGACGCCGGGCGTGGAGTTCGTCGCCGCCGGAGCGGTGGACACTGCGCGGGACAACAGCGGGCGGCGCGTCACCCTTACGCGCTACTACACGGTCACGGCGTTCGACTCCGCGCTCTACGCCCTGCCGCCCTTTGAGGTGCAGGTTGACGGCAAAAGCTACAAGTCGCGCGGCACGCTCGGGCTGAAAGTGAACACCGTGCCCGTTGACACGGTGCACGTGGACGATTTCCCCGGGCCGCACGATGTGGTTGAGATTCCGTTCGCCTTTTCCTGGCGGCTCGTTCTCCTATCGCTCCTCGCCCTCGTCTTAGGCTCGGGGGCGGTGGCTCTGGCTTTGCGCCTTGCCGACCCGCGCGGCTTCACCCGCCGTGTGGTGATTCATCCGCCCGTGCCTGCGCACGTCACCGCGATAGAGGGGATTGAGCGCATCAAGAAAGAGCACAACCCCGACAGCAAGGCGCGCTATATGCTCCTAACCGACACGCTGCGCTCCTACATAGAGAGCCGCTTCGGCTTCAGCGCAAGGGAGATGACCTCGCAAGAGATAGTGGCGCGGCTCTCTGCCGCCGACGACGGCGGGGAAGCCTTGGGCGAGCTGCGAAGCGTGCTTGAGACCGCCGACTTAGTGAAATTCGCGAAGCACGACGTGACGATGGACGAGCAGGACCGCAGCTTCGTCGAGGCAATGTCGTTTGTGCAGACCACGAAAATAGTTCCCGCCGCGCCGCCGCAGCCGCGCGTGGAGTACGTGTCGCTCTCCGGCGGACGGCAGCGCCGCGTGCGCCTGCTGATGGCGGCAGGAGCCTGGGCACTCGCCCTCGCCGCCTGCGCCCTCACGCTTTTCGTGGCGGCGGACGCGTACGCCTGCTTCCTTTGAGACGGGGACTCTCGCATAGAAATCCGGTTCTCTTCACGCTGAGGATAGATTTCCGGGCAAGGGAGACAGACTTCCGAGCGAAGAATTGGGTTACTCTCACATAGAGGACAGTTTCTCTCACGCAGAGGACAGTTCCTCTCACGCAGAAGACAGATTTCCTCCCACAGACAACTAAGCTGAAACCCACGCCCGCCAAACTTCTAACGACGAAACGTAATGACATTCGCTAATCCGTCATACTTTTTCCTCCTTCTCCTGCTTGTGCCGTATATACTATGGCACTTGCTTTGGCGCAGGCGGCAGGAAGTGCCCCTTGTCGTAGCGACGGCGGAGGAGTTCCGCGACGCACCCGTGTCGCTCCGCCAGCGCCTCGTGCGCCTGCCTTTCTTCCTGCGCATAGTCTCCTTTGTGCTGCTCACGGTGATACTCGCCCGTCCGCAGACAAGCCATTCCCTGCGCGAGAGTGAGACGGAGGGCGTCGACATCATCCTTGCCATGGACATCTCCACAAGTATGCTGACCGACGACGTCCGCCCCGACCGCATACGCGCAGCAAAGGACGTGGCGACACGCTTTATCAACAACCGCCCGAATGACAACATTGGCCTCACGCTCTTCGGCGGAGAGGCTTTCACACAGTGCCCGCTGACGACAGACCACGCCCTGCTGCTCGGGATGTTTGGCAACATTTCCTGCGAGTGGCAGGCAAACGGCACGATACAGCCGGGCACGGCTATCGGAATGGGCATCGCCAACGCGGTGTCCCACCTTAAAGACAGCAAAGCCAAGAGCAAAGTCGTGATATTGCTCACCGACGGCGAAAACAACGCGGGCGAGATTTCCCCCCTTATGGCCGCCGACCTCGCCAAACGCTACAAAGTGCGCGTGTATACAATCCTCTTGGGAACAGACGGCAAGGTGAACGTACCGGTCGCCCAGCTGCCCAACGGGGAAGTATACCAAGCGCAGATGCAGGCTACCGCCGACCCGACTACCTTGCAGCGCATAGCGCGGGAGACGGGCGGCGTATTCTACAAGGCGCAGTCGCGCGGCAGCTTGCAAAAGGTTTATGACGACATAGACCGGCTTGAGAAGACCAAGCTGCGGCAAAGCACACACAGCCGCCGCTACGAGGCCTACGAACCCTTTGCCTGGGCGCTCGCAGGCACGCTTCTGCTCGAGCTTCTCCTTTCGCTCACGTGGCTGCGCCGCAATCCGTGACGCGCGGGAACAAGGGAGAAATCACACTCTATATCTTTCAGGATAAAGCAAAATGCTACAATTCGCGCATCCCCAATATCTCTACCTCCTGCTCGCCGTCCCCGCGCTGCTCCTTGTATATGCGTGGAGCTGTAGGCGCGGACGCCGCAGCTTGCGCCGCCTTGGCGACGCCGCGCTGCTTGGGCGGCTCATGCCGGGAAAGGCGGCGTGGCGCAAGCACTTAAAGTTTGCGCTCTCTTTGGCCGCTGTCGCGCTCTGCGCGGTGCTTTTGGCGCGGCCGCAGCGTGGGCTCAAGACGCAGACAGATACTTTGAACGGCATCGAGGCCGTAGTCATGGTGGACGTGTCTAACTCTATGCTCGCCACGGACGTGCAACCGAGCCGCCTCGACCGCGCCAAGCTGCTCGTGTCAAACCTTGTCGATCGCATGCAAAACGACAAAATAGCCCTTGGCGTATTTGCCGGCGAGGCGTACCCGCAGCTCCCCATCACGTCCGACTATGCCTCGGCAAAAGTCTTCCTTGACGCGCTTTCCACAAAGATGGTTACGCTGCAGGGGACGGACATCGGCGCGGCCATAGAGCTTGGCTGCAAATGTTTCACCGAGAGCAAGGACGTGGGGCGGGCTATCATTCTCATCACCGACGGCGAGGACCACCAGCAAGGTGCGGAAGAGGCGGCGGCAGCTGCGGCGAAAGAGGGCGTGAACGTATTTGTCTTGGGCGTGGGAACGGCCGCCGGCGGCACAATCCCGACCGAGCAGGGACTGCTCCGGGACGAGAACGGCGAAACCGTGCGCACGTCGCTCAACGAAGCCATGTGCCGCGACGTGGCAAAGGCGGGAAAGGGGCTATACCTGCATCTCGACCAGACAAACAGCGCGCAGGAGGCTTTGCAGGCGCAGCTCTCGCGCCTCAAACAGGGTAGCACCACGTCTTCCTATACCGCCCGCGACGAGCAGTTCCAGGCCATCGCGCTGCTGATGTTGCTTCTCCTCGCTGCAGAAGTATGCGTGCGGGAGAGCAGAAACAAGTTTTTCAACCGATTCAAACTTTTCAAGCAATGAGACTTACCGCTTGCTTGTGGCTGCCTGCGCTTCTTTTCGCCTTGCTCGCTTGCGTGCCGCAGACTGCCGCGGCCCAGACGCGCGAGTGGCGGCAGATGCACCAAGGCAACAAGGCTTTCCGCGCGGAGAAGTACGACAAGTCCGCCGCGCACTATATGGAGGCTCTGCGGAATAACCCCACGGGCTCGCGCGCCCTTTTCAATCTTGCCGACACCTATCTCGCGAAGGGCGACGTGCGGGCTGCCGACAGTCTGTTTGCCGCCGCCGCGCAGTACGAAACCAACGCGTCGGTGCGCTCAATGGCTTTCCACAACCGGGGATACATCTGCCAGAAAGCGGCGGGCAAGGACAGCCAGCACCGACAGGAGATGCTGCGCCAGGCAATAGAGATGTACAAACAAGCTCTGCGGCTCAATCCGCACGCGGACGATTCGCGCTACAACCTCGCCCTTTGCCAGAAGCAGCTGAAAGACGAGAAAAACAAGAACAACCAGGACAAGCAGAAGCAGCAGCAACAACAGCAACAGCAGAAGCAGCAGCCCGACAAGCAGCCGCAGGGCGGCAAGGACGGGCAGGACAACAAGCAGCAGAAGAAAGACGAGCAGCTGCCGCAGCAACAGGCCGAGCAGTACCTCAATATGTCACAGCAGGCCGAGAAGCGCGCCTTGCAGCGCATAAGGCAGGGACAGCCGCGCCGCCGCTCGCTTGAGAAGAACTGGTGACGCGCAGCGGACACGCAACTCCGTATACGCGGGCACGCAACTCCGCAAACGCAGACGCGCACTCCGCAAATGCAGACACGCACTCCGCATACCTATAAGCATACGATGAGCATAAAAAGCATACGACATAACTTTCCGCGCCCTTTGCGCCTATTCGCCTTGGCCTTTGTCTGCCTTTTCGCTGCGCTGCAAGCCGCCGCGCAGGGGCTGACGGCGCAGGTGGAGGAAGTAGGCGGATATTACCGGCTCTCCTTTGAGGTGGCGAGCCGCGACGTGAGCGGTTTCACGCCGCCCTCGCTTGCCGACTTTGAGGTCTTGAACGGGCCTTCTACCTCCACGTCCAGCAGTTTAGAGATTATAAACGGACACGCGTCGCACAGCGAGTCAACCACGTTTACCTACATCCTTTCCGCCAAGCGCGGCGGGCGGCTCACCATCGGCTCAGCCTCGGTGCGGGCGGGCGGACGTGTTCTGCGTTCGCGCCCGGTCGTAGTGAATGCGCACGCGGGCGGCGGCAGCGGGGCGGCTTCCGCTTCCTCGCGTGCCACGCAAGGGCATAGCGCCGCGTCGTCCGGCGTGCAGCAGCGCGGAAGCGCGGTGACGCAGCGCGACCTCTTTGTCGACATGACGCCGAGCCGCACCCGTGTGCGCGAGCAAGAGGCCGTCTTGCTCACCTACCGCGTCCACGCCCGTGCGGGAGTAGGCTTGTACAACACGCAACTATTGAGCAAGCCCGACTTCCAGGGCGTGCTTTCGCAGGAAATACCGCTGCCGGGCAACCAAGTGCAGATGTCGCTCGAGCATCGCGGGGGCGAGACTTACCGCGCGGGTGTGATTTTGCAGTATCTTGTTTTTCCTCAGAAGAGCGGGCAAGTCACCATCCCGAGCATTACTTTCAACTGCACCGTGGTGCAGCAGGACAACACGCTCGACCTTGCCGACGCCTTCTTCAACGGGGGCGGCATGACGGGCGTCACTGTCGACCGCAGCGTGCCCGCCGCCACCATACACGTCGACGCACTCCCGCAGCCCAAGCCGGCGGACTTCTCCGGCGCGGTGGGCAAATTCAGCATCGATGGCCGGCTTCTGAACTCCGAAATCCGCACCAACGACGTGGCTACTTACCGTGTCACGCTTTCCGGGCTTGGCAACCTCAAGCTCGTCACGCCGCCCAAGATAGCCTTCCCCAAGGATTTTGACACCTACGACCCTAAGACCGACGACAAGACCCGTGTCACGGCGGGCGGAGTGAGCGGCGAGCTCGTCTTCGACTATACTTTCGTGCCGCGCAACGTAGGGAAGTACACCATCCCTGCGGTGGACTTCGTCTACTTTGACACCTCGGCGGGAGCGTACCGCACCCTCACCGTGCCAGCCCGCGAAATAAACGTAGCACGCGGCACAAAGTCGAACGAGGATGTAGACCGCCAGCTCGCTATGTTGCGCAGTGACATCCGCGCCCCGCACGCTGTCGGCGACGGAGCGGCGCACGGCGTGGAGTGGGGCAGTGCCGCGTACTGCCTGCTTACGGCCTTGTTTGTAGCCGCCCTGTTTGTCTTGGCATTTGTCCTGAAAAAATACCGTGCGGGCTTGGGCGACACGAAGGCGAAACGCTGCGGACGCGCCGCTTCGGCGGCACTGGCGGCGGCGGGACAGGCCCGGAAAGAACTGCTCGCCGGCGGCGACACGCGGAGCTACTATGCCGCGCTGTACAAGGCGGTTTGCACGCTCGCTTGCGACAGTTTCGGTTTGGAGCGAAGCGACCTCAGCGCCGACCGGCTCCCCGCGCAGCTCTCCGGGAAAGGTGTGGACGAAACGCTTGCCGCGGCCTATGTCTCCGCGCTTGCCGACTTGGAGCGGGCGCAGTACGCCCCCGGCGGCGAGGCAGAGCGCGACGAGGTGTACGGACAGGTGCGCCGGCTCGCCGAAAGCACGTCCGACTGGCAGAAAACGCACGGGCGGCGCAAGGGTCTCTTTGGCTCGCGTCGTGGTTAGACGGGCGCAGTGTACGCATAGTCAGCCTTACGCAGCATTTGCTTCGTAGTGCGCTGCGTTGTAGTCGGTCGCGTACCGCAAGTGCTTTTCCCTTTTCTGATAAAACTTGGTTTTCTTATGACAAACGTATTGCGAAATATATCCCTGCACGGGCTTGCGGGCATTCTCTGTTTGTTTCTCGCCTTGTCGGCAAGCGCTCCGTTTTGCGCCGCTGCCGCTAAGGACAGCGTGCCTCCCGCTGAGGCGGCGTATGCTGCCGGCGACTACGGGGCAGCTTTGCGGCTCTACGCAAATGCGCTCCCCAAGAAAGCGGACGAGGTGCGACACGCCGACGCGCGGCTTTCGGAGGTGTACTACGATATGGGCAACTGCGCTTTCCGTATGAAAGACTATCCCCGCGCCGTGCTGTATTATACCCGCGCCCTGCGGCACAACCCCGGAAACGCGGACGCAGCCTTCAACCTCGAACTCACGCGCAGCAAACTCTCCATTCAGGAGGTGGACGGCGGCGGCATGTTTTTCGTGACGTGGTTGCGCGGCGTTCGCGAGTCGCTGGCGGCGGCGCAGTGGGGCTATGCGGCGTGGGCTTGCCTGGCTCTTGTGGCGGCAGGTCTGCTGCTTTTCTACCTCACGCGGCGCGTATGGCTGCGCAAGTGCGGTGTGGCGGTCGGCGTGGCGGGCGTAGTGTGCGCTTTGCTCTGTTTCGGCTTCGCCGCCGAGCGGCAGCACGCTTTCGCCTCCGAGGCGCGTGCCGTCCTCCTGCGTCCCGCTCCGTGCTACGCTACGCCCACGGCCACGGCTGCCAAGGTGCGCGAGCTGCGCGAAGGCACTGTGGTGGAGCTGACGGGGACGGAAAACGGCGCGTGGGCGCAGGCGTCCCTGCCCGACGGCACGGAGGCGTGGCTGCAAAAGGGCGGCGGCGCGTTTGCCCTTGTGAGCGACTTGCAGTAATCCCTTTCGCGGGAAACATCCTCCGTATGTGGCGGAGGGCGGAGCGGCATGGCGGTTCTTTTCTTGGTTCAGAATCCGCCTGCTCTGTAGAAAATCCCACATTAGTCCCCGTTTCGTCCTGCTTCTTTCAGACAAAATGTCTCCCGAAAACGGGTTTGAAACATATCAAAGCGATTTAAGAGAAACGCCCAAACATTCTTTTCCCAATGTCACCGTTTTTTGAGGCTATACTTGACGCGGACCGCGCCCTGACCCTTGCTTTCAATGGGAGCGAGTCGCTATATCTTGACGCGCTCGCTGTGACGGCCACGCGCACGGTTGTTTGGCTTCCGCTGGCGCTCGCTTTTCTCTATGTGGTTATCCGCAACAACAATCTCCCCGCCATATTCCTCACCGTGTTTGGCGTGGCTCTGTGCGTGCTGCTCTCCGACCAGATAGCCTCTTCGCTCTTTAAGCCGCTCGTGGCGCGCTTCCGCCCGGCGCAGGACCCGCACCTTATGTACCTTGTGCGTGTGGTAAACGACTACCGGGGCGGTCAGTTCGGCTTCTTTTCCAGTCACGCCGCCAACACGGTCAGTGTGGCGCTCTTCGTCTCCCTTGTCACGCGCTACAGGCGGCTTTCCGTGGCCCTCGGCGCTTGGGTTTTGCTCAACTGCTGGACGCGCGTGTACCTCGGCGTCCACTACGTAGGCGACGTGCTTGCGGGTCTGCTTTGCGGACTTATGGTAGGCGCGCTTGTATGGCTGCTTTGGCGCAGATTTTCTCTGCGTTTTGCGGGCGAGGGCAGGGGACTGCGGCGTACGGCGTGCGGGCAGGCCGCCCTAACTGCGGGCGGATACAGCGTGCGCAGCCTTGAAGGGCTTATAGCGGTGCTTTGCGCCACATTCCTCTATATAGCTTTCCGCGCCCTCTTCGTGGCGGTGTAAGCGCTTCTCCTTTTTCCGGCTATCCTTGGGCTTTTATGGCCGTGTCTTGGGCTTCTCCCGTAGTGTTTTTGCCTATTTCCTTAGTGTCTTGTGCTACTTCCGTAGTTTTTATGACTATTCCCGTGGCATTTCTCTTACGGACTTTTCTTGCACTTGTGGTTAAATGCCCGAATATCCCCCGCTTGGGTGTCGGTCAAACGTGTTCTCTCGGGGCTTGAAGTATGTTTTCTCCTCCCTGTTTGCGACTCGTTGCACACACATTCGCAGCGTGGAAAATTGTTCCCAAATAGTCCGTGGATAGTACTATTGCGTGGGTGAAAGATTTATGTAAGTTTAACGGTCCGGCTAAGCCCAGACGCGACAAAAACGGCACGAAGGAGACATAGAAAGGCATCTTGTCGGCACTGGAATAGGC
>CAVFVD010000046.1:0-11817 GCA_963625935.1 uncultured Oscillospiraceae bacterium | reverse complement strand
TAAAGGACTTCGGTCGGGATGTTTTTGGCGTTTTGAGTTTTAGCGGACAGCAATAATTATAAAAGGTGTTTATTATAACATATATAATATATAGTAAGGCGATTACTATATTTGGGGGAGTAAGCCCCCTTTTTGCCAATCCTTTGATTTGCAAATGTACCTAAGTTGTCTAAAAATACCCCCCGATAGTTAATGTTTGTAAATAGTCGTATTTTTATATGAAGAGCAACCCTTTGCAAGGGCTATTAATGGCAGCTCTGCTTTATGCGTAAGCCCTTGCGGGGATATTCTTTGAAAACAAGCCGGGATGTGCACCCCGCACGCATTCTCTCTTTGCGCGTCTTGCATAAACTTCTTATGAGGAAACTAGGCTCGCAGTGTAATACCGCCGTTATTCGCATATAGGGAAACATCAAAGTGTGTCCTATATATAAGGTGGCTCTATAATTTAGCATTGTTAGGCTTCGAAGCCATTTAACGTCCAAACTATTTGAGAGCGAAGAAGCATAGCGGGCTATGCGACTGAGCGAACAGGCGACTTGGGCGGGAAAGAGCCCGAGGGATGACAAAACGGAGACCGCCCATTTATAATTAAGTCACGGTGCTATTTTATAGAACTACCCTGTAACAAACCTAGCCCCTCAACAAAAACATCCAGCAATTAGACCTATACGCCGATAAGACACATGCATGCTCCGTGTAAGAACAAAACATCAAGAGAAGCGCAAAAAAGGAAGAAGAACTTTCGCTTTTGTGCCATCTAACACATACATTTGTGTTAGGAACAAAGCTATTTACTCATTATGGCAGATACAAACAGGCTAAAAGTGGCGCTTGTGGAGCAAGGCAAAAGAGGCAAAGGGCAGACTGACGAGTTGAAGAGGAGCCCCTGCACCGTGAGCAAATGGTGCAGCAACACCGTGCTGCCCGACTAGGAAACTCTCGACAAGATAGTCCGGCTACTCGGGCGCAACGTGAAAGATCTGCTCAACGACACAAAATAGCAACCTATTATCAGACTTTATGACGGAGAATAAAGTGCAACAACATACCCTGCCCGCAGGTCAGCTCGTGGCCGACGTCCGGCGCATCATTGAAAAAGGGCGCATACAGGCCTATGCCGCTGCCAACCAGCTTGCCGTACTCACCTATTGGCATATAGGGCAGCGCATTGTGGAAGAAGAGCAGCACGGCGAAGCCCGAGCGCAGTACGGCTCGCGGCTCATCAAAACCCTTGCCGAGCAGCTTACTCCCCAATACGGCAGTGCCTTTAGCAAGCGCAACCTTGACTATTTCCGAAAGTTCTATCTCTGTTTCAGCGATTTGAAGATTGTGAACACGCGTGTTCACAATCTTACTTGGTCGCACTTCCGCTCCATTATCAAGGTGGCAGACCCTAAGGCCAGGGAATGGTACGCAAAGGAAGCATCGGAATAGATGTGGAGTGTAAGGACTCTAAACCGCAACATCAGCACGCAGTATTATGGGCGGCGCATGGCCTGCGCAAGGGAAGGACTGGCGTTGCCTGCGCCCGACGTAGACCCTGAAAACGATCCCTTAGAGTATATCAAAAGCCCTGTTGTGGCGGAGTTTCTGGGATTCCATAAGGACAGCCAGTACGACGAAAGCCAACTGGAGCAAGCGTTGATAGACCACCTGCAGCAGTTTATCATGGAACTGGGGCGTGGTTTTGCCTTTGTAGAGCGGCAGAAGCATATCACAACGGAAAGCAGCGACTTCTACATTGACCTCGTGTTCTACAACATCAAGCTAAAACGCTACGTGCTCTTTGAGCTGAAGACGCATGCCCTGACGCACGCCGACGTGGGGCAGCTCGACATGTATGTGCGCATGTACGACGACCTTGTGAAGGACGACAGCGACAACCCCACCATCGGCATTCTGCTCTGCACCGAGACGGACAACGTCATCGCGAAATACTCCGTGCTCAACGGCAGCGAGCAGCTCTTTGCCGCCAAATACATGGCGTATATGCCCACCGAGGAGGAACTGCGCCACGAAATAGAACAACAAAAACGTTTCTTCTTGGAACAACACGGAAAGGAGCAAGACGATGAACAACAATAGTAAATGATATTCTGAATATTGGTGACAAGTCCGCAGGTCTGCAGGTTGAATTTGTCGACAAAAGCCGTCTATGTTGCTTGGTAAAGACAGCAACTTGTGGCTCTTATGGAGTGCGAACCATAGCTAAGGTTTTGGGTAAGTCAGTAATCCATTTTTCCGCCCATCCTCCGATAACAATCTTTATGAATTTTTATGATTTGGGGCGGGCTTTGTGGCGGCGTAGACGGGCTTTGAAGCGAGGGTAAGGGGACTTGCCGGGACAAGATGCCTTGGAATTTCGACGGGAATACTTGGAGTTTTTCCTATATGTATATGCCGGCGGCGCTATATATACATATAGGATGCTCGTAAGTCGTTGATATTCAATAACGCAAAAGAGAGGGTGCGCACGGTGTGCACACCCTCTCTTTTTCCTACACAAAGATACAAAAATTTCAAGCGTTTTGCAAGTGCGGTGTCGCCGGAATGTTAAAACGCAAATGCGGGAAAAGGGGGCGGAAGGGGAAGAACGCAGGCGCAAGAAAGGAACACTAAAACCTGCCACTTCCGCAGCTTTGCGCCCAACGCTTGTATCTGCCGGCACACGCAGTCTTGCGCAAATGGACGCGGCAAAAGCCGCCGTTTCGCGTTTTCTCGCTAACTTTGCCTTGCATTGTGCACACCCAAGAAGAAAAGACATACAAAATGAGAATAAGACTACCGCACCTCCCGCTCCTGCTTTGCGCCCTTGCGTGCCTGTTTCCCTCGTGCAACGATGAGGAGACCTACGCCGACAAGCTCAAGCGCGAGCGCAAGCAAATAGAGGCTTTCATGCAAAGCGGCGCGACCGTGAAAGACGGAGACGCCGACGGATATGTGCTGAACGTGCCCGGCGGCATGAAAACCATCTCCGAGAGCGAATTTGAGCAAAAAGGCTGCACCACGGACGTGGCTGCAAACGAGTACGTGCTTTTCTCCAACACTGGGCTGTATATGCAAATCGTCGACAAGGGCGGCAGCCAGAAAGTGAAGGACGCGGCAAAGAAGGGCGAGACCGTGGACGAGCGGCTCGCAAGCGGCGAAAGCAACAACGTCATCGTGCGCTATACGGAGTACAGCCTTGCCACCGCCGCCATCCTCTCCTGCAACCGTTACACGGCGTACGAGATGAAGCCCGACGTGATGCACGTCACCAACACGAGCGGCACACTCTCTGCCAGCTTCCTCGAAGGGCTGATGTACACCACCTACTCCACGGCGGCAGTGCCCACGGGCTGGCTCACACCGCTTAAATACGTCAATCTCTCGCGCCTTGACGGCGACGATGCCACCATAGCCCACGTGCGGCTCATCGTGCCGAGCGGACAGGGGCAAAAAGACGCCGCCGGCAACATCTACGCTTGTTTTTACGACATCACATACCAAAGGGGAAGATAAAACGCTCGCTTTCACAACGGGAAGCAACGGCTTAGCCCACAAGTGTTTTGCCCGGAAGGCTGTTTGTAGTTTTACCCCAAAAAGCGAAGCCGTTTGCCCGCGTGAAAACGCTTGGAAAGAAAATCCCCGCCAATACCGATTATGTCCTGCATACTGCATATTGAGACATCCACCACGGTCTGCTCCGTCGCCCTGTCTGAGGACGGGGCGTGCCTGCAAGAGTGGGTGGACGAAGAAGGCCCTTCGCACGCAAAAGTGCTTGCGCCCTTTGTGGAAGAGGCTGTGTCGTTTGCCGACAGCCACGCCATCCCCATCGACGCGGTGGCTGTGAGCAAAGGTCCCGGCTCGTACACGGGCCTGCGCATCGGCGTGTCCACCGCGAAAGGCGTGGCCTACGGACGAGGAGCAAAGCTGCTCTCCGTCTCCACCCTCAAACTGCTCACCGTCCCCACCCTGCTGCACGCCGACCTGCCCGAGGACGCGCTGCTCAGCCCTATGATAGACGCACGCCGCATGGAGGTGTACTGCGCCGTGTACGACCGCGCCCTGCGCGAAGTGCGCCCCGTCGCGGCAGAGGTGATTGAGGCGGAAAGTTTCAAGGAGCTGCTCGACCAGCGTCCCGTGTACTTTTTGGGCAACGGGGCGGACAAGTGCAGCGAAGTCATAACCCACCCCAACGCGCACTTTATAAAAGGCGCGACGCCCCGAGCCAAGAATATGGCCCCGCTGGCCGAGATGGCACTGGCACGCGGCGAGACCGAAGACGTGGCTTATTTCGAGCCATACTACTTAAAGGAGTTTGTAGCCACAAAGGCGAAGAAGCTTCTGTAAGAGTTTTTTATAAAAATTCCACCAAGACCAAGACGCGGGCGAGGCATACGCCGCCCAGCCCCTCACACTTTATATGACCGCACAAGACACAGCAGCCGGAGCGGCTGCACGCAACGAGGCGCAGAAGCCCGACTACAACTCCACGCGCGAGAAGCTGAAGCTCCCCGAGTTTGGCAGACACGTGCAGGACATGGTAGAGCACGCCCTCACCATAGCCGACCGCGACGAGCGTCTCCGCTACGCAGAGGCTATAGTGCAGGTGATGGCGGGACTCAGCCCCAAGACGCGCTCCATGCCCGACTACCGGCAGAAGCTGTGGGACTATCTCGCCTACCTTTCCGACTATCGTCTTGACATCGACTATCCTTGCGAAATCACACGGCAAGACGCAGCCGCCCGCCCCGCCCGTCTCGAATACCCCGGAGGCCCGGTGCGCCTGCGCCACTACGGGCGGCTCATCGAGCAAGCCATAGCGCACGCGGAAGAAATGCCGGAGGGAGAAGAGCGCGACGCGTTTGTGCGCCTTGTGGGCAACCGGATGAAGCGCAACCTCGCCGACTGGAAAGGCGACGGCGTGCAGGACGCGAAAGTGGCACGCGACATTGCGCACTACACGGAGGGAAAAATCGTGCCCGACTTTGACGGCGAAAACGGCCGCCCGCTGATGCACGTCGCCGAAGTGCGCCCCCGTACGCGAAAAGTGAAGAAATAGCGGCGCAACTCCCTTTGCGAGCAAGCGCGTGCTATTGGCAAAACGCCGTTTTTCTTAGAATACGCAAAATAAGCGCAAGAGAAGCCGCCCAAAGCGGGCGCGAGGCAGAGCATAAAACCAACATTTAGCCGACTACACCGAGACATGTCATCATTCATTATAGAGGGCGGACACCGCCTGAAAGGGGAAATCACTCCGCAGGGCGCGAAAAACGAGGCTCTGCAGGTGATATGCGCCGCGCTGCTTACTGACGAAGAGGTGCGGCTTACCAACGTGCCCGACATCTCCGACGTGAACAACCTCATCGACCTGCTTGCACGCATAGGCGTAGAGGTAGAGCGCGGAGCGCACGGCGAGGTGACTTTCCGCGCGGCAAACGTGGACATGGCATACCTTGACAGCGACGACTACCTTGCCCAGTGCACGCGCCTGCGCGGCTCGGTGCTTTTGCTCGGTCCGCTCACGGCCCGCTTCGGACGGGCGGTGATGACACAGCCCGGGGGCGACAAGATAGGCCGCCGCCGCCTCGACACGCACTTCTACGGACTGGCGAAACTGGGCGCAAGCTTCGCGCTCGACGCCACGACGGGACGCTACACGGTGACGGCAGACCGTCTGCACGGCACGTATATGCTGCTCGACGAAGCCTCCATCACCGGCACTGCCAACATCATTATGGCCGCCGCCCTCGCCGAGGGGGAGACAACGATATACAACGCGGCCTGCGAGCCGTACATACAGCAGCTCTGCCGCTTGCTCAACGCGATGGGCGCGGACATAAGCGGCGTGGGCTCCAACCTCCTGACCATTCGCGGCGTCGAACGCCTGCACGGGGCAAGCCACGCCATTCTGCCGGACATGATAGAGATTGGCTCTTTCATAGGCTTGGGCGCGATGATAGGAGACGGACTGACCATCAAGGGCGCGGGGGTGAAGCACCTCGGGCTGATACCGGAGGCCTTCCGCCGCCTTGGCGTGCGCATGGATATAGAGGGCGACGACATACACATACCGCGTCAGGACACGTACAGCATAGAGTCGTTTATAGACGGCTCGTTTATGACACTCGCCGACGCGCCGTGGCCGGGACTCACGCCCGACCTCATCAGCGTGCTCATTGTGGTGGCGACGCAAGCAAGGGGCACCGTGCTCTTCCACCAGAAGATGTTTGAGAGCCGCCTATTCTTCGTCGACAAGCTGATAGACATGGGCGCGCAGATAATACTCTGCGACCCGCACCGCGCCTTTGTCGTGGGACACGACCACCGCATCCGCCTTCGCGGGCGGCGCATGGTTTCGCCGGATATACGCGCGGGCATCGCGCTGCTCATCGCCGCGCTCGGCGCGGAGGGCGTGAGCCGCATTGACAACGTGGAGCAGATTGACCGCGGATATGAGCGCATAGAGCAACGCCTCACCGCGCTCGGGGCGCACATCACGCGCGAGTAAAAGCCATACGGCGCGGCGAGCGGGACGGCTAAACTCTGATTGCGGACGCATTCACCGCACAACATCTTAGCGGCCGGCGCACACCTTATTTATATAGTACAACAACGCAGAAGCAATGATACTTCCCGAAGAGGTTTTCCAAATAGGCTACATAAGCAAGCAGCGCGGACTGCGCGGCGAGGTGGAGATGGTCTTCACGGACGGCTGCTTTGAAGACGGCACGGCGGAGTATTTCGTCCTTGACATGGACGGACTGCTCGTGCCTTTCTTTTGGGAAGAGTACCGTTTCAAAAACAGCTCCACGCTTATACTCGCGCTTGAAGACGTGGACACGGAGGAGAAAGCCCGCCGCCTTGTGGGGCACCGGGTGTTCTACCCGAAAAAGCACATAGCCGCGCCCGAAGACGGCGGCGACCTCGAGCTTTCCTCCTACCGCGCCTTGACAGGCTTTACCGCCACGGACGCGGAGGGCAGGACAATCGGCACGGTGGCAGCGGTGGACGACACGTCGGCAAACGTGCTGCTCTCGCTGTTGTGCGCCGACGGGAAAGAGCGCGTAATTCCCTTCCACGACGATTTCCTTACCGACTACGACATAAAGGAGCGGTACATACGGCTAAGTCTGCCCGAAGGACTTTTGGACATAAACGACTGAGCCCCTGCACGGCGTCAGCCGCCGCGACACGCCGCCGACGAAGAAGAGAGAGAAACTATCTTTATGAAACATATCGCCATTTTAGGCTCAACCGGCTCGATAGGCACACAGGCGCTTGACGTGATACGCCAGCACCCAGACGACTTCGAAGCCACCATACTTACGGCAGGGCGCAACGCGTCGCTGCTGATAGAGCAAGCGCGGGAGTTCAAGCCCGACACCGTAGTGATTGCCGACGAAAGCCGGTATGAGGAGGTCTGCACGGCACTCTCCGACCTCCCCATAAAGGTGTATGCCGGCGCAGACTCCATCTGCGGCGTGGCCGAAAGCAGCTCGGTGGAGATGGTGCTTACGGCGATGGTGGGCTTCGCGGGGCTGCGCCCCACGGTGGCGGCGATACGCGCGGGAAAAGCTATCGCGCTGGCCAACAAGGAGACGCTCGTCGTGGCGGGCAGCGTGATACGCGACCTTTGCGCCGAACACCGCGTGCCAATCCTCCCCGTAGACAGCGAGCATTCCGCCATTTTCCAATGCCTCAACGGAGAGGGGCGCAACAAGCCGCGGCGCATTCTGCTCACAGCCTCGGGCGGTCCGTTCCGCACCTATGACGCCGCGCAGCTTCACGATGTGACGGCGGCGCAAGCCCTGCGCCACCCCAACTGGAAGATGGGGGCGAAAATCACGATAGACTCCGCCACGATGCTCAACAAGGGCTTTGAGATGATTGAGGCTCGCTGGCTTTACGACGTGAAGCCGCAGGACATCGAAGTGGTGGTGCATCCCGAAAGCGTGGTGCACTCCGCCGTCGAGTTTGAGGACGGCGCGGTGATTGCCCAGCTCGGCACGCCGGATATGCGTCTGCCCATCCAGTACGCTTTCTCCTACCCGCAGCGCCTGCCGCTCGACTCGGAGCGGCTTGACCTCTTCGCGCTCGGCGCACTGCATTTCGAGCGTCCCGACATGGAGCGCTTTCCGTGTCTGCGCCTTGCCTACGAGGCGATAGAGCGCGGGGGCAACGCGCCCTGTATGCTGAACGCGGCTGGCGAGGTGGCAAATCTGGCATTCCGCGAGGGACGCGCGGGCTTCACGGACATAGCCCGCGTGGCAGAGCGCGTAATGGCGGAGGCAAACTTCACCTCCTCCCCCACCCTTGACGACCTTTTCGCCACCGATACGGAATGCCGCGCAAGAGCCGAAAAAATTTTGACTGGAAAAGAATAAGGCGCATACGGCGCGAAACAAAGCGGGGCTAATCCGCCCGCCGCTTGCCGCAGAAACAAATACCAAACCGACGAACACGGGAAACCTACACACACTGACACTCCGATAAATGGAAACATTCTTCATCCGGGCGTTACAGCTCATACTCTGCTTCTCTCTGCTCATCCTGCTTCACGAAGGCGGGCATTTCTTCTTCGCAAAGCTCTTTAAAGTGCGCGTAGAGAAGTTCTGCCTCTTCTTCGACCCGTGGTTCACGCTCTTCAAGTTCAAGCCCAAGCGCAGCGACACCACATACTGCCTCGGTTGGCTGCCACTCGGCGGCTACGTCAAAATAGCGGGTATGGTGGACGAAAGCATGGATATGAAACAGCTGCAAGAGCCTGTAAAGCCGTGGGAGTTCCGCGCCAAACCGGCGTGGCAGCGGCTGCTCATTATGGTGGGCGGCGTGCTTGTCAATTTTGTCCTCGCCTTCCTCATCTACGCAATGGTACTCTTTGTGTGGGGCGAAACGTACGTGCCGATACGCAACATAACGCACGGCTTCAAGTTCAACACCGAGGCACAGCACCTCGGCTTCCGTGACGGCGACATACTGCTCGGCACGGACACAAAGACGTTCCGCAAGTTTGACGGCAACGTGTACCGCGACCTGAGCGAAGCACACCAAGCCACAGTGTTGCGCGGCGGGAAAGAGGTGAAGATTGCACTCCCCGGCGACCTCAACATGCTGGAGATGATAAAGTCCCAGCCTCGCTTTGTGGAGTTGTTGCTCCCCTCAGTCACCGACAGCGTGCAAAAGGGCAGCCCCGCCGACAAAGCTGGGGTGCGCCCGGGAGACCAGTTGGTGGCGTACAACGGGAAGGCTCTCTCCACATGGAACGAGTACACCGTGATGCGCGGCACCGTGGAGGACGTGCTGGCTTCGGCTTCGCACGCCGACAGCGTAAGGCTGCGGCAGGCCACCATAGCCGTGCGCCGCGCCGCGACAGGAAAGGTGGACACCTTGCAGCTGCAGCTTGACGACAAATATATGATGGGGATGCAGTGGGCAAATCCGCTCGTGTCAGAGTATAAGACGGAGACGCTGCATTACGGTTTCTTTGAGAGTATCCCCGCCGGACTGTCCCACGGCTGGGACGTGCTTTCGGGCTATGTGGACGACCTCAAATATCTCTTTACGGCAGACGGCGCGAAGAGCGTGGGCAGCTTCGGCGCGATAGGCAGCCTCTTCCCCACCTCGTGGGACTGGTGCCGCTTCTGGGAGCTCACGGCGTTCATCTCCCTGATGCTCGCTTTTATGAACATTCTCCCCATCCCCGCGCTTGACGGCGGACACGTGTTCTTCCTCCTCATCGAGGTAATCACGGGGCGGAAACCGAGCGACAAGTTCATGGAACGCGCGCAGACCGTAGGAATGGCACTGCTGCTGCTGCTTATGGCTTTCGCCATATTCAACGATTTCCGCAATTTCCTCTTCTAAGCGTTCCCTCCTCTCACAAGGAACGGACGCGCCACACAAACACCCTGCGGGACGTCCCGCCGCTCCATAATATAGAAAGGAGCTGGCGTGGTGTCCCGCAGACCTTGTACCTACGTAATTACAACCTTAAACGCAGCGAACAATATGGACACGATTTGCGCGATAGCCACCCCGGCGGGCGGCGCAATAGGCATAGTGCGGGTTTCGGGTCCCAAAGCGATTGCCGCCACCGCCGCAATCTTCCGCCCGGCGGGCAAAGAAGATTTTTCCAAAAAAGCGGGAGGCACGCTCACCTTCGGCCGCACCTTTGACCCTGCTACCGGCGAGACGCTCGACGAGGTGCTTGTAAGCCTCTTCCGCGCCCCGCGCTCTTACACCGGCGAAGACAGCTGCGAGATATCGTGCCACGGCTCGGAATACATCCTAAGCCGCACTATGGAGCTGCTGCTTGCCAACGGATGCCGCATGGCACGCCCCGGAGAGTACACCGAGCTGGCGTTTCTCAACGGGAAAATGGACCTCAGCCAAGCGGAGGCCGTTGCTGACCTCATCGCCTCCACCACAGCCTCGGCGCACCGTATGGCTATGAGCCAAATGCGCGGGGGCTTCAGCGCAGAGCTGCAATCCTTGCGAGACCGCCTGTTGCACCTCACCTCGCTATTGGAGCTGGAGCTCGATTTCTCCGACCACGAAGACCTCGAATTTGCCTCACGCCCCGACCTTCTTCGCCTTGCCAACGAGACGCACGCGCACATATCCAAGCTTTGCAACTCTTTCCGTCTGGGCAACGCCCTGCGGCGCGGCATCCCCGTCGCCATAGCCGGTGAGACAAACGCGGGAAAGTCCACCCTGCTCAATGCGCTGGTGGGCGAGCAACGCGCGCTTGTAAGCAACGTTCGCGGCACTACGCGCGACACCATAGAGGAGACCATCACGCTCGGCGACACCCTCGTGCGCCTCACCGACACCGCCGGACTGCGCGACACGGACGACGAGGTGGAGCAAATGGGCATAGCACGCGCCGAAGAGAAGATAAAAGAAGCGGAAGTGACGCTGTGGGTTATAGACGCGACAGACGCCGCCAGCCAAATAGCCGCCCTCGCTCCCCGTCTCCTCCCGCTCACAACAGGACACCGCCTAATTGTCGTAATAAATAAGCGCGACATCGCTACCAAAGAGCAAAACGAAGAGGCCATCCGCCTTGTCCGCGCCGCCCTGCAAGAAGTGTCCAACGCCCCCACCCCGCTCTCCGGTACATACAAAAGCCTTGCCCCCGGAAGCGACATCCAATCATACAATACCGACTCCCCACTCCGCAGCACAAACACCGCTCATTGCAATACAGGCTGCACTCTTTGCAATACAGACACCGCTCTTTGCAGCACAGACACCGCTCATTACAATACAGACTCCACTCATTGCAATACAGACACCGAAACCAGAGGCATTGAGACAATCACCCTAAGCGCACACAACCCCGCCGATATCTCCGCGCTCGCCGACCTCCTCGCCCACTCCGTCAGCTCGCTAAAAGCACAGACAGGCCTCACCGGCTCCGAAACTATCGTAAGCAACTTGCGCCATTACGAAGCCCTCTCCGCAGCCCTCTCCGCCATCGACCGCGTCCGCACCGGTCTTTCCGCCGGCCTCTCCGCCGACTTCGTAAGCCAGGACCTCCGCGAATGCCTCCACCACCTCGGCGAAATATCCGGCGAGGTCACGACAGACGATGTACTTTCCAATATCTTCAAGAAGTTTTGCATCGGAAAATAATCGCCTGCAAACAAAGCCCCGTCATCTGCAAATAAAACACAGAAAACTCTTGATACTCAAAGAAATCCGCAAAATTTTAATTGCAGATTTTCTTTGGGTAAGTTTCTTTTTTATCACTTTTTTGCCGTAACTTTGGCTCTATGGGTCAAATTGCGTGGTATTTTTTCGTGGTATGTCTCTATGGGTCATTTT
>CAVFVD010000045.1:0-12504 GCA_963625935.1 uncultured Oscillospiraceae bacterium | reverse complement strand
TAACACTGCGGAAAAAGGGGCCTTGCAAACGGCTCAAAAATTTCGTATCTTTGTTATAGAGAAGAGGGGAAACGCTCCGTGCGTTTCCCCTCTTCTTCGTTATGTTGATTATCAACGTATTACGCCGCCCGTAGATGTACATATAGCGCCGCCGGTATGTACATATAGGAAAAACTCCAAGTATTCCCGTCGCTCCAGAGCCTATTTCCGTGCCGAGAGAACGCCTTTCTGTCCCGCCGCAGACCGGCCTGCTGAAAAATTTTTCGGGGTTATTTGTTAAATCTTCTAAGAGGAAGTTAAACCGCAAAGGGCGAAAATCGCGCTCATATCCTCTTGTGCCGACGCGTCTGCATTTGACGCAAACACGGAACAATGGCGAGTGCTGAGAGTACGCGCTCCCCCGCCCCATGCCTTAGAAAAGAAAAAAGAAAGGGCGGCACGCACACACGCGCCGCCCTTTTCAGGGATTTCCCGTTTAGGAGTTATGCCCTATCGTCCGGGGACTTCTGCCCGCGAAAGGGCGGGTGTCTCATTTCAGCTTCTTGAAGCCGTACACGGCCTCCGTGCCGAGTTCCTCCTCGATGCGGATAAGCTGGTTGTACTTAGCCATGCGGTCCGTGCGGCTCAGCGAGCCGGTCTTTATCTGCCCCGAGTTGGTGGCCACGGCGATATCGGCAATGGTGGTGTCCTCCGTCTCGCCGGAGCGGTGGCTGGTGACGGTGTTGTAGCCGTGGCGGTGTGCCATCTCGATAGCCTCGAGCGTCTCCGTGAGCGAGCCAATCTGGTTGACTTTGATAAGGATTGCGTTGCCCGCGCCCATTTTGATGCCCTTTTCAAGGAATTTGGTGTTGGTGACAAAGAGGTCGTCGCCCACAAGCTGGCAGCGCTGGCCGATGGCTGCGGTGAGCTTCACCCAGCCGTCCCAGTCGTTTTCGTCAAGTCCGTCTTCTATGGAGTCGATGGGGTACTTCGTGATGAGTTCCTCCAAGAAGGCTATCTGCTCGTCCGCGCTCAGCTTCTTGCCGTTGGGGTCCTTGGGCATGCCGTCTTTAAGGTGGCTGTAGTCATAATAGTACTTGCCGTCCTCTACCGTGGCAAACTCGGACGCGGCGCAGTCCATGGCGATGCACACGTCCTTTCCGGGCTCGTAGCCCGCGTCTTTCGTGGCCTGCACGATGCTTTCCAGAGCGTCCTCTATGCCGTCGAGCTTCGGGGCGAAACCGCCCTCGTCGCCCACAGCCGTGGAGAGTCCGCGCTTTTTCAGCAACTTGGCAAGCGCGTGGAAGACCTCCGCGCCCATGCGTATGGCCTCGCGCTCGCTCTTCGCGCCCACGGGGCGTATCATAAACTCCTGGAAGGCAATAGGAGCGTCAGAGTGCGCGCCGCCGTTGATGATGTTCATCATGGGCACGGGCAGCGTGTACGTGTTTGCCCCGCCGATGTAACGGTAAAGGGGGATGCCGAGGCATTTCGCCGCTGTGTGGGCGGCGGCAAGCGAAACGCCGAGGATGGCGTTGGCGCCGAGCTTCGACTTGGTGGGCGTGCCGTCAAGGGCAAGCATCTTGTAGTCTATGCCGCGCTGGTCGAGCACGTTCCAGCCTTTGAGTGCCGGAGCTATCACGCTGTTTACGTTCTCCACAGCCTGCAAAACGCCCTTGCCGCCGTAACGGCTCTTGTCACCGTCGCGCAGCTCGAGGGCCTCGTTCTCGCCCGTCGACGCGCCGGAGGGCACAGACGCGCGGCCCGTAACGCCGCAGTCGGTCGTGATTTCTACTTCTACCGTGGGGTTGCCGCGGGAGTCGAGAATTTCTCTTGCGTGGATTTTCTCTATCTTCATTGCTACTTAAAAGTTTTAGGTTTTCCTGTTCTTTCTAACGCAATGCAAAAATAGCCACGTCGCTCCGACGGGGAAAACGCACGGCTTCACCAAATGTGGTGATATTGGTACGGGCAGCAAAGCCTATCGCCGCCGGAAGATAGAGTAAAGAGTGTTTACCAACAATCTCATTTTCAAGGTTCTACCCCCCCCTATAAGCAGGAATCTCATAGAGGTAGCCGGGAGGCAGCACAAGGGTGACCGCCGTGCCGTGCTGCGGCGCGGGCAGGGAAGCGATGGAGAAAGAAGCGGGACGGCGGTTGTACTGGTTGAGGATGGCGATGGTGCGCGAGATGAGCCTCAGCCCCGTGCCCGTGTCGCGCCCCGTGGGGCGCACCGCGCCGGGATTGTAGCCCGTGCCGTTGTCACGCACCTCCACCCGCAGAGAGCCGTCGGCGTCGCGGCTGACACTTACGTCGACGCGGCACTCCGCCGTGAGCTGCGGGAAGGCATGCTTCAGCGCGTTCTCTACCGGTATCTCTATGACCATAGCGGGGATGCGCTCGACGCTTTGCTCCAAGCCCTCGCCTATATGCCACTCCACACGCGGATAGCCGCCGCGGCAGCACTGGTGCAGGCGCACAAAGTCGCGCACAAGGCGAAGCTCGGCGGAAAGCGTTGTCTCCACATTGCCCGAGGAGAGGAGGTTGCCGCGCAGCACGTCGATGAGCAGCTCCAAGGGGAAAGCCACCTCGGAGTAGTTGCGCAACTTGGGAAGAACGGTGTTCAGCACGTTGAAGACGTAGTGCGGCGAGACGCGGTTGCGCACAATGTCCATGCGAAGCTCTGTCATTTTCTCCATCTGGCTTCTGAGCTTGCGCTGCGTGCGCTGGCGGTAGGCGAAAAGCAGCGCCACACCCACAGCCACTATGACGACGGCGGCAAGAGCCACGCCCACGAGGTACACGTCCTTGCGTGCGGCACGCGCCTCGCTCTCAGCCAAGGCTATGCGCTGGCGCGAGAGCGTGCTGTCGCGGCGGTAGCGCAGCTCCATCTCTGAGACGGCGTTGATGTTCTGAATGTTGTGCAGCGAGTCGGCGTAGCGTACCGACTCGCTCTGCAAGGCGTACGCCCTCTTCCAGTCGCCCGCGCGGGCGGCGTACCGCTGGAGCCGGGCGTAATGGAGCATAAGGTAGCGGGGAGTGACTCCCTTGGGGGCGGAATCGTTTTGCGCGAGAAAGCGCCGCGCCTCCGACATATTGCCCTGCGCCACGGCGAGAGCGGCTGAGAGCGAGCGGATATAGAAAGCGGACGGCGCGTCAAACTCGCCGGGATGGGCGGCGAGATAGCGCGTGCAGTAGCCAATGTGCCGCGCGGCAGCCTGCACGCTGTCCTGCATAAGCAGCGTTTCTCCTATGTTCACCTCACAAAGCACATAGGACAGGCGCGACTTGAAGCCTTCCGCCAGCTCGCGCCCCTTGAAGAATGCGGCGAGTGCCTCGGCATAGTGCCCCTGGAAGTAGAGGCAGTTGCCCAAAGTTACGTGGTAGTAGAAGCGCGTATGTGCGTCTTCGCGCCCCATGCCTTTTGCCGCACGCGAAAGGCACGACTCGGACTCGTGGAAGTTTTCCATATCCATGTACACGCGTGCCAGCCCCGTGAAGACGGCGCACCGCTCGCGCGTCTCGCCGAGCGAGTCGCAAAGAAACAAGGCCTTGCGGTAATATTGCGCCGAGAGCGGCAGCTTTCCCACCATGGCGTAGTAGTTGGCAAGGTTGCAGACGACGGGGATTAGGGCGCGCTTGCGCGGCGGCACGTCAAGCAGCCGCTCAGCCTCGCGGAAGTGGCGCATGCCAAGCTCCACGTCGGCTTGCAGATTGGCCTCCACGCCCTTGTGGTTGTGATACTCGCCCAGCAAATGCTCGGTGCCCGGCTCACGCTCGCAGAAAAGGCGCACCGACTCGTAAAGCCGCGCGGCCTGCACGCTGTCGCCAAGGCGCATGTGCGCAGTGGCACGGTGCAGGGCTATGCGGTACCACGCCACACTGTCGCGCGTCTCGCGCTGCAAAGCCATATATGCGGAGTCGCACTTAGCTGGCTGCGAGAAAAGGCGGTTGCCCGTCTCCGCCAGCACGCTGTCTGCGCGTTCGACATCGCGCTCCCCGCCGCCGGAGCGGCAGGAGCTGAGCGCAAAAAGCAGGGCGGCGGCAAGGCACACAGCACCTGTTGCGCGTCTTAGGGACACGCGGCAGCGAAAAATCATCTCTCTCGTCTCTCTTTGTCTTTCCAAAACCATGGCAAGCGGACGCGTGTTTTTACAGAATATGCCACTATCCAACATTTACAGTGGCGCAAAGTCCGCTTTACCGCTTGCGTTGTGGCAAAAATATTAAAAAGTTTTGAAAAGAAAGTCCGCCGCCAACCAATCCCAAGCGCACAGAAAAGAAAAAGCAAGCGGGGCTTGCCGAGAGATAGTCTCCCGCAAGCCCCGCCGCACATATAGCGTCAAGTCCGCCTATTGCCTGAACAAGAAGAACTGCGGGCGGCCGTACACAGAGAAGCCCTTTACCTGCCCGGGCTGTCCCGCTGCGCGCTGCTGCAGGGCGATGCCCGTGATGGTCTGTATTTCGCCCAAGTCGATAATGACCCTGTGCGGGAAGGGAGTAAGCGGCTGCTTGCGCCACTGGGAGTGCCACACCTTGCGCGTCTTCTCGTCGAAAAGGAACTCGGCGTCGTTTTCGTGCGGCTGCTCGGTGTTGACATAAACCACGCTCCACGCGTCCTTGGCCACGGGCTTGCCGTCCGCGCCAATAAGGTCGATCTCAGCAAGAGCGGAGTGCTTGCCGTCGTAAGAGGAGTCGACCTCAAGGCAAAGGTGTCGCATCGTAGCGGGCGCGGCGAAGTCGAAACGCTGCACGCCCTCGCCCGGCTTCATCTCGGCAGTGAGCAGGCGGTCGCCGTCTTCAAGGATGGGAAGTCCGGCGGGCTGCTGCCGCTCGTCCGTCTTCGAGGCGTTGGGGTCAAGGCCTACGGAGTCGAGGATAGGCGCAGAGAGCCCGGCGACGGAGTGATGTCCCGTTCCCTCCATATCAAAGACGATGACCACGTTTTTTCCCTTCTTCACCCACGGACCCGGCACGTAGAGTGTCTGCTGCGGGCCGATGCGCCAATACTTTCCGATGCTGTGGCCGTTAACCCACACCGCGCCTTTCCCCCAGCCGCGCATGTCAAGAAAGACGTCGCCCTTCTTGTCAAGCCGGAAGTAGCCGCGACGGAACGACGCGCCCTCCTCGGTCATAGTGTTGCGCGCCTCTTTGCCAAGCTTCGGCATTTTCTTCAAAGAGTAAAGCGGCAGCGGAGTGGTTGTCCAGCCCACAATCTCCTTTCCCGCGAGCGTCACGCCCTCGGTAATGCCCTTGAGGTTATCGAGAAGATCGGGACCGTAGTTGACACGGCCGGTGTTCTCTACAAGTATGCTGAGCTTCGCCCCTGCGGGGATGTCCACCTCCATTTTGTTTTGGCGGTGACGGCGGTCGAGCGTGCCCACGCGCTTTCCGTCTACCCACACAACGGCATAGTCGCGCAGCTTTTTAAGGACAAGCAAGCCCTTGCCTCCCTCGCGCAGGGTGGTCTCATAGTGTATGTAGCCAAAGTCTTGGTCGGCCTCCTCCATGGTAAGCGGACGGTCGGCCTCAAGGCGGCGGGAGAAAGCGGCGCGGAGCGGGGCAGAGTCGGCAAGCTCTACCGTGGCGAAAGTGGCAACGGGGTTAGGCTCGGGAAGGTCGGGCAAAACAGTGCCTTCGGGCAGGTGCTTGCGTATCATGTCGCGGAAGGCGTAGAACTTCTCCGTAGCGTTGCCGTACTCGCCAAGGGGCGCGTCGTAGTCGTAACTGGTGGGCTGCGGCTCGTAGCCGTACCCGACGGTGTTAGCCCCGTTGGTGTAGGCAAAGTTAGTACCGCCGTGGAACACAAACATATTCACCGATATGCCGTGCCCCAAGAGCCAGTCCATCTGGTCTACGGGCGAGCGGTAGGCGCGCTTTGAGTGGGGCTGTCCCCATACGTCAAACCACGCCGGGTAAAACTCTGCGACGAAATAAGGTCCGCCCGGGTGGTAGCGGTCAATTGTGCGCTTCACCTCCTCGCCGACCGAGCCGTTGATGGTAGGCAGGCAGCCGGGCAGGTATCCGTTGGGCATCTGGCCCGCGCCGTCGCACGTGATGAGGGGCGCGTCAAAGCCCGCCTCGACAAGCATGTCGCGCAGCTTTCCAAGGTACACCTTGTCATTGCTGTACGAGCCGTACTCGTTTTCCACCTGAACCATTATCACGGGGCCGCCGCGCGTCACCATAAGCGGGGCGACCTCCTTGCCGAGGCGGTTGATGTAGCGGCGGCAAGCGGCGAGAAAGGCGGGGTCGTCGCTTCGCCACACCATGTCCTTGTTTTTCTGCAGCCAGTAGGGGAAGCCTCCGAAGTCCCACTCGGCGCACACGTACGGCCCGGGGCGGAGCACGACGTACAGACCTACTTCCTGCGCCGTGCGGATGAATTTGGCGAGGTCCGCCTCGCCGGAGAAGTCGAAGACACCCGGCTTGCGCTCGTGAATGTTCCAGAAGACGTAGGTCGAGATACTATTCAAACCCATGGCCTTCGCCCGCAGCATGCGGTCGCGCCAGTACTCCTGCGGTATGCGCGGGTAGTGCATTTCGCCGCAGATAAGGGTCACGGGCTTGCCGTCAAGCCAAAACTGCCCTTTCTCTACTTTGAAGTCGTGCGCAGCCGCCCGCAGTCCCCCGAAAAGGAAAAGGCAGAGCAGCAGCGATAAGAGTTTTTTCATAGCTGTATAGGAATATAAGGTTTAGGATAAACGCACGCGCGATGGAAAGGCGGGCATTATTGTGTAAGAAGGGGAAAACTGGAACTCAAAAGGGAAAAACTGGAACTCAAAAGGGAAAAGCTGGCACTCAAAGGGGGGAAAGCCATCCCTAAAACGGTCTGCTCCGCCCCAGGAAAGCAAGAAGCCGTCCCTCAAAACAGACAGAGCCGCCCTCAAAACAGACAGAGCCGCCCTCAAAACAGACAGAAACACCCCTTAAAACAGGCAGAGCCGCCTCCCGAAGCCGGCTGTCTCTCACAGTCTCTCCGGGGGACGGCTCCGCTGTGCGGCGTGACGGCGGCAGAGTATATCCTCGCGCCCTCGCGCCCGTTTTGCCTTGGGACGCGTCAGCCGATGGTGAGCAGCGTAGTGCCTTCCATCACGCTGTCGCCCGCGCTCACGCAGACGCCGGTCACTTTTCCGTCCGCCTCGGCCGTGATGTTGTTCTCCATCTTCATTGCCTCGAGCACCAGCACCGTTTCGCCTTTCTTCACGGCCTGTCCCGCTGCCACCAGCACCTTGGTCACCACGCCGGGAAGCGGGGCTTTGACCGGCGTGCCTGCGCCGGGAGCGCCGGCTGCCGCCGCAGGGGCGGAAGCGGCTGCCTTCTCCTCTTTCGCGGGAGCGGCGGGAGCGGCAGACGCTGCGGGCGCATCGGCCGAAACCGTGGGGAGGTCGCCCTCCGTAAGCGCGGAGCCGTGCATCTCAACCTCGAAGGAGAGACCGTTCACGGCGACCTGCGCCTTGGAGCCGCTGATGCTTTCTATTGTCACATCATACTGCGCTCCGTCGATGGTATACTTGTATTGCTTCATCAGTTTCTAATGTTTGGGAAATCTGTTTCCGGCACGTCTCAGAGCCGGTTCATCATTTCGGAGGGGCTGTTCCACGGCGACTTCTGGCGGCGCAGCGTGATTACGCCCGTTTCCTCGTCGTGCACCTCCTCAACCTCGTGCTCGATAAGCGCAAGCGCGATGACCGCAGCATAGGCGGGCATCTCGCTTTCGTCGGGGCGCACGGCGGCTCCGTCATAGTGCAGCGAGCCGACAGTGCCGCGGCGGTCGTCGAGGCGCAGGGTGAGTTGTTTTCCCCCTATGGTGTATTTGAATGTCTTCATTTCTTCTTGCTTTTCCTTGTGGGGAAGGATTTTCTTACAAGGGGATGTTGCCGTGCTTCTTCGCGGGCCGCGTCTCGCGCTTGCCTGCCAGCTGGGCGAGGGCGCGGCAGATGCGGAAGCGGGTGTTACGCGGCTCTATCACGTCGTCTACGTAGCCGTACTCGGCAGCCTTGTAGGGGTTGGTGAAAAGGTCGTTGTACTCCTTCTCTTTCTCTGCGAGGAACGCCTTCGGGTCTTCCTTCGTCTTAGCCTCTTTTCCGTCGATAATGGCAACGGCTCCGGCGGCGCCCATAACGGCGATCTCGGCGGAGGGCCAAGCGTAGTTGAGGTCGGCCCGCAGCTGCTTGCAGCCCATCACTATGTGCGAGCCGCCGTAGCTCTTGCGCAGCGTCACCGTCACCTTGGGCACGGTGGCCTCGCCGTAGGCGTAGAGCAGCTTCGCGCCGTGGTCTATCACGGCGTTGTACTCCTGGCCGGTGCCCGGCAGGAATCCCGGCACGTCGACAAGGGAGACGATGGGGATATTAAAGCAGTCGCAGAAGCGCACAAAGCGCGCGGCCTTGCGGGAAGCGTTGCAGTCGAGCACGCCGGCGTATACGCTCGGCTGGTTTGCCACGACGCCGACGCTTTCGCCGTTGAAGCGTGCGAAGCCTATTATAATATTGCGTGCGAAGTCGCGGTGCACTTCGAGAAACTCGCCGTTGTCCACCACCGCGCCTATGACTTTGTACATGTCGTAGGGCATATTGGGATTGTCGGGGATAATCTCGTTCAGGCTGTCCTCTTTGCGGTCGATGGGGTCAGTGCACTCCACGCGCGGGGCGCGCTCCATGTTGTTCTGCGGGATATAGGAAAGCAGCTTGCGCACGATGAGCGCGAAGTCTTCCTCCGACTCAGCGACGAAATGGCATACGCCGCTCTTCTGCGAGTGCACGCCCGAGCCGCCGAGGTCTTCCTGCGTCACGTCCTCGCCCGTCACGGTCTTCACCACCTTAGGACCGGTGAGGAACATGTAGCTCACGCCTTTCAGCATCACCACGAAATCCGTCAGCGCGGGGGAGTAAACCGCTCCGCCAGCGCACGGACCGCAGATGCCGGATATTTGCGGCACGACGCCCGAGGCTTCAATGTTGCGCTGGAATATTTCTCCGAAGCCCGCGAGGGCGTTGATGCCCTCCTGGATGCGTGCGCCGCCGGAGTCGTTTATGCCGATGCAGGGCGCGCCCATCTTTACGCTCTGGTCCATCACCTTGCAAATCTTCTGGGCCATGGTCTCCGAGAGCGAGCCGCCGTTTACGGTGAAGTCCTGCGCGAAGACGTAGACGAGGCGGCCGTTTACCGTTCCGCTTCCCGCCACGACGCCGTCGCCGAGATACTGCTTCTTCTCCATGCCGAAGTTGTGGCAACGGTGGAGCTTAAACATGTCCATCTCCTCAAACGACCCTTTGTCGAGGAGAAGCTCTATGCGCTCGCGTGCCGTGGCTTTTCCCTTGGCGTGCTGCTTCTCTATGGCTTTCTCGCCGCCGCCCAAGCGGGCTTTCTGGCGCAACTCCACGAGCTGCTTGATTTTCTTTTGTTGTTCGCTCATTGCTTGTATCGTGTGATTGTCCGCCGCGCCGCCGCTCTTCGCGGCTTTGGCACGCCGGCACGCTTGGTTTTCCGTAGACGCGCGGGGCGGGTGTGCCCTGCGCCTTGCAAAGGTAGGGAAAACAGCGCACATTTTTCCCCGCTTTGTGCTGCAAAGCACTCCCGCGCCGCCCGCCGCCGTGGCAAAAAAGGGGCGTGCGGCGCGGGAAATAATGGAAAAACTCCGTTATTTTGCAGACATAAAACGCAAAAACAGGGGAAAAGACCTGACAAAACGGGCTGACAGGCCTGACAAGAGACACAGAAGGGAATGAAAGAGTTCATACAAAGCGAGGCCAAGACGGAGACCGCCGTGCTGGTGGCCATCATCACGAAGACGCAGGACGAGCGCAAGACGGGCGAGTACCTTGACGAGCTGGAATTTCTCGCCGAGACGGCGGGCGCGGTGACTGTGCGCCGCTTCACGCAGCGGCTCGACGGCCCCAGCTCGGTGACGTATGTGGGCAAGGGAAAGCTTGAGGAGATACGCGCCTATATCGAGCAGGAAGAGGAAGCGGAGCGCGAGGTGGGAATGGTGATTTTCGACGACGAGCTCTCGGCCAAGCAGCTGCGCAACATAGAGCGCGAGCTCAAGGTGAAGATTCTCGACCGCACGAGCCTTATTCTCGACATCTTCGCGATGCGCGCGCAGACGGCAAACGCCAAGACGCAGGTAGAGCTTGCGCAGTACCGCTACATGCTGCCGCGCCTGCAGCGGCTTTGGACGCACCTCGAGCGCCAGGGCGGCGGCTCTGGCGGCGGTGGCGGCAAGGGTTCGGTGGGACTGCGCGGCCCGGGCGAGACGCAGCTGGAGATGGACCGCCGCATCATACTCAACCGCATGTCGCTCCTCAAACAGCGTCTTGCCGACATTGAGCGCCAGAAGACCACGCAGCGCAAAAACCGCGGCCGCCTCATACGCGTGGCGCTCGTGGGATACACCAACGTGGGCAAAAGCACGCTCATCAACCTTCTGGCAAAGTCGGACGTCTTCGCCGAAAACAAGCTCTTCGCCACGCTCGACACCACCGTGCGCAAGGTGATTATCGACAACCTCCCCTTCCTGCTTGCCGACACCGTGGGCTTCATCCGCAAGCTCCCTACCGACTTGGTGGACTCTTTCAAAAGCACGCTTGACGAG
This sequence comes from uncultured Oscillospiraceae bacterium, assembly GCA_963625935.1. Taxonomy (GTDB): domain Bacteria; phylum Bacteroidota; class Bacteroidia; order Bacteroidales; family Bacteroidaceae; genus Alloprevotella. Next base: position 1,928 of record CAVFVD010000045.1, on the reverse strand, counting down.
GTGCGGGAGGCAGACCTTCTGGTGCATGTCGTGGACGTGTCCCACCCCGACTTTGAGGAGCAAATCGCCGTCGTGGACAAGACGCTGCTCGACCTTGGCTGCTCGGACAAGCCGCAGCTTGTGGTGTTCAACAAAATGGACGCGTACACCTGGACGGAGAAGGAGGCGGACGACCTTACGCCCGCCACGCGCGAAAACGTGCCGCTGCAGGAGCTTATGCGCACCTGGATGGCGAAGATGGGGGACGACTGCATCTTCATCTCGGCCCGCGAGCGGCAGAACATAGACGAGCTGAAAGAGCTCTTCTATGCCCGCATACGCCAGCTGCACGTGCAGAAGTACCCGTATAACGACTTTCTCTTCGAGCACTACGAAGACGGCGCGGGGGCGCAATGACCGCACGCCGGAAAAGCGCCGCCGACCGCCTCTCCCGCGCCTTGTGAAAAGCGGAAAAATAGAACACTTGAGCGGGACGCTCGGTAGGCGAATTTTTATGTAAGTTTAACTATCGCACTAAGGATTCGCGGGCACTTGCAAGGGATTTCAAGCCATCGAAAGGCATCTTCCGGCGACAGGAATAGGCCCCGGAGCGACGGGAATACTTGGAGTTTTTCCTACATGTACATACCGGCGGCGCTATATGTACATATAGACAGCGCGTAAGTCGTTGATAGTCAATACAGCAAAAGAGGGGATACGCACAGTATGCATATCCTCTCTTTTCTCTACACAAAGATAATACATATTACGCCGTTTTCCAAATTGCCATTAACACTATTTATCAAAGCGGGAAAGGAAAAATAGGACACTTTTGGGGGCTCAAACGGATGGGAATGCTATCCCCAAGCGGAGTGTTGCGACATATACGTTTACCCACTTCTCTACCGGGCTTAACCCTCTCCTATTTCTCGAAGTGCTGGTAGTCTTTCCGGTCCTCCCAGTCGCCGCCCCATTTGAAGCCGGCAGCGGTGAAGAGCCGGTAGCAAAGGTCGCCTTTTGAAATTTTGTAGTCGAAATCGCGCTCGCGGTCAAGATACGCCGCGCCGGTGGCGGGCTCTATAATCTCTGTCCCGTCGGCGAGGTATTTGTGATAGGGGTTGTAAAGCGTGTTGATATCCACGGCAAGCCCCAGCCCGTGCTTCGACATCGTCTGCGTGTGCGAAATGAAGCGGAAGTTAAACGAGGAGGAGTTGTTGTCGCGCATCGCCATTTCGTCGTCCGCCTCCCAGTAGTCGATGAGCCGCATGCGCTCAATGGGGTAACGCGCCGCGTAGAGCTGGCGGAAGATGTCGAGCACCGTCGCCGCCACCTGCTTGTTGAGCACCATTTCCCCCACAATCGTGCGCCCGTCCTTGTCGGCGTGAAGACAGAGGATGTACCGAAGGGAGTCGCGCGGCACGGTGCAGTCTGCCTTGAACGACCGCCCCTGCATAAAGCCGAAGACGGTGTCGGGAATTTCCGACACGGAGAAAAACGCCTCAGAGCCGTATGCTTGGAGCGTGGCGGCAGAAACCGTATCGCCCGGATGGTAGGACGCGGGCTTCTCGGCATGCACGCCCTCCTCCGCCGCGCTGTCGTCGGCGCAAGCCGTCTGGAGAAGCGCTGCGGCGAAAAGCAGCGCGGCAAATACAGGGTACGAGAAGCGGCGCGCGGCGCGAAGTCTTTTTCGGAAATCCATCTTCCTTGTTTGTAATGGTTTTGCGGCGCAGCCGCGTACAAAAAAAATCGCGGGGAGGCAGCTCCGATGAGCGTCTCCCCGCGTTATGCTTTACTTTTTCGTGCTCGAAGCGAGACTCGAACTCGCACGGCCATCACTGGCCAAAGGATTTTAAGTCCTTCGTGTCTACCATTCCACCATTCGAGCGAACCTCTGAGAGCGGAAAACGAGACTCGAACTCGCGACCCCAACCTTGGCAAGGTTGTGCTCT
>CAVFVD010000044.1:0-12756 GCA_963625935.1 uncultured Oscillospiraceae bacterium | reverse complement strand
CGGAGATTGTTGTGAGCAAGGAGAAGGCGGCGCAGCTGAAGGAATGGATTGACAGGTGATTCCTCTGCTCACGGAATTTGATTCTTACTGATGTTGTATTCATATTTATTGCTGTCCGCTAAAATGTGTACCTTTGTTCATAGTTACCCTATTTTTAGGCACAAACGAAGGTAACTAATGGGGCTGAATTCCAAGCGAGGAATCCAGCCCTATCTTTTTTCCGCTCAAAAAGTTTTAGCGGACAGCAATATTCCTAAGTATGTTTTAAGGCGAAAATGGGATTCAAATGCCGTGTCGGCGAAGATTTATCAATCTTTAATACGCCCGCCGCCAAGAAAAAACGCTTCCGCGCCCCTTCAAAGCACGCCGTTCCGGCAGAAAGGCACTTTCTTGCCATGGAAATAGGGACTGGAGCGACGGGGATACTTGGAGCTTTTCCTATATGTACATCCCGGTGGTGCTATATGTACATCTTTCACCCGTGTAAAACGCTGATAATCAACAAACGCATAAAGAGGGAAGAAACGTGGTTGCTTCTTCCCTCTTTTACATACCAAAGATACGAAATAAAATTCCGTTTCCCAAATCGGCGAAAAGCGGCGCAAATTCCCCGCAGCCTTTTTGCGTCACGGCGTGACATTTTCCCGCTTTTTGGGAGCGTATTTTAGGTGGAAACGTCCTCGGCTTGTCTTCTTTTGGGTATGATTTATGATATTTGATAAAATATTCTTAGTCTGTTTGTGCCTTGGGCTGGCGCGGCACGCGGGGGGGGGACAGCGCGTGTGGCGCGTACATTTGCCGCACCTTCGCCGCGCGGTTTTTCGTCTCCCGCTTTGCCGGCAAAAAGGTCGGCGGTCGCATACTCTATATATAATAGACGGCGGCGGTCGCGCCTTGCCGGAAATGCCGTTGTCCCGGTGTAAAACGCGTCATAAACCAGTGTTAATAAAAATTTAACCGTTCCCTTTGCGCTTTCCCCGCCATCCCTTAATTTTGCTGCGTAAAAATGGGGCTGCGGAGTCTATGCTCCTCCCCGTTTTCGCGGAAAGACTGTCACCAACACCCGAGACTATATGGATTTCTTCTATTTGGGGATACTGATCTTCCTACTTCTGCTGGCAACATTCGACCTCTCCGTAGGCGTCGCCAACGATGCTGTGAACTTCCTTAGCCCCGCGGTGGGGGCGAAGACCGCAAAATTCCGCACCATCCTCACGGTGGCCGCCGTGGGCATACTGGTGGGAGCGAGCACGTCAGGAGGCATGATGGACATAGCGCGGCACGGCGTGCTGAACCCCGTGTACTACACGCTCGACGACGTGATGTGCATCTTCTTAGCCGTTGCCGCCACGGACGTGATATTGCTCGATATCTTCAACACGCTTGGCATGCCCACGTCCACCACGGTTTCGATGGTGTTCGGGCTTTTGGGCGGCAGCACGGCTCTTGCCTTTTCCAAGATTGTGGCGGGCGGGCACACCTACGCCGACCTTATCAACACCGACAAGGCGCTCTCCGTCATCATCGCCATTTTCCTTTCCGTCGCCATCGCTTTCGTCTTCGGCTTCGTCGTGATGTGGCTGACGCGTCTGGTTTTCACCTTCCACTACAAAAAGCACCTTAAATACAGCATCGCCGTCTTTGGCGGACTGTCCACCACCTCCATCTTCTACTTCCTCATCACCAGCGGACTGAGCGGCTCTGCCGTCTTCAAGTCACTGGGCTGGACGTCGGACGTGATAAGCGCGCACAGCGGCGTGATACTCGGTGTGTGCTTCGTGGGTTTCACCGTGCTGATGGAGATACTTCACCTCCTGAAAATCAATATCTTCAAGATAGTCACGCTCTTCGGCACGTTCTCCCTCGCTATGGCTTTTGCGGGAAACGACCTTGTAAACTTCATAGGTACGCCGCTCGCTGGCTTGGAGTCGTATCTTGACTTCACCAACCACCCCGGAGCCGACCCCAAGACGTTTGTGGTCAGCGTGCTGGCGGGCGAAAGCCACCTGCCCGGCGTGCATTGGTTCCTTTCCGCTGCGGGCGTGATTATGACAGTCGCCATCTGCACCTCCAAAAAGGCGCACAAGGTGGTGGAGACTACTGTCAACCTCTCCCGCCAAGACGACGGCGAGGAGGTGTTCTCCTCCTCGCGCGTAGCACGCCATACAGTGCGCGCCGTGCTCAACGCCAACGAGACATTCTCCCGCCATCTGCCCCAAAGCCTCCGCGCTTGGGTCAACAAGCGCTTTGACAACGAAGACGTGACGCTCGGCGAAGGCGCGGCTTTCGACGAGGTGCGCGCGGCGGTGAACCTTGTGCTGGCGGGCCTGCTTATCGTTGTGGGCACGTCCTTGCAGCTTCCGCTCTCCACCACCTACGTGGCATTTATGGTGGCAATGGGCTCCTCGCTCGCCGACCGCGCTTGGGGGCGCGAGACGGCGGTGTACCGCATCACGGGCGTAATCACCGTCATCGGCGGATGGTTTATCACCGCCGGCGCGGCTTTCATCGTCAGCTTCTTCCTTGCCACGCTCAACCACCTTGGCGGCTTCGTCTGCATGGTGTTGGTGCTCTGCGTGGTGGTGGCCGTCATCGTCAACAACAACCGCAAGTTCAAGAAGAAGCGGGACGCTGAGACGGTCGACACGCTCTTCCGCCAGATTGTCCGCTCGCACGACAAGGCCGAGACTTGGCAACTCCTCCTGCAGCATGTGCGCCGCACGCAAAACGATCTCCTTGCTTTCTCGCGGCAGACCTTTGCCAATATCACCGACGGCCTGATGCACGAAAACATACGCGCCTTGCGCAACGCCTCGCACGCCATCGAGGAAGAGAAGGGCGTATGGAAGCGCTACCGCCGAAAGGAGATACTCGGCATGCGCCGCATCGACTACCTGCTTGCCGTAGAGAAAAACACGTGGTTCCACCTTGGCTGCAACAGCTCGACGCAGATAATTTACGGCTTAAAGCGCATGCTCGAGCCTTGCCTCGAACACGTCGACAACAACTTTAATCCGCTGCCCAAAGACTATATAGCGGAGTTTGCCCCGATATGCAAAGAAGTGGACAACTTCCTTGCCGAGGCGCAGCGTATGATAAGCACGGGCGACTTCACCGGCGTGGACGAGGTGCTCGTCGAGGGTAACGCCATCAAGAGCCGCATCTCGCAGATACGCCACCAGCAGCAGGATCGCATACAACGCGAGGACAGCAACCTCAAAGTAGCTCTGCTCTACCTTTCCACCCTGCAAGAGGCACAGGAGCTTATGAGCCTCTCGCGCCATTTGCTCCGTGCAAGCAAACGCTTCCAGACGCAGTGAATTTCTGACATAAGAAATAACAGCATACAATAAGATGACCGAATACAAGACACGCTACGGCGTGGACGAACTCAACGACCGCCTCATCGACCTCGCCTTTTCCGAGGACATAGGTGACGGCGACCACACCACACTTTGCTGCATCCCCGAGGACGCAATGGGAAAGTCGCGCCTGCTCATCAAGGAAGAGGGCATTTTGGCCGGGATGCGCGTGGCGAAGCAGATTTTCCACCACTTCGACCCCGACATGCAGGTGGAGGAGCTTATACCCGACGGCTCGCACGTAAAGCCCGGAGACGTGGCAATGGTGGTGACGGGGCGCGTGCGCTCGCTTTTGCAGACCGAGCGCCTTATGCTGAACGTAATGCAGCGTATGAGCGGCATAGCCACAATGACCTCTAAGTACGTGGAAAAGCTCAAAGGCACGAAGACACGCGTGCTCGACACGCGTAAAACCACGCCGGGCATGCGTATGCTGGAGAAAGAGGCCGTGAAGATAGGCGGCGGCACCAACCACCGCATTGGGCTTTTCGACATGATACTCCTTAAAGACAACCACGTGGACTTCGCGGGCGGCATTGCCAAGGCGCTTGACCGCTGCGCCGCATACCAAAAGGAGAAAGGCCTGAGCCTGAAGGTGGAGATAGAGTGCCGCTCGTTTGACGAAATACGCCAGGTGATGGAGCACGGCGGCGCGGACCGCATAATGCTTGACAACTTCTCCGTGGAAGACACCCGCAAGGCCGTGGAGATGATAGACGGACGCTTTGAGACCGAGAGCAGCGGCGGCATCACCATAGACACGCTGCGCGACTATGCGGAGTGCGGTGTCGACTTCATATCCGTTGGCGCGCTGACCCACTCGGTCAAGGGACTCGATATGTCTTTCAAAGCCTGCTGACGCGGCGCGTGGGACGAGGCCGCGAGCTTTTAGCGGCAAGAAATATAGGGCGGTTCTATAAATTAGCTTTGTCAGGTTTCGGAGCTATTTTGCGTCCAAATTGTTTGAGAGAGAAGGAACATAGCGGGCTATGTGACTGAGCGTACAAGCTATTAGGGCGGAAAAGGGTAAGAAAGAAGGCAAAACGAAGAATACCCAAATTTGATTATATGGCGGTGGCATTTTATAGAACCACCCTATAACATTACACCATAAAAGCGGGGAGGGGAGGGCTTGCGGCTTTCCCCTCCCTCTTTGGCGGTACGGGGCAATGTCTTAACTTTGCCCCGCCTCCGCGACGAACGATGCCGCCGCCCAAAGACGCGGCGGCGCAAGCAACGAGATGAACGAACAATACCCCTCCCGCCTGCTCGAGCAGGCCGTGCAAGAGCTTATGCGCCTGCCGGGCGTAGGGCGCAAGACGGCGCTCCGCTTCTCGCTCTACCTCCTCGGGCAGGACAGCGACACGGTGCACGCTTTCAGTGACAGCCTCGTGCGGCTGCGCGACGAGGTGAAGCACTGCAAGGTGTGCCACAACCTCTGCGACGACGACGTGTGCGAGATATGCGCCAGCCGGTCGCGCGACCGCAGCACAATCTGCGTGGTGGAGAACATCCACAGCGTGATGTCGATAGAAAACACGGGGCAGTATCGCGGCCTGTACCATGTCCTCGGCGGCGTGATATCGCCCATGGACGGCGTAGCCCCGTCCGACCTCGAGCTCGCCTCGCTTTTCGAGCGCGTGGAAGCCGGCGGCGTGAAGGAAGTGATACTTGCGCTCAACCCCACAATGGAGGGCGACACCACCAATTTCTACATCTCGCGCCGGCTCGCAGGGAAGGACGTGAAGCTGAGCGTGCTTGCGCGCGGCGTGAGCGTGGGCGACGACCTCGAGTACACCGACGAGGTGACGCTCGGACGCTCCATCGTGGGGCGCACCCCGCTCGATGCGCACTGACGCGGGAGGGCGCAGCCATAGTGCCGCAGTGCTTGAGCATTGTATGCGTTTTTATGAAAAAATCCTCGTTCGCCCCCGCAACCAAAAGCGTTTGCGCGGCTTAGGGGCTATTTACCGACAGACGGGAAAAAGATGTTTTGCCAAATATGAAAGAAAAAGACGAAACAAAGCCTAAAGCATCGGATGCGGTATCGCTCCGCGTGCCGCGCTATATATATATAGGAGTGTGGGCGCTTGTCGCCGTTCTCGCCGTTTGCGATATCGCCGGCCTGCTGCCCGAGGGGGCGTTTTCGCCCACGGCGGAAGAACGCTATGCAGCCGATGTGCTATGCATCGCGTTGACGCTTGGTTGCAGCTGGGCGGCTTTGCGCCTCTTCGCCGTCAAGCGCGTGCGCGAAAGCGTAGGGCGAAACGCCTCCACGCTTACGGGCTGGAATATCGCGCGCACCGCTTTGCTTGCCGTCCCCATACTCCTAAACCTCGTCCTCGCCCTCTCGATGGCAAGCGGCGGGGGCTACGGCGCGTTGGGCGGAAACACGCAGGTGTACTGTCTGTTGGTGGCGCTCATAGCTTTCCTCTTCTGCTGGCCGAAGCACGGCGAGACAGGCGCAGAGACAGACTGAGCCGCCCTGAATCGCTTATGTGTTTTGCCTGAGTCCAAATTTCTCGCGCTGAAAATAAGAATAACCCCGTCGAACCGCCGAATACGCACCACGCCTCCAAGCATTCTCCCATGTTGAGACTTCGCCCGCTTGAGCCGGAAGACCTCCAGCTGCTCTACACTATAGAGAACGACCCCGCGCTCTGGGACGCGGAAGACAGCGACGCGCCCTATTCAAAGTACGCCCTGCGCAATTACATCGCCGCTATGCAAAGCGTGCATGAGTGCGGACAGCTGCGCCTCGTGGCCGAGGACACGGAGACGAGGGAAGCCGTGGGGCTCGCCGACATCACGGGTTACACCGCGAGGGACGCACGCGCCGAGGTGGGCATTGCCATTCTCGCCGAGCATCGCGGGAAAGGCTACGGGCAGGCCGCGCTCTCGCTCTTGGAGGAAATAGCTTCCGAGCGGCTGCGCGTGCACATGCTCTTCGCAAGAGTAGGAGAGGGCAACCGCCTTTCCCGCAAGCTCTTCCTCGCGGCGGGGTACAGCCACGCCGCAACGCTCTCGCAGTGGCACTACACGCGCGGCGGATACGAGGACGTATTGCTCTTTCAAAAGTTTTTCTGAAAAAAGCCACGCCAAGCCTTGCTGTTCCGCGCGGAAATACTACCTTTGCATCCGCAATCGGGAACAAGGCGGCTCACTTGCGGCGGCAAGGACTTTTTCCCGTAAGGCAAAAACATTGGTGCGTTAGTTCAGCTGGTTAGAATACATGCCTGTCACGCATGGGGTCACGGGTTCGAGTCCCGTACGCACCGCCCAGTTTCCACAAAAATGGTACCCTGACCGAGTGGCTAGGTAGCGGTCTGCAAAACCGCGTACAGCAGTTCGAATCTGCTGGGTACCTCTACCGACGGTCGGCGAATGACGAGCAAGTCTTTCGCCGATTTTTCTTTTTCCGCCATTTTCGCGCCGCGCCGGCGGCTTGTTTCGTTTTCGCCTCATTCCTTTCCGTCCGCGCTCCTTCCTGTCCCCATCGTTCTTCCCCATAGGCTTCCGTCTTGCGGGCTGCGGCTCGGGTGGCAGTGCAAGGCGGTGGCACAGACTCGCAAAAGGGCGGGGCGCAGGACTAAATATTGTAAATGTGTTGCGCCGCAACGCTTTTCTTCGCAATTTTGCCTTGTTGGAGAAAGCGCCCGCCGTTTCGGGCAGTTTTCCCCGTATCCGTGAAAAACAAACAAGAAGTGCGATAAATGAAGAAGAACTTACTCATTGTGGCATTGCTGGCCGGCGGAACGCTGACGGCTTTGCCGGTTTGCGCCCAAGACCAAGTGGTGAAACTCACCACGGCCGCCGGCCAAAAGGTGTCTTTGCGCGTCAACTACGCCCGGCAGGGCTTCAGCGTGGACTGGGGCGACGGACCCGTGACTTACACTCCCGAGGCGGGCGAAGACGGACTGTGCCTCGTGGAAGGCACAGCGAAGAGCGGCACAGTGACGCTGACGGGAAGCAGCCGCCTTTCCACCCTCGTGTGCAGCGGCAACAAGCTCACAGCCATAGACCTCTCCGGAGCCACCGCCTTGCGCTCGCTCTACTGTCAGGACAACGAGCTCTCTAAGCTTGACCTCACGCCCTGCAAGTCGCTCACCGACATCGACTGCTCCGGCAACAAGCTCTCCACGCTTACCATTACGGAGAAGACCCACCCGAGCGTGGAGAACATCAACGTGACGGGCAACAACCTCGGCGCACTCACGGGCAGCTCGACGGGCAGCCTCGTCATACGCCAACAGAACGTGCAGCACCTCTACGCCGCCGACAACAGATTCTCCACCATCAACGTGAGCAGCAACAAGTACCTCGACCTGCTCGACTGCTCTGGTAACAAATTTGCCTCCCGCCTCACGCTCACGGCAAACGACTCGCTGACCGTCCTCCTGTGCCAGAACAACGCTTTCACGGGCATCATCACGCCGACAACCGACGGTCTGCCCGTTCTGAGCCACATCGTGGCGGACGGAAACAAGCTTTCTACGCTTGACCTTACGCAGAGCGCCGCGCTGAGCTATGTGTCGTGCGCCGACAACCAGCTCACGCAGATAGGTCTGCCTGCCGGCGTGAAGCTCTACGCTATGTCGTGCGGCGGCAATAAGCTCACGTTCAGCTCCCTCCCCTCGGAGAAGAATATGCCCGAGCACATTGCCTACACCCCGCAGGACGAAAATTTCGACATCACCTCCCTGCTGACGAAGAAAGGCGACTTCTACTTTTTTGTACAAGCTCCCTCTTTCTCCGACCGCAACAATGACGACTACCAGCTTGACCTCAGCGCGTACGCCACCGACCCTGACGGCGCACGCACCATTGGCTTCACTTTCTTCGGGCAGAACGCCGGCGAAGAAGCCAAGGAACTCACCAAGGCGAGCCTCACCAACAAGGACGGCGACTATTTCCCCGCCACTTCCACCGCCAATTACGGCAAGTTCTCCTTTCTCAAGCCCTACGGAGCCGTTTGGTTTGAGATGACCTCCACGGTTTACCCCGACCTGAAATTCCGTTCGACGGGCTTCACCGTAGCCTCGAAGGACGACATCACGGGCATCTCCACCGCTTCCGCGTCTGAGGGCGCGGCGCTCAGCGTAAGCGGCGGCGCGGGCCAGCTCTTTCTGCGCTCTGCTTCGGCTCGCGCGGTAAGCGTGTACGATATGCAGGGCCGCCTCGTATGGAACGGCGAGTCCACCCCCGAGGGCACGGGCGTAAGTCTGCCGGCGGGCGTGTACGTGGCCGGCGGCCAGCGCGTGCTGGTACGCTGACACGGCGTGCAGACCGATATATAAAAGGAACAAACAACAACCAAGCACACACAAGAAATGAGATATACAACCAACAGACTGCTCTGCGCCTCGCTTTCCCTTGCCGCAATGGCGGGGGCAATGCCCGTGCAGGCGCAGACGAGCCTCCCCGACGGCTCTTTCCCTGCCATCATCGCCCCGCACAGGCAGACGGTGAGCTACAGGGAGCGCACGCTTTGCTTTGACATCACCGCCAATGTGGACTACACCGCCACCACCGATGCCTCCTGGGTTTCGTTGCGCAAGGCAGACGACGGCAGGGTCTACATACATTTGGCGCAGAACGGCCAGCCCGTTGACCGCAAGGCCAGCGTAACTTTCGCCAACGCCGCCAACGGCATCAGCGAGACGCTCGTAATCACTCAGGGACGCGACGAAAGCGTGAAGGACCTCCCCGCCGACACCTCCGTGAAGCCCTCTTCGGCCACGGCAAACAACTCTGAGGCGTCGTACCCCGTGTCAAACACCTACGACGGCAACACCGCCACCTACTGGCACACGGCTTGGTCGGGTACGGCCTTCGAGGTAAGCGAGGAAAACCCCGCCATACTTACCTACAACTTCTCCTCCGTGGACCATATCGACTATATGGAATACACCACGCGCCAGGACGGAGTGACCAACGGCAACTTCGGCGTAGTGGAAGTCTACACAAAGTGCGGCACTGAGACCGACTACACCCTCTATAAAAAGGTAGACTGGCAGAAGACCACGGGCACGCACCGCCTCTCTTTCACGGACGGGCTGAAAGAGCCTAAGAGCATCCGCCTGAGGATACTCTCCGGCAGCGGCAACTTTGCCTCCTGCGCCGAGATGCGCTTCTACCAGCAGAACAGTGAGAATCCCCTTGCCATCTTCGGCGACGACGCGCTCACCACGCTCCGCGAGGGTGTGACGCAGGCGGACATTGACAACCTCGACTACGAGTTTGCCCGCAACCTCGCCCAGCAGCTTTACGACGGCAACTATGACATGAACTACCGCGTGGCAGAGTACACCGCAAAGCTCAGCCCGCAGACCCAGAGCGACCTCTGGAACGCCCCCGGCAAATATTATGACCAGCGCCAGGGCGTGACGGGTATCAGCGTCCCCAAGGGTACTTGGGCCGTCGCTGTTTCCGGACTTCCCGACGGCGAGAGTGTGCCTCTCCTCGTCACTGCGTGGTATACGGGCAAAATCGGCTCCAACTTCGATGGCGGCAACCCCGAGACGCAGACGTTCAGCCTGCGCAACGGCCTGAACACCGTCAATTTCACCTGCGACTATGACGGACTCGCTTACATCGGCTACTATGCCGACCTCAACCCCGAGCTTCGTCCGAAAATCAAGGTGCATTTCATCAACGGCATCGTCAATGGCTATCTTTCGCCCGATAAGACCAATGAGGAGATGCACGAGCTCACGGCAAAAGCACCCAATAAGCACATGGACGTGGTGGGCGAGAAGGTGCACGCAGTATGGACCGCGCAGGGACTGCATGACTACTGCAAGGCAGACGACCAGAAGAGCGTGGGCTACCGCCAGTATATGCACGTGATTGACTCCCTTATCGACTGGGAGCATGACCTCCTCGGCTTCACGAAGTACAACTGCCTGCCCGACAACCGCACGGCAGCCTACGTGAACTATACCTATTATATGTTCCAAGGCGGTCTCGGCGTCTCTTTCCACGTAGACCAGGAGAGCCGCGTGCTTAACTGCTACAAGCTCATCCATTCCGACGACGACGCCATCTGGGGCCTGTCGCACGAGTGGGGTCACCAGCACCAGATGTCGCCTTACTTCTGCTGGGGCGGTATGGGCGAGGTCACCAACAATATGAACTCGTACTACAACATCATGCGCATGGGCTACCGCACCAGTGACAAAATCAACAACTGGGCGCCCGCTCGCCGCCACTTCGTCAAGGGTGACTACTCCGACATAACTCCGGGCTATAAAAGCGCGAAGGGCACCAACAGCAATATGCGCCACCTGGCCTACACCAATCGCAGCGGCCTCTCCGCCTATCCCAACCTCCAGAAGATGGCGGAGCAGATGAAGGACTCCGTGATTACCGACTACGCCACCACGCCCGAGCGCGCGCTTGCCCTTAACGAGGTTGGAGTGGGAGAGACCCTCTGCCCCTTCATTATGGCGCACGTGTACTTCACCACACACGGCGTGCCCGACATCACCCCCGATATGTACGAGTCGCTCCGTGAGAACGACAACGAGAACGGCTCCCAGATTGAGAAGCAGGGCGATGTGGACAAGTACGAACTTCTCGCTTCCGTACAAAACGGAAACAAGAACAACAAATACACCACCTTTGCCGCCAAGTACGGTACGAGTTGCTGGATAAAGAACAAGTATGTCGACAAGAGCAGCAACAAGTACCACAACTCCGCACCTTTCGTGCTCAACTACATACGCAAGATGTCGCGCCTTTCGGGCTACAACCTCCTGCCGTACTACGAGCGCTGGGGCTTCCTGCGCCAGGTTGCGCTCTACATAGGCGACTACGGCAACTACTGGTTTGTACTCACGCCCGAGATGTACGAGGAGTTCAAGACCGATATGGATGCGCTCGGCCTCAAGACTGTCTCCGACGAGATGGTTGAGGAGATTTCGTACTGCAACGACATGTTCCAGAAGACTCCCGTATTCCCCAACTGACGGGACGCTTTTTCAGAAGTAATAAAAAGAGAGCCGCGGCACACTTCGCCGCGGCTCTCTTTTTTCATATCCGTTGCCCTTTGCCTCCTAATCGCTAATTTTGCAACAAAAGCTCCGCCGCCCGTGGTTCTGCGGCGTATGGTCCGAACGGCACATCCCGTTTTTAGAGAAAACACCGCCTTATGAAAGACTTTTCCGACTACATACTCCCTCATCTGCGCAACTTGCGCGAGCCCTCCGCCCAAGCCCCGTCCGCCGGCGTGCGCCTCGACCGCAACGAGAGTCCGTTCAACGCCCCCGACAACCGCTATCCCGAGGCCGACCTCGCCGAGCTTGCCCACCTTTGGGGGCGACATGAGGGAATCCCTCCCGAGTGCGTCTGCTTTTGCCACGGCACGGAGGAGGCGGTCGACCTCACCCTACGCCTTTTCTGCCATCCCGGGCAGGACAGCGTGGCTGTGCCCGCGCCCACGCGCGGGGTGTACGGGCGCAGGGCGCGGCTTTACGGCGTGCGTTGCGTGAAGGTGGAGCTTGACGAGGCGGACTGCTTCGCGCTCAACGCCGAGCGTATGCTTAGCGGCGCGGGACAGGCGCGTGTGGTCTTTGTGTGCAGCCCCAACAACCCCACAGGCCGCCCCGTCCCCCTTGACACTTTGGAGCGGCTTTTGGACGAGTTTGACGGAATGGTGGTTGTGGACGAGTCGTACGTAGACTTCGCCCCCGCAGCCACCGCCTTGCGGCTGCTCAACACGCACGCCAACCTCGTACTCTTCCGCTCTTTCTCCCACGCGTGGGCTTCCGCCGGCGCGTGCGCTGCCGCCATTGTTGCCCGTCCCCGCCTTGCTGCGCTTTACCGCGCAGTGGGGCACACCCATCCCCTCAGCACGCCGTGCGCCGCCTATCTCTCCGCCCTCTTCGCCAATAGGCTCGATGTCGACAAATGGACGCGTCAGGTGGTAGAGGAGCGCGGAAAGGTCTGCGCCGCGCTCAGCTCGCTCAGCGTGTGCGAGCGCGTTTATCCCTCCGCCGCCAATTTTCTTTACGTCAAGGTGAAGTCGCCCGCGCGTTTGTACAAGTACCTCCTCTCCGAGGGCGTCTACGTGCGCCTTTGCCAAGGCGGTAGTGTCACAGAGGGTTTCCTACGTGTCACGATAGGTCTGCCGTCCGAAAACTCCCGCTTCGTGGGAGCCATGCGCCGCTTCGACGCGTGAGTCTGCGGCGCACGCCCTCTGAAAACATTTCTGCGCGTACTTGCGTCCCTTTCGCATGCTTTCCCGTGAACGAGAGAACGGCGGCTGCATGAACGACCGCGGCCAAGAACGCCACACCGATGCGCAGGGTTATATTTTTTTTCGCAAGATTTTAAAATTATTGCTGTCCGCTAAAACTCAAAACGCCAAAAACATCCCGACCGAAGTCCTTTA
>CAVFVD010000043.1:0-13830 GCA_963625935.1 uncultured Oscillospiraceae bacterium | reverse complement strand
TTATAGTTAAACTTACATAAAAATGCGCCCCTCGCGCGGGGCGCAAAAGTGTTCTATTTTTCCTCTTTTCTCACAGCCCGCTTTCGCGTCCGTAAGCGTCTACGGCGGTGACCACGTAGCGGCTGTGGCGCAGGGCGGGAAGCGGCAGGACGGTCTCGTAGCGCGTCGCGGAAAGGCGCGAGGCGAGGAGGCGGTCGCCGCATACGCTGTCGAGGCGGTACACATTATAATGCACCGGCGTGGCGGCTGCTACGGGCTGCCACTCAAGCGTGAGGCGCATGCCGTCTATGACTTTCGCCACCTGCGGAGCGGCGGGCGCTTCGCCCGGGGCGAAGGCGAGGGGCGGCACCAGTGCGGGGCGTGCGTAGAAGTCCGTCTCCAGCCAGCTCTTCAAGTCTTTCACGTCGGCCAAAAGAAATTTTGCCCGGAAGAAGGCCGCTCCGCCCAGCCCTGCCGCGCGTGCCACCTCCATCTGTCGCTGCACCCTGACCAGTGGCCAGTCTTTTTCGCGTCCGCTGAGAAAGTAAATGCCCAGACCGGGAGCGACCTCGCGCCCCGCGTCGTGTTCCTTCCAGTCGGCGAGAAACGGGTAAAAATTTTTTCCGTCAAAGTACATCATCGGGAAAAGCCAGTCCATCAGCCCTTCTCGCAGCCACGTCTGCGCTTCTTGGCACACCGCGTCGCGGGCGTTCCACCCGCCCGAGCTTTGGCGCGGAAGATCGGCGTACTTGCCTACGGGCGAGCAACTCAGCTTCACCCACGGGCGCACTGCCTTTACGGCGTCGTGCACGAGGCGCACGCAGTGCGTCACGTTGGCCGTGCGCCACGCCCTCAGGCTTTGGCCCGCGCCGTAGCGGGCGTAGGTGCGGCTGTCGTCAAAGGCAATGCCGCGCTCGGGGTAGCGTATGTAGTCGAGGTGCACGCCGTCCACGTCGTAGCCCTCCACTATCTCGCGGCACACGGCGGCGAGGTGTTCGCCCGTGCCCGGCACTCCGGGGTCCATCATCCATTGGTCGCCGCACTTGCGGCAGAGGTCGGGGCGGCGTGCGGCGAGGGAGAGTTTTCCCTGACGTTTCACCGCGTCGGCCTTCCCTGCGGGGAAAGCCACCACCCAAGCGTGGCACTCCATACCCCGTTTGTGACACTCCTCCACGGCGAAGGCGAGCGGGTCGTAGGGGGGCGCGACGCCCGGTTTGCCGGAGAACACCGCGTCCCACGGCTCGAGCGCGGAGCGGTATGCCGCCGTGGCGCGGATGCGCGTTTGGAAAAGCACCACATTAGTGCCCGCCGCCCGCAGACCGTCGAGCATGCGGCACAGCTCGCGCTTCTGCGTCTCCGCTTCGGCGGACGTGCGCGCCGGTCGCTGCGGCCAGTCCAGGCCGCTCAGCGTGGTGAGCCACACGGCGCGTATCTCGTAAGGCACGGCAGGCGTGACCGGCGAGTGCCGCTGCTGCCCCCTTGCCGCAAGCGTCGGGATAAAGGCCAGCACCACGGCGGCTAAAAGCGCGAAGAAAGGCACGGTGCGGCGTGCGGCGGAGAGAAGTCCCCTTGCGTTCATAAGGAAAAGTCTTTTGTCTTGTGGTATATCCGTGCGAGCTTGCGTTTTCCCTCAAAAGAAAACGCTCGCGCGGGTGTCAGCCCTATTGCCTTGTGAGGTTGTACAAAGACTGCACCGCGCCCATCGGCGTGCCGAGCGACACGGCGCGGTCGAGGTCGCGCCGCGCCGCCGTCTTCTCGCCAAGGCGAATAAGGATGCGGGCGCGCTCGGTATACACGTCCGGCGACGACGGGCAGAGCGTGGCGAGGCGGTCATAGTCCGCCCGCGCCATGTCGTTGAGCTGCAGCTCGCCCTCCACCATAGCCCGCGTGGTGAGGGCTTCCACGTCGTCGGGGTTGGCGGAGACGATGATGTTGAGCCGGTTGAGCGCCTCGCGCGGCTGGCCCATGCGGTGCAGCGTCAGAGCCTCGAGCAGCTGCGCGTCGGTGCGTCCCGGCTCCTCGCGGAGCAGGGCGGTGAGGTCGGCGCGAGCCTCGGTGTACTGCCGGAGCTGGTAGCGTGCCGCCGCCCGCACGAAGAGGGCGCGGCGGCGCACGTCGGACGGCACTACCCACCGGGGGCGCGGAAGTATGAGCTGCGCGGCGTCCTCCGCCGCCTCGCGAGCCCGTCCCGCTTGCAGCGCGGCGTCGGCGCGGGCTATGCGCGCGTCGTGGTACTCCGGCATTTTGTCGAGCAGCCCCGTGAAGCGGTCAATCGCCGCATTGTAGCGCCCGCGCCGGAGGTCTATTTCGCCAAGATAGTAGTGGAGGATATGGTTGCCCGGCGCGTCGGGGCGCAGCTTGAGCGCCTCGCCGATGTGATGCTCTGCCTCGGCGAGCGAGTCGGTGTAGAGCGCGTTGAGCGTGCGGCGAATGTGGTCGGTGTACTCGATCGAGTCCTCGCGCTCCTGCCATGCGTCTTTCAGCTTGGTGCGGTAGTCGTCGAGCGTCTTGGCCCGCAGTCCGCCGCCGCGTTTCAGGTCTATCACGGTCTGCGCGGAAGCCGTCAGCGAAAGGCCCAGCAGGGCGAGGGCGGCGAGCAGTTTCTTCATTCTCATAGGCGGTCGGGGGAGTTGTTGCTTCCCGTCACGGCAGTCTTGTCTTCCTGCGGCGGCGGAGCGTTTCCCGTAAAAAAAGAATGTGGAAATCCAGGCGGCGCGGCCGGGCGGCCGTCCTCCGGGGTTTCCACATAAAGAGCTTTGGGCGGGCTTGTGCGCCGTGCGGCGTCAGCCCTTGCGCTTCTTCTCTTCCACTATGGCGTCGATGACAGCCACGGCGGTGACGTTGACAATATCGAGGACGGAGCTCTCAAAGTCCGTGAAGTGGATAGGCTTATTCAAGCCCATCTGTATCGGGCCTATCACTTCGCTTCCCTCCGTGAGTCCCTTCACTATCTTATAGGAAGAGTTGGCGGCGGACAGGTTGGGGAAGATGAGCGTATTGACGTCCATTCCGTGAAGCGTGTTGAAGGGGTACTTCTCGTCACGCAGTTCCTTGTCGAGGGCAAAGTTGAGCTGCATCTCGCCGTCTATCGCCATGTCGGGATGCTCGGCGTGCATGCGGGCAATGACCTCCTGCACCTTGGCCGCGCTTCCCTCGTGGTCGGTGCCGAAGTTGGAGTAGGAAAGCATAGCTGTGACCGGCGTGCGGTTGAAGAAACGCACGGCTCCAGCCGAGAGGCGCGCGATGTCGTACAAGGCCTCGGCGTCGGGGTGGCGGTTGACGAGCGTGTCGGCTATGAAGTAGACGCCTTTCTTAGAGTTGACGAGGTGCATCGTGCCGAAGTGCTTGTAGCCCTCGCGTATGCCTATCACCTCCCTTGCTACCTTGAACGTGTTGCTGTATTTCGTGTAGAGCCCGGTTATGAAGGCGTCCGCCTCGCCCGTTTCCACCATCATCATGCCAAAGTAGTTGCGCTCGTACATCTTGTCCTCTGCCTCCTGGGGCGTGTAGCCTTTGCGCTCCATCTTTTTGGCGAAGAGCTGGGCGTAACGGTGGCGGCGCTCCACCTCGGAGTCGTTGCGCAGGTTTATGATTTCGATGCCCTCAAGGTTAAGCTTGAGCTCGTCTGCCGTTTTCTTTATCTGCACCTCGTTGCCCAGCAGCACGGGGAAGCATATACCCTCCTCCTTGGCGCGGACTGCGGCCTCGAGCATCGTGGGGTGCGTGCCCTCGGCAAATACCACGCGCTTCGGGTTAGAGCGTGCCGTGTCGTAAAGGTTCTGTGTGAACTTGCTTTCCTGCCCCATCAGTTCGCGCAGGTGCTGGCGGTATGCCTTCCAGTCGGTGATGGGCTGGCGCGCCACGCCGCTCTCCATTGCCGCCTTAGCCACTGCCATGGACACCTCCGTGATGAGGCGCGGGTCGACGGGTTTCGGTATGAAGTAGTCCGGGCCGAAAGTGAAGTTGCGCACGTGGTAGGCGCGGTTCACAATGTCGGGCACCGGGCGGCGGGCAAGCTCGGCGATGGCCTTAGCCGCCGCCATCTTCATTTCCTCATTGATGGCCGTGGCGGCGGTGTCGAGCGCGCCGCGGAAGATATAGGGGAAGCCTATGACGTTGTTTATCTGGTTGGGGTAGTCGGTGCGCCCCGTGCTCATCAGCACGTCCGGGCGAGCTGCCGTGGCGTCCTCGTAGGAAATCTCGGGGACGGGGTTGGCAAGGGCAAAGATGATGGGGCTGCCCGCCATAGTGCGCACCATGTCCTGAGTAAGCACGTTGCCCTTGGAAAGGCCCACGAAGACATCCGCGCCGTTCACCGCCTCAGCGAGCGTATGAATGTCGGTGCGCGTCGTGGCAAACTCGCGCTTCTGCGGGTTGAGGTTGTCGCGGTCGGCGGTTATCACGCCCTTGGAGTCGAGCATGACGATGTTCTCCTTACGCGCGCCGAAAGCGCAATAGAGGCGCGTGCAGGAGATGGCGGCCGCGCCGGCGCCGTTCACGACAATCTTCGCCTCCTCTATCTTCTTGCCCGCAACCATAAGGGCGTTGATGAGGCCGGCGGCGGAGATGATGGCCGTGCCGTGCTGGTCGTCGTGCATCACAGGGATGTCAAGCTCAGCTTTAAGCCGCTGCTCTATCTCAAAACACTCCGGGGCTTTGATGTCTTCGAGGTTGATGCCGCCGAAAGTGGGCGCGATGGCCTTCACCGCCGCGATGAACTTCTCGGGGTCCTTTTCGTTCACCTCAATGTCAAAGGCGTCCACGCCCGCGTATATCTTGAAGAGGAGGCTCTTGCCCTCCATCACGGGCTTGCCGCTCATTGCGCCAATGTCGCCCAAGCCAAGGACGGCGGTTCCGTTGGAAATGACGGCGACGAGGTTGCCCTTGTTGGTGTAACGGTAGGCGTCGTGCGGGTTTTTCTGTATCTCGAGGCAGGGCTCTGCCACGCCGGGCGAGTAGGCCAGCGAGAGGTCGGTCTGCGTGCGGTAGGGCTTTGTGGGGACTACTTCTATTTTGCCGGGCTTGCCCTCCGAGTGGTAGCGCAGAGCGGCTTCTTTGGTGATTTTTACCATTGGGCGTGAAAGTTTTTTATGGAGCATAGGCGCGGGGCCGCGGCTTGCAGCGTGCGGGCTTGGCCTTGCCGCCCGCAAAATTAGCGAAATGTGGCAACGCCCGTTCGCCGTGACTTTTTAAAAAACTTGAAAAAAGCCGCCGCCGCCGCTGCTTGCGCTAAATTTGCAGCGCGGCGGGAGCGCAAAGGCTTCTTCTTTCCCCTCCGCCCGTCCCAAAAAGTACGCCCTATGCTTTCAAGCGCACACATAAAGAAGCTTTCCGCGCTTTTGCCGCGGCTTGCAGCGTTTTTGCCCTTTCTCCTTGTCGCGGCGGCTGGTTGCTCTGGCGACGTGGATAATACGTATTCCAGTGAGGCGGCGTTTTTCCGCTTCACTCCCGTCACTGCCGCGTCGCCGCTCTATTCCGCGCTCAACAACCCCGGCGTTTTCTGCAGCGTCAAACTGAAATCGGACGTCTACCATTTCTCTCTCGCCGACGGGAAAAACTCCTCCACTTACACGGCAACGGCCTTGATGCAAAGCTACGGCAGGCCCGTGTGGGGCGCGGGGATGATAATTGGCACGCCGTCCGTGCCCGAGATAAGCGGAAGCACATCGCCCGTGGCCTACGAGCTTGCCTGCCCCGCCTGCTACGCCGCTGCGTCCTTGCAGATTGCGCTCACGTTCTCCGGGACGGAGGAGCTGACGTGCTCGCGCTGTTCCCGTGTCTTCGACCTTGCCAACAGCGGCATCGAGAAAGGGGGGGCGAAAGACGCGACCCATCTTCTGCGCTACCGCCTTACTTACGCGAAGGACAGGGATATGGTGTTGGTGCAAAACTGACAGACAAAGCGCCGCCCGGGTGCTTTGCTTTTTCTACAAGGCCCGTGTTTGTCGGAATGAGGTCTGAGCTTATTGGGCTGGTGTCTGTTTTTCTTGGAATAAAGTCTGTTCCTCTTGGGATAAAGTCTGTTTTTCTTGAAAAAACAAACGTCGCCGCTTCCACTGAAATAGGAAGCGGCGGCGCGGTCATACGCTGAAATAGCGTGAGGCGGGATGGCTGAAATAGAGTCCGCACACGCTGCTCTGCGGGTACATAGCCCCGTTTTCGGTGAGGCGTATCCCCAAGTCGCCGAGGCGCAGGAGACGCGCCACATTGAATATCTGCGCCTGCTCGGGCAAGGCGGGGTAGCCCACGGCGGGGCGGATGCCGCGGTAGGCGCAGCGTTGCAGCTCGTCCGGGCTTAGGCTCTCTTGCGGCGCGTAGCCCCACAGCGAGCGGCGCGTCAGGCGGTGCAGCCATTCGCCGGCGGCCTCTACCAAGCGGTCCGCCACGCTGTGCAAGAGCAACGCGTCGTAGCTCTCGTCAGCCTGTTTGAGCCGCTCGACCTCTGCGGCGAAGTCTGGCGAGAGCGTGACGGCGAACGCGCCGAGCCAGTCTTCCACGACCTCGGGAGCGATGTAGTCGCAAAGCGAAAGCCGCTCTTTTCCCCCGTCCTCGCTTTTCTTTTGGCGCGGGGTGGCTATCTCCGCCGTCGCGCCCGCGCCGAGGTCCGCCACAACGGAATGCCCGGTGGAGTGGGCGGGGTAGAAGGCCACCTGCCCTTGCAGCGAGAAGCGGCTTTCAATATTGTCAATCAGCCTCTCCGCCTCCTCGCGCACTTGCTCAGCCTCCGGCGAGCCGTGGCGCACGCGCCAGAAGTGGTAGAAATAGGGCCAGCACACAAGCTGCCGCACGTCTTTTATGGAAATGTCGCGGAATGTGCGCGTGCCGATATACGAAGGCGCGGGCGGGGCGTAGTTTGCCCAGTCGGTCACCAAGCCGTCGGCGGCAGAAGCTACCTGCGCCGCGCCGCCGTGCTTTTCCCTGTCGTGCTTCTCGCGCAGAGCCTGCTGCAGGTCGCGGTTGCGGGCGATTGTCTCCTCGCGCTGTTCGCCGAGGAGCTGCGTGGCCAGCACGGGGTTCTGCGCCGCGTCGCGCACGTGGAACACCGGACCGCCGTAGAGCGGGGCAATCTTCAGCGCGGTGTGCAGCTCGGAGGTCGTAGCCCCGCCCACGAAGAGCGGGGTGGTAATGCCGGCGCGTGAGAGAGCCTCTGCCGTGTGGCACATCTCGTCAAGCGACGGCGTGATTAGCCCGCTCAGCGCGATGAAGTCCGGCTTCAGCTCGAGCGCGGTCTTTACTATTGTCTCCGCCGGTACCATCACGCCGAGGTCGGTCACTTCGAAGTTGTTGCAGCCAAGCACTACGGCGACAATGTTCTTGCCTATGTCGTGCACGTCACCTTTCACGGTGGCGATGAGATAACGCCCGTTGCCCGCAGCTCCCTCCTTGCGTCCCGCCTCAATATAAGGCTGGAGGAAAGCCACGGCTTTCTTCATCGTGCGTGCCGACTTCACCACTTGCGGAAGGAACATCTTGCCCTCGCCAAAGAGGTTTCCCACCGTTTGCATACCTTTCATCAGCGGTCCCTCTATGATGGCGGCGGGGGAGTCGTAGGCAGCCACGGCTTCGGTAAGGTCCGCTTCGAGAAACTCGTCATCTCCTGCCCTCAGAGCCTCGGCGAGCCGCTGCTCGAGCGGTGTCGCGCTGCGGTCCGCCTTTTCCTGTGCGCCGCCGGCTGCGGGCGCGGGGGCGGCGAGACTTTGCGCGAAGTCCGTCAGCCTTTCCGCTGCGTCCTCGCGCCGGCAGAGTATCGCGTCTTCAAGGCGCTCGAGCAAGTCGGCCGGTATGTCTCCGTACATCACGCGTGTGGCTGGGTTCACAATGCCCATGTCCATGCCCTGGGCTATGGCGTGGTAGAGGAAGACGGCGTGCATGGCCTCGCGCAAGTAGTTGTTGCCCCGGAAGGCAAAGGAGAGGTTGCTCACGCCGCCGCTCACGTGCGCCCCGGGCAGGTTTCGGCGTATCCAGCCCGTAGCCTCGATGAAGTCGAGCGCGTAGCGGTCGTGCTCTTTCATACCCGTGGCGATGGTGAGAACGTTTGGGTCGAAGATGAGGTCGGTTGGCGGCACGCCGGCTTCTTGGGTTAGCAGCCGGTAGGCGCGGGCGCACACGTCCACCTTGCGTTGGTATGACGTGGCCTGCCCTTCTTCGTCGAACGCCATTACTACCATTGCCGCGCCGCTGCGGTGTATGGCGCGGGCTCTTGCAAGGAATTTCTCCTCGCCCTCTTTCAGTGAGATGGAGTTTACTATCGCTTTCCCCTGCACGCATTTGAGCGCCGCCTCGATTACTTCGAAGCGCGACGAGTCTATCATCCACGGCAGGCGGGCCACTTCCGGGTCGGATGCCATCAGGTTGAGGAAATGGCACATCTCCGCCCCGGCGTCAAGGAGACCGTCGTCCATGTTCACGTCAAGAGCCATGGCACCGTCGCGCACCTGCTTGCGGGCTATGGAAAGGGCTTCCTCGTATTGTTTCTCCTTAATCAGCCGCAGAAACTTGCGGCTTCCCGCCACGTTGCACCGCTCGCCCACGTTGACAAACGTCCCCGGCAGCAGCGTGAACGCGTCCAGACCGGCGAGCCACGGGCGCGGCGTGCCGTTGTCGGGGAGCGGTCGCGGCGCGCGCCCCTCCATCGTCTCTGCGATGGCTTTGATGTGCGCGGGCGTAGAGCCGCAGCAGCCGCCCACTATATTTATTGTGCCGTCCTCGGCGAAAGCCTCCAGCGCGGCCGCCATAGTTTCCGGTGTCTCCGTATAGCGTCCCTCCTCGTCGGGCAGTCCCGCGTTGGGGTGTGCGCTGACGAAGAACGGCGTGCCGTTTGCCATGTCGCGCAGGAAGGGGCGCATGTCCGCCGCGCCCGATGAGCAGTTAAGTCCGACGGAGAGCACGAGGCTGTCGTGCGCCACAGAGGTGACGAAAGCCGCGAGCGTCTGTCCCGAAAGGGTGCGCCCCGACGCGTCGGCTATGCTTGCGCTGAGCATCACGGGGATGTTGCGCCCCGCCTCCGCGCAGACAGCGTGGGCGGCGGCGAGCGCAGCCTTGGCGTTTAGGGTGTCGAATATCGTCTCTACGAGGAAGGCGTCCACGCCCTCGGCGGCGAGCACGCGCATTTGCTCGGTGTAGGCGCTGCAAAGCTCGTCGAAGGTGATGGTCCGCAACGCGGGGTTTTCCACGTCGGGGGAAAGAGACAGCGTTTTGCTTGTAGGCCCGATGGAGGCGGCGACAAAGCGCGGCCGCTCGGGGGTGAGGCACGTCATGCGGTCGGCTTCCTCGCGTGCGAGCCGTGCCGAGGCACGGTTGATTTCCTCCACCGCGCCCTCAGTGTGGTACTCGTGCTGCGAGACCCTTTGCGCCGAGAAAGTGTTAGCCTCAATGATGTCCGCCCCCGCTTCCAAGTAGGCGCGGTGTATGGAGCGTATGATGTCGGGGCGCGTGAGCGAGAGCAGCTCGTTGTTGCCCTGCAAGCGTCCCGGCGTGTCTTTGAAGCGCGTGCCGCGGAAGTCGTCCTCGCCGAGCGCGTGCCGTTGTATCATCGTCCCCATCGCGCCGTCGAGTATCAGGATGCGGCCGCCCTCGTTCAGGGCGCGGAAGAGCGGGGATGTAGGGTCGGAAAACATAAAAGGGGGAGGCTGAGTCCTTAATATACGGCGCGGGCGATGCGCTCCACGCTGTACGATGCGTTCATACTGTAAAAGTGGATGCTGGGCACGCCGGCGGCTTTCAGCTCACGGGCCTGCGCGATGCCCCATTCTACGCCGAGCTCCTTCACAGCCTCGTTGTCGCGGCACTTTTGCAGCTCGCGGCTGAGGGCTTCGGGGAAGTCGATGTGGAAAGTCTTGGGCAGCATAGAGCGATGGGCGAGCGTGGTGAGGGGCTTGATGCCGGGGACAACGGGCACGTTCACGCCCGCCGCGCGAAGCCTGCGGACGAAGTCAAAATACTTCTCGTTGTCGTAAACCATCTGTGTGACGATATAGCGCGCCCCCGCCTCGACCTTGGCTTTGGCGTAAGCCACGTCGGTCTCGGGGTTCATTGCCTCTTCGTGCTTTTCCGGGTAGCCAGCCACGCCGTAAGTGAAGGCTGCGGGGGGCGCGTCGTGCGGTTCGCCGGAGACAAGCGTGCCTCGGTTGAAGTCCTCCACTTGCAGGCATAGCTCGCTGGCGTGCGTGTGCCCGCCCGGCGTGGGCGTAAAGCGGTTTTCGCCCTTGGCGCGGTCTCCGCGCAGCAGCAGCAGGTCAGTTATGCCGAGGAAAGACAGGTCAATGAGCTCGTTCTCTATTTCCTCTTTTGTAAAACCGCTGCAAATGATGTGCGGGACGGCGGGCACGTTGTACCGCCAGTGTATGGCGGCGGCGATGGCCACGGTGCCGGGGCGCGTGCGCGTGTCGCGGCGCTCGTAGAGCCCGTCCGCCGTCTCGCGGAAAACGGTCTCGGTGCGGTGGGTGGTTATGTTGATGTACGCGGGGGCGAAAGGCATCAGCCGGTCAATGGTGCGGAAGACGCTGTCAATGCCGCGGCCGCGCAAGGGCGGCAGCACTTCGAAAGAGAAAGCGGTGGGGTGGTCGCTTTCAAGGAAGTCCGCCACGCTCTCTGTGGTCTGTGACATAGGGAAAAGGGGGAATGTGGAGTTTTTGTGTCGCTGAGCGGTGGGATGGGTAGCGGGACGCGCGTGCCGGTGCGGCGCGTACGGCCGCCTTACCTCACGCGCACGCTGTCGCCCGCCTTGAAGTGGTAGTCGGGCGAGGGAAGGGGGTTCATTTTGCAAAGGTTGGCGAGGCGTATGCCGTATCGCTGGCTGATGGTGTAAAGAGACTCGCCCGCCTCCATCACGTGATACCTGCCCGTGCCTTTTACCTTCATCGCCTTGCGTGCTTTCTTGCCGAGGAAAACAGGCATTCCGGCCTGCGGCTCCATGTCCGCCTCGGCGTCGTTGTAGGCGCGGAGCTTCTTCTCGCGTATGCCCGTCACCTTTGAAAGCGAGGCGTAGGTGTCGCCCGCCTTGGCGAGGATGTAGTACTGCCCGTTGCAGCGGCGCACCTCAAAGGCTTCCGTCTGCTTTTGCTTGCGCTGCTTCCTCTCGCGCTCTTTCCGCTCGTGCCGGCTTCCGTGGCTCTTCTTGTCGTAACGGGTGAGATTGTACGTCTCAATAAGATCGATGAGCAGGTAAGCGTAGCGCGGGTTGGTGGCATAGCCGGCGCGTTTCAGCCCGTGCGCCCAGCCTTTGTAGTCGGTACGGGAGAGGGTGAAGAGCGAGGCGTAGCGGCGGCCGTTGCGCAGGAAAGTGGAGTGGTCCTCGTAACTTTCTTTCGCGCTGCTGTATACGCGGAACTTCTCGTTCGGGGCGTCGTCCGTCATCAGCATATAGCGTCCCTTCCAAGTGCCGCCGCATTTTATGCCAAAGTGATTGTTGCCCTGCGTGGCCAGGCGGCTTGTGCCCGCCGCGCTTTCCAGGAGCCCCTGCGCCAGGGTTATGCTTGCCGGCACGCCGTAGCGGTGCATCTGGTCTACGGCCACGTCGGCGTACTTCTCCACGTAGCGCTGATACAGCGGCTTTTGCCCCGCCGCCGCAAGGGGAAGCAGTAGCAGGAAAAAGAGTATGCAGTGTCGCAGATGTCTTTCCATCGGCGTGAGTGGGATTGTTTTGCGCGGCGCTTTGCGGCCGGACTTTCGCGCAAAGTTAGGAAAAACCCGCTAAGTGCGGGCGCGTGGGGCTTTTCCTTGCTTAATCGTCCGTCTCCGCGCGGTTGAGTTTCGACTCCGGCTTTGCCGCCTCTTTCAGCGCGTCGAAGGCGGCAAACTGCGCCGCGCGCTCCTCCAGGGGCATAGGGCGGTGGCGGCGCGAGACGTGGCGCGGCAGGTCGATAATGTCTTTGTAAATCTCCGCCGCGCTTTCGGTGGCGTTTTCCTCTTTGACTGCGCCGCTTCCCGTGTTTGCTCCCGTGGGCGGAACGCTTTGTGTGTTTTCCGTCATGCCTTGTGTCCTCCTATTTGGCTGTTGCGCGCGATGGCGGTCGCCTCTTCCGCGAAGTCAACGCCGCGCAAGAGCGCGTTTTTCCCAAAGGCGTTTTTGATGTTCAGTATAGCGCTTTGCAGCTTGCGCTCTTTCTCGTCGCGCGCCTTGCGGGCTTGCAGCTCGCGGAGCGCGGCCTCGTTGTCCTCGAAAAGGTCGAGCTGCACCACGCGCCGCTCCTCCTTCGCCGGTGCGTCGGGACGCAGGTTGCCCGCCGCGACGCAGAGCCGGCGTATCGTGTAGTGGGGCGCGGCGAGACGGTCGAAGAGCGCGGAGCAAGCCTGCACAATTTGGCGGACGGAGGACGTGTGCGCCGCGAGCCGCACGCTGCCGTGCGCGGGGCGCGGGACAGTGCGCCCATAGTGGTCGACCGCCGTGCCGCTGCCCGCTTGGCGAGCCGACTCGCGGTCATATCCTATATAGAGCGACAGACTGTCTGTCGCCATCTTCTTGCTGAATATGTCGAGCGCCACGCTTTCTGCCATTTCTTTCACTACCACGCGTGCCATGTCCTTGGTGTAGGGCTTCTGCAGCACTTGCCCGCTGCTCACCGAGCGTGTGCGCGGGCGGTAAGCCTTGATGTGGGCTATGGTGCAAGGCTCCCAGCCCCAGGCGTGGTCAATCAGGAGCTCCGCGTTTACTCCGAAAAGCTCGTAAAGCACTTCCTCGCCGCGCACGGACTGGCGGGCAATGTCGCCCATCGTGTACATGCCGTAGGCGGCAAGGCGGCGCATGGTGGCATGCCCCACGCGCCAAAAGTCGGTCAGCGGCTGGTGCGCCCACAGCGTGCGGCGGTACGCTTGCTCGTCAAGCTCTGCGACGCGCACGCCGTCTTTGTCTGCCGGCAGGTGCTTTGCCACGATGTCCATAGCCACTTTGCAGAGGTAGAGATTGGTGCCTATGCCCGCCGTGGCCGTCACGCCGGTGGCCGCGAGCACGTCTTTTATCATGCGCACGGCAAGCTCGCGCGGCGTGGCGTGGTAGGTGGCGAGGTAGGGCGTGATGTCAATGAACACTTCGTCTATGGAGTAGCGGTGGATGTCCTGCGCAGCGACGTGGCGGAGGAAGACATTGTATATGCGGTTGCTGTAATCTTTGTAGAGCGCCATCCTCGGCGGTGCCACGACGTACTCCACCGCCATATCGGGATGCGCCGCCAGCTCGGGGGCGGAGGACGACGCGCCACGGAGCGTCCCTGCCGCCGCCCGCCGCGCCTCGTTTGTTTCGCGCACGCGTTCCACCACCTCGAAAAGCCTTGGCCGTCCCGGCACGCCGAGTGCTTTGAGCGACGGGGTGACGGCCAGGCATATCGTCTTCTCTGTGCGGCTCTCGTCGGCCACTACGAGGTGGGTGGAGAGCGGGGGCAGGCCGCGCTCCACGCACTCCACTGAGGCGAAGAACGATTTCATGTCGATGGCTATGTACGAGCGCGGCTTTTCTTGCATAACGTTTTTGCCCCGTTCTTTGGGGATTGCCTCTTCGGCGGGCGTGCTGAGGCTGCGTGGGCTTAGGTGCAAATTTAGCGGATTTGGGGATTTTTACCTATTAGGAGCGTACTCCAAACCTTTCCGCCGCGCCGGTGTGCGGCGGATTGCGGACTTGCACCTTTTCCGCCTTTTTGCCTTTTGCGGAAAATCGGACTTTGATGCCCGCAAAAAGTCGCTCCAAAAGCCGTCCTCGGGGAGCGGGGAAAAGAGGAAAAATAGAACACTTTTGCTAACCGCGCGAGGGGCGCATTTTTATGTAAGTTTAACTATAAACCATAGCCCTGCACCAATTTGAAACGGCTTTCGCGGGACGAAAAAGGGACTTCTCGCTACGGGAATAGGCTCCGGAGCGAC
>CAVFVD010000042.1:0-15495 GCA_963625935.1 uncultured Oscillospiraceae bacterium | reverse complement strand
CGCGTTTCCCCTCTTTTCACTACACAAAGATAATATATTTTTCTCCGTTTCCCAAATCGCCATTAACGTTCTTTATAAAATTGGAAAGGGAAAAATCGGACACTTTTAGGGGGCGTGCGGGGCTTTCTTTGCGGGTATAGGTATATGGGTATTATTGGCTTTATGGACTTGCCGCAATTGTTGGGGCGTGTAAAATGGTTATTATGGATTCCCCTGCGGCGGTGCTTGCGCGTGGGGCGGGCTGAAAGCCTAAAAGCACATAGCCCAGGGCAAGCGAAGCGACACCCTGGGTAGGGGCGGGCGTATCGGGCACGCCCTGACAGGGCAAAAGCATTGCAACGCGAGTTTGTCCCAATGTGGTAGAAATGCTTTTGCTCTTTCAGAGCGCATTTCCGCGCGGGTTTTGTACCCAGGGCGTTGCCCTGGGCTATGTGCTTTCGGGCTTTCAGCCCGTTGCATGTGCAAAGTCCTGCGGTGGCGGATTGGCGAAACGGCACTTTCGTGCCCTTCCGATTGGGGATTTTTACGCTTGCGCGTGTGTCTTCCGCCCTTGCGCTATCGTGAGGTAGAGCAACCGTGCAGTTTCGTCCGCCGTCCATGCGTCCGTGGAGAAGTCGAAGTGGAGTGCGGGGCAGTCGGCGCGGCTCGTGGTGGCCTCGCCCGTGTAGCGCCGCTCCTTTATTTCGTCCTTGTCGACTGTGCCCGTAGTGTGATGCTCGCGCAAGTATTTAAGGAAATCTATTTCCGGGTTGTCCTTGTCGTCATCGGCGGGAGCGAAGTCAAAGTCGGAAAGCTTGTCCAGTCGTGGCGCGGCGTCGGCGAAGGTCAGGTCGGAGAGTCGGACCACCGCGCCGCTTTTTGTCTCCGCCGTTTCGGTGAGGCGGAAATCCGTCAGCTCGGAAAAAGAGAAAATCTCCCCGCCGAGCAAAATTTTCTCCGCCTTCTTGTAGATTTCCACATCGGCGGCGGGGTCGAGGTACTTGTATCCGGGCGAGCAATAAAGGCGGTAGGCGATGTCGGGCGTGCCGTAAAGTGCCTGTTGCCGCTTTTTTATGGCGTAGTACGCCTTTTCCACGGCGTGGGCGCGGCGGATGGTGGCGACTTTCTTTTCCCTGACGGTGTCGGCGTACTTTTCCCATCGGTTGCCGAAGACGCCCAAGCCGAGGAAAATGGCTATCGCGGCAACGAGAAACGGAATGCACCACAGCTCCCCTTTTGCCAGACCGATGAAAAAGAAAACACAGCACGCCAGCCAGCTGTGCGCCCAAATGCAGCCGGCTGCGCCCATCGGCGTCTGCGCCAGACTTTCCGGCACGCTGCTGCCCGGGACGGTGTTCTCCTTTATGATGTCGTCAAGCTCCTCGTCTGTGAATTTGTTGTCGGGGAAATCCGTCCCCAAGCCTGTGTCTCCGTTTTGTTTCTCCTTTCCGTTTTCCATAGTGTCTGGGCATGAAGCAAGCGCGGTACGCGTTGCGGTGATAAGAAAAAGCACAAGCGGCGGCGTGCGCCAGACTGTGCCGGATGCAAATATAGCTTTTCGCGGGAAAAGGGCAGACCCTCGCGGCGGCAGGGCGCGGCGTGTCACACGGGCTTCGCGCCCCAGGCGTACTCCGTGCCGCGCCATTCGGTAAAGGCCACTTCCTCCGTCAGCGGGAAATGGGCCTTTGGCGTGCCGTCGGCGGCGAATACCACAATCTCGCGCTTCAGGCGCGTGCCGTCCGGCAGCGTCACCGCCGGGTAAGCCACGCGGCGGAAAGCAGGGTGCGGATAGAGTTTTTCCCAGTCGGCCATATTTCTCTCAGGTAGGGGAAGAGGGCGCGCGCGTCAGTCGCTAAGCACGACGGCGCGTATGTAGTCTTTCAAGCGGAAAGGACCTTTTCCGTAGCCGCCCTGTGAGTCGGCTACGAGTAGCAGGGTCTGCCGCCCGTCGGCGAGACGGAGGCCCGGACACATGCCCTCGTAGTTGGCGAAGCCGTGGCGGAAGAGCGTGAAGTCCGACGACATCTCGCACAGCAGACGTTTCTTGACGAACGCGCTGTCGGGCAGCGTGCGCAGGTCATCGCACGCCGTCACGTCCTGCGCCCCGCGCGGGTCGGCGAGGAAAAGGCGGCAGGAGACCGTGCTGCCCAAGTATTTCGGCGGGATGTTGGCCTCGCGCTCAAGCACAAGAAGGCGGCCGTCCGGCAAGGCAGCTATTTCGGACACGCCGCAGACATATATTTTGCCAAAACCGCTTTCGCGCTCGCGTGCCATTTTGTAGGCAAACTGCGCGGCAGGGCGGAGGTCGTCGCCGAAGGACTGCAGCCGCAGCAAGTTTTCCGCTCCGGGATTGGCGGCGGAGACGGGGCGGCCGTCCCGTTGCAGCGTGCTTTCGGTGGTAGTCCAGAAGAGGCGGGTCTCGGGGCAGTAGGCAAGCGCCTCAAAGCCGTAGTTGGGGACAATGCACGTGCGGGCGAACATCTCCGGCACGTCAAGTCCGCGCCCTGTGGGGTTGCCTTGCAAGTCGTACTCCAATATCTGCTGGTCGCCCTCGCCGCTGACGAAAACCGTCTGTGCGGAGGGGAAGTACGCCACCCCTTCGCAGTCGCGCGGGGAGCGTCCCGAGACGGCGGGGGCGGCGTGCGGATTGGCGCGGAAGCCCTCGTCGCGCACGCTTTTTATGTCGCCCGTCAGACTGTCCTGCTCGATGGCGAAAACGAAGAAGCCGTCCGCCGCCTCGTTGTCGCTCACTACGGCATAACGTCCGCCGCCCAAAGGCGCGATGCCGCTGTAGCCGGCCGCTTTGATGCCCCATTTTGCCATATCGTGCTGAGGCAAGGGCTCGGCTTTCTGCGCTGCGGCGTGTGCGGCAGTGAGAAGAAAAAAGGCGAGAAGCGGAGCGAGGGCGCGGAGCGTGCGTGCGGGCATAAGGCGCGGAGGGTTTTATTCGTCAAGAAGGAGGTCCATCACCATAGGCTGCGCCGCCATGAACATAGCCGCCAGTCCGCCCGGCGTGACGATGCTGTCGGGGCGTGCGTCGGTGAGGCGCACACGGCCGTTTTCCACGATGTAGAAGCCGTTGTTTTCGGGAATGGAAAGGTCGCCCTGCACGCCTACGTGCAGCTGGAAGCCCGGATTGGGGGCGGCGACGGCGGCGAGGAAGCGCGGCACGTCTATCACGCGTGCAAGGGCGTAGGGCTTGCTGCCTTTCAGCGAGCCGGGAAGGCAGAAGCGGCGGTACACCTGCTCTACGCCGCACTCGCGGCAAAGATACTGTACGAAAGCGGCGCGGGCTGCGGCTTCGGTGATGGCGAGCGTGCGGATGAAAACCCGCCCGTCCGGCTCTTTCACGGCAAGGCAGAAGCCCGTCATGCGCCGCTTGCGGCTGGCGGTGAGCACGTATGCGTCGCCAAGGTCGGCTGCTGAGAGCGCGGCGAAGAAGTCCTCCTCGGTGGGGTGTACCATGAAAGGCAGCGAGGAGGTGAGGCGGCGGTAGAAGACATAGAGCGAGGCGGGCCACTCGTCGGGGCGTTCCACCGTGATTTTGTCCGTGTCGCCGTCCTGAGACACGTCGAGCGGAAGCTCTTGCCGGTACACCGACGGCCAATAGGAGCCGTGGTCCGGGCGTTCAAAATATTTCTGCGCCTCCGCGTCCGTGGGGATGAGGAAACTCAGCGCCGCGCCCTGCGAGTAGAGCCGGCGGTGGGCTTCCTGCAAGAGGTTGGCGGCGTAGCCCGCGCCCCGGAAAGCCTCGCGCGTGGCAAGTGCGCTGAGATAGCCTACGTGCGTCACCGTGCCGTAGAAGGTCATGCGGTAGGGACGCAGGTCGAGTGCGGAAACAATGTCGCCGTCGCGGCGCACGGTAAGGAGGTTGTCGGGCGAATATTTGTCCTCGAAATATACGTCGAGGAAGTCGTCGTTAAGGGCAAGGCACTCGCGCCAGAGACCGCGAGCCTGCTCCTTTGTTTCTTCGGGTGTGAAAAGCATTGGTGAGGTTGGGTTCGGGGGAAAGCGCGTGGGCTTATTTCCCCGTTATGGGATTAAAAATCCGGGGGTACGTTGTGCGCCCGGACGGCGTGGTGATGGAGACGGAGACCGTGTCCGTGCCTTGCCGCAGCCGTGACGTGAGCGCGGCGAGCGGCAGGGATATGTACGCAGTGCGGGTGTAGTAGGCGGCATTCCCGCTTTGCTGGTGGAGCAGCCGCAGGCGCAGTGTGCGCGTCCCGTTGGCGTTGGCGTGCAGCTCCTCTTCGTGGAAGGCGAAAGCGTGCGTGACGTCGTTGGACGTAAGCAGCGAGAGCTTAAAGTTGAGGTATTTCCCCGTTGCCCAGCAAGCCGCCACTTTCTCCACCGGGGCGTCGAGCAGCAAAGTCTCGGCGGGGTAGGTCTTGGGAAGCGGAGCGAGGAAAGTGGACACCGAGGCAAGCGCGGCGCCCCCGTCCTGGCGCGTGTAGGCCACGGCGGCGCGGTAGGTGGTGTCGGCTTTCATGGCGGTCACGCCGCTGCGGGAGAGCACGGCGAGGGTCTCTCCGTTGTCGCGCTCGAGGCGCAGGGGCATGCCGTCCGTGCCTGTGGCGACATCCGCCAGCTCCTGTATGTAGGCGGGCGCGGCTGCGTCGTCGTCGGCGCAGGCTGCGGGCAGCAGTGCGGCGGCGAGGGCGAAAAGTGCGGCGGCGTGTCTCATGAATGTCTGGGGCGTGAAAGGCATGTAAAGGGGAATGTCGCAGCTTAGCCGCGAGTGGCGGCGAGTTGGTTAAGGAGCGGGTTTGCGTACATAGTCAGCATTTTCTCCCGCAAGAAAGCCTCGTCGGGCGAGGGCAGGTCGATGAGCGTGAGGCGCGAGGACAGATATTTCTCAAATCCGGCTTTCTCCTCCGCCGTGTAGTGACTGGCAAACTCAGTCCCGCCCTGCAAGAGGTCGAGCGCGACGTAGTTGCCGGCGAAAAGCTGGTAGCCGCTGTGTATCTCTTTGTCCATGCGCCGTGCGACCTCTTTGAAAAACTCCGCCTTGGGGCAGTCGGCAAGCTCGTCAAGCCATGTGTTGACGGGTGCGCAGGTGCGGTAGTGCACGTTGCCTTTGTAGCCGAAGATGCCGGTGCGCATGTTCTCCAAGTCGTCGGCCTGGCTCTTCTTGAAGCCGGGCACATCGCGCTTCTGCTGAAACTCCTTTGCCTTGAGATAGTCGCAGGGGTCGTACTCGTAGGAGATGGCGAGCGGAACGATATTGAGCGCGCGCAGTCTCTCCAACGCGCTGCCCGTGCCGCCGAGCGCCATCATCTTCAAGACCGACTCCTGCGTGCGGTCGTCGGAGTCCTTGGCGCGTCCCTCCCGCTGCGCTATCCACACGTTCTCATGCTTTTCGGCGATGTCGTAGTGCATGTACTCGCTCATTAGTTTGCTGCTTGCGAGCATCTCTCGCATAGAGGCGGAGCGGCGTACGATGAACGACTTGTTCACGCGCACGAGCGTTTTTATCCAAGGGTAGATGAGCAGGTTGTCTCCTATTGCTATCTCCGTAGTGTTGCCGAAGCCGTTGTCTATGAGCAGCACGCAGAGAAAGGCGGAGTCGAGCACTATGTCGCGGTGGTTGGAGACGAACGTGTGGCTCTCCTTGCGCTTCTCGGCGGGGAGGCTCGCCGCGTCCATAGTGAGCGACGTGCAGCACTTGGCGGCGAGCTGCGTGATAAGCGGGTAGAAGAATGTCTTCTGCACCTCAAGGTTGTCCTTGCAGGAGTAAAGCCGCTCGCGCAGCCGCTCCATCGGCACGTCCTTGAAGAATGACTGGAAGATGGCGCGGAAGCTCTCGTCGCCCATCAGTTGGTCGAACGCGGCGGGAAGCTCCTCGGGCGCGACGGGGCGTATGGAGTCAAAGTCGGAAAGGGTCATTTTCTCTTCTGGGCTAAGGGGCGTGGAAAAATGCGCGGGGCTGGCTCAGGCGAGCTTGCCCTCGATGATGTCGCTCAGCACGTCCTTGATGTCAAGGCCGGCGGCGCGCACCTGCTGGGGTATGAAGCTCGTGGCGGTCATGCCCGGCGTGGTGTTGATTTCAAGAAGGTTGATTTGCTCCTTGCCCTTTTCGCCGCTGAGTATGTAGTCTATGCGTATGATGCCATAGCAGCCGAGGAGGCTGTAGACGCTCTTCGTGGTGGCGCAGACGCGCTCCGCCGTCTCGGGGGCTATGCGGGCGGGGGTGATTTCGCTCACCTTGCCGTTGTACTTGGCGTCGTAGTCGAAGAACTCCTCGTCTGTCACCACCTCCGTTATGGGGAAGGTGACGAGCGTGCCGTCCGGGCGGCGGTAGCAGCCGCACGTTATCTCCGTGCCGCTTACCATTTGCTCGGCCATCACTTCGTCGCTCTCCGTCATTGCTTTCTCTATTGCGGGCATCAGGGCGTCGTCGCTTTTCACCTTTGTCACGCCGAAGCTCGAGCCGCCCGCGTTGGGCTTCACAAAGAGCGGGAGACCCAGGCGGCGGGTTATGGCGTCCGGGGCTTCGGTGGAGAAACCGCGGCGCACGAGCACGGAGTCGGCGATGTGCAGGCTGGGGAAAGAGCGCAGGAAGTTGTTCAGCGCAAATTTGTTGAACGTGAGCGACTCCACCAGCACGCCGCTCGTGGAGTAGGGCAGGCCGATGAGGTCAAAGTATCCTTGCAGGATGCCGTTCTCTCCCGGCGTGCCGTGGATGGTGATGTAGGCGAAGTCAAAGCTGTGGCGGCCGTTCGAAGCCGTGAAGGAGAAGTCCGCGCGGTCAATGCGGCAGTCTTCGCCCTTGTAGTCTACGTTCCAGTTGCCGGCCTTTATCTCCACGACATAGCAGTCGTATTTCTCTTTGTCCATGAAGGAGAGAATGCCTGCGGCCGAGCGCAGGGAGACATCGTGCTCGGAGGAGTCGCCCCCGGCTACGATAGCGATAGTGCGTTTCATCTTTGCTTTTAGATGCTTTCTGAGTGCAGGCTTTGTCGTTTCCCCTCTGTCCTCCTCCGCCGTCGCGTGCGAAGCACTGCGGCTGTCGTCCGAAAGCAAACGCTTTTGTGCGAAGCGGGCGCGTGGTGCGGTGCGTTTATATGCTTTGCGTGTGCGCTTATATGCTTGCGCGGTGCGCTTTCCGGGCGGAAAGGTTGCGGGAGGCGGCAAGTCGTGCCCCGTAAGTGTACTGTATGTGTTGCGGCGGAGTGTGAGAGCCGGGCGGAAGTCAGTCCCGGGAGCGGCTCAGTTAAGCCCAGCCGTGTATGTTTCCCATTTTTCTATCAAAAGGCGCATGTCCTCGGGCAGCGGGGCGGTGAAGTCCATCTCCTTCCCCGTGCGCGGGTGGCGGAAGCCTAAGGTGCGGGCGTGCAGCGCCTGGCGCGGGCAGAGCGATATGCAGTTGTGCACAAACGCCTTGTACGACCCGCTCTGCGTGCCGCGGAGTATCACGTCGCCGCCATATCGCGCGTCGGCGAAAAGCGGATGCCCTATGTGCCGCATGTGGGCGCGTATCTGGTGGGTGCGGCCCGTCTCGAGCACGCATTCTACCAGTGTGACGTATCCATATCGCCGCAGCACGTTGTAGTGCGTCACCGCGTGTTTCCCTATCTCGGAGCCGGCCGGGAAAACGGCCATCTGCAGACGATCGTGCGGGTCGCGGGCAATGTTGCCCTCAATGCGCCCGCTGTCTTCTTGGAAGTTGCCCCAGACAAGGGCGTTGTAGCGGCGGCGCGTGGTTTTGTTGAAGAACTGCACGCCGAGCGCGGTTTTTGCCTCGGGAGTTTTCGCCACGACAAGCAAGCCTGACGTGTCTTTGTCTATGCGGTGCACCAGACCCACGGCGGGGTCGTTGGCGTCGTAGCCGGGCACGCCGCGCATGTGCCATGCCACGGCGTTGACAAGCGTTCCGGTGTAGTTGCCGCACCCGGGGTGCACCACCAGGCCGGCGGGCTTGTTCACCACCATCAGGTCGTCGTCCTCGTAGACTATGTCGAGGGGGATGTCCTCCGGCTCTATGGTTGTCTCATAACGCGGACGGTCGAGCAGAAGCGTGACTGTGTCGAGCGGCTTAACGCGGTAGTTGCTCTTCACCGGCTGCCCGTTGACGTGTATGAAGCCGGCGCGGGCGGCGAGCTGTATGCGGTGGCGCGATGTGTCGCGCAGGTGGTCGAGCAGAAACTTATCCACGCGCAGCAGCTGCTGACCTTTGTCCGCCACCACGCGGTAGTGCTCGTACAGGCCGCCGGCTTCTTCGCCGCCGTCCTCGTCTATGTCGTCGGCAGCCCCGTATGTGTCGTCGTTAGCCCCGTATGCTTCGCCATTCGTTCCGTCAACTTCGCCATTTGCCCCGTCCGTTTCGCCTCCCGCCTTGGGGGACGCGCCTTCAGGGGCAAGTGTGCCGTCTGCGGGGACGTTGAGTTTTTCCTCTATCGTGTTTTCGGCCATCGCGCTGTCGTTCGTGGTGTCGTGTAGGTTGCTTGGCGGTGTCATGTAGGTTGCTTGGCGGCGTCATTCTGCCGTTTCTTCGCCGCCCTCTTCCGCGTCAAATTCCTCCTCGGGGGCGTTGAGGATGTAGTCGAGACTATCGTTGCCGTTATACTCCTCATCGTTGCCGCCCACGCCAACGACGAGTGTGACGGGGGAACTAATGGAGACTTTCGTTCCGGGCTGCACCTCGCGCCCGCCCACTTTCACTGCCACCACCCAGTCGGGGTCGCCTTTGACGTACTCGGGCGCGCCGAGCTTAAAGCCTAACACGCGCAGCTTGTCCTCCGCCTCGCGGCGCGAGCAGTTGCCTGCCACGTCGGGGATGGCTATTTTGCGCGGCGCGTCGGCGTTGATTGTCAGCGATATGATGCGTCCGGGTTTTACGCGTTCGCCGGCTTTGACGCTTTGCTCAAGCACGGCGAAGGCGGCTTGACTGTACACGTAGCCCGTGTCCGTGACTTCGGCCTCAAGGCCAAGGGCGCGGAGTTTGCGCACGGCGGTTTCCTCGTTCATCCCGTACAGGTTTGGCACCTCCACTTCCTCGCCGTGGTGGGTGTACTTGCCGAGGAAGAAGAAGAGACCGCAGAGCAGCAGCAGCACAGCCGCCGCCATGCCGAGGCAGTTGCCTACCATCATGCGGCCGAATATTTTCCGGGAAAACTCAGAAAGGGTCATGTCTCGCGTTTGGGTGAGTTAGCAAAGGCAAAGTTACGTCAAAAAAACGGGAGAAGTAAAGGCTCTTTCGCTTGAAAGCCTTTACTTCTCCCGCTGCAATAGCCGCAGGCGTCGCGTCCCAGCCTTTGACGGCGGTGTGGCGCGTGTCCGCCAAGAGGGCGTGCCGCTTATTTCTTGCCGTGAACCTCGTCGGAAACGGTCAGCTTCTTGCGGCCCTTGGCGCGGCGGGCTGCCAGCACGCGGCGGCCGTTGGCGGTCTGCATACGCTCGCGGAAGCCATGCTTGTTCACTCTCTTTCTGTTGTGCGGTTGGTAAGTTCTTTTCATTTCTGTATGCTGTTTTTGTTTTGTTTCGGCTTTGCGTCGCCACGCTCTTGCTTTCTCGGCATGCGTGATGCTTTCCCGTCGCGCTGTCTCCGCCGTTTTATGCGCGAAAACGCCGCTTTACCCGTTGCGGGTATGTTTGTCTCGCGCCGTCACGGCACGATGCCGCGCAAGGGTGGTTGTACGGGCTGCAAAATTAGGTGTTTTTTTTCTTTCCGCAAAGCCGCCCGCTTTTTTACTTGCCGGTGAAGCGGCGCGACTGCTCTTCTATGAGTGCTTTGTCGTCAAAGTAGTCTATCTTCATAGCGCGGCGCACCTCGCTGAGCGTATTGGCGGCGACGGCGCGTGCCTCTTCGCAGCCTTTGCGCAGCACTTCGTAGACGGCGGGTATGTCTTTCTCAAACTCCGCGCGGCGGCGGCGTATGGGCTCAAGCTCTTCCTGGAGAATGTTGTTGAGGAACTTTTTCACCTTCATATCTCCCAGTCCGCCCCGGGTGTAATGGTCTTTCACCTCGTCCAGGCTCTGGTACTCGGGCCAGTATGCCGCGAAGTGCTCGGGGCGGCAGAATGCGTCGAGGTAGGTGAAGACGGTGTTGCCCTCCAAGTGCCCGGGGTCCTCCACGTGTATGTGCAGCGGGTCTGTGTACATGGACATGACCTTTTGCTTGACCTCTTTCTCCGTCTCAGAGAGGTAGATGCAGTTGCCGAGGCTCTTGGACATTTTCGCCTTGCCGTCCGTGCCCGGGAGGCGGCAGCAAGCGGCGTTTTGCGGCAGGAGTATCTCCGGCTCAACCAAGGTCTCGCCGTAGATGTGGTTAAAGCGGCGTACAATCTCGTTGGCCTGCTCTATCATGGGCTTTTGATCCTCGCCGGCGGGAACGGTGGTGGCTTTGAAGGCTGTAATGTCCGCCGCCTGGCTTATGGGGTAGGTGAAGAAGCCGACGGGGATGCTGCTTTCGAAGCCGCGCATCTGTATCTCGGTCTTTACTGTCGGGTTGCGCTGCAAACGGCTTACGGAGACGAGGTCCATAAAGTAGAACGACAGCTCGCAGAGCTCGGGTATCTGGCTCTGTATGAAGAGCGTCACTTTTGACGGGTCGAGACCTACGGAAAGGTAGTCGAGCGCCACTTCTATTACGTTTTGGCGCACCTTCTCCGGGTTGTCGATGTTGTCGGTCAGGGCTTGCGCGTCGGCGATGAAGACAAACATTTGCTTGTAGCCGCCTTCGTTCTGCAACTCAACGCGGCGCTTGAGCGAGCCTACGTAGTGGCCGATGTGCAGACGGCCTGTGGGGCGGTCGCCCGTAAGTATAACTTTCTCCTTGGTCATTTGTCGGTGTTTTGGAAAGCAAAGTTAGTGCAAGGGCAAGGAAAGGCAAAGCGTTTCGCCCCAAAAGCCGAAAGGGCGCGACCTGCCGAAGCGGGTCGCGCCCTATTCTTGTCAGTCCGCCTTGTGCGGGCGTGGCTTTACATGCGGTTGTGGAACGAGCGGGAAATAACTTCCAGCTGGTGTTCGCGGGAGAGCTTGGTGAAGTTGACCGCGTAGCCGCTCACGCGGATGGTGAGCTGCGGGTAGTTCTCGGGATGTTCCATTGCGTCTTCAAGCATTTCGCGGTTGAGCACGTTCACGTTGAGGTGGTGCGCCCCCTTGGTGAAGTAGCCGTCCATCATTGTCACGAGGTTGTCAACGCGCTCTTCGGGCGTGGGGCCGAGGCTCTTCGGCACGATGCTGAACGTGTTGGAGATGCCGTCCTGTGAGTCGCGGTAGCGGAGCTTTGCCACGGAGGCGAGGGAAGCCACCGCGCCGCTCTTGTCGCGTCCGTGCATGGGGTTTGCGCCGGGTGCGAAGGCCACGCCTGCGGCGCGTCCGTCGGGAGTCGCTCCTGTCTTCTTGCCGTACATGACGTTGGAGGTGATGGTAAGCAGGGAGAGCGTAGGGCGTGCGTTTTTGTAGACGGGGAGTTTCTTGAGCTCCTCAGTGAAATAGTACACGAGGTCAACGCCGAGGTGGTCAACGCGGTCGTCGTTGTTGCCGAAGCAGGGGAAGTCGCCCTCGATGTCGAAGCCCTCAGTGAGTCCTTGCTCGTTGCGCTTTGCCGTGACCTTTGCGTACTTGATGGCCGAGAGGGAGTCTATGGCGATGGAGAGGCCTGCCGCGCCGTAGGCTATGTTGATGCGCGGGTCGGTGTCGATGAAAGCCATCTGCGCCTTCTCGTAGTAGTACTTGTCGTGCATGTAATGGATGATGTTCATCGCGTCGTTGTACACACGGGCGATTTGCGTAAGCACGAGCTTGTAGTTGTTTATCACTTCCTCGTACACAAGGTGGTCTGAGGAGAGCGCGGGTATGCCTTCGAGCATCACGGTGCCGGTCTTTTCGCAGCGGCCGCCGTTGATGGCGAGGAGGAGCGCTTTGGCGAGGTTGCAGCGTGCGCCGAAGAACTGTATCTGCTTGCCTATGGCCTGATAGGAAACGCAGCAGGCAATGCCGTAATCGTCACAGCCGCGCACTTCGCGCATCAGGTCGTCGTTTTCATACTGTATGGAGCTGGTGTCGACGGAGACTTTGGCGCAGAAGTCCTTGAAGCCGTCGGGGAGCTGCGGGCTCCAGAGCACGGTGAGGTTGGGCTCGGGCGAGGGGCCGAGGTTGTAGAGCGTCTGCAAGAAGCGGAAGGATGTCTTTGTCACTTTCAGACGGCCGTCATTGAAGCGTCCGCCGAGCGACTCGGTAACCCATGTGGGGTCTCCGGCGAAGATGTCGTTGTAGGCCTCCATTCGCAGGTGGCGCACCATACGCAGCTTGATGACGAGCTGGTCAATCAGTTCCTGCGCAAAGCTTTCGTCTATGATTCCGGCTTTGAGGTCGTGCTCTATATATATGTCAAGGAACGAGGACACGTTGCCCAGGGACATCGCTGCGCCGTCCTGCTCTTTCACTGCGGCGAGGTATGCCATGTAGGTCCACTGCACGGCTTCGCGTGCCGACTCTGCGGGGCGGCCGAGCTCGAGGCCGTACATTTCGCCCATAGTCTTGATGTCGGCAAGTGCCTTAATCTGCTCTGCGACTTCTTCGCGGAGGCGTATGCGAGCCTCGGTCATCGGGCTGGTAAGCCCGGCGAGGTCCTTCTTTTTCTCTTCGATGAGGCGGTCTGCGCCGTAGAGGGCGAGGCGGCGGTAGTCGCCGATGATGCGTCCGCGGGCGTAGTTGTCGGGCAAGCCGGTGAGGAAGCCCAGGGAGCGGAAGCGGCGTATCTCCTCGGTGTATACGTCAAACACGCCGTCGTTGTGTGTCTTGCGGTAGTGGGTGAAGATGTCCTTCACGCGCGGGTTGACCTCCTTGCCTTGCTGCGCGCAGGCTTTCTCCACGACCTTTATGCCGCCGAAGGGCTTGATGGCGCGGCGCAAAAGCTCGTCGGTCTGCAGACCCACGATGAGCTCGTCGTCTTTGAGTATGTAGCCCGCCTTGTGTGACGTGATGGTGGAGACAGTGTCGGGGTCGAGCGAGCGCACGCCGCCGGCTGCGCGCTCTTCCTCGAGGGCTTTGAGGCAAACGTCCCAAACGCGCTTGGTGCGCTCCGTCGCTCCGTGGAGGAAGGATGCGTCACCCGTGTACGAGGTGAGGTTTTTGCTGACGAAGTCGGCAACGTCTACGGTCTGCCGCCAAGCGCCGTCCGTAAAGTGGGAGTGGATGTCCATATAAAAAAGGATGTTGTGTGTTGAGTGTGTCCGGTTGTGTGTCCCGCCGCCGTGGCTGACTTTCCGTAGCCGGGAGAGCGGGTGCAAGGGGATAGGCGCGCGATGTGCTTTTATAGGGAAAAATCCGTATAAAAGGAAAATATTCCCGCCCTTTTGTAACCTTTTGCGTTGCAAAGATACGGCTTTATTTCGCAAGGCGCAAATCCCCACTTTGGGGGATAAGTCGTGGTAAAGGCAAAACCGCCGTCTCCCACGCGGGGAAACGGCGGTTTTTTCTTTGCGCTTGCGCCCGCCAGCTTTTATGCGCGGCGGGGAGCGTGTTTGTCAGTATTTTTATTTGCCCATCGACTTGAGCGAGGAGTCGAAGCTCTTGGCCTGCTCGTTCTCGGGGTCGGCCTTGAGCATGATGTTCACATACTTGCGGCAAGTGTCAAAGTCGTCCTTCTGGGCGTAATAGAAGGCGATGTACTGGGCGGCAAGCAAGCGGGAGGAGTTAGCACTGTCGTCCTCGCCCTCCATAAGGGCAAGAGCCTTCTCGTAGTACTCCTTCGGCGCGTCCTCGGGCTTTGACTGGTCGGTGATGTGCAGCACGGCCTGCTGCATCAGGGCGCGGTAGAAGTCGGGCTTTTTCTCCAGCACTTTGTTGTATGCCGCGTCGCCGCCGGCTATGTACTGCTGCTTGAGGGCTTCGTCCGTGGTGTTGCGGGCTGCCATCAGGTACTCCTGGCCAAGGCCGAAGTAGTCTACTGCGTCAACCTTTTCGCCCTTCTTCTCCATATAGGTGTTGTAGGTTGCTACGGCTTTGTCGAACTGCTTGTTCTGGCGGTAGTACTTGGCGAGCTCTTTGTAGTTGACTATTTTCTCGGGATCCTTGGCAAGAGCCTTCTCGAAGTAGGACACAGCGAGCGCCTTGTCGCCCTTTTCGCGTGCGAGCATTGCGGCGTACTCGTAGTCGAGCGAGAGGAGGAGGCTGTCGGAAAACTCTCCGCTTGTGATGTAGGCCGAGGCCTCTTCGGCCGATTTAAGAGCTCCGTCGTAGTCCATAGCCTCGCCGAGGATGCCCATCTTGGCGAAGAAGTCCATGCGGTGCAGCACCATGTCCTTGGGGTCAAGGGGAAGCACTTCGGAGACTATGCTGGTGATTTTCTTGTTGTTTTCAGGCTCAGCCGCCGACATAGAGAAGAGCGACTGCACGTAGTTTTCGCACGAGCGGATGTTGAGGTCCTTGTCCTTGGGCGTTTCCTTGTAGTAAACGTCATAGCACTCGATGGCCTTCTTGTACTTGTTGTCCTTATAGTAAATGTCGCCCATGATGCGGTCTGCCTCATAGTAGGTCGGCTCAAGCTTTTTGATGCGCGTGAGCGTTTCGAGGGCGACAATGGGGTTCACGTTGCGGTACACGAAAGCGTTGCGCTTGAGGGCGTTCACGTTGTTGGAGTCGGCGAGAAGCACGGCGTCGAACTTCTGTCCCGCGCCGCCCCAGTCTTTGCGCTTCATGCAAACCTCTCCGCTGAACATCAGTCCGGGGATGTACTCGGGCGCTATCTGGTAGACGCGGTCTGCGCAGCGCTTTGCGGCGGGGTAGTTGTTGTTGTCAAGGAAGTAGGTGCCGATGGATACGAGGTCCTCTTTGCTGTTGGCTATCTTCCTTTCCAGCTTCATATATATCTTGTTGGCGGCGTCGGGGTCGTCCATGCTGAGCTTTATCACTTTCTCGACCTCCGTCTGGTACTCGGGGTTCATGGGCGGCACTTCGTAGGTCTTCTCCTGTGCCTGCATGCCGCTTGCCCCTGCGAGGAGGAGGGCGGAAAGCGCGAATGCGCGCAAAACGTTTTTCTTCATTATCGTGTGTCTTTGTTTCTTTCTCTTTGCGGTGGAGGGCGTGCCGTCCGCTTGGGGCTTTTCGCCGGGCTGGCCGGTCTGCCGCCTGTTAGCTTAACGCGGGATTCCTCCTTTTAGTATGCGAAAACGCCTTTGCCTGCCGCGTTGTTTTGACAGGAAAAGGCAAAATCGCTGCAAATATAAGATTTCTCCTTTTGAAATTGTTTTGCCGCGCTCCGTTTTTATGGATTGTGACATCTGTCCGGCGGCGGAATGCGCATCGGCGCGTCTTGTGCAAAAGTGGAAAAAATGTACATACGCGCGAAAGGCACGGCGGTTGCATTTTTATGAATATTTAATAGTCGCACTTGGTTGCAGCGGGCGCTGAAAGGCACTTCCGGGGCACAGATATAGGCTTTCCGCTGACGGAAATAGGCTCTGTAGCGACGGGAATACTTGGAGTTTTTCCTACATGTACATGCCGGCGGAGCTACATGTACATATAGGAGGCTTGTAAGTCGTTGATAGTCAGCATAGGCAAAAAGAG
>CAVFVD010000041.1:0-15723 GCA_963625935.1 uncultured Oscillospiraceae bacterium | reverse complement strand
GGTTCTACTTCTTGTTCTCGTTTTCAAAGATACAATCTTTCCCATAAATGTTCCCGCATATCCCAAACAAATCGCAATTCCGTTAAAGTTATTTATGATTGAGAAATATCCATTATTCCGTTTATATTCAGTTACTTTCATTCATCATTTAGTCACTTCATTTGACTTGCGTACACTCCAAATTTGGTGTTATACGTTCCCCCGCTTTTCTTTACACAAAGATAATACATTTGCAGCCGTTTCCCAAATGGCCTTTAACGTTTGTTGTGGGGCGTAAACTGGGGAAACCGGACGCTTCTTTACTTTTGCTATTGGCGGACTTGCTACTGTAGGGCTGTGGTTTATTCGCAAACAATCACGTCTTTAAGCGTTTGATATAAAATTGAGGGAATCTTTCAGCGCGGTTTGCCCCGCTGAAAACATACCGCTTTGTACGGCGACCGGCGGCGGAAGCCCGTGAGAGCCGTCCGCCGCCGGTGATTTCGCGTTTTGTTTTTCTTCCGCCCTTCCTTTTTTGTCTTATGCGGGGTTCGGGGTGGCTTCGCCTTTCTCGGCTGCGTGGTCGGCGAGGTACTGCGAGAGGTCGAGCCCCTCGTATCGGGCGAAGCTGGAGAGCGCGGTCTTCTGCGTGCAGAAGCCCACCCTGTCCACCTGCGAAAGCTCGGTGACCTCGCCGCAGTCAATGAGCCGCCGCAGCTCCGTCACGCGGTAGCGCGAGATATACTCGTGTATGTCGTTGTACCCCTGCGAGCGCAGGCTTTGCAGCACCATGTGGCGGTTGAAGCCCGCGAGGCGGCAGAGGCGCTCGCGGTTGAACGCGCTGTCGGTAAACGGCTTTTCGTGCTGCATCACATACTCTATCACCTCAAAGCGGTGAAGGTTGGCCTCGTTGAAGTCCGCCGCCTCCGAGCGCGTTATCTCCTCCTGCGTAGGCGGCGTCTCCACCTGCCGGAAAGCGGGGTAGGAGATGGAGTCGACCGTCG
This sequence comes from uncultured Oscillospiraceae bacterium, assembly GCA_963625935.1. Classification (GTDB taxonomy): domain Bacteria; phylum Bacteroidota; class Bacteroidia; order Bacteroidales; family Bacteroidaceae; genus Alloprevotella. The sequence continues at coordinate 14,740 of CAVFVD010000041.1, read as the reverse complement.
GGCGCAGTATGCGGAAGAAGAGAAACATGTTGACCATAGTGAAGAGCAGCATATAGACCGTGAGCAGCACGGGGGAGAAGCGCACCGTCAGCACCACGAAGAGCAGGCACACGGCGCCCAGCGCGCTGCCGTACGCCACAAGGTCGCTGGGCAGCTGCATGCTGCGCACGAGGCGGTGCGGCAGGCGGAAGATGTTGACGATATAATACCCCGAGAGCAGCAGAGCCGCTATGCGCAGCAGCACGTCGCCCGAGAGGAAGTAGTGGATGATGTCCTCCGCCTCGTACACCTTGGCCAGATTGCTGCCCGCCGCCGCGCCCACGCCGTAGATGAATATGAGCGCGAGGGCGGGAGTGGCGTACGCCCACATGCGTCCCCACTGCAGGTAGCCCGGCATGCAGAGGCCCAGCGGGTAGATGCTTTGCAGGTATGAGCAGGAGAGGAGGTATATGAGCAGCACGGGGTGCAGTATGCCCGGGGCGGGAAGCACGGCGTGCGTGGCCAGGAAAAAGAGGAAGCCGCAGTACATCAGGCTCAGCAGGAGCATAATCCACGCCTGCGAGAGAAACTGCACGCTGCGCCGCGCAAGGTAGAAGAGCACCAGGGACATGACGAGGTGCGTCGTGGCGGCAAATTCGGTGGTAATCAGTACAAGTGTGTGCATATTGTGTTGTTTTCCGCCCGCCGCCCCATAGTGAGCGGCGTGGCGGAGTCTTAGGCGCATTATATACATAGGGACGCCCCCGCGAGGCGCAGGCACGCCTTTATATATATAGGGGCGGCTTCTGCCCGCGCCGCGCAGTGCGCGCGGGGCTTAGCCGTCCCTTTGCTACAAAAGTATAAAATCTTTTTCCGCGCCCCCGCCGAGCGTAGGTTTTTTTAGTACTTTCGCACGGAAAACGCAAAGATGGCAAACACAATTTCACACCCCGCCGCCGCAAGCGGACAAGACGCAGAGGCGGCAAGCTCCGTGAGGATAGACATAGACGAGGTGTTGCGGGCGAAAGCGGGCGCGAAAGCGCGGCTTGTCCCCGGCTTTGTGAGAGCCTGGCTGCGGCGCACCATCCACCAGGATCAGCTCAACGCCGACCTTGCCGCGATGGCGGGACTGCAAGGCGTGCCTTGGCTCGACGCCACGGTGCGGACGCTTGACATGGGGCTGCGCGTGCACGGCATGGAAAACCTCCCCGACGACACGGACGGGCGGCGCTTCACGTTTGTGAGCAACCACCCGCTCGGCGGCCCGGACGGCATAGCCCTCGGAAAGGTTTTGGGAAACCGCTACGGCGGGCGCATACGCTATCTTGTCAACGACCTGCTGATGAACCTGCACGGCCTCGCGCCGCTTTGCGTGCCAATCAACAAGACCGGCCGTCAAGGGCGCGACTTCCCGCGCATGGTGGAGGCCGCCTTTGCCAGCGACAACCACATTATAATGTTTCCCGCCGGACTGTGCTCGCGGCGCGAGCGCGGCGTGATAGCCGACCTGCCGTGGCAAAAGGCGTTTGTCACGAAAAGCGTCGAGACGCGGCGCGACGTGGTGCCTATCCATTTCGGCGGGCGCAATTCTGACCGCTTCTACCGCTGGGCGGCGGCGGGCAAGCTTCTTGGCTTGAAGTTCAACATAGCCATGCTGCTGCTTGTGGACGAAATGTACAAAAACGCACACCGCACTTTCGACATTCATATAGGCAAGCCAATCCCTTGGCAAACCTTTGACCGTAGCCGCAAGCCGGCCGAGTGGGCGGCGTGGGTGCGCGAGCGCGTATACGAGTTGCCCTCCGGCGAATAAAAAATACCGTCGTCGCTGCTCCTTTGCCGGCATCCCCCGAAAAGGAGAGCAAGGACGGCGATTGCAGCCTTGGCTGCCGGCGCGGCGGCGAAAGGCTTTCCTGCAGAAAGAAGAAATGTACACAGAAGAGATAATACCACCGGTAGACCGGGCGCTGCTCCGCGCGGAGCTGACGCCCGAGCGCCGGCTGCGCAACACCAACAAGGCCTCAAACGAGTTATACATAGTCACTTGGCAGCAAGCCCCCAACGTGCTGCGCGAAATAGGCCGCCTGCGCGAGATAGCTTTCCGCGCGGCGGGTGGCGGCACGGGGCAGGCGCTCGACTTGGACGAGTTTGACACCTGCGCCCATCCCTACTACCAGCTCATAGTGTGGGACCCCGAGGAAGAGCGCATCCTCGGCGGCTACCGCTTTTTGCCCGGGCGCGAGTTTGAGTACGGCGCGGACGGGCAGCCGAAGCTCGCCACGAGCCACATGTTCCGCTTCTCGGAAAAGTTTCTCAAAGAGTACGTCGGAGAGACCGTGGAGCTGGGGCGCTCGTTTGTGACGCTCGAGTACCAAAGCACGCGCGCCCTGAGCAAGGGACTCTTCACCCTCGACAATCTTTGGGACGGACTAGGCGCGCTCACGGTCGTGATACCGGGGCTTCGCTACTTCTTCGGAAAGATGACAATGTACCCGTCATTCAACCGTCAGGCGCGGGACATGATACTCTTTTTCCTGAAAAAGCACTTCGGCGACACCGAGGGGCTCGTCACCCCCCTCACGCCCCTGCTCATCGACACGCCCGAGGAGCAGCTCGCCGCGCTCTTCGTGCACGACGACTTCAAGTCCGACTACCGCGTCCTCAACACCGAGGTGCGCAAGCTGGGGTACAACATCCCGCCGCTTGTGAACGCCTACATGGGGCTCAGCCCTACGATGCGCGTCTTCGGCACAGCGGTCAACGAGGGCTTCGGCCAGGTGGAGGAGACGGGCATCCTTATCGCTGTGGACGAAATTCTCGAAGAGAAGCGCATGCGCCATATTGACAGTTTCGCCCGCGAGCATCCCGAGAGCATGAATCTCTTTACAGAGATTTTCACGCGCCCCTCCGGAAAGGACGGCGCGGCGGGAGAGTGATGCGCGGAAAGGGAGAAGCGGCGGCAAAACGCCTGGGCATATATAATAAGGTATGCTTTCCGCAAATTAGGAGTAATGTCCGCAACATAGGATTACTGTCCGCAACTAAGAAGTATAGTCCGCAACACCCAGTCCGGGTGTTGCGGACACGTTTTTATGCGCAAGGGGCGGTGCGGTCTGTCTGCGCGAAAAGCGGCAGGGCAGGAGGGGAGCGGAGTCGTAGACGCAAGGCGGAAAGTGTTTCGGAACGTGGCTGCGTGCCTTGGTTTTGCCAAAGCGGTCAACGCGCTTTTGCGGAAAAGCGCGGCGGGGCGCACGCACGCTTCGCGGAAAAGCGCTATCTTTGCACCCTAATAGTAGGCTTTTATATAAAGACATGCGCCAATTAAAGATAAACAAGAGCATCACAAACCGCTCCAGCGCGGCTTTGGACAAGTACTTGGTGGAAATAGGCCGCGAGGAACTCATCTCCACTGACGAGGAGGTGGAACTCGCGCAGCGCATACACAAAGGAGACCAAGAGGCGCTCGACCGCCTCACCCGCGCCAACCTGCGCTTCGTGGTCAGTGTGGCGAAGCAGTACCAAAACCAGGGGCTCGCGCTTAACGACCTTATAGACGAAGGCAATCTCGGACTCATCAAGGCGGCGCAGAAGTTTGACGAGACGCGCGGCTTCAAGTTTATCTCATACGCCGTGTGGTGGATACGCCAGAGCATCCTGCAGGCAATCTCCGAGCAGAGCCGCATCGTGCGTATGCCGCTCAACCAAGTGGGCTTTCAAAGCAAGCTGACAAAAGCCATCGTAAACTTCGAGCAGGAGTTTGAGCGTCGCCCCTCGGTGGGCGAGCTGGCCGAGCTGCTCGACACGGACGTGAACAAGGTGCAGGAAGCGCTTGGCACCAACGGAAAGAAGGTCAGCGTAGACGCTCCGTTCCAGGACGATGATTCCAATTGCCTCATTGACATTATGACGGACGACTCCGCGCCGGGCACGGACAACCAGATGGAGAAAGAGTCGCTGCAGAGTGACTTGGAGTCGGCCCTCACCACGCTTTCCGAGCGCGAGCGACAGGTGCTGAAGATGCTCTTCGGCATTGGCCGCAACGAGATGACGGCGGAAGAGGTGGCAAACTCGCTCAACCTTACCCGCGAGCGCGTGCGTCAGATAAAGGAACGCGCTCTGCGTCGTCTCCGCGAGGCTGACAACATCAACATCCTTATGAAGTATTTGGGCTGATTGCGCAGTCCGGCTCTTTTGTGGCCGGGCGCATTTCCAAAAACACATAACGCAAATCCCCCGCAAGCGACTTTCTGTGCAGCTTGCGGGGGATTGTTTTGTATGCTTTCAGGCGTTTCGTGCGGAGCAGTGCGGCGTGGTCAGGGCATGCCGTTTTTATACGGAGAGAAACCAAGAGTTGTGGCTGCGCGTCACGTTGCGGTCAAAGCTCGGAGTAGGAGGGGATGTCCTTCAAAAAGTCCACCGTGCCCTTGGCATAGTCCACGTGGCAGCAGTAGTGCGAGCGGCCGTTGCTCACAATGAGGTAGTCGGCCCGCAAAACGCTGTTGTAGGCGTAAATCTGCTGGAAAACATGCTGCGTTATGGGGACGCTCTCGGCCTTGTACTCTATCACTACGCGCGGACTCGCTCCCTCGCGGCGGTAAAGCACGCTGTCGCAGCGCCGCGCCACGCCCCCGACGTCTATCGTCACCTCGTTGGCGAGCAGCGCGGCGGGGTAGCCTTTCACGTCCACAAGGTAGCGCACGAAGCTTTGGCGCACCTGCTCCTCGGGCGTGAGGCGGACGTATTTGCGCCGCAGAAAGTCAAACACCTCCGTGCGCCCGCCGTTCTGGCGTGTCTTTATGGAGGAGGCGGAGGGGGCGTTTTCGTGCATTTGGCGTAATTTTGCAAAAGCTGCGGCGTGCGCCTTCCCGTGCGGACGGCGTGCCACGGCGCGGCAAAAGTACGATTTTTCAAAAATAGCGCGAGAGAAGAATGGCTGGATACGCTGCCGGCGCCCGAAAAAAGGCCGGCGTGACATACGAGACGGTTGTACGCGACATAAAGGCGGGGGACATCAAGACTGTCTACTTCCTGATGGGCGAGGAGAGCTATTACATTGACCACGTGGCCGACTTCATCGTCGACACTGTGCTTCGCCCTGAGGAGCGCGACTTTAACCTTGTCACTTTCTACGGACCCGAGACGTCCATGGACAACGTGCTGACGGCGGCGAAAGCCTACCCGATGGGCGCGCAGCGCATGGTGGTGCTTGTGAAAGAAGCGCAGGCTATGAAAGGGCTTGACCGCCTCGCCCTTTACTTGCAGCGCCCGCAAAGCACAACCGTCCTTGTCTTCTGCCACAAGCACGGCGTGATAGACCGCCGCCTGAAAGCCACCGCGCTCATAGAGAAAACGGGCGTGCTCTTCGAGTCGCCGAAGCTGCGCGACTATCAGCTGCCCGCTTTCGTCAACAACTATCTCAAGCGCAAACGCGTCGCGGCGGAGCCGGGCGTGGCGGAGACGATGGGGGAGTACGTCGGCGCGGACCTATGCCGTATGGCAGGAGAGATAGACAAACTTATCCTCGCCCTGCCCGAGGGGACGAAAACCGTCACCCTTGACATGGTGAACAGGCACATAGGGGAAACGAAAAACTTCAATATTTTCGAGCTGCGGGACGCGCTTGGTGAAAAGAACGTCCTATTGGTTAATAAAATCGTGAAGTATTTTGACAAAAATCCAAAGGCAAACCCGGTCCAAATGGTGCTTCCCTCGCTTTTCAACTACTTTTCCAGCGTGATGTTGGCCTATTATTCGCCCGACAAGAGCGAGCGCGGCCTCTCCTCCTGGCTTGGCATGAGCGAGTGGCAGGTGCGCCGCAATGTCTTGCCCCCTATGCGCAACTACAAAGGGGTTAAGGTGATGCAAATACTTTCGGAGATACGCCGCGCGGATGCCCGCTCGAAAGGAGTTGGGGGCAGCTCCGCCACCTCGCCCGGCGACCTGATGAAAGAACTCGTTTTCTTCATTCTCCACTGACGCGCTCCCTTTTTCTCAGACGTGTTCGCATACCTATATATAAGCAAGCGTTTCCATGCAACGCGCGGCACCGCTATCCCGTAGCGCGTCCGTCGCACTTTTTCCAGCATCGGGCGAAAGGCTGTCTGCTCTTCGCCCGATGCTTTTCCCGGCCCATCCGTTCCTGCCTCTTTGCGATTACGCTCCGTGCCGTTTCTTCTTTTCACGAGCGTATCTCCCCCTAAAACGCCCTCCGTTTTCCGTCATCAAAATTGCGCTTTTGGGTGTCTTTCCCGCCTTTTCCCTCTACCTCAAAAAGTGTCCTATTTTTCCTCTCCCGTAAAATTGTGCCTCTCCATTCTTTTGTTCCGAAAACGGGGATAAGGGGAGTGGCGCGGCTTGTGTGTCTCGTCTCTTTTCGTGCCGTTTTTCGGCTCGCGGAGAAATGCTCCCGTGTCCGCTGGAGGCATTTCTGGGTGTACTTTTACGGCGTTTGGCGTCATTCGAAGCGAATAAAAATGTAAATTGCAGAGTCTAAGAGCGCGAGAATGCGCAAAAAACGCCGTTTAGAGGCGCAAAAAGTGCAAAAACGCCTATTAGAGTCCGGATGTATTGCCTCTACCTTATTTTTCTCACGCCACACTTTTTCGCTTGAATTAGACATTATTCCATTGACCAACAGCACGCTACGTGCAATTCTGCCGCTTGACATTTCGCTGAGCCGTTCCATTCGCCCATTCGTACGCATACAGGCGAATAGTGGCGTTTTTGCAGCCGATGCGAATATGTCGTGCGAAAATGCAAATATGCGAATTTGATAAGCTCATACTTTGCGGCGGCGCAAATACGGAACCGTGAAGCGCGTAAATGCGGAATGTAAATCGTTACAACGCATTTGAAAATACAGAATCCCATTTTGCGTATGCGCAGATGTGCATTGAATTTTCAAAATGAATATTTATGCAATCGCAGAGCGTATAGCTTATTGTGCTAAAAATTAATGTATTCGGCACGTATTACCGATTACGGGTGGCAGGTCTGTTGTAAAAATATACATCTTCGCTTGCTTTTGCTATGTATATATTTACTTTGTCGTGTGCAAACGCTAAAAAGCCAGATTGTTGCGCTTGTTTGTACGATTAAAAAGGAGGGCGTGCGGCGGCGGCGTATATTCGGATTTACGAAATCGTATACATTCTGATGCGGGGTTGTATTCTTGTATTTTTATATTGTAAATTCATGATAGCATGTCTTGTATTAAAATCCAAATTCGTACTTTTGTATTGCCAATTCGAATATTGAAAGACTGAAACACTTGCTATTTGCCTTCGGAAAGAGCATTCCTCGGCTTCGGGTATCTGTTTTTCTGCTCACGAGTAGAGAAATCTGAGGCTGTCGCTTGGGGTGCATCGGGAGTTTTTACGGATAAAAATGTGAGGGCGAGTATCGCTCAGATGAGGTCTTCGGGTGGAATTTTCGGTGGGCTTATTGGTATATAATAAGGAAGGGCATTTAGTGTCCTATTTTTCCTTTTGGGGTTTTTCTCCCTGCACCCCTATTCCTCCGATGACGGACTTGCGAGCGCGGCTTTTGTTTGAGCTTGGAACTATATGCGATGAAAAGAAATGAAAGACAGAATTAGAAAGGTGATGGAATACGCGCAGCTCTCCCAGCAAGAGTTTGCCGCGAAAATAGAAATATCCCCATCCAGCCTCTCGGGGGTTTTCACGGGACGCACTAACCCGACGACAAAAATTGTGGCTGCCATACACGCGGCTTTCCCTGAGATTAACGTCGGCTGGCTTATGTTTGGTGACGGCGAAATGCTTAGTCCGGAAAATGGAGATGCAATGATGGCTTCCGATGGCGCGTTGTTTGCGTCCGTTCCCGAAGCTGGTGGCAGCGAAAACGGCGCGAATGCCGATGTCTCTTTGCTCCCGAACGAGGATAAAATAGGCAGCGTTTCTCCTGTTTCCGTGCCAGTCTCGCCGGAAATGGTGCGCCACAACGTGGAAAATATAGCCACGGCGGCCGCCGAAAGGGCTATTTTGCGGGAAACTATGATAAATGTTGACAAAAAGATGCGTAAAATAAAGGAAATCCGCGTTTTCTTTGACGACGGAACGTTTGAGGCGTTTGTCCCTGCGTCCAAGTAGGCACGGGAAGCTTGTCTGTTGTTGGGGGCTTACGCACTAAAAGGCGTGGGTGTGCGCCCGATTAAGCACTTGATGCGCCAAAAAGGAGGCGGGAAGTGCTATATTTGTGCGCGTGATATGTCAAAATAAGTGCAGAGATACGGACAGTGGTAGCGGTGATACTTCCAAGATGGCGAGAAATGGGGAGGAAGGCTTGCGCCCCCGTATTTTCAGGTTCTCTGTTTGTTGGCAGAATCCAGAACGAGCAGGGTAGAAGGCGGTTTTCCCAAGCCCAATAGCCTCTAAAACATTTGAGCGTGACGGTGAGATGCCGCCACGCTCAATTGTTTTAGGGAGGGTAAATCCTCAAATACGGCTTGTCGCAAATCTTCTGCCATATTCCTCAGCATCTACGCAATATGTCACAGCATCTCCGCTGTGTGTTACCGCGTCTCTGCTATAATCCGCCGCGCCTCTGTTATTCGCCACAGCACCGCAGCTAATTCCCCCGGAATCACAGCTTATTTCCCGGGAGTCCCAGCTCCTTTGCCGCAGCATCACAAATGTTTTTCGCATCGTCTCCGCTATTCGCCACCGGACCTCTGTTATTCGCCACAGCACCGCAGCTAATTCCCCCGGAATCACAGCTTATTTCCCGGGAATCCCCGCTCCTTTGCCGCTGCATCACAACTGGTTTTCGCATCGTTTCCGCTATTCGCCACCGTGCCTCCGCTATTCGCCACCGCACCACAGCTAAATTCCCGGGAATCCCAGCTCCTTTGCCACCGCATTTCTGCTATTCGCCACGGCATCACTGCTGTTGGTCGCCGTGTATTAGCCTATTCGCCGCCGCGTTTTTCCCACCGCCAATTCTGCTTGAAAAGGCACTGCGTGGCGTTTGCAAGCGTCTTCGGCGTGTCGCATAGGGCTCAGTCCCATTCGGTGGAAAGCACGCGCTCCAGCTCCTCGGCGGATAGGCGCAGGCGGAACTGTCCGTCGCTGGCCACAGATATGCCGCCCGTCTCCTCAGACACCACAATGGCGAGGCAGTCGCTTTTCTGCGATATGCCGAGCGCGGCGCGGTGGCGCAGGCCCAGCGACTTGGGTATGTCCATATCGTGCGAAATGGGCAGGATGCACCCAGCCGCGCGTATGCGCTTGTGCGAAATCACCATTGCGCCGTCATGCAGCGGAGAATTCTTGAAGAAAATGTTTTCGATGAGCCGTTGCGTGATGTTGGCGTTTATCACGTCGCCAGAGTTGATAATCTCGCTCAGTCCCACGTTGCGCTCTATGACGATGAGTGCGCCCACTTTTTGCCGGCTCATGCTGAGGCACGCCAGGACGATAGGCATCACGTCCTCGCGGTGCGTCCCGCCCGTGTCTTTGTGCTTGAAAAGGCGCATCAGGATACCCTTGTTCTGCTTAGAGCCTATTGTGGAGAAAAAATGGCGAATCTCTTCCTGAAAAAGAATTATCAGCGCCAGCGCGCCCATATTCACCAGCTTGTCCATTAGACTTCCCATCAGGCGCATCTCAAAGACCTGCGACACCATAATCCAAGCGCCGATGAAGATGAGTATGCCGTAGAAGATGTTGGCCGAGCTCGACTCCTTCATCAAACGGAAGATGTAGTACAGCAATAGCGCTACGAGCAGTATGTCAATAATGTCTTTTATGCCGAATGATATCATGGCTTTCCGGTGTGTGGGGGTGTTTTCCTTTCGGTGCGGGCGTCTTCGCGCAGAGGGCGGGGCGGGCTTTGGGTAGAATGCCGCCTCTTCCGCGTCAGAAGCGGCGCGTGGCGAGGTAGATGCGCTTGGCCTCTACGGCAGCCCGCACGTCGTGCACGCGCAGTATGTGCGCCCCTTTCGAGAGCGCGATGGTGTTGAGCACGGTCGTTCCGTTCAGCGAGGAAGACGGCGTGCCGCCGATGAGCTTGTATATCATCGATTTTCGCGAAATGCCCACCAGGAGCGGAGCTTCCAAGGAGTGGAAGTCTTCAAGGTGCGCCATCAGCTCATAGTTGTTTTCCAGCGTCTTTCCGAAGCCGAAGCCCGGGTCGATGATTAGGTCGTTCACGCCCATAGTGCGCAGTTTGTCCGCCTTTTCGGCGAGGTAGAGCGTCACTTCGCGGCGCAGGTCGTCATAGTGCGGCTCGCGCTGCATCGTGTCGGGCGTGCCCTGCATGTGCATCAGCACGTACGGCACGCCGAGCTGCGCCACTGTGCGGAACATCCGCTTGTCCATCTCTCCGCCCGATATGTCGTTGACGATGTCCGCGCCGCACTCTTCCACGGCCATCCGCGCCACGTCCGCGCGGAAGGTGTCCACCGACACGGGGATGTCGGGGCAGAGGCGGCGCGTGACGGCCAGGCCGAGGCGCAGCCGCTCCATCTCCTCCTCCTCGGGCACGTCGTCGGCTCCGGGGCGGGAGGAGTACGCGCCTATGTCTATCATGTCCGCGCCCTCCTCCGTGAGGCGGGTGAGTCGTGCGGCGATATCCTCTTCGGTCTGCGTGCGGCTGTCGGCGAAAAAGGAGTCGGGCGTGATGTTGAGTATTCCCATCACTTTCGGCTCGTCAAAAGCGAAGAGCCGCCCGCGGCAGTTTATGCTGAACATATCGTTTTTCTTGTTGTTCGTATAGTCCCCGCTCCGTTTCCTGGCAAGCGGGGCTGTGTTTTTTCGGGAAAAATTCCGCTTCTCTCCAAGCGCCGCACTCCCGTCCGCGTCCGTCAGAGCGAGCAGATAAAGGGCACAATCACGGGCACCGTCATGTCGAGCACCATGCCGTGGAAGAGCGAGACGGGAATCATCTCCTTGCCCGAAACCCGCGCCACCGTGGGCAGGCAAACGTCTACCGACGTCACGCCCGCCGCGCACACCGGCGCGAAAGGCCCGAGGAGGCGGCGGAAGAGCGGGGCGCACACCACGGCGAGAAGCTCGCGGAAGATGTTGGAAAGCAGGGCCACCGTGCCCAGCTCCGCCGCCAGCTGCTCGCCCAAGGTGGGAAGCTTCAGCTGCGTGACGAGTATGGACGAGAGAGAGTAATAGCCCATGCCGCTCCCTACGGCCATGCAGTCAAATACCGTCCAGCGCGTGAGGGCAAACGCCGTGAGCGCGGAGAGCGCAAGCGTGCCGGTCAGCGTGGCGAGGGGGAGCAGCAGCATTTTCGGGCGGAAGTTGCGCAGAATGGCTTTGAGATTGTCGCTGCAGCCCACGCTCAGCCCAATTTGAAACATCAGCGCGTAGAGGATGACGAGCGAAAGCCCGTGCAAGTCCCAGTGCAGCCCGCCGGCTCTGCCCGCCGCGCACCCTATGACGAAGGCCGCCACCACGATGAGGCTTTGTCTCATTCCGCGCCCTCCCGCTTGAAGACGTATTTGTACACAACCCAGCCGCCCACTGCGCTGCCTATCATTGAGGCGGTGCAGATTATCAGCGCCTGGCCGCCGAAGTGGCCCAGGCGGGCCATTAGCTGCTCGTTGCCGCCTACCGTGAGGCCCAGCACAAAGAGCATGAAGCAGATGGTCAGCGTAATGGTGTGGCTCACGCCTTGCAGAAAGCGCAGACGCCGCAGTGCGTAGCCGCATGCCACGCCGGCTATTACGGTGAGTATGAGGTAAAACATTCTTTCTGTCTTGTGTCCCGGCACGCGGGCGACGTTTCCCGTATGCGCGCTCGTTGGCTTTTTAGCGGGGCAAAGCGTCTCCGCCGCGTTTCGCGCCGTTTTCCGTGCGCTTGCGTTGCGGCGGCGTTTCCCGCGCTGCCCGCGTGCAGGTATTTTGCTGCAAAGATAGCAAGCCGCACGCACATACGGCGCGGCTCTTCTGCCGTGCGTGGCCGCCGCAGGCGTAAAAAAGCGCGGACGCTGCGCCACATAGCGTCCCTTACGCCAAAAGTTTTGTAATTTTGCGCGGATTTTGAGCAAACGCCCCGCCGCCGTGCGTCGTCTCGCCCCCGCCCGGCGCTTGCACTCCTTATATATAATAGGAAGAAACAACATCACACATATCCAGATGGAACTTATCGAACAACTCGTTGCGCGTGCCAAGGCCGACAAGCAGCGCATCGTCCTCCCCGAGGGTACTGAGGAGCGCACACTCAAAGCGGCAAACCAAGTGCTTACGGACGGCGTGGCCGACCTCATCATACTTGGCAACGTAGACGAGATACACCGCCTCGCAAAAGAGTGGGGGCTCGGCAACATTGACCGCGCCACAATCATCGACCCCGCCACGAGCGAAAAGCGCGAGGAATACGCACAGCTGCTCTGCGAGCTGCGCAAGAAGAAAGGAATGACCATCGAAGAGGCGCGCCGCAAGGTTGAGGACCCGCTCTACTTCGGCTGTATGATCATCAAGAGCGGCGACGCCGACGGACAGCTCGCCGGAGCACGCAACACCACCGGCAACGTGCTGCGCCCCGCCCTGCAGATAATAAAGACCGAGCCGGGTATCACCTGCGTCAGCGGCGCGATGCTTCTGCTCACCCATGCGCCCGAGTGCGGCGACAACGGAGTCCTCGTCATGGGCGACGTGGCAGTGACCCCCGCGCCCGACGCAAACCAGCTTGCGCAGATAGCCGTCTGCACGGCTCGCACGGCGAAGGCTGTGGCTGGCATAGAGCCGCGTGTGGCAATGCTTAGCTTCTCTACGAAGGGCTCGGCAAAGCATGAGGTAGTAGATAAGGTTGTCGAGGCTTTGTCTATCGCAAAGCAGATTGACCCCGAACTCGCCATCGACGGAGAGCTTCAGGCCGACGCCGCGCTCGTTCCCTCTGTGGGCGCGTCCAAGGCTCCGGGCAGCCCCATCGCCGGCAAGGCCAACGTGCTTGTTGTGCCTAACCTCGAGGTGGGCAACATAGGCTACAAGCTTGTGCAGCGCCTCGGCCACGCAACCGCCGTCGGCCCCATCCTCCAAGGCATCGCCCGCCCCGTGAACGACCTTTCGCGCGGCTGCTCCGTCGAGGACGTGTATATGATGGTTGCCATCACGGCCAACCAGGCTATCGCTTCGAAGAAGCTCGGGAAGTAACAGGGCATGCCCCTTTGGGGGCAGTCTTTCACAATATCACCGGCGGATCAGCAAGCGTCCGCCTCAGACATAAGCAATGAAGATACTCGTTATAAACTGCGGCAGCTCGTCCATTAAGTACAAGCTCTACGAAATGGATGACAAGTCCGTCCTCGCCGCGGGCGGAATAGAGAAAATTGGCCTTGAGGGCTCGTTTCTCAAAACCAAGATAAACGGAGAGACTAAAATCATCGAGTCGCCTTGCCCCACGCACACCGAGGGCATAAAGCTGATGTTCGACACGCTCCTTAACCCCGAGTACGGGGCAATCAAGAGCCTTGACGAAATCTCCGCAGCCGGCCACCGCATCGTGGCGGGCGGTCGCTTCACAAAGAGCATGGTGGTCACCGACGAGATGCTCCGCGAGTGGGAGGGGTATATGGATCTCGCCCCGCTGCACTCTTACGCGCACCTCAAAGGCTACAACGCCGTGAAGGAGATGCTCCCCGCGCTCCCGCAGGTGTTTGTCTTCGACACGTCCTTCCATCAGACCATGCCGCCCAAGGCATATATGTATGCCGTGCCTTACAAGTATTATGAAAACAACAACATCCGCCGCTGGGGAGCGCACGGCACGAGCCACCGCTTCGTCACTGCGCGCGTGTGCGAGCTGCTTGGCGTGAAGCCGGAAGGGCAGCGCATCGTCACTTGCCATATTGGCAACGGCGCTTCCGTGTCGGCAGTGAAGTTTGGCCAGTGTGTCGACACCTCCATGGGGCTTACGCCTCTCGAGGGGCTTATGATGGGCACGCGCTCCGGCGATGTTGACCCCTCCGCAGTGCTTAGCATTATGAAGAGTGAGGGTTTCACGCCGGACGAAATGAGCGATCTGCTCAACAAGCAAAGCGGCGTGAAGGGCATATCCGGCATCTCCAGCGACATCCGCGAGGTTGAGGCCGCCATCCGCGAGGGTAACCCCCGCGCCAAGCTCGCCATGGAAATGTACGGCTACCGCATCAAGAAGTACATCGGCTCTTACGCCGCCGTCATGGGTGGCGTGGACACCATCGTCTTCACCGCCGGCGTAGGCGAGCACCAGTGGGACGTGCGCCAAAGCGCCGTCGAGGGGCTCGAGTTTATGGGCGTGAAGATAGACGAAGCGAAAAACCGCGCCAACTGCGGCGACGAGGAAATTATTTCCACGCCCGACAGCCGCGTTAAGATAGTTGTTGTCCCCACGGACGAGGAGCTGCTCATCGCTTCCGACACGCTCGCGCTTGTAAAGTAAGCATGCACGCGGCGGAGTGGGGGAGACCTTGTTTTCCCGCTTCGTGCCCCTTTTGCCGGGCAAGCGTTTTGCCGTCTTGACGCGGCAGAAGTGTTCTGCTTGGCGGGAGGTAGTAGGTGCTCGCCGAGGGAAAATCAGGACTGAAAGTAAATTTTTCAGCCGTTTTCGTACGAAATCGCCTTTTAACACTTCGGGGCGGGCATTTGGAAAACGGAGGAAAATGTATTATCTTTGCTATATAAAAGAGGGGAGACGCTCCGCGCGTTTCCCCTCTTTGGCGTTGTACTGATTGTCAGCGTTTTACGGGACGCGAATATGTACATATAGCGCCGCCGGTATGTACATGTAGGAAAAACTCCAAGTATTCC
>CAVFVD010000040.1:0-16532 GCA_963625935.1 uncultured Oscillospiraceae bacterium | reverse complement strand
GAGGAATCCAGCCCCTTCTTTTTTCCGCTCAAAGAAGTTTTAGCGGACAGCAATAGTTTTATATTTATTGCTGTCCGCTAAAACTTTTTGAGCAGAAAAAGTTTTAGCGGACAGCTATAATACTTGAACAACCCAGATATGATGTACCGCCGCTACCACCTCAAAAAGTGATGGCGCAGGAGAGTGGTCGGGGCGGACGGCAAGGTGCGTTTTGTCAAGGAAGACCTCGCGGCGGTCGGCGCGGGCGTTTACCGCTCCGCGCAGCAGAACGCCCTGCGGCTGACTATCACGGAGACGAACATGGCGTACAATTACGCCAACTGCACGCGGTGGAGCGAGCAACCCTTTGTCCTTGGCATCCGCATCCGCCTTTCGGGCAACCATCCTGCACACGACATTTGTGATGAGCTGGAGGGGGACTATCCGAAAGACTTTATGTGGCGCGGGTGGCATCCGCGCTGCCGTTGCTCGCAGTCGCCTATAATGATAGACAGGGACAGCGAGGAGTGGAAGCGGCTGCGTTCCCTGCCGAAAGAGGTATACGAGGCGTACAAAAGCCCGAACCTCGTACCCGGCATCCCCGAGAAATTCAAGAACTGGCTTGACCGAAACAAAGAGAACCTCGCCAAGGCGCGGAAGCGGGGCAAGCTCCCGTATTTTGTACGGGACAACAAAGAGCGGGTCGGGGAATACCTCGGGTGGAAAGAGGACGCAAAGCCCGCAATGCGGACGGAAGCGCAGACCGCCCCGAACTTGTCGCGCCGCGAGCAGATACTTGAAGCGGCGCGGGCGCGGCACGCGGCGAGGACGGACGCGCAAATAAACGACACGCTCGCACGATGGGACGCAAGAGGGTACTCAAAGCCGCTGCAAGACAATTTCAAGGAGATAGAGCAATTCGTGCAAGCGAAGCGCGGCGTATCAATGGACTTTGAGAAAGCCGACAACGGGCGGGGTAACATAGAGTACCACACGGCGCACGCGTTTAGGGTGAACTGCCAGTCCTCGGTGGTTGCGCACGAACTTAGAATGCGCGGCTTTGACGTGACGGCGCAGCCCAATTGGAAAAAAGGGGACGACCCGAACCTCCTCGCGAACGGGACGTGGCGTTGCTGGAAAACCGCAGACGGCACACAGCTTAAACGCCCCGAGACATTCGGCTACAAGTTTTCAAGGGCGGGAAGCATTATCGGAGTACCCTTGCGGGAGTTGCTGCAAGAGATAGAAGCCCGCACGGGCGAGACGGGACGCTACCACGTTTCGTTCCAATGGAAAGGGGAGGAATACGGACATATTGTCACGATGGAGCGCAAGGCGGACGGCTCGGCACTTTGGTACGACCCGCAGACGGGCGAACGCAATTTCTTTGACAAGGAGTATGCGAAGAAAATAAAGTGCGTAAGTGCTTACCGCGTGGACAATCTTTTGTTTAACGCGGAGGACTGGAATGTCGTAAGACCCTCGGAACGCCCCGACTTGCGCACGTCATTCCTTAGCGCGAAGAGAGCCTATGATGACAATGTGACTTTTGACGGAAACGCTTACACAAGAGTGGTCGGGTCTACGAGGGTGAACCTTTCGCGGAAGATTATAGATTACCGCAAGAAAATATCTTCCGAAATATTGAAATTGGAGCAGGGGGCAAAGCTGAAAGACGGCGAATTAAGATACACAGCAAGCTCCATAAAGAGGAGCATCGTACACGCGAAGAACGAGGCGGAGGCTGATATGTTCTTGTATGTCGCGTCTCATTCTAATGCGATGGACTTTAAGGGGAAATCCGAGCTCGGAGAGAATAAAGACAAGGGGAATCTTGTTGACGAAAGGAATATTGCGAAAAAGAGAAAGCGGGGTGTGCTTTACTATAACGTGTACGAAATAGAAAAAGGCGGGGAAACGTGGATTATTAAGACCGAAGTGTGCAGGAACAACACGGAAATCCCTTACGCCATATATAAGAAAAAATAAAAAATAGGGTGGTTTGTCCAGCGACGTTCAATCTACCGTCATTAGGAATCATACCACCCTTCTCGTTTATTTATTCTGCCTTTTCTTGCGCTTCTTTTTCCTTTCGCGCAAGATAAGCATCGTGTCCTCCAAGGAGAGAGGAACGGCTTTCAAATCTTTAATGATTACATATTGCGGAAGCCCGATGCATGGGCAATCTTCTCTGTTTGGGTAAAAGTCGCAAACATATAGCGGACAGCCCTCAAAAGTGCCAACCCGCTTAGCTGTGTCAAAGCCTATAGTGTGCGCGTAAGCCATAGCGTATATAGACAACCTCATTTCGTTTGCTTTTTATTTGCTGCAAATATAAACTGCCTTTTCAATACGTTGCAAATCTTTTCGCGGGAAAGTTTTCGCGCACGATGAGAACCGCAGCGCGTGCCTGCGGAGAAAGGGCTTGCACATTTATCGAATTTGCAACAGGAGAGCAACCTCCCGAAAAGCGGTCTCCGCGCTCCTCAAACGCTTTATTTCGCGCCAAAATCGGTGATTTCCCGAAAAAACTTTTGCAGGGAGCGTCCGCCCCCTTATAACTTAGCGACAAACAACCACGCTATCAAATGAAGAAAAAACTGATTGCAGCATTAAAGACCAAGTTTGCGGACAAGGGCTTTAATCAAGCCGAATTGGAGGGGCTTGCCGACATTTTGGGCAAGAACCTCACTGACGAAGCAACGGAGGAGGAGATAGGCAACGCCGTGGGCGGTGCGGCTGACTACGTTGAGATGATGCAGAAAATCGGCAATCGTTACGCATCGCAAGTTGAGAACAAGTACAAGGGGTACATAAAGCCGAACGCCGACCCCGAGCCGAAGCCCGAGCCAACGGGCGGGAACGAGATAACCCTTGAACAAGTCAGCGAGCTGTTGAGCGCGAAGATCGCGGAAGCCATCCAGCCCTTCAAGGACGCGGAACAGGCGCAGAAGCTTTCTTCCATTCTCGCTAGCCAGCCCCAACTGAAAAACATTCCCGCAAAGTTTGTAAGCCGTTACAAGCTGGAAAAGGAAGAGGATGCGCAGACTTTGGCGGCGCGGATAGAGCAAGAGTTTGCCGAGGAACGCAAGGAGATGCTCTCCTCCCTCGGACTGCCCGATGTGCCTTTCAACGGCAGCGGCGGACTTGACACAGACGATGACTTTGCCAAGAAGATGCAGGAGGCGCAGAAAGCACTTGCAAAGGACTAACCAACCAAAAGAGAAAGAGAAATGAAGTACGAAGAGAAGTACCCGTCCAATATTCAAGAGGGCGCGTGGGACGAGAAGACCTGCGTCCGCCGACAGGGCGGCTACATTGTTGACGAGACCGCCCTCCCGTCAACCTTGAAGTGATTAGCCACAGGCTCGTGACTATGTAGCGGTTGTGCGAAAAGCCCTTGCGTATGGAGCGGCTCGAAACACTCGCAAAGGTAGCCCGTCACGCCATAGCGCGAAAACAGCCCAAGGGCTTCCGTGCCCGTCATCCCTTTCGCAGCCGCATACTCCTCTATGCAGAACGCCAAAAAGGGCGATGTCCTTGCCTTTCTTGCTCATTTTCCTTGGCCTCCTAATGACTTTTGGCAAAAATACGCATCTCCGCGCACGGGCGTGCCGCTGCGGCGGAGATTTTGGGGATGTGCGAGCGCTTACGCCGCAGCGAGGGGCTTCAAAGTGCTTACATGCACCCATCATAAAGGGCTTCCCGCCCCCACAATCCGCCCCGCCGCTCACTCCGTCAGGCTCAGTCGGTACTCGCGCGGGGACATGCCCAGCTCGCGCTTTATGTATTTCCCGAAAAAGGAGACGTTGTCGAAGCCGGTCTCTGCGGCTATCTCCTTTACGCTTTTCGCAGGGTCGCGCAAAAGGCGCTTGAGGTGCTTGAGCGTGAAGGAGCGTATCAGCACGGCGGCGGAGTCGCCCGAGAAGCGCTTGCAAATGGCCGAAAGGTGCTTGGGCGTGAGGCAGAGCTTGTCGGCGTACCATGTGACATCGCGGCAGCGCGGCGTGTTTTGCTCCAAAAGGCACACGAAGCGGCGGAACGTGTGTTCGGTGGGCGTGTACGTAGGCACGGGCGGCAGCTTGGGGAGGATTATGTCGCAAAACTCGTACATCATGGCGTGTAACAGCCGTTGCACCATCTCTCTCTGGTGGGGCGGATGGGGGGCGGCGAGCTTGGCTTTAAGGAAGTCGTAGTTGTCGCAGAAACGGCGTATCTCGCCCTCGCCGAGCCGCAGCGTGGGATGGCTTTCGAGGTGGTTGTGAATCTCCCACGAAGTGCCGCCGAGAATAAACATGTCCTCAAAAAACTCCGGCGCGAAGACCATCGCGCGGCAGCGGAAGTCGGCACTCTCCTTTGAGTTTTCAATGAAAGTGTTGGGCGAGGAGATGAAAAGGTCGCCCCGCTCTATGGCAAAGGTCTCGTCGCCGATGCGGCAGGTGGCTCTGCCGGCGAGGCACAGCAGAGCGATGTGCGCGTCGGTGCGCACCGCGCCGCTTCCGCCGCCGCCCACCCTGTCGAAGAGCATCACACAGCTTTCCGACAGTTGGCGCAACTTCTCCTCGCGGCTGAGCTGCGACGTGTTTTGTGTCGTGTTGTCCATTTCGTACAAATTCTTTCTCCCGCGTGCAGGCCTCCCCACCCCTTTTCCGCACGCGGCTTACTTTTTTTTGTGCATTTTGTCCCGCTCAAAACGGCGCGTGGCCGCCCACGCCCGTTTTTCCGCCAGACAATCCCTTTATTTTGCCGCAAAAGTACCAAGTCCCGCCGCCACACACAGCGGGTTGCGGGCAAAAAAGTGTTCTTTTCTTCCTCAAAAGAGCGTTTTTCACTGTTACAAACCTCCTTTTTGCGGAAAAACGGAACAGTTGCAGCGCGATACAAAACGGTTTCGTCAATTAACAGTCTTTTGGAAAGCAATACAGGTCACTTTGCGACTTTGCCCGAAATATGTATATTTGCAGCTGCAAGGCGGCGTTATTTTGCCCGCAACTCTTTTCAATTTTACTTAAAATAGACACTATGAAAAAGCACTATGCCTTTATTCTGGCTGCAACGTTGGCAGCCGCGCCTATCGCTTTCACAGCGTGCAGCGATGACGAGAGCACAAGCACCAATACACCCGGTGACACAGGACAGGGCGCTTCTACCGATGTGCAAAAGCAGAAGCTGGAAGCCGTGGCCAAGGCTTTCATGGAAGAGACAGCGGCGCAAAACGTCGAAAGCCTCAACACGCTCGCCAAGCATATAGCCACGGCGTACATAGACAACGAGGACTTCAGCAACAGCAAGGTTGAAAGGGTGTTTGAGGGCATTTTTGACGGAATGCTCTCCGGTCCCACGAAATCTGAAACATCAAGCGACGAATATACGTCCTATGACAGAAACGGGCAGAAATACACCTACACGGTATTCTACACCGAAGAGTGGTACGACCGAATAATCGACCTTTCCCAGTTCAAGGGACACTTCCGCGCGGGAAAGACAGACTGGACATACGAAAAGGCGGACAACCTCGCCTTCTACTTTGAAAACGCGGCGGGAGAGGAGTGCGTGCTTTCCATAAAGCCGTCCGGCAACACGAAAAAGGTGTACGTGGGCGAAGACGGCGAATACGAGTCGGGCTGGTCGTATGACTATAACACCGGGAAGTACAACGATATGCACTATTACGAAAGCTACGAATACGGATACGTACTCGTGCCCGAGCGCATTGACCTCACGCTGACCGAAAACGGGAAAACGGTGACCGCGCTCGCGCTGACGATTGACCTGAGCCAATTTGCCAACGGCA
Source organism: uncultured Oscillospiraceae bacterium (assembly GCA_963625935.1). Lineage (GTDB taxonomy): Bacteria > Bacteroidota > Bacteroidia > Bacteroidales > Bacteroidaceae > Alloprevotella. The sequence continues at coordinate 10,759 of CAVFVD010000040.1, read as the reverse complement.
CTAAGGAAATGCCTTACAATTTCTCCAAGGACGGTCTCACCGTAAAGACGGAGGCACGCGTAGGCGACTACACCTGGAGCGTAGAGAGCTCGCACAACGGGAAAGCCGGAACGGGCTCGATGAAAGGCAGCTTAGCGCACGGGGCAAAAAACTTACTCACGCTCGAGGCAGGTGCGGCAGACATTAGCGTCAACAAGGACAACGACGAGCTCACCGGCTTCGGCGCGACATCGTTCAGCATTGACATTATGGGCGGAGTGCAGATTAAGGGCACAACCCCCAACATCAAAAAACTTGTCTCCCTGTGCGAAGACGCGGACAACTGCGACAACGAGGCCGCATGCCGCGCCGGCGTGGCGAAAGTCAACGACATGGCAGACTTAGGCGTATACTACGATGGCACGGCGACGCGCCAAGCCACGATAAAAGCCGCTGCCCTCTCTGAAGAAAGCACTCGGTACGTCTGGAATTCCTACACACAGCGGTACAACACATACACTGAGACAGAATGGCACTGCGTGCCGGTGATAGCCTTCGCCGACGGCTCCACATACACTATATTCGACAAGGACAGCTATTTCTCTGAGGAGCGTTTCGCCGCAACGATAGACGCGTTCATAGATATGCTCGACGCGTACGAGAAACTTCTTAAATGGGCTGAGTGACGCGTGCGGACTTTCCCCTTGCGCTACGAAGAGGAAGAGTCCGTCGGAAATCTGCACAAGCCGCCCCGCCGCCGCGCCACAAAGCGGAAGGCGGGGCGGAGTTTTACCTAAAAAGCGAAATAAGCACGCGCGAAATACCGTCAAAGCCTATGCGGCACCGCACGCCCAAAGACATACTATATATAATAATGTGTTCCGCCGCCCTTGCATGCCCCTCCGCACTCGCCGCGCAGGAGGCAGACAGTCTGCGCTCCGACAGAGCGGCGGCAGGAAGCGACACACGCGGGCGGCAGCTGGGCGAGGCGAGCGTGAGGGCGTGGCGCAGGGCGGACCCGCTTAGGGGCAGCGCGGCAGGAAGCACGCGGTGGGACTTGCGGCGTATGCGCGAGCTGCCACAGATACTTGGCAACGCCGACCCTCTGCGCTACACGCAGACTCTGCCCGCCGTACAGACCTCCTCTGAGTATGACGCGGGACTGCACGTGCAGGGCTGCTCCGCCGGACATAACGCCGTGATGTCGGGAGACGCGGTGATTTACAACCCTGCCCATTTGCTTGGCATTTTCTCCACTTTCAACGCGCCGCACTTTCCCGCCATGCTCCTCGACACACAGACCGGCGCGGAAGCCCCCGCCCGCCTCGGGGGCTGGCTGCGTATGGAGCTGCCCGCTCTCGCCGCCTGCGTGCCAGACTCTACTTCTTTAGCCGGCGAAGCAACGACACGTCCCGCGCTGCACGGCGAGTTGTCAGCCGGACCAATGTCTTCCCAAGCCACGGCGCGGCTTTCCGTCTCGCCGCGCTTGCTTGTCACCGCCTCCGCGCGGCAAGCCTATCTCAATCTCCTCTATGGCCGTTGGCTCCGCTTTGACGACAGCCGACTGCACTACGGCTTCGGCGACTACAACCTCACGGTCTCGGCACGCCCCGCGCCAAGGCACAGCCTCACGGCCGATTTCTACTACGGCCAGGACAACGCCCGACTTGACGACGAAGCATCCTTCTCGGGCTGCCGCATGACTTGGCACAACTACGCCGCCGCCTTGCGCTGGGAATACCTTGGGAAACGCGCTGTGCTTTCCCATAGCGTTTCGCTCAGCGGCTACGAAAGCCGTTTTTCCATACAGCAAGAAGCCACGCGCATAGACATCCCCGCCTCCATCCGCACACTTTCCCATACGTTCACAGGAAAAAGCCGCAACGGACTGTGGCGCTTCGGGACGCGGTACGACTTCCACAACGTGCAGCCGCAGTCTCCCACCGCGCAAAGCACATACGCTCTGCCGCTCGTGCCTCAGCCCAAGGAGCGGGCACACGAAGCCGCCGCGTGGGGCGAATGGTCGCAGACTTTCGGCGGAGGGCATTGGCGTGCAAAGGCAGGCCTGCGCGGCACACTCTATGCGCCGCCCGACGGAAAGGCCTTTTTCCACATCTCGCCCTCTCTCTCTATCTCGTGGCTCCCCGCCCCGGCGCACACGCTTGCTCTGCGTGCCGCCATAAAGCGGCAGTACCTCCACCAAGCCGGTTTCTCCTCGCTCGGTCTCCCTACGGAGTTTTGGTTTCCCGCCTCCTCCGCCTGGCAGCCACAGCGGGCGGAAACGCTTTCATTACTATACGACGGCAGCTTCTTCGGCGGCGCAATGCACGTGTCGTTTGAAGGCTACTTAAAGCGGCTGCACAACCAGACCGAGTACGGGGACAATGTGCTCGACCTGCTTACTGGCGCGTACAGTCTTGACAACGCGCTGCTGCGGGGACGCGGACTGAACTACGGAGTCGGCGTGCAAATCTCCGGCGAAGCGGGCCCGTTCTGCGGCTGGGTAAGCTACTCGTGGGGACGCTCTTGGCGGTACTTCGAGGAAGTAAGTTTGGCGGGGTGCTACCCATCCTCTTACGAACGCATACACGAGACAAACGCCGTGGTGTCCCTCCGCGTGGGGCGGCGGCTTACGCTGTCAGCCACGGCAGTAGTGGCGAGCGGCACGCCCTATACCGCGCCAGAGGGCTTCTATCTACTGAGCCGCTACGTCATGGCACAGTACGGCGAGCACAACGCCGAGCGGCTTCCGCTATATTGCCGTGTGGACGCTTCGGCAAACTGGACATTCGCTCGCCGCAAAGGGCGCGAGCAGGGAATCAACGTTTCGCTCTACAACGTGACCGGGCGCGACAATGTCTCTCTATACCGTTTACGCTCCGGCAAAGGGGTCGTGCGCTTCGCTCCCGTTTTCTACATCGGCCGTCCGCTTCCCTCCTTCAGCTACTTCCTCAAATTCTGACAAAACAATGCGCCTCGCTCTGTTTCTCTTAAAGGTCATCCGCAGCCTTTTCTTTTCCGCACTCCCGCTCTTGCTTGCAACAACGTTTTCCTTGTTTTCATGCGAAGAGGAGACGCAAAAAGAGGCGGCAGTCCCTATGGTGGTGGAGGGATGGATAGACGACGGCGGCTTTCCGCGCGTGCTTCTCACCACCTGCGTCCCCATTTCTTCGGGCGAAAGTCGGGAATTGGAGCTGTCCGACCACGTCCTGCGCTGGGCGAGAGTAGAGGTGAGCGACGACGAGGGCAACACAGTGGTGCTTACGGGCAAACCCATGAGCGGCTACCAGCCGCCCTACGGCTACACCACCTCAGACCTGCGCGGAAGAAGCGGTCACACGTACCGCTTGAAAGTTGACTGCGGCCTCTACCACGCCGAGGCAGTGACCACCATACCGGCTCCGGTCCGCGTGAAAAGCGTTGAAGCCGTCCCCTGCGCCGCCAGCGACACACTATATGAGGTGCGGGCCACGCTGTCCGCGCCTCTGGGCGAAGGGGCGGCGGGCGTGAAGATGTTTGTGTGCTACGCCGCCGGAGACGACCGCCAATGGCTCCCCTCTCGCCTGTCGCTCTACCCCGCCGAAAGCGTCACCGCCTCCGCCGCCCTGCCGGTCTACCCGCCCTACGAGGCAGGCGCGGCAGACACTCCCTTTTTCCGCCGCAAGCGCATGCCGCTTGTGAGAGTCGCCGCCGTCGACTCCGCCTCCTACGCCTTTTGGGAAAGCTACGAAGAGTCGGCAAGCCTTTCCCGCAACCCTTTCTTTACCGTCACGCGCAATCTCCGTGGCAACGTGGACGGAGCGCTCGGCTACTGGTGCGGTTACGCCGCTGCAGCATTCCTTGTCAGTCCGCCCGCAAAGTAATGCCGCGCCTGTTTCTCCTTTGAAAAATCTGCCATTTTGTCACCAAATGCCGACGAAAACCGGCTTGGGCGGCATTGGCAACGCGTTTGCTACTTAGAGGGACGAAGCTCGGCGCACGGACGCGCCGAACAAGGGCTTCAATCACCATGCAAAAAGAAAGGAGAAACAAGATATGACATTCGACAACTTTACCATCAAGGCACAGCAAGCGGTGCAGCGGGCCGTAGAGCTGGCCACCGGGCACGGGCAACAGGCCGTCACGCCGACGCACCTGCTCTGCGGCGTGCTGGCGGTAGGCGAAAACGTGACGCAATTTGTCTTCGGCAAACTCGGGATAAGCCCCGACGCGCTTGCAAAGACCGCCGAGGCGGAGCTCTCCCACCTGCCGCGCGTGAGCGGCGGAGAGCCGTACCTTGACAGCGAGGCAAACAAGGTGGCGCTTAAAGCCGCCGAGATTTCCCGCAAGGAAGGCGACACCTACACCGGCCTCGAGCCGCTGCTGCTGGCTCTGCTCACCGTGGACAGCGGTGCGGCACGCATACTGCGCGGCGCAGGCGTGACCGAAAACGGTCTGCGCGAGGCCATAAAGGAACTGCGCGGCGGAAGCAAAGCCACGACACAAACAAGCGAGGACACCTACCAGGCACTCTCCAAGTACGCCCGCGACCTCGTGGCTGAAGCCCGCGAGGGAAAGCTCGACCCCGTGATTGGGCGCGACGAAGAGATACGCCGCGTGCTGCAAATACTTTCGCGCCGCACGAAAAACAACCCTATCCTTATCGGCGAGCCGGGCACAGGCAAAACCGCCATCGTGGAAGGGCTTGCCGAGCGCATTGTGCGCGGCGACGTGCCCGACAACCTGCGCGACAAGCGGCTCTACTCCCTTGACATGGGCGCGCTGGTGGCAGGCGCGAAGTACAAGGGCGAGTTTGAAGAACGGCTGAAAAGCGTCATCTCTGAAGTGACCAAGGCCGAGGGCGGCATCATTCTATTCATAGACGAGATACACACCCTTGTGGGCGCGGGAAAGAGCGAGGGCGCGATGGACGCAGCCAACATTCTCAAGCCGGCGCTTGCCCGCGGCGAGCTGAGAAGCATCGGCGCCACCACTTTGGAGGAATACCAGAAATACTTTGAGAAAGACAAGGCACTCGAAAGGCGTTTCCAGACGGTGATGGTAGACGAGCCGTCGCCCGAGGACGCGGTCTCCATCCTCCGAGGCCTGAAAGAGCGGTACGAAAACCACCACCGCGTCCGCATACAAGACGACGCACTGATTGCCGCCGTGCGGCTCTCGCACCGCTACATTACCGACCGTTTCCTCCCAGACAAGGCCATTGACCTCATGGACGAAGCCGCTGCCAAGCTGCGTATGGAGCGCGACTCGCAGCCCGAGGAACTTGACGAGATAACCCGTCGCCTGCGCCAGCTGGAGATTGAGCGCGAGGCCATAAAGCGGGAGGGCGACGAGCAGAAGCTTGAGCAGCTTGGCCGCGATATTGCCTCGCTCTCCGAACGGGAGAAGAATCTGCGCGCCAAGTGGCAGGGCGAGAAGGACGCGCTTTCCGCCATCCAGCAGGACAAGGAGGAGATGGAGCGGCTTAAGTTTGAGGCCGAGCGGGCTGAGCGCGAGGGCGACTACGGCAAGGTGGCGGAGATACGCTACGGCAAGCTGCGCCAGCTCTCTGACGACATAGCCCGCCGGCAAGAGGACCTGCGCAGCCGGCAAGGCGCGGAGGCGATGGTGAAAGAGGAAGTGACGGCGGACGACATAGCCGACGTCGTGGCACGCTGGACGGGCATACCCGTGTCAAGGATGATGGAGAGCGAGAGAGAGAAGCTGCTCCACCTCGAAGAGGAGTTGCACCGCCGCGTCGTAGGCCAGGACGAAGCCATACAGGCCGTGGCCGACGCTGTGCGCCGCTCCCGCGCCGGACTGCAAGACCCCAAGCGCCCGATAGGCTCTTTCATTTTCCTTGGGACTACGGGTGTGGGAAAAACCGAGCTTGCCAAGGCGCTCGCCGAGTATCTCTTCAACGACGAGAATATGATGACGCGCATCGACATGAGCGAGTACCAGGAAAAGTTCAGCGTCAGCCGGCTCGTGGGCGCGCCTCCGGGCTACGTGGGCTACGAGGAGGGCGGACAGCTCACCGAGGCCGTGCGCCGCAAGCCGTACAGCGTGGTGCTCTTTGACGAGATAGAGAAGGCGCACCCCGACGTGTTCAACATTCTCTTGCAGGTGCTTGACGACGGCCGCCTTACCGACAACAAGGGGCGTACGGTCAACTTCAAGAACACCATTGTCATCATGACTTCAAACCTCGGCTCGCAGTTTATCCAGCAGAAACTTGAAGGCGTGACGGGCAAAAGCGCGGCAGAGCGCGGTAAAGCCGTGGCGGAAGCCAAGGCCGGCGTGCTGGAGATGCTGAAGAAGACGGTGCGGCCGGAGTTTCTCAACCGCATCGACGACATCATCATGTTTGAGCCGCTGACGCAGCCGCAGATCGAGCAGATTGTGCGCCTGCAGGTGGGCGGCGTAGTGCGCAGGCTTGAAGCGCAGGGCGTGCGGCTTGAGGTAGCGCCCTCCGCGATAGAGGCCGTGGCAAGCGCGGGCTTTGACCCGGAGTTTGGCGCCCGTCCCGTGAAGCGCGCGCTGCAGACTATGCTGCTCAACGACCTTAGCCGCGCCCTTCTCTCCGGCTCGGTGGACAAGTCGCGCCCGGTACGCGTGGAGGCAGACTCCTCCGGCTCGCTGCGCTTTGAGAACTCGGAGCTTGAGAAAAAGGCTTAAAGGCACGAAAACCCAATACCGCAAACATCAGCGGCGGGCGGCTCGGACAAAAGTCCGGACCGCCCGCCGCCTTTTTTGTTTTGCGCCGGCGCGCTACTGCACGTCCACGGCCTTAATCTGCACGGGCGAGTTAGGGAGCATCTGCGAGCCGTTGCAGATAATAGTCTGCCCCTTCTGCCCTTTAAGGAAGTAGTAGAACGAACGGAGCATGGACTGCGAGCGCGGGTCGGTGTGGATGACATACACCGAGCGCCAAAGCGGGTAATCGCCTGTGGCGATGTAGTACTGGTAAGGGCGCACGTACTTGGCGTCGTCCCCTGCCGAGCGGCTTACGCGCATCACGTTCACGTCAAGCACGCTGAAGTCGGAGAGCGCGGTCTGACTGTCGCCCATCAGCCAGTTTGCGCCCACCACGCCTATCATGTCCGGGTCGCGGCGCACCATCTCCAGCACGGAGACGTTGGTGCCGCCGTCCGAGGCGTAGACATTGCCGGTTATCTGCTTTCCGCCGCAGAGCGAGTCGCGCATGAAGCGCACGGTGCTCGACCGCGAGTTGTCGAAGACCAGCTTCAGCTCGCCGCTGCGCGTGTGTGCGTGCAGCTGCTCCCAGCGCGTGATGCGCCCGGACACTATGCCGCGTATCTCGTCAAGCGTTATGAGCGAGTCGGTATTGGCCTTGTTCACCACAAGCGCAATCGCGTCGGTGGCGATAAGCGACTGGTTTGGCGTGAGCTGGTCATGGCTCTTGATAGTCTTGACCTCCTGCTCCGTGAGCTTGCGGGTGACCACGCAGCAGCGCAGGCTGTCGTCGACGAGGAGGCGTATCGCGCTGTCCTCGCTAAGGTACAGCGGCTTCATCTTGGCCTCTATGTGCGCCATGCCGAAGGTCTGCGCCATTTCCGCCAAAACCGGCTCGAAGGTGTTGTCTACCGCCACGCGCACGTCGTTTTCCGTGAGCCACTCGCCGGTGGCTTTTCCGTTCCCCTTGCAAGAGGAGAGCGAGAGGAGCGCGGCTGCGCCCAGCGTCGCCAGAGCGGCGCGCCCCGTCCATAGTTTCTTCATCTTTTCGTCTTGTTATCAGTAAGCACGCAAATTTAGGAAAATCCCCTTTGCCGCGTCCGCCGTCCGTGCGAAAAGCGCGGAGCGCGGCGGTGCGGGCGGCGCAATCCGATTGTTTCCACTACCTTTGCGCCGGGCTTGGCGGGCGGGACACACGCCGCGCGGCCCCGCCGTAAAAACACCTAACACAAGAAACACACTTTATGGACACAGCCGAAATTTTCAGGTGGGTGCTTGAAAACCTCAACTATTGGGTCGTCACCCTCTTTATGGCCATCGAAAGCTCCTTTATTCCCTTTCCCTCCGAAGTAGTAGTGCCGCCGGCGGCATGGAAAGCCATGACACCGGGCAACGGGATGAACGTGGCGCTCGTCATAGTCTTCGCCACACTGGGCGCGGACCTCGGCGCGCTGGCCAACTACTATCTCGCCAAGTGGCTGGGACGCCCCATCATCTACCGCTTTGCCGACAGCCGCATCGGGCATCTTTGCCTCATCGACCGCGCAGGCGTGGAGAAGTCGGAAGAGTTTTTCCGCCGCCACGGCGCGGCCTCCACGTTCTTCGGCCGCCTTGTGCCAGCCGTGCGCCAGCTCATCAGCATCCCCGCCGGACTTGCCGGCATGCGCCTTTCCTCCTTCCTGCTCTACACCACCCTCGGCGCGGCGGCGTGGAACGGCGTGCTGGCGCTCATCGGCGTGGCAATTTACCACTACACCGACGTGAAGACCACGGACGACGTTTACCGCCTCGCCACCAAGTACAGCCACGAGATAGGCTACGTGCTTCTGGCGCTCGCGGCTGTGGCCGTGGTGTACCTTATAATAAAGGGGCGTAAGAAAAAATGACCGAGCGCGCCCGCCACACACGCTTCCCGCTCGCGGCGCTTGTCGCCGCGCTGCTTCTCGCCGCCGCCCCGCTCCACGCGCAGACGGCAGGAGACAGCGTGGCAGCCGTTTCGCACGCCGACACGACAGCCGCGACCGCCGTACCGCCGCGCGTGCCGCGCACGGCACGGTGCGTGATGCCGCCCCACCGCGAGGCGGCCGCCACAAACCGCGCGTGGCTTTGGGGCGCAGGGCGCGGCAACGTGCTCGACACCTACCTCACGCCGCTCGAGTACACCGGGCCGGACTACGCCCTGCTGCACCGCACAGAGCGCAAGGCGCGGTGGGGGCGCGGAAAGGTGACCGTCGCAGCCGAATACACCGCGCAGCTCGCCTACCTGCACTCGCCCACCGACGACGGCAAGGAGTGGGACGGCGAGTTCACCGCCGCCGGCGGCTGGCTCTACAACTGGCGCCCCGCCGTCCGTCTGCGCCTTGGCGCGGGAGGAATGGTTGAGGGCAGCGGCGGCTTCACTTACAACACGCGGGCTTCCAACAACCCCGCGCAGGGGCGCCTCGGCGCGTCCCTCCTTGCCGCCGCGCTGGCCGAGTACACCTTCCCGCTCTTCAAAGGCGACGCGAAAGCCGTGGTAGAGGTCTCCGCGCCCGCCCTCGGCGTGCAGTTTGCGCCGGAGTACGGACAGTCGTACTACGAAATATTCTCCTTGGGGCACAACAGCGGGACGGTGCACCTCACCCACCCCGCCAACGCGCCGTCCGCCCGCCTCACCGCCCTTCTCGAAGTGCCCGTCCTGGGCGCAAAGGTCACCCTCGGCTGGCTCTCCGACGTGCGGCAGAGCAAGCTGGGCGGACTCAAGCGGCACGCCTGGCGCAACACGTTCATGATAGGCTACACACGCAGGATATGCATACTACGCTGACCCACACACGCCGCCCGCGCCCCCTCGCCCTCGCGCTCGCCTTCGCCGCCGCGCTTCTGTGCCTCTGCTCCTGCGTGCGGGAGGAGGTGGAAGCCGACACTCCGAGCGGCAACTTTGAGGCGCTTTGGCGCACGCTTGACGAGCGGTACTGCTTCTTCACTTACAAACGGCAGGAGTACGGTCTCGACTGGACGGCCGTGCGGGCGAAATACGCCCCCGCCGTTTCCTCCGACCTCACCGAGCGGCAGCTCTTCGAAGTGTGCGCCAACATGATGGCCGAGCTGCGCGACGGCCACGCCAATCTCTACGCCGCGCACGACGTGGCGCGGTACGGCCGCTGGTATGACGACTATCCCGCCAACTACAGCGACACGCTCTCGCGCCGCTACCTCGGGCGCACGGAGGACTACCAGACGGCCTCGGGCCTGAGCTTCCGCACGCTCGACGACAACATTGGCTACGTGCGCTGCTCCTCTTTCTCCTCCGACTTCGGGGACGGCAACCTGCAAGAAATGATGCGCTCGCTCGCGCTCTGCGACGCGCTCATAGTGGACGTGCGCAGCAACGGGGGCGGACTGCTCACCGCCGCCGAGAAGCTCGCCTCACTCTTTGTCAACGAGGAACAGACCGCCGGCTACATGTGCCATAAGACGGGGACGGGACACGACGACTTCTCCACGCCGCAGCCGCTGACGCTCAAGCCTTTCTCCGGTCTGAGGTGGCAGAAACCCGTCGCCGTGCTCACCAACCGCCGCACGTACAGCGCGGCCAACAGCTTTGTGATGTACCTGAAAGGGTTGCCGCGCGTCACGATAGTGGGCGACCGCACGGGTGGCGGCGCGGGCATGCCTTTCACCGCCGAGCTGCCCAACGGGTGGAGCTTGCGCTTCTCTGCCTGCCCTATGTACGACCGCGAGATGCGGCTCGCGGAAATGGGCATCGACCCCGATGTGGCGGCAAACCTGACCGACGCCGACTTCGCCCGAGGCGAGGACACCATCATAGAGACCGCCCGCGCCCTGCTCCGCTCCGCAGCCGCGCAGTGACCGCACGCAGCCCGCGCGTGCCGCATTTTTGTATGCGGAAAACGGGTGTCGGATTGGCATATTTGGCGGATTGCCACCCAAAGCGAGCATTTCGCGGGGCTTGCAAACCGCTTTTATATTTCGTATATTTGCATAGTAAAGAGGGTAGAAGCAACGTTGTTTCCACCCTCTTTATTGCATTACTGATTATCAATAACTTACACAACTCCTATATGTACATGTAGCGCTGCCGGGATGTACATGTAGGAAAAAC
>CAVFVD010000039.1:0-16781 GCA_963625935.1 uncultured Oscillospiraceae bacterium | reverse complement strand
CTATAAACGCAAAATGCGTGCAACTCATTGAGCTGCACGCATTTGCTTATTGTTTATTATGTATTTGCTTGGTGGCATTATTTCACCTCCTCAAAGTCGGCGTCTTGGATGTCGTCTTTGCCGGGCGCTTGGGAAGAGCCTTGCTGAGGGCCGGACTGCTGGCCGCCTTGGAAGCCTGCGCCCGCGCCGGGCTGCGCGCCGGTCTGCTGGTACATCTCCGCGCTGGCGGCCTGCCATGCGTTGTTGAGTTCTGTCTTGGCGGTGTCGATGGCGGCTATGTCCTGTGCCTTGTGCGCCTCTTTCAGCTTGCCGAGGGCTGCTTCTATCGCGCCCTTCTTGTCGGCGGGGAGCTTGTCGCCAAGCTCTTTGAGCTGGTTCTCGGTCTGGAAAATCATCGAGTCAGCCTCGTTGATTTTGTCCACGCGCTCGCGCTCTTTCTTGTCAGCCTCGGCGTTGGCTTCAGCCTCGGCCTTCATACGGTTGATTTCGTCTTCGGAGAGACCGCTTGAGGCCTCGATGCGGATAGCCTGCTCCTTGCCCGTGGCCTTGTCCTTTGCGGAGACTTTGAGGATGCCGTTGGCGTCGATGTCAAAGGTCACCTCGATTTGCGGAACGCCGCGGCGTGCGGGTGCGATGCCGGCGAGGTTGAAGCGGCCTATGCTCTTGTTGTCGCGGGCAAACTGGCGCTCGCCTTGCAGCACGTGTATGGTCACCTCGGGCTGGTTGTCCTCTGCGGTGGAGAAGACCTGGCTCTTCTTGCAGGGGATGGTGGAGTTGGCGTCGATAAGCTTCGTCATCACGCCGCCGAGGGTCTCGATGCCGAGAGACAGCGGGGTCACGTCGAGCAGTACGATGTCGCCCACGCCGCTCTCCTTGTTGAGGATTGCGCCCTGGATAGCAGCGCCGACAGCTACGACTTCGTCGGGGTTCACGCCCTTGGAGGGAGCTTTGCCGAAGAATTTCTCCACGAGGTCCTGCACTGCGGGGATACGGGTAGAGCCGCCCACGAGGATAACCTCGTCAATGTCCGCCGTGCTCAGGCCTGCGCCTTTGAGAGCCGCGTCGCACGGAGCCTTGCAAGCCTCGATGAGGTTGTGGGCCAAGGCCTCGAACTTGGCGCGCGTAAGCGTCTTGACGAGATGCTTGGGCACGCCGCCCACGGGCATGATGTACGGGAGGTTAATCTCCGTTGTGGTGCTGCTGGAAAGCTCAATCTTGGCCTTCTCGGCGGCCTCCTTCAGGCGCTGCATAGCCATCGGGTCGGTGGTGAGGTCTGCGCCCTCGTCGTTTTTGAACTCCTGCACGAGCCAGTCTATGATGACGTGGTCGAAGTCGTCGCCGCCGAGGTGGGTGTCGCCGTTGGTGGAGAGTACCTCGAAGACGCCGCCGCCAAACTCGAGGATGGAGATATCAAACGTGCCGCCGCCGAGGTCGAAGACGGCAATCTTCATGTCCTTGTTTGCCTTGTCTATGCCGTAGGCGAGTGCTGCGGCTGTGGGCTCGTTGACAATGCGCTTCACTTCAAGGCCTGCAATTTGCCCGGCCTCTTTCGTGGCTTGGCGCTGAGAGTCGGAGAAGTATGCCGGAACGGTGATGACCGCCTCGGTCACCTCCTGGCCGAGATAGTCTTCGGCGGTCTTCTTCATCTTCTGCAGCACCATGGCCGAGATTTCCTGCGGCGTGTACTGGCGTCCGTCCACGTCTACGCGAGCCGTGTTGTTGTCGCCGCGCACCACTTTGTAAGGCATGCGCGCAATTTCCTTCTGCACCTGGTCGTACGTTTCGCCCATGAAGCGCTTGATGGAGTAGATGGTGCGCTGCGGGTTGGTGATGGCCTGGCGCTTTGCGGGGTCGCCCACCTTGCGCTCGCCGCCCTCGACGAATGCCACGACGGAAGGCGTGGTGCGCTTGCCCTCGCTGTTGGCTATAACCACCGGCTCGTTGCCCTCGAAGACGGAGACGCAGGAGTTGGTAGTACCCAAGTCAATACCGATAATCTTTCCCATAGTTGTATTCTTTGTTTTTGTTTGTTTGTTTCAAATTTCTTTCGCTCCGCTTTCGCGGGACACCTGTCTTATTGCAATCGGCGTGCCAAACTTCCCGTTTCCGCAGAAAACGGCATTCTTTTTTGCGGGAAACAGCATTGAGGCGCGTCCTTGTGCCGCCATTTTCTGCCAAAGCGGCAGAAGACAGTTTAGGGTGGGGGAGGGAAAACACCGCTTCGCGTGCTGTCTGCTCATGAAATATCAGGGATGACAGCGACAAGGAGCTTGCAGCGTTTTTATCCCTTCTGTGGCGGCTACAGTCGCTGAAAAGTGTTCTATTTTTCCTTTTTCGATTCGGTAAATAGTGTTAATGACGATTTGGAAAACGGCTGAAAATGTATTATCTTTGTGTAGTGAAAAGAGAGAAACGGCGACCGCTGCTTCTCTCTTTTTGCTTGTGTTGATTCTCAGCGACTTACGCGCCGCCTATATGTACATGTAGCGCCGCCGGGGTGTACATATAGGAAAAACTCCAAGTATTCCCGTCGCTACAAAGCCTATTTCCGTCGGCGCGAAGTGCCTTGGCGGGTCCCGAAAGTGCCGGATGGCATCGGCTTGCCCTATCGGAGGTAGTTAAACTTACATAAAAAATTCGTCTGAGGGCAGGCCTGCAAAAGTGTCCTATTTTTCCGCTTCTCCGTGCGCCCGTTCCCAGTCGCTTTTTGTGCCTTTTGCTCGGGGCCTAAATCCTTTTTGGCGCAAGTGTCGTTAGAAACTCAATGGCGGTGCGGCGGTGTCGGTGTGGCGGTAGGCAAACGCATTTATTATTACATACGCACGTATATATTTAATATGTACACGCGCGCGTAAGAAACCGTCATGCCCGGGCAGCGCCGTCGTACGCCAGCTCCCGTTTGCTTAATTAAATGCGGCGGCGGTCGTTAAAAAACGGCATAACGTGCCGGCTTGTATAGTTTTATCGTAATTTTGTCGCGACTTGACATCTTTTCCCCGCTGCGCGGTGACGCGCCGGCGGGGAATATCTAAGGAACAACAACAACAAAGACGAAAATGCATAAGAAAACATTACTGGCCGCCTCGTGCGCCCTAATGTCGCTTCCCTCGCTCGCGCAGATAGAGCTGCACGACACGGGCGCGAAGTGGGACGGCGAGATTGCCCAGCTCGTGGAAAACGGCGCAGCCCGCCGTGCCGCCAACGGCTTGGGCGCAGCGGCCAAGGCAGACAGCGTGCTTAACGTCACTATAAGCGTGAAGGACGCTGACGCCGTCGCAGCCAGCATAACGGGTGACGGCCACGAAGCCACCGTCATCACCTCCGACCTTGTCACGGCCATCGTGCCCGTGAGCTACATCCCCACGCTCGCAGCCCGCGAGGACGTGCTGTATGTCAACGCGCCCACGCAGTTTCACCCCCTGCTCAGCTTGGCACGCAACGAGATAAAGGCCACCAGCGTGCACCAAGGCACACTGCTCGACACGCCCTTCACAGGCAAGGGCGTAGTGGTGGGCGTAATAGACCAGGTTTTCGAATACAACCACATCGCCTTCAAAGACCGCGTGAAAGCCCTTTGGCGCAACAACAAGCTCACCACCACCATACCCACCTCGGGCGGAAGCTCCGGCTCGGGCATGGGCCACGGCACGCACGTCACCAACATTGCCGCCGGCAGCAAGATTTCGGACAACAACCTTTACGGCGTCGCCTATGAGGCCGACATCGTAATGGCACCCTCCGATTTCTCCTCGTCCGTGGTGCTTGCGCAGGCTAAGGCCATAAAGCAGTTTGCCGAGGACCAGGGCAAGCCTTGGGTAATCAATATGAGCTTCGGCGGACACGCCGGGCCGCATGACGCCTCCACGGCTTACGACCAGGGCCTCTCCGCGCTGAGCGGCGCGGGCGGCATCTTCGTCGGCGCGATGGGCAACGAGGGCGGGCAGCTCATCCACGCCGAGGCCGATTTCACCGAGAGCGAGAATACGAAATATTTTTACCCGAAACCCGGCACGGACAACACCTCCGGCGTCGTAGCTGTGCAGGTGTGGGGACAAGCCACCGACGGCGCGACGCACTTCACCATGCGTCCCGTGCTCGTGCGCCGCGTAGGCAGCACCGTGGCAAAGGAGTACCCCACCGACACGCAGCTCAGCCGCGCCGGCTTCTCGTACGTGAACAGTGTTTCGCCTTACAACAACAAGCAGTACGTCACCCTCTTCGGCGCTACCACCAACCTTACGAGCGTGATGGGGCTGGGAAGCTCTTACGTGCTGATGATTGAGGTCGCGGGCGACGCGGGACAGACCGCCCACGCGTGGATCAACAACATCAGTTACGCGCAAGAGTTCTCGACGATGGCGGGCATAGAGACCGTCTCCGGAGACGACAACTATCTCTGCGGCGAAGGCGGTGGCTCCCCCGCGAAGAGCATCGCCGTGGGCTCCTACAACAGCAACCCCAACTTCACCTCCGCAGTAGACAACCGCACGTACAGCTACCAGAGCGCCATCGGCGTGAAAGGCCAGATGAGCAAGTTCACCAGCCCCGGCCCGCAGCTTGGCGACGCGGTGAAGCCTACGGTGTCTGCCCCCGGCGGCTGCATACAGAGCGCTTTCGCCAAGACCGGCACGGGCTTCTCCAATACCGAGCTTACCATTACAAGCGTTGTGACCGACGAAGACGGCAAGAAGTACTACTACGGCGTGATGAGCGGCACGTCCATGGCAAGCCCCATGGTGACCGGCGTAGTTGCGCTTTGGCTTGAAGCCAACCCCACGCTGACCTATGAGGACATTGTGGACATCATCAAGACTACCGCCCGCCGCGACTCGTACACCGGCACTGCCACCACTTGGGACGCGCGCTCCGGCTACGGCAAGATAGACGCGTACAATGGCATAAAGGAGGCACTCAATCGCAAGACTCCGTCGGGTATTGGCAAGCTCAACACCGCCGCCCCCGTCACGCTGTGGAAAGGCCTTGACGCATGGCGCGTGCTCTTCAATAATGATGAGAGCTATGCCGACATCACGCTCCACAACGCCGCCGGCCAGCTTGTCTCCGCACGCCACATCGACGCGCCCAAGACTGGGCAGGAGGAGACAATCAGCCTCTCCGGCATGGCTCCCGGCGTGTACGTGCTGAACATTGGCACTACGGCCAGCCGTCTCACTCGCAAGCTTGTGGTGAAATAATCACTTTGTCGGCGCAAACGCCCGCCCCGCTTCACGGCTGGCGTGCGTCCCACACGCTTTTCCGCTTTAAACGGCGGGCGTGCCGTCTTTCGAGATGGCACGCCCGCCGTCTTTTTTGCCCCGCCGCCGACTGGGCGGGACGACTTTGTGAGGGGAGTTTGAGAAAAAAGAGAATGCTGCAAGCGGAAATGCGTCGAGCGTCCGCCGTAGATATAGCCTGACAAAGATTTGCTCCGACTTCGTGGCTTCGTATGGTAGCAAATAGGTGAAGAGACTGCGTGTCCCAATAAAAGCACGGGCACTTTCCGGCGGAGCACGGCGTTTTTCTTATGTTTGCAAATATTTTGCGCACCGGCCGGTCTGTTTGCCAACGGGACGGTGCGCCCCCATTAGTAATAACCTGCAACCCCATATCCAATGAATTTGACAATGCCGCGCAAGACGCTTTGGGCGTTATCCTCTTGTATAGTTCTTGCTCTATGCTCCGCCTCGTGCAGCGACGATGTCGCAGACGGAGGGGGCGGCGGGCAGGAGGCTGCTTTGCCCCGAAAGATAGCCGTCATCGACGCGGGCAGCTCTGGCTCGCGGCTCAAAGTGTATGAGATAAAGGCGGACAGCACCATACAGCGGCTTTACCCGATAACAGCCGAGGAGACAAAGGCATCGAAGGGCGGGGCTCTCTCTGACGTGGCCAACCATCCGGACAGCGTGCGCAAGTACCTCGTGGGGATGACCGCCAGCTACCCTTACGCCACGGGCGGAGAGACGATACCGCTTTACGTGCTTGCCACGGCGGGAATGCGCAACCAAGAGCGCAGCAAGACCGAGGGCGTGTATGCCAAGATGGCGGACGTGACGGAGACGCTCAACGGCTTCAAGCTGGCGAAGGCTATGACCATCTCCGGCAGGTACGAGGGCTTTTACGCGTGGATTGCGGCAAACTACGAAAACCACTCCTTGAAAAACTCGTCGAAAGGCACTTGGGAGGTAGGCGGAATGTCTATGCAGTTTGCCTTCGCCACCAACTCCACCTCCGTGCCGGAAGACAGGAAAGTGACGCGCAAGGACTGGGGCACAATCTACAGCAAGAGTTACGTGCAGGGCGGCATAGACGCGATATATGCCAATACGCCCGACGAGACGCCGTTTGTCTTTACCCTGCCGTTGGAGGACATGAGCGCGTATGTGGGCGACACGCAGTTTTTCGGCCTTAGCAGCAGTCTGACGTATGCGCTGAATGGCATCGAGACGGCGGGCTCGTTTGACGCGTATGTGCAGACGCTCGAGCGCGAAGAAAAGAAGCACCGCTTCATGTTTGCATATTATATGCAGTGGGTGCTTGAAAGCCTGCACCTCAACGGGCGCGTCACGCCCGACCCGTATGACGTCAACTGGAGCGAGGGCGCGGCTTACGACATCGTCGTCAACAAGGAAGAGCCCGAGGCTTTCGACTACGACAAGGTATTGTGAGAAATCCGCCCCCGTCCGTTTCGCTCGTGAAAGAATGAGGGGAAAGAGGATTTTCCAACGGAAACAAAAGCGCAGGCAACCCGTAGGGGAAGCCTGCGCTAAGTGTATGTGGGTATTGCGCCGGTCAGAGCGCCAATAAGGCGAAGGAGAGAACCGCCAATGTGTCGGCCAGCGCCACGAGGGCTATGCCGCTGCGGCAGTATCCGCGCCGGTAGCGGTCGAGCGACACGAAGAAGAGTGCGATGGGCGCTATCCACAGCAGCTGGGCGGCGACATACAGCCCGAACTCCGCCGCCGCTCCTCCGCCTTGCGGCGTGCCGAAAGGCTTTGCGCCGAAGAGGTAGAAGACGCTTGCCAAAAGCGGGGTCAGCGACAGCGCGGCGAGCGCGAGAAGCCATTTCGGAAATTCGCTCATCTTTGTTTCCTTTTATAGAGTGGCGGCGTGCCTGCCGCTTATTTGTCTTTCTTTCCGAAAACAGAGAAGTGCACGTAGCGCTTCGGGTGCGCCTTGAGGTCGGTCACAAGAGAGTCCGCGCTGCGCAGTGTGGAGTTGAGGTTGTCGTACACGCCGCGGTCGTTGAGGAAGAGGCCGAGCGTGTTGTCCGTGCCTTTCAGCTGCGTGTCGAGGTGGCCCGCCACGCCGTTCAGCTTGGCTGAGAGCTCCTGCACGCTTTGCAGTGTGCCGTTCACGCTGTTTATGGTGTTCTGCACGTCAAGCGCGGCGAGGTTGCCGCTGAACTTTTCCGCGTTGGCGGCGGTGCGGTTGAGCCGGCCTATCATCTGCGGCACGTCTTCCGCCATCAGCGCGTTAAGCCGCGTTGAGGCTTGGTTGAGTTCGCCCGTAAGAGCTGCCGCGTTGTGCAGTGTCTGCGCCAGTGCAGGGTCGGCGGTCAGTTTGTTGAGGTTGGCCATAATGGAGTCGAGCTTCGGGAGCATTTGTTCCACGACGGGCAGCATGGCTTCGAGCTTCGCCATCGAGCCCAAGTGCATGCCGCCGCTCAGGGTGTCGCCGCGCTCCATATAGAGCGTGGGGTTGGGGCCCAGCACGAGCGACATCTTCACGCCGCCCATAAGCTCCGTCTCGAGCTCGGCACGCGTCTGGCGCGGCACGCGCATTTCCTTGTCGAGCTCAATGCCCACCACGACGCCCTCGCCGCGCCCGTAGTCGTAGTCAATCGTGCGCACGATGCCCACGGGGTAGCCGTTGGCGTAGACGGGGTTGGAGATGGTGAGTCCCGCCGCGTCACGCAGTTTGACGTAGTAGGTGTTGGTGGACTTGAATACGTTTATGCCTTTAAGGAAGTTAAGTCCCACGAAGAGCAGGGCAATCGCTGCGGCTGCGGTCAGCGCGATTTTTACTTCTTTGCTAAAATATTTCATTTCGTCTTACTGATACAGTGTCTTCTTTTGCCGTCTCAAGCCGCAGGGGCTTGGTTTGCCTTGTTTAGTTCTTAGTCTTTGCCGGCTGTTTCGCCGCCGCCCGCGCCTCGGCTACGGAGATTTGCTCGCCGTCCTTGTAGGCCACGATGTACGCGGCGGGTATCTTTGCCTTTACCTCCGTGAGCGCTTTCTGCGCCTCGGCGTGCGTGGCGTACGAGCCGTAAAGATATTTGTATAGCGCGCCCTCCTTGCGGCGCGTCACTTTAAGTCCCTTGAACTGCGGGTCGGTCTCGGAAATCTCGCGCCGCCCCGCGCCGAGCTGCACCCGGAAGACAATTTTCGGTTCGCTCTTTTGCTTCGCCTTGTCTGCCGTCTTCGCCTTTGTGGATGCTTGGCTCTTCGGCGTGTCCTGTGTCTTCGCCGCGTTTTGCGCCTTTGCGGCGGACTGGGGCTTGGGGGCGGACTTCTCGCCGGCGGGTTTCGCGCTCGGCTTGTCGCTTGCAGCGGCGTTCTTCTTCGCGTCGGTTTGCGCGTTGCCTTTTTGTGCGGCAGCGTTTTTGCGGCTTGCGGAGCTCTCAGAGTTTTCCGCTTTCTTGTCCGCTGCTTCAGGAGCGTCGGTGACGGCGGGCGCGGTGAAAGTCTGCTTAGGCTGCACGGGCACAACTTCGGCTTGCTTGTCCTGCGCCCCGGCTTGCGAGGCAGAGACAGCGGGCGCGGTGACGGGCAGCTGCGGCAGGTCGGCGGGTATGTCCGACGCTTTTTTGTCGTGCAGGCGGCGGTAGGCGAGGAAGCCGTTGTAGATGCTGCGGCTAAGCTCCTCCACGCCGCGCTTCGAGTTAAGGTAAGTCTCCTCTGCGGGCGTGCTGATGAAGCCAAGCTCCGTGAGCACTGCTGGCATGGAGGTTTTCCTCAGCACGAGGAAGCCGGCCTGGTGCACGCCCTTGTCGGCCCGTCCCGCCTGCTTGTACTGCCGTTGTATGCAGCGGGCGAGGTCGACGCTCTGCTTCATATAGCGGTCCTGCATTATCTCGAAGATGACGTAGCTTTCTGCCTTTCCGGGGTCAAAGCCCTCGTAAGTGCGTTGGTAGTCGTTCTCGAGTGTGATGACGGAGTTCTCTCGCTTCGCCACTTCAAGGTTTTCCCCCGCGCGTGCCATACCGAGGCTGTACGTCTCGCTGCCGTAGGCAATGCGTCCGTTGGGCAGAGCGTTTGTATGCACGGAGACGAAGAGGTCGGCCTTGCAGTTGTTGGCGATGTCGGCGCGTCTTTGCAGCGGCACAAACACGTCCGTGCGGCGCGTGTATACTACCTGCACGTCCGGGCAGTTGTTCTCTACCAGCTGTCCGAAAGCGAGCGCCACGGTGAGGTTTATGTTTTTCTCTTTCGACCAAGCCCCCACGGCTCCGGCATCGTGTCCGCCGTGTCCAGCGTCTATTACGAGCGTAAAGTTACGCTTTTCGCCCCCGGCGTGTCCGGGCAGGGCGTGAAAAGCGACAATAAGGACAATAGAAAGTACTTTCAGGAAAAGCTTAGGCATGGCTTTCAGTGGTCTGCGCGTGAAATCTCTTGCAAAGATAGTGCAAGGCGAGTGCAGAGCAAAGGGGAAAGCCCGCGCTTTCTCACGGGGAGGGCAATGGGGAATAATCACGCAATGTGGTTCAGAATAGAGATTTGGAGACAACGCTCAATCTTTGTCAAGGTTTCAAGGGATAGGTTCTCCTGTCCTTTAAGGACCTTGGAAACATATTGCTGGCTGCACCCCATAAGCTCAGATAGCTTTTTCTGAGTCATCCCCAGTTCTTCCATCTTGTCAAGCATCATCATGGCAATGCGCTGAGAATAGCGAAGCCAAGACTTGTTGGCTGTGCGCCAGTCGGCGTTCTCACGCCACTTGGACGGAGTGGAAGACTGGTGTGCTTTCAGTTTTGAGATAATTTCGTTGGACGTTCTCATGGTAAGCCTCCTTTCTGTCCTATATGGTTTCGTTCAGGAAATCAGTGAAAGAGTCCTTGTCGGCAATATCGTTGTCAAGCAGGAAACGCCTGACCTTTTCCATTCTGGCGAGTTCGACCAATGTGTGTTCGCGCTCCTGCATGGTTCGGGTCTGCTTAATTGCGCCGCCGGTGATGATATAGACGCCCGGTTCGAGCTTGATTGCATAAATGCGTAGCCAAGAAGCATGGCGCGGCGTGTTGCGAAGCCGCGCTTTTTCTTTGCCTAAAAGCATTTCGGAAATGCGTCCGTTCTCCAACGGACGGAATATTTGGTCAAGGTCTGCGTCAGGGGAGATGTCCATGATTAGGCACTGCAGGTGCTCGCTTTCTTCGATCGTGTCATAGATGGCTTGGTTGACGTCCGTGATTTTGAAGTAAGAAGCCAAGTCGTCTATATTCTGCTTGAAGAAGCTTCGAAGCCATGCCACATCGTTCCATTGCCCAAGTATGGAGTCAAGGACGTTGTCCAGACAGTCGCCATACCTGACAGCCCAAAGATGCTCGTTTTCTGTGATAAGGTCAAATGTCATAACCTCGTTGTTTATTTGCGAAGGTACAACAAAAGCACAACGTGTACAACTTGTAGGTTGAGAACCCGGCGATTTTAGCTGTACGCTGAAACCTTCCGGGTGATAATTATTAGGGCTGGCACTTCTTGTGTTGTGCCAGCCCTTTGCTCTGCCGAGCCGCCGCCAATGCCGCGCGGCAAGGTGTAAGTGCAGGATTGTGGAAACCGTTTTCCTTAAATCCAAGACTTCCAGCGGAACACGCCGTAGAATAGCCCCGTCACCACGATTGACAGCACGAAGACGATGGGGAAGCCCAGCTGCCAGTCTTCCATACCGTTTATGAGGTTCATGCCGAAGAGGCTCGCGATGAGCGTGGGGAACATCAGGATAATCGATACAGAAGTCATCTGTTTCATTACGCCCGCCATGTTGTTGTTGATGATGCTGGCGTAAGTCTCCATTGTCGAGTCGAGGATGTTGGTGTAAATGTTGGTGGTCTCCCGCGCCTGGTTCATCTCGATGGTCACGTCCTCAATGAGGTCGGCGTCGAGTTCGTCCACGGGCAGTTTGAATTTCAGCTTGGATAGGAGCGTCTCGTTGCCGCGTATGGACGTGATGAAGTACGTCAGGCTGTCTTGCAGGCGGGATAGTCCCACGAGGTCTTCGTTGTCTATCTTCTTGTCAAGGTTTCGTTTCGCCTCCTCAATGAGCACGTTTATCTGCTTCAGGCGCTTCAAGTACCAAACGGCGGAAGAGAGGAAGAGGCGGAAGACAAGGTCTACGGAGTCAGTGAAACCCTGGTTGCGCTTCTGCTGGTAGGAGACGAAGTCTATCATCATATTCGTCTCGAAGTTGCAAACCGTGACGCAGATGCCCTTGTTGAGGATGATGCCCATCGGGATGGTGGTGTGCGGCGTGCGGCTCGCCACCTCTTTCACGTAAGGTATGCGCAGGATGATGAGTGTCCAGCCGTCGTCGTACTCGTAGCGCGATCGTTCGTCCTTGTCCCTGATGTCGTCAAGGAAGTAGTCGGGTATGTGCAGCTCCTCGGTGAGAAATTTCTCGTCCTCCGGTGTGGGGCAGGTCACCTGCGTCCAGCAGTCCGTCTCCCACGCTTCGAGTATCCGCAGGGTCTTGTTGAAGTTCCAGTAAGTGCGCATAAGAAAAACAGGTCTCCGTCTATTTGTTGTCCGCGCCACGGTGTGGCGGACCGGTGCACACGCTCTTTTCCTGCCGGAAAAGAAAGCCTGTGCGGCAGCGCCGCAGAGATGTCCTGTTTCCGACGGGCTTCAAGCGTGGGTATCCGCGTGATAGTCGTCCATTTGCGTTATGAAAAAAGTGAAGCGTCGGGGCAGTGCCGCTGTGCGGATGCCCCGTTTTCGCCGCAAAAGTAGCAAAAATGCGCAAGGCGCGGCGCGTCCCGCTCCATTTTTGCGCCGCGCTGCACCGCTCAAAGGCGAGCTTTTTCGCCCAAAGCGAGCTATTCCACCCAGAGCGTGCCGCCGCTTGTGCGGGAGTAGGGCTGGGCCGTGTAGGGAACTTCCGGGGCGGCGGCATCTTGCGGCGCGGCGTCCTTGCGGTAGGCTTTGCCGCGCAAGGCCGTACCGTCGTCGGCGTCAAGCTCGGGGAGCGACGAGGACGGGAGGTAGCAGCCGGAAATGCCGTCCGTTTGCAGTGCGTACACCTGCGGGCCGCGCTGGATGGCGGCGGGGGATTT
Source organism: uncultured Oscillospiraceae bacterium (assembly GCA_963625935.1). Lineage (GTDB taxonomy): Bacteria > Bacteroidota > Bacteroidia > Bacteroidales > Bacteroidaceae > Alloprevotella. The sequence goes on along the minus strand of CAVFVD010000039.1, from coordinate 4,516 downwards.
AAGCGGATTGTCCCCCGCTTCGGCGGGGCGGAGAAGCAGTGCGCTGAAAGGGAAAGAGATGTAAACCTCGTTCATTTCCTCCCACTCGTTCTCCACCGTGAGGTAGCCGCCGCGCAGGTCTTTCACGTCAATCTCATGTCCGCAGAGAAAGACGCGCACGCGCTCTTCCGGCTTTGTGGCGTAGCGGAACGGCGTGCCCTCTGCCGTCTCGCCCGTCGCCCAGTCCGGCATGCGCAGGTGCAGCCTCAGGCGCAGTGTGCCGGGAAAGCGTGTCAGGCGCAGCCGCACCGCGCCCTCGTCCGGCATGTTGGTGATTTGGTCGAGGGTAAAACTCTTCCCGCCGGAGTTGAGGCGGGCGGTGGAATTGGTGTAAAGGTTGACGTACAGGTCTTCGCCGTTTTGCATGTAGACGGTCTCGGGCATCGAGGCGAGGAGTGCCGCCGCCGCTTGCGTCTCCTTGTTGTCTGGGGCGGCGGAAACGGCGGCCGACTGCGCAGCGGCGTTGTGCAGCACGCGCTCCATATAGTCCGCGTAGGCGGCGTCGCCCGTGAGCTGCAGCAGTCGTGCGGCGTGGGCGTAGAGGGGCGTGGCGGCTTGCGCCTGCGTCTTGGCGTAGGGCGCGTCCGTGCTTCCCGTCACCTGCACGGCGGCAAGCTCTTTGCCCCATTCGCGCAGCAGCTTCCGTTGCGGCCGGGCTGTCTTCTTTGTGAGCGCGAGCGGCAGTGGCTCGGCTTGCGCCCCCGTGCGGCGGCCCAGCGACACGAGGTCGTCGCCGTAGTAGCCCCATACGCGCACGCTGTCTCCCGGCACGAAGTGCGCCGGCTTTTCCAGCCACTGTGCCTGCGCGGCGTGGAACGGTGTCAGAGCGAGCGCGAGGCTGCATATAAGCCGTGCGGCGCGTGCGTATATATATAAGGTGTGGTGGCGTGTGTGGCTTGTCATTGGGCTATGTTTTTTCTCCCGCGAAAGTAAGCCTTTGGGCGGGAAAAGCGGGGCAGACATATAAAAAACGTTTCCCGCGCGGGGAAAGCGTGCCGCGGCTCGGGCGCGTTAGCCTTTGTCTTCCTACTTTTGCATAGGGAAACGTCCGCCGCTTGCTGGGCTTCGGCGTTTTCTGGCAAAACAAGAAGAAATGAAAGCAAGACTGATATTCGCCCTTGCGGCTCTCTTTGCCTTGTGCCCCGCCTTGTCGCTGCGGGCGCAGGTGGCGGGGGAGGGAAATACGGGCAAAACCATAGCCGATGCCCCTTCCGCTGCCGTTGCCGACACGCTGCAAGGCGCGCCGCCCGCTTCCGCTGACGAGGCGGCTTGGGACGACGTGCCGCTCACCGCGCCTATGTACGACATAGCCTCGCCCGCGCTCCCCGGGCCTCTGGGCGGGTGGCGGCTCCATCAGGGCTTCAACGCGCAGCTCGGGCTGAGCGTCACGGCGGGCATAGGCAAAGGCGCGCCGCGCGGCGTGGGCTTCGGGCAGACGGCGGCTTTTGCCTACGTTTTCCCGCTTTCAAAGAAAGTCTCCATCGCGGCGGGCATCTACGCGCACAATATGGACTGGGGCGCGTACCGCTCCACCGACGTGGGGCTTGCCGGCACGCTTGCCTACCGCCCGTCCGAGCGCGTCAGCCTCTACCTCTACGGCACAAAGAGCTTTATGCCGCGAGCCGACCGCGGGCGTTACGGCTACTTCGGCGAGCCTTGGTATGACAATTTCAAAGACCGCATCGGCGCGGCGGCTGAGTTTAAGATTGGCGAAAACGCTTCCATCGGCGTGAGCGTAGAGTACGGCCACGGCGACGCGCCGCGTATGCCCGCTGCCCCTGCGCGTCCGTCTTTTCAGGGTAAAACTCCGGAGCGGCCATGAGCGTGACGGCGGACACAACGGGGCGCGAGGTGAGTCTCCCGCGCCAGCTCGAGCTTCTCAAGAAGGAGTACGAGTGTGAGAAAGCTGCGTTTCAGCGCGACACGGAGCTTATGGGCGTAGGCCGCAAGGTGAAGCGCGGCGACTGCTGGTATCCCGTGACGGTGGGGCGGGGCTACTACAACTCGCTCGACCGCTTTGTGGTGGAAATCACCCGCACCGAGGACACCGACATTGAGCACAATTTTGAGTACGGGCGGCAGGTGTGCTTCTTCTCTCAGGAGCTTACCGGGCAGCTTCGCTATTTGCCTTTGCGCGGGACGGTGAGCTATGCCGACGGCGACCGCATGGTGGTGGAGCTTCCCGGCGAGGCAGCGCTCTCGCAGTTGCAGGCCTTGGAGCGTCCGGGCGTGCAGCTTCACTTTGACGACTATTCCTATCGCGTCATGTTTGACGCTCTGCGCCGCGTCATCGAGGCGAAGGACGGACGCCTTGCCGCCTTGCGCGACCTTTTCCACTCCCGCGCGCCGCTCTCTTGGGGCGCGGAGAGCGCGGCGCCGCTCCGCCTCCCGTGGCTCAACGAGCCGCAGCAGCAGGCCGTGCGCCTTGTCTTGCGGGCAAAGGACGCGCTCGTGGTGCACGGGCCTCCCGGGACGGGCAAAACTACTACGCTCGTCGAGGCCATTGACCAGACGCTGCGCCGCGAGCCGCAGGTGATGGTGTGCGCGCAGAGCAACACCGCCGTCGACTGGATTTGCAGCCAGATAGAGGCACGGGGCATCTCCGTCCTGCGCATCGGCAACCCCGCGCGAGTGACCGAGAAGATGCTCGAATGCACCTACGAGCGGCGCTTTGAGGCGCACCCGGACTATCCCGCGCTGTGGCAGGTGCGCCGCTCCATACGCCAGCTCTACTCCCAGCCGCGCAAGGGGCGCGGAGAGGGCTTCCACCAAAAGGTGGCGCGGCTTCGCGAGCGCGCCGACGAGATGGAGGCGGGCATACGCCACGCGCTCTTCGACGGGGCGCGGGTGGTGGCTTGCACGCTTACGGGTGCGGCGAGCCAGCTGCTTTCCGGCCGGCGCTACCATACGCTCTTCATTGACGAGGCGGCGCAGGCCTTGGAGGCGGCGTGCTGGGTGGCGATACAGAAGGCGGACCGCGTCATCCTCGCCGGCGACCACCAGCAGCTCCCGCCCACGGTGAAGAGCGTGGAGGCTTTGCGCGGCGGACTGGGGCGCACGCTCTTGCAGCACCTTGCCGAGACCAAGCCGGAGGCGGTGTGCCTGCTGCGCGTGCAGTACCGCATGAACGAGACGCTCATGCGCTTCTCCTCGGAGTGGTTTTACGGCGGGCAGCTCGAGGCCGCCCCTTCCGTGCGCCACCGCTCGCTCCTCGACGAGCTCGACACGCCGCTTGTGTGGATAGACACCGACGCGCTGGCCCTTGAGGCCGCAGACGGCGGGGAGGGGGGCGCGGAGCGCTACCGCGAGGAGTACGCGGGCGGCTCGTACGGGCGGGTCAACAAGGACGAGGCGCGGCTCACGCTGCAGACGCTCCGCGACTATGTGGCGCGCATCGGGCGCCGCCGCCTTTTGGACGAGGGGACGGACTTCGGCGTCATTTCCCCTTACCGCGCCCAGGTGCAGTATTTGCGTGCGCTCCTGCGCCGTGACGACTTCCTCCGTCCCCTGCGCTCCCGCGTCACGGTCAACACCGTCGACGCCTTTCAGGGGCAGGAGCGCGACGTGGTCATCGTGAGCCTCGTCCGTGCCAACGCGGACGGGCAGATAGGCTTCCTCTCCGACTTGCGGCGGATGAACGTGGCCATCACCCGCGCCCGCTGCAAGCTCCTTATCCTCGGCTCCGTCTCCACGCTCTGCCGCCACGCCTTCTACCGCCGCCTCCACCGGGCGTGCGAGGAAGCGGCGGGGGAGTGACTTTCGCAAAACAACAACCAACGACACTACCTATCAGTATGACCGACACTCCCAGACATATCGACCGGCTTTCCGCCGGCGCGTCGCAGATAAGCCTCGACGCGCTCTACCATATCGCGCCCGGCGCGTTCACCGAGGCGGCTGACCCCGAGACGGGCGCGACGCGGCGCGTGGTGGACTTCGACGCTTTGCGCGAGCTTCTTGGCGGCGACGCTGTCGAGGGCGACGGCGAGCGCTACGCCTTCACTTGGGTGGGCAAGCGCGCGGCGCGGGCTGAGGCGGCGCGGCCCACCGACAAGACGCTGCGCCCCGTGCCCGCCGACTCCCTCGACTGGGACACCACGCAGAACGTTTACATAGAGGGCGACAACCTCGAAGCGCTCAAGCTCTTGCAGCGCTCTTATATGGACCGCGTCAAGATGATATATATCGACCCGCCCTACAACACGGGCAACGACTTCGTCTACCACGACGACTTCCGCCGCACCGCCGCCGAGGAGGACATCGCCGCCGGCAACATTGACGAGCTTGGCAACCGCTTCCGCCGCAACACCGACACCAACGGCAAGTTCCACTCCGACTGGTGCTCCATGATATACTCCCGCCTGCTCGTGGCTCGCTCGCTCCTCACCGAGGACGGGGTCATCTTTATCTCTATTGACGATAACGAGGTGGAGAACCTTAGGAAGATTTGCGACGAGGTCTTTGGGGAGGGGAACTT
>CAVFVD010000038.1:0-19744 GCA_963625935.1 uncultured Oscillospiraceae bacterium | reverse complement strand
TTGGGAAACGGAGAAAAATATATTATCTTTGTGTAGTGAAAAGAGGGGAAACGCGTTTGCGTTTCCCCTCTTTATTGCCATACTGATTATCAACACATTACACTGCCCGCAGATGTACATATCGCACCGCCGGGATGTACATGCAGGAAAAACTCCAAGTATTCCCGTCTCCACGGGGCCTATTTCCGTAGCCAGAAGGCCTATACCTGTGCCGCCGGAACGCTTTTCCGCCGCCGCGAGAAAGGGGCTTCCCGTTAAACTTACATAAAAATGCGCCCCTTGCCCCGACACCGCCAGTGTTCTATTTTTCTTTTTAGTGTACATCCCGGCACGGGGGGCGAAGCTCCCCGTTTACTTGGGCTAAAAAGCGGGGCGGGAAGCTGACAAACGCCATTTTGCACAAAAAAGCGTGAGGAAGGCTTGGCGGGAAGAAATATTTTGGTAACTTTGCACCCGCAAACGAGAAACGGGGCAACCCCGCGACACGCTGGCGCGATAGCTCAGATGGTTAGAGCGCATGATTCATAATCATGAGGTCGACAGTTCAATCCTGTCTCGCGCTACTTCTTTGAAATCCCCTCCCTATCTTCGAAAATAGGGGGGGTATTTTTTTACAATTGCCTTATGGAAAACCGCGCGGCGCGTCAAGCCGGCGGAACAACTCCCCTCACCCAAAATGAAAAAGTCACTGCTCACGGCGTGCCTCCTCGGCGCTTCGCTCACCGCTGCGGCACAAAAGTCGTACGAGATAACCGGCACGGTGGCCGACTCCCTCACCAAAGCCCCCGAAGTGTATGCCACGGTGCGTCTTCTCTCCACCACGGACGGCAAGCCCCTGCGCGCCGTCACGACGGACACGGACGGGCGGTTCAAAATATCCGCCACCGCCCCTGGCACATACCGCATCGAAGTGACATCGATAGGGAAGGAAGCCGTTAGGCGCGACATCACCATAAGCGCGGCGGACGGCGCGACAGACTGCGGCACGCTCTATTCGCACACGGGCGGCGTGACGCTCGGCACGGCCGAGGTGACCGCCACGAAGCCCCTTGTGAAGGCCGAGGTGGACAAGCTCACCTACTCCGTCACCGACGACCCCGACGCGCAGGGCAGCACGCTGCTGGAAATGCTGCGCAAAGTGCCGATGGTGACAGTAGACGGCGAGGACCAGATAAAGGTGAAGGGACAATCGGGCTTCAAGGTGTACGTAAACGGAAAGCCCAACAAGATGATGTCCCAGGACCCGTCGCAAATTTTCAAGACTTACCCCGCATCGGCGGTAAAGAAAATAGAGGTCATCACCAACCCCGGCGCTAAATATGACGCGGAAGGCACCACCGGCGTGCTGAACATCATCACCTCAGAGAACACGAAGAGCCAGGGATACCTGCTCACGCCCACCGTGAACGTCAACAACTGCGACTGGATGGGCAGCCTCTTCGCCATGGCGCAAGTGGGGAAGTTCACATTCTCGGTCAACTACGGCGCGGGATACCTAAAAGGCACAGCCAACAGGGGGCAGGCGGAAGCCGAATACATTGAGAACCCCGTCAACCACTTCCAAAAGACGCAAACCACCTCGCGCACAAAAGGCACATACCAGTTTGGCAACCTCGAAGCGAGCTACGAGTTCAGCTCCAAGGACCTGCTCTCCGTGTCGGCGGGCATGTACGGCTGGAACGGCAGGTCGCGCAGCGGAGGCACGAGCGAGATGCGCACGGAAGCGGGCGACCTGAGCTACGGATACACCGCCTCAACACGCCAGCGCAACACAAGCGTCAGCACACAGGCCTCGGCGGACTACCAGCACACCTTCGCCGAAGACCGCCGCCTCACGCTCTCCTACCGCTACGACATAGCGCCCACCACCTACCGGCGCGACCTCACCTACACCGACTTGCTCGGCACGACACCCTCGCTGCGCGACCAGCACGCCGACAAAGACGAGCACGCCACCGAGCACACCGTGCAGGCGGACTTTACCACGCCCTTCGGAAAGGCGCACACGCTCTCCGTCGGCGCAAAGCACATCATGCGCCTTAATACCAGCCGCAACTCAGACCTTAACCGCGCCTCGGGCACGCAGGACGCTTTCTCCCCCGACGAGGAACAGGCGCCGCGCTTCCGCCACCGCAGCAGCGTCACAGCGGGTTACGCGGAGTACGGACTGACGGTGAAGAAATTTTCCATGCGGGCAGGCAGCCGCTATGAGTATTTCCACATCAACGCCACCTATCCCGACGGACACGGAACGCCGTTCTCCACCAGCATGGGCGACTGGGTGCCCTCGCTCTCGGCGGGATGGTCGCTAAGCGACGCGCAGATGTTGCGTGCCAGCTACAACCTGCGCGTCAGCCGCCCGGACATCAGCTCGCTGAACCCCTACGTGAAGAAAGACGCGGCGGAGCAAATCTCCTACGGCAACCCCGCGCTCACCAGCTTGCGTACGCACAATGTCGAGCTAAATTACAGCAATTTCGGCCCAAAGTTTTCCGTGAACGCCTCCGTCTCTTACGTGTTCTCCAACGATATGTGCAGCCAGTACTCCTTCGTGCGCGACGGACTGATAAACCAGACCTACTGCCAGGACCTGCACTTGCGCGAGGGAGACGCTAACTTGTACGTGGGATGGAGCTTTACGAAGACCTCCAAACTCACGCTCAACGCCGACCTTATGTACAGCGACTACCGCAGCGCCACGGCTAACGACCACAGCCACGGCTGGCACAGCTCGTTTTACGGCAGCCTTGAGCAGGACCTGCCTTGGAAGCTCACCGCCACACTCTATGGCGGCGGCGGCACAAAAGAGTCCCAGCCGCAGGCGGAAAACTCCGGCTGGTGGTTTTACGCGCTTTCGCTCTCCCGCAAGTTTCTGCGCGACGACCGCCTCACCGTGCGCGTCAGCGCGCAAAACTTTCTCCCGCGCCACATGACGTTTTCCAACACGATGCGCACGCCGCAGCTTTACACGCACACGCGCAGCACGTCCGATCGTCTGCGCTTCGGCATCAGCCTCTCCTACCGCCTCGGCTCGCTGAAAGCGCAGGTGAAGAAAGCCGACCGCACCATTGAGAACGACGACCGTTCCTCGAAATCATCCGGCGGGCAAGGCGGCGCCGGCGGAGGGGGAAATTAAGCGCCACCCCGCCGCACACGCCGGCATGCCCTATTTCCCCGCCGCGCACAAACAAAAGGCTCGCGAGTGCAAGCGCAAGAAGCCTCAGCCGCAAGCAAGAGGCAACGCGGACAAAAGCAAAAACGCGTGGACAAGAGCAAGAAACGCGCGATTTGAGACAAGAGCCTCGCCGCCCTAAAATAAGGAAGAGAGAAAATCCCCGTCACGGTCTCGAGCCGCAACGGGGATTTTTCGCTATTTTCGCACTGATGCGCCGCCTTTGCACTGGATTATCGGGCAAGAAGCAAGCAGGACTGCGCTAACCAAAAGCAAGGATATGAGTACCGCAAGCAACAATCAAGGAAGAGCCTACGAATTTGTATGCCTCAAGTCCCTGCATGACGCCATTGCGGCTATTCGTCCCGCCGAGATTGTGCGCAACAGCAGCTACTCCGCCGCAGAAAAAGCGTGGGACACCCTAAGCAGCGCCGAGCAAGCCCTGTACACACTAAGCGCAAAGTCTACCATCGACACGATATTCGCGCTTGAACCCAACCTCACAGAGAAAGGCGAGGACACACTGCGCCTTTACATACAGACAGATCTCAAAGGACAAGGGGCGGACGTGCGGGACATCCTCATCGAGAGGGACGGCATAGCGTGGCAAATAGGGCTGAGCATCAAGCACAACCACATGGCGGTAAAGCACAGCCGCATCGCCGAAAGCCTTGACTTTGGCGAGAAATGGTACAAAGTGCCTTGCTCCGAGGAGTACTGGGACGAAGTGAAGCCGGTCTTTGCTTTTTTAGAGGAAGAGAAAGACAAGCAGACTTACTTCCGTGACTTGGCGGAGAAAGACAAGCGGATTTACCTCCCGCTACTCAACGCCTTCACGAAAGAGATATCCAAGCAAGTCGGGAAAGACAAGGAAATACCACGGAGACTAATAGAATACCTGCTAAGCAAGTACGACTTCTACAAGGTGATAAGCCTGGACGGCAAACGCGTTACCACCATTCAGTCTTTCAATATGTACGGCACGCTGAACCTGCCCAGCCGGACAGAAAAGCCAAAGATAAAGACGCCTGTCATAAAGCTCCCGGCCAACCTTTTCTATATAGGGCTAAAGCCGGAAAGCAAGACTACCGTCATCATGTGCTTTGACAACGGGTGGCAATTCTCTTTCCGCATCCACAACGCAAGGGATGTAGTAGAGCCGTCCTTAAAGTTCGACATACAAGTAGTAGGAATGCCAGCCGACCTTAATATCAAATACTACTGCAAGTGGGAAGCCCCCGCAGCCAACTAACAACGCAAGAACACCGAACACGCAATATAAAGATGAAACTCATAAGTCTATTCTCCGGAGCGGGCGGCCTTGACCGAGGCTTCCACAACGCAGGCTTCCACACCGCCGTCGCCAACGAGTTTGACCCTAAGATATGCCCCACTTTCAAAGCCAATTTCCCCGACACGCGCCTTATAGAGGGCGACATAAGGGAAGTGAAAGAGAGCGAGTTCCCCGAAAAAGTCACTGGCATTATCGGCGGTCCGCCCTGCCAGTCGTGGAGCGAAGCCGGAAGCCTTAAAGGCATCGACGACGCGCGGGGAAAGCTCTTCTATGAGTACATACGCGTACTGAAAGCCGCGCAGCCGCTGTTTTTTGTAGCGGAGAACGTGTCCGGCATGCTGGCAAAACGCCACGCGGAAGCCGTGAGGGGCATTATGGAAATGTTTGACGAGGCAGGCTATGACGTGAACCTGAAAATGCTCAACGCCAACAATTACGACGTGCCCGAAGACCGCGACCGCGTCTTCTATGTAGGCTTCCGCAAAGACCTGGCCATTCACGATTTCGAGTATCCCGCGCCCTGCAAGCACAAGCCCACGCTGCGCGAGTGCATTTGGGACTTGAAAGACAACGCCATCCCCGCCCGGGAAAAGAACAAGACAAACGGCGACAAATGCGCCGTGGCAAACCACGAATACTTCACTGGCTCGTTTTCCTCCATCTATATGTCGCGCAACAGGGTGCGCGGATGGGACGAGCCGGGCTTCACCGTCCAGGCAAGCGGCCGGCAGTGCCAGCTCCACCCACAAGCGCCGAAGATGGTTAAGCTTGAGGCCAACAAACAAATTTTCGTCCCCGGGCAAGAGCATCTCTACCGCCGCATGACCGTGCGCGAGGTTGCCCGCGTGCAGACTTTCCCCGACGACCACGTATTTTTGTACTCGGACGTAAACATGGGCTACAAAATGATAGGCAACGCCGTGCCCGTGAACCTCGCCTACCACGTGGCGATGAGCGTCCGCGCCGCGCTCGACAAGCACGGGATAGACTACAAAGACTAAGAGAAACGCACTCCCGCCCGCTTGAAAGGCGCGGAAGACAATCCACAGGAAAGGCACTATTATGCGCAACATCAGAGACATACTTGCAGGCTCGAAGAGGCTGAGGATATTTCTCCTCGCCGCGCTCGCCGTGTTTTTGCTCTACGCGTTCGCCACTACGCTGCACCTGCTCATCCCCGCAAGCACGGGGCGCATGCTGCGTGCCATGTGCCGCGCCGAAGCGGAGACGTGCTACGCCGTGGCGGGAACGGACGGCGACACGCTCTACATATCACTGCCCGGCACGGCAAAGCGCGCCGCCCTGCAAGCGGACAGCGTGGCGGCACGCACGGACATTAGCGCGGCGTTTGTCACAGCAAACGGGCACGCCGTCACGTCCGACTCACTGCTGCGCCGCCAACCCGACACGCTCAGCGCCGCCGACACGCGGGCGCTGCTGCTAAGCATAGACACCACACTTGCCAAGACCAACCGCCACGACAGCCTCACGCTGCACGAGCTTGACTATTACGCCCGCACGCACTCCGTGGAAGACGACGGCTACAACGAAGTGATGGCCTTCCGCGAAGAGCTGCGGCGCAAGCTGCAAGCCGCCGACAGCACGCTCGCCTGTCTGCGCCGCATCGCGCACGCCGGAAGCCAGCCCGTGGCACGGCTGCACGCGAAGTGCCGCCTGATATGGAACGCCGCAACCGACAGCGCGCGCCACCGGGGCGACACCCTCGCCGCACGCGTGGCGGGACGCGAAGACGGAGGACTGATATTGTTGCAAGCCGAAAGCCGCCGACTGCCCTACGGCGCGACCCAATTGACCGTAATACGCTACGGGACGCTGTTTGCCCCCAAGCGGCTTTTGGCATTCAACGACTTCGGCGGCAAAACCGCCACGCTGCTGCCCGCCGCGCTTAGCCGCGACGAAGAGAAATACGCCGCCACGGAAGGCGGAGTGTGGATAAACACGTTAGGCAACCTATGCGGCGTGTGCGTGAAAGGCGGCTGCACGCGGGCGGGACACTTGCCGCGCCTGCTGCACAAGGCACGCATCTGGCAGCTTTGGTGGATAGAGGACTTAAAGGAGTTTTTCGGACAAATAAAACTATGGCGCGCGGGCGGAAAGACCGACTCCCCCACTCCGTCCGCCGCGCGGTGCATGCGCAAGCAGTATGACACGGCAGTTTACCTCGGACAAACACGCGACGGGAAAACGCGCGAGGGCTGGGGAAGCCTGACCCTCGCAGACGGCACACGCTATGAGGGGCTATGGAGCGCGGACACCCTCGCGCAAGGCATACGCTCCGACAGCGCAGGCGTATACTGCGGAGCTTTCGGCACGGACTTGCAGCCGGAAGGGCACGGCACGCTTATGTCAGACAAAGACGGCTACTACCGAGGCACGTGGAAAACGGGGAAGCGCGACGGCTCCGGCTTCGCCGCAAACGGCCCGGCCGTCATACGCTGCGGCGTGTGGAGCAAAGACCGCTTCAAAGGCGAGCGCATGGTATACACCGCCACGCGCGTGTACGGCATCGACATATCGCGCTACCAGCACGAAATAGGCCGCAAGCGTTACGCCATCCACTGGGACAAGCTGCGCATCACCGGCCTCGGCACAAACCGCCGCGTGAAAGGCACGGTGGACTACCCGGTGTCGTTTGTGTACGTGAAAGCCACGCAGGGAAAGACCGTCTACAACCGCTACTACGCCGCCGACATACGCGCCGCGCGGGCACGGGGAATAGCCGCCGGCGCATACCATTTCTTCAGCACGCTCTCGCCTGCGGACAAGCAAGCGGCGTGGTTTGTCAAAAAGGCGGCAATAGCGGCGGGCGACATGCCGCCGGTACTTGACGTGGAGCCTACCGATAAGCAAATAGCGCGAATGGGCGGCGAGCAAAAGCTTTTCAGCGAGATGCTGCGTTGGCTGCACGCTGTGGAGCACGCCTGCGGCAAGCGCCCGGTGCTGTACCTCGGGCAAAGATTCGTCAACGAGCATCTGCCTCACGCCCCCGCCGCGCTCCGCGCCTACGACGTGTGGATTGCACGCTACGGCGAGTACAAGCCCTACGTCCACCTTCTGCACTGGCAGCTCACGCCCTACGGCCGCGTGCAGGGCATCACGGGCGACGTAGACATCAACGTATTCAACGGCACGCGCGAAGAGTTTGCCGCACGTTTTCACTAAGACGGAGTTGCGCCCTCACTAAGCCCAAGGCGCGTCCCGGCTAATGATGGGGGACGTTCCGTCAAGCGCACGACGCACCAGCGCGGAGCAATATATCCCATTCCCGCCGCCCGCGCCGCCAACAGCCAAGCCACGCACCCGAAAGACAGGCGTCCTGCGGCGGTGTGGGCATAAATTTGTATTTTTGCACCGCGTCAGTTTGCGCAAGAGCGACGTTTTTGCGCAAAAGTCCGTCCCACTGAGGCGGCAGACGGCGCGAAACCCAATCACATCCCTACCATACAAAAGCATGACTAAGCGTAAAATACAGTTCAGCCTTGTATACCGCGACATGTTCCAGAGCAGCGGCAAATTTCAGCCGCGCAAGGACCAGTTGGAGCGTATCGCGCCCGTTATCATTAAGATGGGCTGCTTTGCCCGCGTTGAGACAAACGGCGGTGCCTTTGAGCAGGTCAACCTCCTCTACGGCGAGAACCCCAACAAGGCGGTGCGTGCCTTCACGAAGCCTTTCAACGAGGCCGGCATCAAGACCCACATGCTCGACCGAGGGCTGAACGCGCTGCGCATGTTCCCCGTGCCGGCCGACGTGCGCCGCCTTATGTACAAGGTGAAGCACGCGCAGGGCGTAGACATAACCCGCATTTTCTGCGGGCTTAACGATGTGCGCAACATCATCCCCTCCATCAAATACGCCATCGAGGGCGGCATGACCCCTCAGGCGACCCTTTGCATCACCAACTCTCCCATTCACACCGCAGAGTATTACGCCGGCATCGCCGACCAGCTCATCGAGGCGGGCGCGCCGGAGATTTGCCTTAAAGACATGGCCGGCATTGGCCAGCCCGCAATGCTGGGCAAGCTGACCAAGATGATAAAGGACAAGCACCCGGAGGTGGTCATTGAATACCACGGACACTCGGGCCCGGGCCTGTCAATGGCAAGCATACTCGAGGTTTGCCGCGCCGGCGCGGACGTGATAGACACCGCCATCGAGCCGCTCTCTTGGGGCAAGGTGCATCCCGACGTTATCTCGGTGCAGAGCATGCTCAAGCACGCCGGCTTCGACGTGCCCGAAATCAATATGGACGCCTATATGGAAGCCCGCAAGCTGACGCAGGAGTTCATTGACGACTTCCTTGGCTACTTTATGAACCCCGCCAACAAGCTGATGAGCTCGCTGCTCCTGGGCTGCGGTCTGCCGGGCGGCATGATGGGCTCAATGATGGCGGACCTCACGGGCGTGATGGGGGCTATCAACAACAACCGAAAGGCGAAGGGCGAACCGGAATACAGCGAGGACGAGCTGCTCGTGAAGCTCTTCGACGAAGTGGCTTACGTGTGGCCGCGCGTGGGCTATCCCCCTCTTGTGACCCCGTTCTCCCAGTACGTGAAAAACATTGCCCTGATGAACCTCCTTACGGAGTCGATGGGCAAGCCCCGTTACTCGATGATGGACAACTCTATCTGGGGCATGATACTCGGCAAGAGCGGCCGTCTGCCCGGTCCTGTCGCGCCCGAGATTGTGGAGCTGGCCAAGGAGAAAGGCTTCGACTTCACCGATGCCGACCCGCAGAGCTACTATCCCAACGACCTCGCACGCTTCGAAAAGGAGATGGAGGAGAACGGCTGGGAGCGCGGCGAAGACGACGAGGAGCTCTTCGAGTTTGCGATGCACGAAACGCAGTACCGCGACTATAAGAGCGGCGCGGCAAAGAAGCGCTTCCTCGCCGACTTGCAGGCTGCGAAGGACAAGGCCGGCGCAAGCGGCATGACAGCCGAGGAGGCCGCAGCCTTCAAGCACGCAAAAGCCGATGCCGTGGTTGCGCCCGAAAGCGGAACGGTGCTTTGGGAGATTGGCGGAGACGGCGAGTGCGTGAAGAGCATAGAGCCGTTTATCGGCAAAGAGTACAAGGAGGGCGACTTCTTCTGCTACATTGAGAACACGCACGGGCAGATAGTGGAAGTGCCCGCAGCCCTCGGCGGCAAGCTCGTGGAGATAGCCGCAAAGCAAGGCGCGCACGTCTCCAAGGGAGACATCGTGGCGTACATCGAACGCGCCTAAGCACCCGAGCCCCACACCACACAACCTGCGGGCGGCGCGCCTACTCCGCGTGCCGCCCGCATTTTTTTGTTTACCCCAAGCCCCCGCCCCACTTGGACGGAGGCACAAGCACAAAAGACGCACGGAATGGACGACACAAGCCTAAAAATACGCGTGCACAGTTATGAGTCGACGGGCACATACGACGGTCCGGGGCTGCGCTATGTGGTTTTCCTCCAAGGATGCCCCTTCCGCTGCCTCTACTGCGCCAACCCCGACACCATAGACCTTAAAGGCGAAAGCAAGGAGACCGAGCCAGAGTATATTCTCTCGCAAGCCGTGTCGATGAAGCCCTTTTTTGGCAAACGCGGCGGCGTGACCTTCTCCGGCGGAGAGCCTACGCTGCAAGCCGAAGCCCTGCTGCCGCTTTTCAAGGCGTTGCACAAAGAGGGCATACATATATGCGTGGACACCAACGGCGGGATTTGGAACGAGCACGTAGAGCGTCTGCTGCGCGAGACAGACCTTGTGCTGCTTGACGTAAAGGAAATAAGCGACGCTCGCCACCGCTACATCACCTCGCGCTCCAACGCCCGCACGCTCGAGACCGCCCGCTGGCTGGAAGACAACGCACGCCCCTTCTGGCTGCGCTACGTGCTGGTGCCGGGACTAAGCGACGCGGAGGAAGACCTCCACGCCCTGGGGCGCCATTTCGCCGAATACCGCATGCTGCAACGCTTTGAGCTGCTGCCCTACCACACGCTCGGCGTGCACAAATACGAAGCACTCGGCTGGCCCTATAAGCTCGCCGGCACAAAAGAGAACACGCCCGAGCAGCTCCGCCGCGCGGAGGACACGCTCCGCGCCTATTTCCCGCAGCTCGTAGTGAACTGAGAAAAACCCACAAGCCTTTTCCTTACCGCCTATGTCACCGCAGATAGCCATCATAACGCCTAACACACTCGCCGCAGTGGGGCTGGCGGAGATAATACGCCGCATGATGCCCGGCGCGGAGACGCGTCTCTTCGCCCGCTTCGCCGACCTGCGCGACAGCCCCACGCCCGACTCTTTCTTCCATTTCTTCGTGTCGGCGGACGAGCTTATGGCGGGCGCAGCGTTTTTCCTGAGCCGCCAGGCCAAAACCATTGTGCTTGTGCACGGGGAAGAGAGCGGCCGCCTGCCGCAAGGCTTCCACACGCTTAACGTGCAAGCCGGCGAAAAACAGCTTGTGCGCGACATGATAGCCATGTCCTCCCACTCCCACCACGCACACGGCGCGGAGCCCCAAGCCGTGAGCGAGGCGATGCGGCGCGAGGGAACAGAACCGCGGCTCACGCAGCGCGAACGTGAGGTGGCACGCGAGGTAGTCTTAGGATACATCAACAAGGAGATAGCCGCCCGTATGGGGGTATCTACCGCCACGGTCATCACCCACCGAAAGAATATCGCCGAAAAGCTCGGCACACGCAGCGTAGCGGCTCTCACTGTCTACGCCGTCACGCACGGCCTCGTCCGCAGCGAGGAGATTTAAGCCCGCGCCCCTCTGTTTTTTGAATAAAAACCTGTTTCCCCAAGAAAGGGAAGCACCGTCCCAAACGCGAAACGCGCAAAGCCAGAATTTCCTTAGTCCGTTTTTGCACGAATTCCGTGCAAATCCAGCCAAATTCTGCACAGATTTTATGCAGAAACACTGTCATTCTGCACAAAGTTCGTGCAGTTTTCACCAAAAACCGCACAAGTTCGGTGCAAATAGGATATCGCTGTACCTTGACACTAATGTGTCGGTCGGGCGAAAGCTCAAACAGCTGCTTATGGTGATTGCCGAGAGCGTGCCCTTTAAGCCCGTGATGCAGAAGCTGGCTGACGCTACGGGGATAAGCCGCAACTACATACAGGACTACCTGCTCTACATCGAACGCGCGGGGATGATAGCCCAACTGCGAAACGCCGTGGGCGGAATACGCGGCTTGGGAAAGACGGAGAAGGTATACCTTGACAACACCAACCTCATTTACACGCTCGCCCCACAGCGTGCGGACATAGGGAATGTGCGCGAAACGTTCTTTATGAACCAAGTGCGCGCAGTGGCAGACGTGATGTCCTCGCCCGTGTCAGACTTCCTCGCGGACGGGCGCACCTTTGAGATTGGCGGACGAAAGAAAGGGCAGAAACCAATTGCCGACATCCCCAACGGCTATGTGGTGAAAGACGACATAGAGACCGGATATGCCAACGTGCTCCCGCTTTGGGCTTTCGGACTGATGTATTAGCCCACAACAACAAACCGCACCGCCACCCCTCGCGGACAAGCACTCGCACACCCGAAGCGCGAATCCCCCAAGTCCGGAAACGACTTTTCCCTCATAAAAACAGTTATTGCCGTCCGCTCAAAAAGTTTTAGCGGACGGCAATAATTGTTTGCCGATATTTGTAATTTCGCAACCGATGCTTAGCGCGTGCGCTTGGTGTCAAATACCACCCCAAGGAAACAATGGAAGAGACGAATACCATCAAACGCCAAGCGCCCGGCGGCGTGTCGCGCGGCGACAAGCTGCGGCGCGTGCTGTGGAATGTCGTGGCTGCGGTGCTGTTCCGCCCGTTTGCCACTGTCGTTTTCAGCAAATGGCGCGTGCTTTTGCTGAGGCTCTTCGGGGCGGACGTGGCGTGGGACGCGCAGGTGTACGCCTCTGCGAAAGTGTGGGCGCCTTGGCGTCTGCGTATGGGGCGCAGGGCGTGCCTGGGTCCGGACGTGATTTGCTACAACCCCGACTGGGTCGTGGTGGAGGACGATGCCGTTGTCTCGCAGTACGCCTACCTTTGCACCGCCGGACACGATGTGGACAAGCCCAACAAGGCGGGGCTTTCCCTCGTCACCGCGCCTATCTTGCTGAGGCGACAGTCGTGGGTGGCCGCCCGCGCCTATGTGGGCATGGGCGTGGAAGTTGGAGAGGGCGCGATAGTGGGCGCTACCGCCTCCGTTTACAAGAACGTGCAACCTTGGGCTGTCGTCGGCGGCAACCCAGCCAAACTTATAAAGATGAGAAATAAAGTTGCTGGAAAGGCAATGGGGGGGGGTAGGCTAAACGCTTGTAGTTTAGCTATATACGTCGTCTATAACGAGAGCAGGAGGGCGGCGTAAT
This sequence comes from uncultured Oscillospiraceae bacterium, assembly GCA_963625935.1. Classification (GTDB taxonomy): domain Bacteria; phylum Bacteroidota; class Bacteroidia; order Bacteroidales; family Bacteroidaceae; genus Alloprevotella. Next base: position 6,914 of record CAVFVD010000038.1, on the reverse strand, counting down.
GAAGAAAGTAGGAATAATCACCATACTTAAAGTAAATAACTATGGTGCAGAACTGCAATCGTATGCTTTGCAGAAGAAGCTTAACCTTCTGGGCTACGATGCGGAGATTATAGACTATCTTTATTACAAAAATCCTCAACATAAGAGAGAGGGTATTTCTAAGCCATTCTATCCTTATTCGTTTAAGAACAGGGTTAAGGAGCTTGCGTTTGCGCTTAAAGCCAAGTTGATAGCCTTAAGGAGTTCGTCTGATTACCAAAATCGCAACAAACACTACGAAGACTTCCATCGCAAGTTTAACCGGCTGTCTGCTGTCTGCTACGACCGCTTTTCCAAGCTGTACAGCAATCCTCCGGTATATGACGCCTACTGTGTGGGTAGTGACCAAGTGTGGAATCCTCGTTGTTGCACAAATATTGAGCCTTATTTCTTGACTTTTGCCCCTAAGGGAGCCAAGCGTTTCAGTTATGCAAGCAGTTTCGGCGTGACGGCCGTGCCGGATTCTGCAGCTGCGAAATACAAGGAGCTGTTGGGAAGCTTGGATAATATAGGCGTAAGAGAAGCTTCTGGGGTTAAGCTCGTGGAAGAACTTTCTGGTCGCATGGCGAAGCTGGTTCTTGACCCGACCTTGTTGCTTACGAGCAATGAGTGGCGAGAGGTGGAGTACGAGGTAAATGGCATACCGCAAAAGTATGTGCTGGTTTATGAGCTGCAACCGTTGCCATACATCATGGCATTGGCCAAGCAGATTGCGAAAGCAAATGGATATAAAATCGTACGGATTTGCAAGGACGCTTCCGACAAAGCAAGGGGGGCGGCTGTGATAAATATAGCAGATGCCGGTCCCTCTGAGTTTGTTTGGCTCGTTGCCCATGCTTCCTTTGTGGTTACCAATTCGTTCCATGGCACAGCTTTCAGCGTGAATTTCAACAAGCCTTTTTACTGCGTAATAAGGAGAGGAAAAAACAACAATAGCCGCCAGCTTGATTTGCTTGCAGCATGTGGGCTTACAGCCCGTGTCGTTTATGACGGCGAGCAGTTTCCTGATTTGTTGCACCCGTCAATTGACTTTGACGCGGTGAACAGGCAAATGGACAGGATGCGTGAAGATTCGTGTAACTATTTAATCACCGCACTCGATGGGGAACAAGGGGAATAAGCCGCAGTTATGCAGCGCTGACAAGTGCACTGCTTGCAGCGCATGCTACAACGCTTGCCGTAAGGGGGCGATTTCTATGAAAGAAGACGCTTATGGCGAACTTCATCCGTATATAGACGAAGCTCTTTGCGTTGGTTGCGGGTTGTGCGAACGCTCTTGCCCGGAACTTGAAGCCAATGCGATAGAGCGTTATGGAAAGCCCGAGGTATACTACTGTTGGCTGAAGAATGCCGCCGACCGTAAGGAGAGCACTTCGGGAGGCGCGGCGTATGCAATTTCATGCGCCATTATCAAGAAAGGCGGGCATGTTTGGGGAGCGGCTTATGATGACAAGATGTCATGCCGCTACCAAGAAGCTAACACCATAGAGGAACTGCGGCCCCTCCAAAAGTCGAAATACGTACAGTCTTACGTGTGGGAATGCTTCCGCAAGATAGAAAAGGAGCTTAAGGGGGGCGACTTGGTGCTTTTTACTGGCACAAGTTGTCATGTTAAGGGGTTGCGGGCTTATCTCCGTAAGGATTACGCCAACCTATATACGATGGATTTGGTTTGCCACGGAGTGCCGGGGCAGGGCGTATTCAAGAAGTATATAGCTTGGCTTGAAGAAAAGTATGGAGACAGGGTTGTCAACTATATACCGCGAAACAAGGGCAAGGATGGTCAAGAGAGGCAATATTACTCACAGGCTACGTTTGCCCGAAAAGGCGATGTGAAATTAGAGCGGGGGAATAACAGCTACTTCGTGGGATTCCAGCATAACATTTTCCTCCGCACCAATTGCTTCAACTGTACGTCAAACGGGGAGCAGCGGCATTCTGACTTTACTGTGGCGGACTTTTGGGGCTTGGGAAAGACTGCGCCATTCCATCATAATATGGAGCGTACCAAGGGCATTTCTATGATGGCAGTAAATTCAGAGAAAGCCCAAACTCTCTTTAAGGAGTTGCAGGCTGTCCTTGTGTTTGAGAAGCGCACCTATGAGGAAGCCTCGGTAAGCAATACCCAATATTTCAAGCCGGCCGTCCCCTCGCCGCGCAGAGAGGCATTCCGTAAAGAGTGGAGCGAACTGACATGGGACGAATTGGCAGACAAATATTTGCGGTGGTCAAAGAAAGAAGAACTCGTTTACTGTGTTAGGAAATTTGCCCCCCCCATCTTGTACGTTATGCTAAATCAGTGGGCAAACGGGAACAAAGCTTAAGTTTGAAAGACCTATGGACGCTTATAAAGGATATAAGAAATACGTAGACAACTATACTCTTGGCAGCCGGGTGAGGAGGCTTGCATGGAACATCTGTTATGCAGTTTTGTTCCGTCCTTTCGGGCTTCCAATTTTCAAGAAGTGGCGTTCATTCCTGCTCCGTTGTTGGGGGGCAAAGATTGGCAAGGGAAGCATTGTGCATGCAAGCGCTCTGATTTGGGCTCCTTGGAATTTGGAGGCGGGAATACTCACTTGCATAGGTCCCCATGCCAATATATATAATCCGGGGAAGATCGTATTGGGAAATAAGGTGGTGATATCGCAATACTCTTATTTGTGCACGGCCACCCATGATTATGAGTCAGAGGCAAACACCCTTTGTTGGAAAACTATAGAAGTTGGCAATTATGCATGGGTTGCTGCAGACACTTTTGTGGGGCCTGGCGTTACTGTCGGCGAGGGGGCTGTAGTTGGCGCAAGGGCTGTGGTGTTTAAGGATGTCGAGCCGTGGACGGTGGTGGGTGGCAATCCGGCCAAGTTTATCAAGAAGAGGGTTGTTAAGCGTAAAATGTAAAAGATACCAATCTTTTTTCCGGGCAGTGTCGCATAGGTGAAGTATCTTTGCGCTTCTTGGAAGACAGCGGTAGGGGCATTCCTCCATTCCTTTCAAGAAGTGTATAGCTTGTCGTGTCGCTTGTTCTGTTGTCCATAACACGGTGCTTTCTTATGCAAAACCGTTTGGCTTGGCTTGACGTGACGCGACTTGTGGCGATGGCAGCCTTGCGCCGGCTGATGGGGAGCAAGGTCGTGTATGTGGTGGGGTGACAACCGTAACTCGTCCGCCTGTCAACCCTTTGCTGTGGGAAGCAAAAAGGCTGTTGGGCACGCTGACTGGGTGAGGTGTTTCGTGGGTTTGTTGCTGCAAGCATCGTCTGCGGAGCCTAAGCATATTCCACTCATTGCGTGGAAAGAGTCGGCCCGGGGCTGGTAGGAGTTGATGAATTGGTACAGAATAGTCTTCGTGAATTCTTTCCCCATATTTGCCAGTCGGGGATTGGGCTAAATTCACAACAACATGCACTCTTGTATTCTGCCATTTGTTCCGTCACAACCTCTTACTTTTTCTTTTGCAAAGAAACATCCGTAGCTTGACAGAAGCGTGTCATTGAGCAGCGAATAAATAGCGAATTGAAGAGTTTACTGAGTTAAGTGTCTGGTAAAAAATATAGCGTGTCCTGCCTTGTATGGCGGGGCAAATTTTTATGTAAGTTTAACGGGCGAACCGCCGCCTGCCGCACGGGAAATGCTTTCGCGGAGCGCGGAAAGGGGGCTTGCCGGCACGGGGATAGGGCGCGGAGCGACGGGAATACTTGCATTTTTCCCGGCATGTACATCCCGGCGCGGCTATATGTACATATAGGGGCTTTGTAAGTTGTTGATATTCAATATAGCAATAAAGAGGGGAAGCGCGGCTGCGTTTCCCCTCTTTTCTATACACAAAGATAATACATTTTCCTCCGTTTTCCAAATGCGCGTTAACGCTTTTTATGAGCGCGGAGCGCGACTGAGGCTCTTTCCGGACAGGGGAAAGAACGAGATTTCTTGACAATATTTGCGCACGAATAGTGGCGCACGCCCCTTGCTCCAACCCCGCCCTGAGGTAAGCGGCGCGGGCGGTTTGCTCCCGCCGCTTACAGCTTGATGAAGATTTTGCGCTTGTACAGGGGGTACGTCACCAGCCAGCAGACCAGCACCATAAGCACGCCCCAGAGCAGGGCACGCACGGGCGTGTCGGTAAGCACGCTGAAGAGGTATTTGTCCAGCCACGTGTTCACGTAAAAGTCTTCCCCGCCGGCCGTGAAGGGGAACATGTAGTTGAGTATCATCAGCAGCTCGGAGAGAATGTAGGTGAAGAGCGCGTTGGTGCCGAAGACTTGGAAAAAGCCCGTCCACCTTTTCCACCCTTTCACGTCAATCAGCCAAAAGGCGGCAACCCACACCAGCGTGGCCCAGCCGCAGGTGTAGAGCACAAACGAGCTTGTCCAAAGCGGCTTGTTGAAGGGGAACACCAAGTTCCACAAAAGTCCGGCGGCGATGAGCCCCGCGCCCATAGCCGCAGTGCGCTAAGGCAGGGCGCTTTTCTTGTGGTCCTGCAAGAGCAAAGCGGCGGCGGTAAAGCCGAGAAGCGCGTTGGCGATGGCGGGGATGCTGCTCACCAGCCCCTCGGGGTCGAAATAGATTCCGTACCCCGTAAAAAGGTGCTGCTCGCCAAAGACAAAGCGGTCTACGCTCAGCACGACGCTGTCCTCCAACGAGTATCCCGGTATGGCAAGCAAAGCCCAGTAGCCCAGCAAAATTACAGCCGTGAGGACGGCGATGCGTTTCAGCTGTTTCAGCCACAAGGCAAGGAAAGAGGCGGCCACGTAGACGAGGGCTATGCGCTGCATCACGCCCGGAATGCGCCAATAGGCAGGGTCGCCCGTGAAGGGGAATATGTTGAGTAAGAAGCCAATGAGGAAAATCAGCGCGCCGCGCTTCAAAATCTTTTTCACGACCCGCCCGTTCAGCTCAAAGCCCGTTTTTCGGAAGACAAAGTAGATGGCCGCGCCCACGATGAAGAGAAAGAAAGGGTACACCAAGTCCGCCAGCCGGCAGCCGTCCCACTCGCAGTGGCACAGAAAGGCGAACTTGTCGCCTACGCCCTGAGTGTTTACCAATATCATGCCTATCACGGTAAGCCCCCTCAGCACGTCCAAAGAGACAAAGCGTTTTGTTTCTCCCATCCTTAGTAGTAAAATTGTAGTGTGTTAGCCGAAGCAGAAAGCGCGAATTTAGGATAAACAATCGAGAACGCGGCGTTAAGGACGCGGCGGGGGAGTGCGTGGACTTTGGGCGCAGACTTTGTGGACAGCGGGCGGCGGGCTGAGAAACGATACCGGCGCGGAGAATGCAGGCGAGGCTTTCGGGGCGTATGCTTAAAGAAAACGCAGCCGGCGTGTCCGCCGGCTGCGTTCGCTGTCTCTAAGTTTCTGGCTCTTACTCCAAGAAGCCCTTTGCCCAACTGCCAATCTCTTTCTCCGACATCGAGTTGAGCAGCTTGCCCTTCTCCCATTTCACGTCCGGGTAAGCGGCTTTGAAGGTCTTTTCGGTATTCTCAATGCCGCTTCCGCCCGAAGTCATGAAGAGCACGACGCGCTTGCCTTTCAGCAGGTAGGTGTCCATAAAGGTGTTGACAATGCGCGGCGCGCCGTTCCACCAATTGGGGAAGCCGAGAAAGATGAGGTCGTAGCCGTCGAGCGACTCCTTGCTCTTCACAAAGGCGGGGCGGGAGGACGGGTCGGCGTTTTCGCGGCAGCAGCGCGAGCCCTTGTCAGTCCAGTCAAGGTCGGCGGGCGAGTAAGCGTCGGCCGGCTTAATCTCATACAGCTCCCCGTCCGTGGCTTTCGCGACGGTTTCGGCAGCGGCTTTCGTTGTGCCCGTCGCGGAGAAGTAAGCCACGAGCACTTTGGGCGCGGCGTCCTGTGCGGAGTTCTCGCTCTCCGTGGAAGCTTTCTTGCCGCAAGCCGTCAGTGAGGTGGCGGCAGCGGCGGCGATTGTGAGGATAGACATAAATTTCTTCATTTCTATGAGTTTTTTGTTTTATCGTGCGTAAAAATTACAGAAGCGTCCTATACCTTGTACCTTAGCCAAACCGTGCAGTCTATCCGCTCCACGCTTTGCAGGCTGAGCGGCGTGGCGTGGCGGCGCGGCTCGTCGATGCCGTCAAACACGGCAACCATATCCTTGCGCCCGTCGATGCCCGGCCCTATCATCAGGCTCACCTCGTCTATCAGGCCGGCGGCGAGGAATGCGCCGTTGATGTGTCCTCCGCCCACCAAGGCTATGCGTTCCACGCCAAACTCGGCATTAAGCGTCTCCAGTGCCTTTGCCAAGTCAATGCGTCCTCTGCCTGAGGAAATCCAAGAGATTCCTTGCCGACTGAGCGTGTCGAAGTAGTCCTTCGGGCAGTCCTCGCAGGCTATGACAAGCAGCGGCTGCCCGCTTTGCTCGTTGGCCGGCCAGCGGAGTTTGCCGTGCGTGTCGATAGCCACGTCGTAGCCCGGCTTCCCGTCCGCCGCCTTGTGAAAAGCCGCGCGGCCGACAGGCTCTGGCGATGAGGCGGCGAAGGGCTCGGGGAGGGCAAAGTGCATCTGCATAGTCACCCGCCCCTCGATGGTTGTGGGGCAGCCAAGTTGCTCCAACGCGTCGTAGTAAGCGTCCGAAGAGTCAATCTCCTCGGTCATGGCGCAGTCGATGCGCCCGTCCACGGATGCCATCATGTGGCAAACGATGTATGGTTTCATTGTTGCTCCTATATAATATGTAAGCGGGTTGCCGCATACGCAAGTTTACCTCCCGTACGCGCGAAGTCTTTCCCGCTACAAACTCTGCCCCAAGTCGCAGGCTCTCTGTCCGCAAGGAACGTTGTGTTCATAGTGTGTGTCCTTATATATAATTATTGCTGTCCGCTAAAACTCAAAAGACCATAAAAACTCCTCCCGAAGTCCTTTA
>CAVFVD010000037.1:0-21966 GCA_963625935.1 uncultured Oscillospiraceae bacterium | reverse complement strand
TAAAGGACTTCGGGAGGAGTTTTTATGGTCTTTTGAGTTTTAGCGGACAGCAATAATTTTCTTCACTTCTATTCCGCCCTTCATTCAAGTTCGGTCGGAGCGGTGGGTTTCCTCACCTTTCTGATGCTCGTCATAAACATTCCGCTTTGCATCTTGCTCCTCGTCTTTCAGGCTTGCGCTATCGGCAAATCGCTGCACCGTTACTGGCCAAGCATTCACCGGACGTGGAGAAGAATCAACAGGAGATACTGGCGCGGGATGCTTAACCAGAAATAATGTCATTATTGGTGTATTGTGTAATCATAAAGAACGGCAGGAATGAAGACAACAAATAAGGTATTGATAGCGGTCATCGTCATTTTGGTTGCCGCCATAGGATATGAGGGGTACAGTTTCTATTCGGACAACTATGCCGTCTCAAACATCAAGCCGTATGTTGACCCGTACAAGCAGTATTCGAGGGATGAGCTGAAAGCGATGATGGAGAAAGGCGACTTAGACGCCACGGCAGAATACGGCATTCGCTTGATGGACGAAGACAAGGACGTGGAAGCCGGGTACAGACTGTGCCTGAAGGCGGCAAGTGCGGCAAACGCGCGAGGGGAGAACGCTGTCGGCAGCTATTACGGCGACAAAAAGGACTATGCTGAGGCTGTCAAGTGGTATACCAAGGCGGCGGAACACAAAAGCTTGTATGCGAAGGCAAACCTTGCGAATTGCTATTTCTCGGGAAACGGTGTAAAGGAGGATAAGGGCAAAAGCTTTTCTCTGTATAGGGAAGCGGCACTGAAAGGGCTTGTCGAGGCGATAAACCAGGTCGGGAGCTGCTATCTTAACGGCTATGGCGTGAGCAAGGACGAGAAAGCGGCGTTCAAATGGTTTTCAAAGGCGGCAGAGTTAGGAGACTCGGCGGCCTATAACAATCTTGGGCTTTGCTATGCGTACGGGCATGGCGTGGAGAAAGACGAGAAAGCGGGCGTGGCGTGGTATACAAAGGCTGCCAACAAGGGGAACACTTTCGGCATGTACGGCTTGGCTACTTGCTATGCCGATGGAACGGGCGTGGCAAAGGACGAGAAAAAGGCGCATAAGCTTTATATGAAAGCCGCAGAGCTAGGGAATCCCTTGGCGCAATATGAAATAGGCAAGGAACTTAAAGACGGCGTTGTCTATAAGCAAGAGAATGGCGTGACTCACAAAAAGGTTAATCCCCAAAAGGCTTTTGAGTGGTTTACTAAGTCTGCCAAGCAAGAGTACGCCTTGGCGCAGGTCGCGCTTTCGGAATGCTATATGTACGGCACTGGTGTGGAGCGCAATTTCGACAAGGCGCGTTACTGGATGGCCCTTGCCGCGAAGCAGGGCGATGAGGATGCCCAGAAGAAGATAAAGAACTGGAGCAGCACGGTGCAGAATATCCTGAATCAGGAGGCAAGCGCCAAGCGGGCGGAAGAGGAATACCAGCTCAAGTATGGGCATCTTGGCACGTTTGAGTTTAAGGACAGGCTGGGAAATGAGTGGATTCTCACGGTGAAAAACGACGAAACCGCGACTATAAAGACGAAAGGCAGCGACCATCCTGCTTATGCTTCGTGGTACAAGTATGACAATATGAAATACGCCAAGTTCCATTGCTCGGAGAAAGGGCCAATGATAGCCTTCCCCGGAAGTGAAATTTACATGCATGATAACGGTTACGCCGGTGTTATTGGCGCTGAGGCTTGCGGCTATTTCTGCATTGACGGCAAATATATCTACTATGACAACACTGCGGCGGATGCGAAGAATCCCGAATTCCGTTTACCCTTAAAGAAAATATAGAATCCTATGGCACTAATAAAATGCAATCACTGCGGCAAGATGGTTTCAGACAGAGCCGGCAAATGCCCTCACTGCGGCAGCGACCCGAGAGAAGAAAGCGTCCAGCCGCAAGCCAACCCGTCGGAAGAGCCGGCGGAAGTAGAAGAAAACGCCCCTTCGTCCGGGGCAAACAAGGTGCTCATAGCCGTTGTAGCCGTTTTGGCTGTCATTGCCATAGGCTTTGCCGGCTATCTTTGCTTGGGCAAAGGGGAGAGCAAGACAGAACCTATGCCGATGGACACCTTGGAGGCGGACACCAGCGTCGTGGACGATTTCTTAGAGGCAGACACAACCGTCGTGGAGGAAGAGGCGCAGGAGGAGACTGCTGCGGCGGACAGCGCGTCGTGCGACTTCTCGGACGAGTCGTCCGGAGCCCCGCAGCCCGCCGAGGAGGAAGGCTTCCACAGCGATGGGGATGTGATGGAATTTGTCACGGGCAACAGCTATTACCATGATGGGGTTACGTTGAGAATCACGGAGGATGCGGTGTTTGCCAACGAAAACAAGATTTCCCAGTCGCGCCCCGTATTCCGGCGGATATCCAAAGAGACCGGAAAGATAACGGCTCGCCCTTCCATCTCCATTACCGTAAAGAGGAGTGACAACAAGCTCGTTGACAACAAGAGCGGGGACGCATACAATTGCGAATGTGACGTTAATGCCTAACCTAGAACTGTAAGCTATGAGGCTTGCCCATATCATATTGTTTCTGCTTCTTCCCGCTTTGTGCCACGCCCAGCCGTCCATCGCCGACTTGGCAAAGAAGGCAGACCTTGAGAAGAACCCTTTGCACAAATACGAAACCGTCTTCACTTTCCGGAACGGCTTGGCCGAGGCTGTGCTGTATATTGAGGGTGAGGGGTCAAAGCATGGCATTGTGGACGAAGAGGGGCGCGAGTACGTCTCCTTCGCCTATGACAACTTCGACCTCATAAAGGCTGGCTGCGGAGAAAAGGACAATGTCTATAGATGCAGCCTGAACGGATACTGCGGCTTGGTCAATTCGAAGAACAACGTGCTTTTGCCTTGCGAGTACACCTCAATCAGCGAGGTCAAAGGCAATATCTACAGGATGTCCAAGGATGGGAAGTACGGCTATGTTGCTTTGAACGGGACGCAGAGCGTAACGGTCAAGATTCCCTGCGTATACAGCAACATAGACAGCTACGTTGTCGGCAAGCCTATTTTGGCGAGCCTTTCGGGAAAGTGGGGGCTTATAGACAGTAATAACAAAGTCATTGTCCCCTTGGAATATGACAGAATTGAGGATTATAACGACAAGGGCCTCGTTTGGGTGGAAAAGGACGACCGGTATGGGTTCTACAGCAAAGACGGAAGCTTGCTGCAGTCTTGCGATATAGGAGAACTCTACACTTTGTCCCCTTACGGCACAAAGAGTTCCATTGCTTATGAGGCGTGTCCCGAGCTCTCTAACAATTACGTGTTCATAGTGCGCGGCGGGAAAACGGGGCTGATGGACGGCCAAACTTGCAAGACGCTCCTCCCTTGCAGCTACGAGCATCTGTCGCCCGTCATCAACGGAAGACTCTTCTACAAGAGCGACGGGAAGTGGGGGATAGTCACCCAAGACAACCAGCCCGTGCAGCGTGCCATATTTGACAAAGTCACAGTCGGCGGAAATAGCTTGTCCGACACCTATGTCCCCAACGGAATTCTTCGCTCCAATATGTATGTCGGCATAGACACCCTTTGGGGAATGTTGCGGGAAGACGGCACGGAGCTGATACCTGTGCGCTACGACTCGCTTGCAAGCTACTCCGAGGATATGATTGTGGCGAAGAAAAACGGGAAATACGGCTATCTCGGAAAGGACGGCGCGGAGGCGATACCCTTTGTCTATTTCGCGGCGGATGGTTTCTCAGAAGGACTTGCCGCCGTGAAAAACGAGAAAGGGCGATATTTGTTCGTGAACAAGGCGGGCGAGATGGTAATCAAGCCGCACGAGTACGACAGGGTGGGGAGATTTTCCAACGGCACGTGCAAAGTGTACCGAAAGGACAAGGTTTGGGAGATTGACAAAGAGGGCAAGAGGGTAAAGGATTCCAAGAGAGACGTTGAGAACTCCGCAGCTTCTGGTCAGGACTCAGCCCGCGCCGATGACAAACCTAAGGACAGGCATAATTGGGATGCCGGCTCTGGCGAGAGCACCCTTAAAGGTATGTGGAACTCGATAAAGAGGGCAACAAGAATAAGCGTTCACTAAGTGCGTACTAAGGTCTCTCCTTGAAGCAAGAGTAACGGACTTTGGTGCGTCTTCGTACATAACAACCTAATAAACAAACTACATTGTGAGAACAAGCAAACTTTTTCTCGCGGCGTCTCTGCTTTTATTGGGCGGCGTAGCGACTTTTACTTCCTGCGGCAAGGACGACGACAGCAACTCCTGGGACGGCGGCGGGACATCGTGTGTTTTTTGCTCGTGGCGCGACAACCTTGACAGTTATTGCGTCATCAACGGCGAAAGATACCATACCGGCACGACCTCGCCGCAGTTTCTCAGCACCGAGCGCGGAAGCTATATGACCACCGAGCTGCACAAAGACAACGGTGCGCTGGCGCTTACCGATTACCGTAATATCGTCATCAACCTGAGCAAGGCGTCCGGCTCTTCGGTCAACAACTTGGCCGTCGGGCAGAAGCTGCTGCTTGAAAGCGGCAAGGACAAAATTCATGTATGGTACAATGAAGATATAGGAAAGGAGATATCGTATAGCAATTACATTTCTGGCTCAATCACCTGCACGGCTAAGAGCGGCTCGCAGGTGACGCTCACGCTGAGCGACCTTGTGCTTGAAAACACGAAAGACAATACAAGAGTAACCGTCAGCGGCTCTCTTGTATATGACGGCTCGGAAGAATAACATTTGGGGTTGCTTGTGAAAGCCAAAAACTCTTTCATAAGCAGCCCCAATTTCTATGACATTGCGGCCGGGACGCGTTTCCGTCCCGGCCGCAAGGCTTCTTTCGGGGAAGAGGTGCGGCGGCGTGCGTGCTGCGCTCTTCCGTCTGAGGATTTTAGTTGTCTGCGTTGTTCCAGATGACGGTGGAAGAGCCGTTTCCCTCGCCGGATAGCACCTGGGTGTCGCCGTCTATTCTCTTGTCCCCGCCGCCCGTGTTGCCGCCTATGTTGCGGCTTATGGCCATCATGCCCTCCGTGTTGAGGCGGAGCGCGACGCTTGCGGGACTCTTGTATGCTGCTTTCATTTGTGTGCTTGTCGTGTAAGTTGTTTCTTCCTGCGGAAAAGGGCGCGGCTTAGCGCAGCAGCACTTTCTCGCCCTTCTTTGTCACGAAGATGCCGTTTGCGGGATATAGCACGCGGCGGCCGGAGAGGTCGTAGTATTCTGCGTCCCGCTCTTCCCCGCTCTGTGCGGCGGAGCTGACGCCTGTCGTGTCGCCGCCGTCAATTTCAAAGTTGAGAATGGCTGAGGCTGTCCCCGTGGTGGTCTCTAAGGCGGAAACGGGCAGGTATGCCTTGTTCATGGGTACGGCGGTGTAGTCGTCGGCCGCGAGGAGGAACACCGCGTCGTCGCCGTCCTTGGCAAGGAGATAGTTGTCCGCGCCGGGGAAGCCCTCGCGCTTGGCAGTAGCTCCGGAAAGCACATTCGTGCCGATGGTTGCGTCGGTGTCGGTGCTGATGGTGAAATTCAAGCTGCCGCCGCCTTCCATCGCTACTATAAAGCCCGTGTAGGCGGGGATAGTGCCGGTTATCTCTTCAAGCTTCAGATTGCGTCCTGCGGCGCGGATGCCCTTGTAAGCTACGGCTTTTGTGTCCTCGGGGAGCTTGACGGGGAAAGGCATGCAGAAAGTGGCCCAGCCCACATCGGTCACTGTGACGGGAATGTCTGTCACCTTTATCACCTGCCAGTAGTTGCAGTCGTCGTCCGCGTCAAGCGAGGTCGTCCCTATTATGTTTTTGGAATCTTGGAAGTAAAGCGCTTTTCCGTCCGCTACGAGCTGCATCATCGTCAGGCCGTCATTGGTGCGGAAGGAGCTTTTGCCGAAGTCGGCGCGGTACGCGGTGCGGAGCGTGTACACGCCCGCCTCGCTCTTGTCGGTGGGGAAGACGAGCTGCCCGGAGTCGGAGGCGTAGTTGCGCAAGGGGCTGTTTGCGTTTGCGTTGACTATCTTCCATCCGCCGTCTGCGGCTTCAAAGCGCCAGAGCGAGGCGACGAGCGAGTTGCTTGTGTTGGACTTGAGCGCGGAGCGCGTGCGCACGTCGCGCCCGTAGGTGTCGCTGGGCTTGCCGTCCTTGTCGGTGGTCATATAGTATGTGCTGAGCGAAGTGCCGTACTCGTTTTTGTAGTACGGGAAGTGCACGCTGCATATAGCGTAGTATGCCGTGGTGTCGGGCGTGACGTACGCGTCGGTTGTGACGTTGCCCTTCGCTGCGTAGGCTGCGTCGAGCGCGGAGACGGTTGTGGCGTTCTGCGCCGCGCTTATGGCGTTGGAGAGTGTGGTCGCGTCGTCCTGGTTCACTTCGCGGCAAAGGCAATTCTCGTCTGCGTCCTTGTCTTTAGTACAGTTGAAGCCCTTGTCGTCCCATTCCTTTTGCAGCTCGTCGGCCACCGGCTTCCGTCCGATAGAGAGTACGCTCTCGTCGTCGGCAAGCGTGAGGCTGAGCACCGCTCCGTCGTCTGCCGTGCCGCCGTTGTATTTGTCTTTGCTGAGGTACAGACACTCGTCGCCGGTGTACTCGCTTGTATGGAAATAGCCTATAAGCGGGCGTTTGCCAGTCAAGGTCTGCGTGCCGTAGGCGAGGGCGAAGCTGTCTCCCGAGCCGACGGTGTAGAACACCGTGCCCGTGCTTGTAAGCAGCAGGTCCTTGTTGCCGTCGTCGTCATAAAGGCTGTCGCTCACGGTGAGGTACTTGCCCGAACCCTTGTTGAGGAGCTTTACGCCGAAGTCGCTGCGCACGAAAGCCCACAGCGTGTTGTCGAATATCTCTTTCGAGGTGACATTGTCCGTCGTGTAGGCGAAAGAGGCCGCGCTCACGCCTTTCGCCTCGTCTCCCTCGCGCACAAGGTAGCGGTTGTCCCCGCTGCTGAGGCGCAGGGTATACCAGTTCTTTGTGCTTCCGTTAGACAGTTTGAACGGCGCGTCGCCTACCAGCTTGTAGCTGAATGAGATTTTGTATTTGTACTGCTCCCAATAGGGGTTGTTGTCCGCTTTTAGCGTGTAGTAGTGGTTCATCTGCGAGGGGATGGCCTGGGGCAGAATCTTGCCGAAGAGGTCGAAACTCTCGGGAGCTTTTACTTCGTACGTCTTGTCCCATATTTCTCGTCCGCTCCCGTCGCTTGCCTCGTAGGCGTTGTAGCTTATCTTGAACGTCTTGAGGTTGGTCTCTTGCGTCACTTTGTAGAACCTTATGCACCCGGCTGCGGCTTTTGCGGCTTCGGTGTCGCCGCTCGTCTGAGAACCCACGCCGTAGCCATAGAGCTGAGGCTCGCTGTCGTTGTCTTTCCTGCTGCCTGTGACCAGCCAGTTGCCGGGATATTTTTTCGACTCCAGCTTTATGGCGCCCTCAAAGCCTGTGTTGTCGGTCACCTCGCTTGGGGTGTAGGCGCCCTGGTCGCCGCTGCTTGTGGAGAGCCATACGCCGGTCATGCCGCCGTTGTATGACGGTTGCGACATCATTATGCGGGTGCTTGAGGAATTCTGCTTGTACAGATATATGACGTTAGAGCTGTTGTATTTGTTCACCGTCCAAACGTAGCTGGCGTCTGTTATCACGCCGACATCCTTAAAGTTGGAGTTTTCGTCTATCAGGATGCTTGTGCCGTAGTTGGTAGGGTAGTGCCAGAAGTTCAGGGTTCCGGCTTCGTCTGTCTGGAAGGCGATGGCATAATTCCCGTTGTTCTCCAGATTGGCGAGGGACGTGGGTTCCGATTCCATAGTCCACCACGACTGGTTGCCGATAGCCTGCGGCTGGGCTCCTGCCGTCAGCGCAAAGCCAGCGATGAGAGCCAAAAGGGACAGTATTTTCCTCATAATGCGTTTAAGACCTTTTCGTCCTTTGTCCGTTTCACAGACGGAGGCCTTTCCTGTCTGTGCTTGTTTGCTTTATATGTGTTTGACCTGCAAAGGTATGAATAACTTTCCCGTACTATTGCATTTGCGCCATACTTTACGCAAAGAAAATGCTGCGTCGGGGCTGCTTGCGCGAGGGCTTATCTCGTGTGTCATGCGGACGAAATCCGCCCCTGTTTTGTCTGTTTCGCGATAACAAACTTTATAAATTTTTAAGTCTTAGTCCGCGCCCAATGGCTCCTAAGACGGGCTTCGTAGTGCGAAAAAGGGAGCTTGTGCGGACGGAAATACTTGGAATTTTGACGGGAATACTTGCAGTTTTTCTTAGATGTACATCCCGGCGGCGCTACATGTACATATAGAAGCCGTGTAAGTCGTTGATAGTCAGCATAAGCAAAAAGAGAGAAACGGCAAATGCGGTTTCTCTCTTTTCACTACACAAAGATACAAAATTTTCAAGCGTTTTGCAAGTGCCCTGTCCCGGATATGTTAAAACGAAAAGCGGCGGTACGGGATGGAAAAAGCGGTTTCTCCGTGCCGATTTTGCGGCAGGCGGAGCGTTCGGCGGTTTCGTCTCAGGACATCAAACCGAAGGGCTGCAAGACCGCGCCCGCAAGTGACAAACGCCCCCGCGCCGCTAACGCTCCAAAGCCTCTTTCTTTTCCTCCTCGTAGGTTTCCAGCTCCTTGCGGCTGCGGCTTGAGGTGACGAGGTACACGCCGCCGAAGATGAGCAGTACGGCCGCGCCTTTCACCCAGTTGAGTGAGTCCATCCCCCACGCCACCGCCACGGCACAGGCCACGAGCGGCTGGACGTAGTTGTACATCCCGGCGACGGTGGGGCGGAGATTTTTCTGCCCAACCACGACAAGCATGTAACTGAGAAACGTGCCGCACACCACGATGAAGAAGAGGCCCGCCACGTCTGCCGTGCGCAGCGTCTGCCACGCCGTGCTCATAAGGCTGGTGGCGGAGAAAGGCAGCACGCAGATAAAGGAGTAGGTGAACATCCACTTCATAATGGTGACGAGCGAGTATTTCGTCACAAAGTCCTTATATAGCACGATGTAGAGGGCGTAGCACAGTTGCGCCGAAAGCACGAGCAGGTCGCCCCAGACGGCGTGGTTTCCGGCGGAGGCCGCAGCCGCGCGCACGCCCGTGCCGCTGCCCATTATCAGCAGCAGCGCGCCGCTCGCTCCGGCGGCTATGCCTAAGATTTTTTTGCCCGTTATGGGCTCTTTGAGAATGATGGCGGCAAGCAGCATCGCCCAAAGCGGCATGCTGGTGGTTATGATGGACGCGTCGCCGGGGGAGGAAAGGCTCACGCCGAAGAGGAAGCACCCCTGGTTGAACACTATGCCGAGGAGCGCCGCGCCGAAGAGGCGCGCGAGGTCCTTGTGGCTCACGTGCTCGGGCTTTTGGAAAAACGAGAGCGTCCAAAACAGCACCATCGCCCCCGCCACGCGCAGGTCGGTGACCACAAGCGGCGTGACCGCCCCGCCGAGCATCACAAATTTGGACACGGGGGACATAAGCCCCCACATACAGTTGGCGCTGAACATCGCGGCGTGTCCCTTGATTGCAGGTTTCATAAGTCTGTCTGTTTCTTTTTTGTGTTTCGTCTGAGCCGTTTGCCGCGTCTCCTCTGCCGTTGGCGCGGCGGGCGGGGAAGCGGGCAAACGCAAGCAAGCCCGGCTTTCGGGACACGGTGTCCGCAAAACCGGGCTTGCGCTCCTATTGGATTTCCCGTCCGGCTGTAATGGTGTGCCGGACGGCGTGTGTCGGTGTTTTCCTCCCTCCTTACTTCACAAGCACGCGCTTGCCGTCCTCGCGCACGAAGATGCCGGAGGCGGGGTATAGCACGCGGCGGCCGGAGAGATCGTAGTAGTCGTGGCTGTCAGCCGTGCCGCCAAGCAGCGCGGCGGATATGCCCGTGGTGTCGAAAGAAAAGTCTATGGTCTTCGTGTCCTCGGTAGCGGTGTCGGCGGAAGGCACTATGCTTTTGGGGAGGTAGGCCTTGTTGGCAGGCACTACGGTGAATTCGTTACCCGCAAGCAGGAGAGCCGCCTTGCCCTTGCTGTTGAGCGCGAGAAAGTAGTTGCTGCCTCCGTCAAAGCCTGTGCGGCGTGCCGTTGCGCCCGAGAGCTTGTTGTCGGAGAGCGTGGCGGTGGAAGAGGCGTCTATCACGAGGGTGGCGGTCTGGTCGCTCGAAGTCTTGTTGCCTGTATAGGCTATCAGCACGCCCGCGCCGGCGGGTATCTCGCAGTCTTTTATCTCTTGCAGAATAAGGCGGCCGGACTCTACCTCATTGGAGTAGTACACCTTGAATGAGGAGCGCAGGCTCTTCGGAAGGTACGTGGGAAAAGGGAGGCACACGCTGGCCCAGCCCGTAGAGGCACTTATGGTGACGGGCACGCTTTTCACCTCGAGTATCTTCCACTTGTTGTGGATGCCGGTTGTGCCGTCCGCGTCCCAAGTGCCGATGTCGCTTACGTCGCCGCCGCCGTAGGCGTTGAAGTAATGGCTGTCGCTGGTGATGTTGAATACGCCCGAGTCGTCGGTGTCGGCGAATGTGTACACGCCAAACCATTTGCTGTCGGTGGTGATGGCACACATGTGCACGGCGGACGCTGTCCCGCTGCTAAGCTGTCCGAGCGAGCAGCCCGTGTTGGCGTTGGAGATGGTGTACCCGCTGCCGCTCTCCGTCAGTTTCCACAGGGAAGGGACGAGCTTGCCGTCAGTCGTGGCGCGCTTGATGCTGCGCTCGTCGTCGGAGCTGTTGGCGGTAAGGCGGCCGTCGCTCTCCACATTGATGGTCTCGCTGCTGACGTACTTGTACTTGGCGCTCTCGTCCGCCGCCTCTATGCGGTAGTAGGCGGAAGTGCTGAGGGCGGAGGCCGAGGTTACGTACTCGTCGGTGGGGATGCTGCTGTCCGTGCGGAAAACGCAGGTGTAGGTGTCGCTCTGAGGAGCCTTGAAGCGCAGGGTGTTGCCGTCGCGCCACGAGGAGGGGACGCTGCGGCCGTTAGAGTCGGTCCAGTCGTACACCTCATAGCCGTCGGCGGGATAGGCACGCAGCACGACATCCTCGCCCACGCTGTAAGTGTAGGTGGTAGCCTGTCCGCTTGCGTCAACCGTGCCGTATGCCTCGTTGTTGCTCTTGACCGTCACGGTGCAAGCCGTGGGGGAGTAGGACGTGACGTAAAGAGGCACGTCATACACAAAGCGCTTGGCGGTGGCGTTTGCCGGCATGGCGTTGGTGGTTGCGTCCCACTCGCTGTCGGTCCAGGCTCCGTCAAAGCGGAGGCGTATGTGCGTGAGGCCTTCTGCGACATCGTAGGGGAGAAGCACGGTGAGCGTGTAGTCGTTGAGCGCGGTGTTGCCGCTGCTCTGCGCTGTGCCCACTGCGGCAAGCAGCTCGCCGTCGTCGTCAAAGTCGCCGTCGGAGTTGAGGTCGGCGTAGGCCGAGAGGTGGCAGTAGTTGAGGCCGCCGGCGCTTACCCAGTGCAGCTTCAGCTCGCTGCCCTTTGCGGCGGTGACCATAGAGGTGGTTTGGAAATAAGCGGCCGGACACTCGCTCGCCGTATAAAGGCTCTTCTCGTCGCCGCCGTTCTGCGTCACGCCAAGCGAGGTGAGGTACTGGCCGTAGCTCTTCACGGTGCTCCAGTCCGTAAGGTCCTCGGTGGGGCTGCCCCACTTGTTGGCGAGGAAGTTGGCCGTGAGCGTGGTGGCCGCAGCGCCCATGTAGGTGTAGGGGTTGTCGGTGCTCACGTCCGCGCCGGCGGCGTCCGTCCACTTGTAGAAGTCGTAGCCGGACTTGGCCGTGGCGCGCACGGTCACGTCTTCGGTGGTGGTGACAGAGCTTGCGTCGCTGCCGTCAATGGCTGCCGTGCCCTGTGTCTCGTCGACCGTGGCGACGGCGACGGTGCGTGCCTCGGTCACGTCGTCACGCAAAGCCACCTTGAAGCTTACGGTCGTCCCGTCGGAAAGTGTGAGCAGGGCGTTTGACGTGCCGATGGTGGCGGTGACAGGCACGGAGATGGAAAGACCCGCCGTCTGCTCGTCCTCGCTGATAGCCCCGTCGTTGTTGAAGTCTATGCCGAGCGTCGCCGTCACGTCGGAGGAAAGCTCCGCGCCAAGGGTGAAGGTGCTGCCGCGCAAGGCACTGAACTTCCAGTCTGCCTTCTTGTCGTTGTCAAGATGGCGGTAGGCGAGGAAAGACGTGCCGTCGGGGGCGGTGGTCTTCAAGAGATATTTGCCGAAAAGCTCCTCAGCGACGGTGGCGGTGCTGCCCGTCGGAGTGTCGGAGTAGCTGAGCGAGCTGTTGGTTGCCCAGGCGTGGTCGTTGTCGTACCAGTCGGGGAGCGCAGTGCCGTTGTCGCGGTTGTCAAAGAAAGCCTTCCAGCGCGCGTAGTAATAGTCTTTCATCATGCCGCCCCACTCGCGGTACGAGTAGTCGCGCAGTCCGGCCGTCTCGCTGTTTTCGCGTGCGCCCCAAGTGGAGATGAGCGTGCGGGCGTTGTTATACTCGAGCCAGTCTGCGTCCGTGCTCGTGCCGCCGCCCTCGGTGGCGATGGCGCGAGCCATGGTGGTCCAGCGGCCAAGCATGAAGCTCTTGTTGGTGCTTAGGAGATTGTCGAGGTCAAGCATAAGCTGCAGGTACGCGTCGCGGCGGCTCTCGTACGTCTCCTGCGCCTTGGCGGTGGCGGCGGTATTGATGCCCTTGAGCAGATAGTATCCGTAATCCGTCAGTGCCTGGCGGGTGAAGTCGGTAAGGTCGTAGCTGTAATTCTCTCCCGAAAGATTGTCTTTCTCGTCAAGCAAGAGGCGGGCGGCCTGCGCCACGTCCTGCGCGTCGTAGAAGATGTCCGTCCCGCCCCAGGAGGAGACGCGGTCGACAGTAAGCGAGGGGCGCGCGCAAAGCACCGCCTCCTGAGGCCCTTGCAGGCTTGTGGGGCAGTTGAGCGCGGAGTTGCGCACCTTCTCCCAAGCTTTCTGCGCGCTGGTGCTGGCCTTTCCGTAGCGGGCGGTGGAGTAGTCGGCCAGCCATTGCTGCGGGTCGGGGGCGGAACTGCGCCAGGGCAGCTCGAAAAGCGCGTCGTATAGCACGGGCACTTGCTCAATGCCCTCGGGAGTAGCGCCCACGCCCTTGACGTTGGAGTAAGAGCTCTTCTGCGTATAGTAGTCGGTCATTATCTTCGTCAGTCGTCCGAAGAGGCCGGTGCGCGCGCCGAAGTTGGGCAGGGCGCAGTAAACGGCGTCGTGTCCGTTGTAGTCGCCGAAATGGCTGTGCGCGTCGCTGTAAAGGTCGAGTACGATGAGCTTGCCGACAGTGACGTTGGACAAAACCTTGTACTGGTCGCTGCTCCACTGCCAGAACTGGATAACCCACTTTGCGTCGCTCTGGGCTGTCTGCAGCGCGGTGGCAATGCTGGAATACGCCGACGCCACGTCTATGCCTGATGTGTTTGCGCCCTCATGGAAGGGGTCCATGCTGTAATACGCGGACGTGCCCATCACCTCGGCGAGGCGCTTGTAATAGGTCTCCGCCACGGAAGCAAACTCAGTGCCGTTGGGGTCAAGTATGTAGGGGCGTGTGAAGCCGCACCAGTTGCCTTGGTTGATGGTGGTGTAGCCTTTCTTGTCTGCCAAGTCGGAGGGCACCATGCCGGCGTATCCGGGCAAAACCGGCTCCATGCCGAAAGAGCGCTCACGCTCGAGAATTTTCTTGGCAAGCGTCTCCTGGCGGGTATACCACCAGTCGGGGTTGGGACCGCCCCATCCTTCGAGGTTGTTCATTCCCCACCACGCCTGGAAGCAAGGGCCGGCGATGAAGTTGTTGGCCTCGTCGGTGGTGTAGCCGAGGTCGACAAGCACATTCCGCCATACCACGTCAAGGCCTACTATCTGCAGGGGCATATTGATGCCGTGCAGCGCCATCCAGTCTATTTCCTGCTGCCAGCGCTCCCAAGTCCAGGTGGACATGGAGTAGGAGAAGGTGCAGTAGTTGAGGTAGTAGCGGTAGGAGGCGTCGCACACGTGCTTCTCTCCGTCCGTCGCGGGGGCGGGCAGGTCTATCGTGGTGAGGTCGGTGGTAAGGTTGTTCCACGCAAGGTTAACGTGCGCCGTGTGGTTGAGGTACCAGTTGATGCCGGTCGTTACCGCAAGCACGCTGCTGCCCTTTATGTAGGGCTTGCCGTCGGAGTAGCTCAGCACGAAGACGTCGTTTCCGTCCTCGGCGAGGGTGTTGTCCACTTCGGTAAGGAAGCGTGCGGACGTGCCGCTGCCGCCGATGCGGTCGAGCAGGTCGCTCACTGCGCTGGGGTTGGTCTCCGCCGCCGCGCCAAGATGCAGCGCGAGGGCGAGGAGTAGCGCCAGCCATCCGCGGCGTCTCGCAGCGGATTTTTCAAATATGTCTCTCATAGTACGCTTTATGCGTCACGCCCGTGCCCCCTTCCCCGGAGGACGCGCGTCACTTTGTGATGAATATAAATAAGGAGTGTGTCTCTCTCTGAATAGGGTGCGTGTCTCTCTAAATTAAGCTGCGTGTCTCTCTAAATAGGCTGTGCCTCTCTTTGTTTGCTTCCTGCCGACGCTCAGTGCGTGCATTCTGCCGTCTGGCGTATGACTGCTTTCTTGCGTTGCGCATCTTCTGTCGTCCGGCGCGTGGCTTGCCGCCGCTCAGTGCGTGACGGTCTTTTCGAGGAGGTTGGAAGAGAGGAAGTCTGCCGCGTGCACAAGGCTCACAAGCGGGCTCTTTTCGAGCGCGCCGCGGAAGGCGTAGCGCTGTGACGTTCCGTTTTCGCCTATGTCAAACATTCCCATGTGCCAGCGTATGGCGAGCAGCTCCTCGGACTTGAGGCGCATGTACCAGCTTAGTATCAGGCACGACTTCTCGCCGTGCCCGTAGGGGAACTCGTCTTTTATCTCGTAGCCGTCATAGCTTTGCCAGCGGCCGTTCTCGTCTTTTTTCCACCGCTGTGCCTTGTGGTAGAGCTTTGTCTTGCACAAGTCGTGGAAGAGCGTGGCTATGGCGATGCTTTCCTCGGACACGGGCGTGGCGAAAGGCGAGCTTCCGCCTTCTATGGCGGGCTTTGCGACGCTTTCGTATAGCTTCATCGCCGTCTCAAACACGTTGATGGAGTGCAGGCATAGGCCGCCGTCCTCGTTGAGGTGGAACTGCGTGGAGCTTGGCGCGGTGTAGAAGTCGGTGCTGTCCAAATAGGAAAGCACGCCGTCCAGTCCCTCGCGGCTGATGTGCTGTCGGCAGAGGGAGACGAAGCGTTCGCGGTTGGCCGTAATTTCTTCCTGTGTCATGGTGTCCCTATTTGTTTTCCGCGCCGCCGCCGTTTTCGCCGCTTTCGCAAGGCTTGCTTCCCGCTTCTCCGCCTTTCTCCGCGCCGGCGGCGGGGGTTAGCCCCATCTCTCCTGCCTTTTCCAGGATGAAAGCCAGGGCGGGGGCGTGCTCGTTGGGTACTACTCCGTCGAGTATGGCGTCTTTGAGCGCGGTCTTTAGCGTGCCTATCTCGCGGCAGGGGGTGAGGCCGAAGAGGCGCATTATCTCCTCGCCGTCGACGGGCGGCTGGAAGTTGCGCACGCGGTCTTTCTCCTCAATGTCCACAAGCTTGCGGCGCACAGTCTGGAAGTTGCTGAGGAAAGTATTCTTACGCTGCTCGTTCTTGCTCGTGACATCGGCTTCGCAAAGCAGCATCAGGTCGTCTATGTCGTCGCCCGCCTCGAAGAGCAGGCGGCGCACGGCGCTGTCGGTGACTATGTCGTCGGCTATGGCGATGGGGCGCATGTGCAGCCCAACCAGTTTTTCTACGTACTTCATCCGCTCGTCGAGCGGCAGCTTCATACGGCGGAAGAGCGGGCGCACCATCTTCTCGCCGATGTAGTTGTGGTTGTGGAACGTCCATCCCGTCCCCTGCTCCCAGCGCTTGCTTCGCGGCTTGCCTATGTCGTGCAGCAGGGCGGCCCAGCGCAGGAAGAGCTTGTCGCTCTGCCGTGCCACGGTGTCAAGCACTTCGAGCGTGTGGTAGAAGTTGTTTTTGTGCGAACGCCCCGCGCGTGTCTCTACGCAGTCGAGTGCGGAGACTTCGGGGAGGATAAGCTCCAACAGGCCGCAGCGCTGCAGCTCGACGAAGCCGCGCGAGGGCGCGGGGGACGACATTATCTTGTTGAGCTCGTCGATAATGCGCTCGTGGCTTATGATGGCGATGCGCTCGCGGTTGCGCCCGAGCGCGTCGAACGTCTCGTCCTCTATGCGGAAGTTGAGCTGTGTGGCGAAACGCACGCAGCGCATCATGCGCAGCGGGTCGTCGCTGAAAGTGATGTCGGGGTCGAGTGGCGTGGCTATTATGCCGTCTTCGAGGTCGTACACTCCGCCGAAGGGGTCGACCAGCTCGCCGAGCCGCTGCTCGTTGAGGCAGACGGCGAGGGCGTTGATGGTGAAGTCGCGGCGGTTTTGGTCGTCTTCGAGCGTGCCGTCCTCTACGACTGGCTTGCGCGAGTCGTGGGAGTAGCTCTCTTTCCTTGCTCCCACAAACTCCACTTCCTGCCCGTGCCATTTCACCTGTGCCGTGCCGAAGTTGCGGAACACGCTGAGATGCGCCCCGCGCCCCAGCTCTTTGGCGAAACGCTCGGCGAGGGTTATGCCGCTCCCTACCACCACCACGTCCACGTCGTTGGTGGGGCGGCAGAGGAAGAGGTCGCGCACGTAGCCTCCCACGAGGTAGCACTCCAGGCCGAGGCTGTCGGCGGCGTGCGTTATCTTGTGGAAGAGCGGGGTGTCTATGCGCTCTTTTATCTCGTCTTGTGTGAGTGTCTTCATCTATTTTTTGTCACCATCTCTCCCGGCGCGGTCACCGTCTCTCCGGCTTGCGTGGCTTTTCGGCGCGTCAGTAGCTTGAGCGCACAAGGCGCAGCCGGTAGGTGATGTTATAGGAGTAGTCCGTCACTTCGAGGACCATGTATCCGTCGTCCATCTGCGTGATGTAGGCCACCATTTCCGGGTGGCGGCTCTGGTTGAAGTTGAGCAGCACGCGGCGGGAGTCGACGCGCCATGTGCCGGTCTCGTACAGCCCTCCGCTTCCGGTGACGTTGAAGTCGCCCGCAGTGTAAAAGGTGAAGCGGTCGCCGTACTGGTAGGGCGGCTCGTCGTAGCTTCCTACTTCCACTACGCGCCACGTGCCTATGAGGTTGTCCGTGGTCCACCAGTCGCTGTCCTCTTCGCAGCCCGTGAGGGCGAAGAGCGCGGCAAGCGTCAGCAGCAGCGACAGCGCGCCGCGCCTAAGGCAATTGTTCTCTGTAAGTAATGACATCTTTTTCGTGTGTGTGCTTCTTGTTTGTGCCGAACTTTGCGCCTATGCGCTCCGGCCCGGGCGGGCGTGTCAGCCCACGTTGCCCTCGCGCACGAGGTACTCGGCTATCTGCACGGCGTTCAGGGCCGCGCCTTTGCGTATCTGGTCGCTCACGAGCCACAGCACAAGCCCGTTGGGGTTGGCCAGGTCCTTGCGTATGCGCCCCACGTACACGGGGTCTTTCCCGGCGAGGAAGAGGGGCATGGGGTATTCCAGCTTTGCGGGGTTGTCCATCAGCACAAGGCCTTCGCCCTCGGACACTGCGCGGCGCACGTCGGCGGGCTCGAGGGGCTGCTCGGTCTCCACCCAGATGGCCTCGGAGTGGGAGCGGAGCGACGGCACGCGCACGCAGGTGGCGGAGGTCAGCACGTCGGAGTGCATAATCTTGCGCGTCTCGTTGTACATCTTCATTTCCTCCTTCGTGTAGCCGTTTTCCTGGAAGACGTCAATCTGCGGGATGACGTTGTAGGCAAGCTGGTAGGCAAACTTCTTCACCGTCACGTCCTCGCCGGCAAGCACCTGGCGGTACTGCTGCTCGAGCTCGTCCATCGCCGCCTGCCCCGCGCCGCTCGCCGCCTGGTAGGAGGCCACGTGCACGCGCTTGAT
Organism: uncultured Oscillospiraceae bacterium; assembly: GCA_963625935.1. GTDB lineage: Bacteria > Bacteroidota > Bacteroidia > Bacteroidales > Bacteroidaceae > Alloprevotella. The sequence goes on along the minus strand of CAVFVD010000037.1, from coordinate 4,093 downwards.
GTGGCTGAGCCGCTCTATGGCCTGCAGTGCCACCACCATCATGATTGTGGTGCAGTTGGGGTTGGCGATGATGCCGCGCGGACGCGTGAGCGCGTCGGCGGCGTTGCACTCGGGCACAACTAAGGGCACGTCCTCGTCCATGCGGAAGGCGGACGAGTTGTCTATCATCACTGCGCCGTGCTTCGTGATGTCGGCGGCAAACTCCTTAGACACTCCCGCGCCCGCCGAGGTGAACGCCACGTCCACGCCTCGGAAGTCGTCGTTGTGTGCGAGAAGCCGCACCGTGTGTTCTTTTCCGCGGAAAGTGTATTTGCGTCCCGCGCTGCGCTCCGAGCCGAAGAGCAGGAGGTTGTCTATCGGGAAGTCGCGCCCGTCAAGCACGCGGAGAAATTCCTGCCCTACCGCGCCGCTCGCGCCTACTATTGCTACGTTCATTGTTGTGTGTCTTTGTTTTCGCCGGCGTTTGTGCCGCGTGCAAAAGTACGCAGAAAAGATGAAAACCGCCGTGCTTCCCGCTTCTGCCGTACGTTGCGGCGGAAAAGTCTGGCGTCTGGCGCATGTTTTTGGGCGTTTCGGCCGGTTTGCGAAACGGCTTTTCGCGCCCCAAGCGGCGTTTTGCATTTTAACATTGCGGCGACAGGCCACTTGCAAAACGCTTGAAAATTTTGTATCTTTGTGTAGTGAAAAGAGAGAAACGGCAGCTGTTGTTTCTCTCTTTTTGCTTGTATTGACTATCAACGACTTACGCGCTGCCTATATGTACATGCAGCGCCGCCGGGGTGTACATGTAGGAAAAACTCCAAGTATTCCCGTCGAAATTCCAAGCATTCCCGTCCGGAAAAGCTCCCTTTTTCGCGCCGCGAAATCGGTCTCAGAAGCCGCCGGACGCGGCGTTCGACTTAAAAATTCATAAAGTTTGTTATCACAAAACGGGCGAAAATGTGTCGCCGCGCGCTTGCGGACCACCCGGAAAGCAAGCCTCGCTGGCCTTTCCCGCAGTCCGGGTCTTTTGGCGCATATTCTTCGCGGTTCAAGCCCCATTCCCGCCGGCAGGGAAATATGGCTGTTTGCCCGCAGACATAGCTGTTTTTTCGCCGATTGTGGGGAAAAATGCCTCTATTCGTCAATTTTTTATCCCCCCCCCCTATAACTTTTGCAGACATTGCCTAATTTTGCAGCCCGAATGTATTGTAAACGCGGCGCACACCTGCGCGATGTTTGCGCTGTGCGCGTCAGAAAACGCGCCGCCTTTTGGCATACTGCCCGTCCCTGCATTACGGCCGCCGCGATGGCGGGAATACGGAAGAGGGACGTGGCGCGGCGGCGTGGGGAGCGTATGCAAACGGAAAAGGAAACAACAACACTATTAAATAATCAACTATCCGAATGAAAAAGTTTCTATCCCTTTTGGTTTTTGCCGCAGGGGGCAGCCTGATGGCGCAGGCGCAGACGCTTTATTCCGTGTCGTCGACTGACACGAAGAGCGAGTCCCTCGAGACCGGCATATACGCCATCAGCGTGAACAGCTCTTCCACCAACTTTGGAAGCACTACGCGCACCAACGAGCGCTTCCTCTATCGCAAGAATCTTGCCGCCTTTGTGGACGAGTATACGGTCACCGACCACCAGTATATGGGGCAGCACATCAGCAACACGGCCTACCTCTGGGAAGTGACGAAAAACAGTGACGGAAAAATCACGCTGAAAAACGTGGAAAGCGGCACGTACATTCAGTCAACGACCGCCTCGAACACCAAGCTGAACCTGTCCGCCTCGGCTATGAGCTACACGATGCAGGCAGCTACGCTCGATAGCTACAAAGGCTCTACCATACTTTTCCAGAGCGACTACAGCTATTACATCACCAACCAAATCAACGCTGAGACCGGAAAGAACAGCCGTCTCGGCTGCTGCGCATACAAGAAAGACAAGGACATCACCGCGCACTTCAAGTTCTACAAAGCCACTAAGGTAGAGGAGGGAAAGGCCGTAAGTTGCACGCTCAAGTTTACCGATACGGACGGCAGCGCTATGTACACCACCACGGTGAGCCTGCCCGAGGGTTTTGACATGACCACGCTGCCCGCAGTCGCCACGCCGCTCCACAGCCACTACTACACCTTTGGCCAGTGCACCGAGAGCGACAAGAAGGTGAGCACCACCAACGCCACCTTCACCTATCCCGTCACCACGGGCACCGTGCCTTTCACCTTCTCCACGGACACCGACAAGACGTGGTACACCGCACGGCTCAACAACACCACGGAGGGAGGGGCTAACAGCTACCTTGTGCGCGTAAGCGACGAAAACAAGGGAATAAAGACCTCCGACTCTCCCTTCACCACCTCTTCCGTAACCTCGAAAGACGACTTCAGCAACGGTCTCTGGGCTTTCGTTAAGGACGGACTCGGCGTGAAGCTCCTCAGCAAGGCAGCCAACAAGTATGTCACGATGAACTCCGACACCTACAACGGCAACAAGATAAACGTCAACCTCGGCAAGGGCACTACGTACTACACCGCCAAGGGCAGCGACGCGGCCGACTTTGCCCTCACCTACGCAGGCACTGGCTCGCTCGGCGACTACAAGGATGGCTTCCTCGGCGTATGGAACGGCGGCAGCAACTTTGAGAAGAGCAAGAGCGACGAGGCTTCCGGCTTCAAGATAACGCCCGCCGACAGCGAGGCCGTGCTTTCCATCGGCAAGCACGTCTACAACGCTGACGCCGACGCTATGGTCTCCGGCACGGACGAGGACGGCTACTTGCTCGGTCCGTCGGCCTCCGACATCCAAGACCTGAAAACCCGCATCAACGCTGCCACCACCGTGGCAACCCTTGAAGCGGCGTGGGGCGACGGCACGCTCGTGGTACACCCCGAAGCCGACACCTACTACCGCATAGAGTCCGCCGGCGACATGAGCAACAAGTTCCTCTCTTCCGCAAAGGTCATAACCGACACAAAGGGCGACGTCCCCAGCTCCGAGGCTTCGGACCGCACCATCGTCCGCGACACTGAGAACGACGCGCTCGTCCCGCAGCTCTGGAAGTTTGAGAAGAGCGGCGACGGCTTCTACCTCGTCAACGCAAACGTAGGGCTGAAAGTGGGACAGCTTAAAAGCGGCACGCAGACAGGCTTGATTGTTCCCATCACTTCGGCGCAGACTGCCGGCAACCTCGGCGTCTTCACCGTGTCGCCCACCGGCACGAAAGCCGTCTTCAATATACTTGGCGACGGCCACTACCTCTCCGCAAAGAACGAGAGCGAAGACTCCGCCCTCGGCGCGCAGGACGGCAAGGGCTCTACCGCCACGCGCAACCAGTGGAAGATTCAGGCCATCTCCACCGTGCCTGTCACCGTCAGCTCCGTCGGATGGGCAAGCGTGTGCCTGCCTTGCGACGTGACGCTCCCCGAGGGCACGCAGGCCAAGGCTTTCAAGGCTACCGCAGCCACCGCCACCAAGCTCACCCTCGAAGAGATTAAGGGCACAATACCCGCAAAGACGGGCTTCCTCCTCTCCCTCAGCGGAGGCGGCAAGGTAGACTTCGCCATCAGCAAGGACGGCAGCGCAGAGGTTTCCGGCAACATACTCGACGGCGCAACCGCAAAGCGCATCGGCTTCGCTACCGGCGGCTCCAACTACTTCCTCGCCGTGGACAAGGGAAAAGCCATCCTCATGCAGGCCGCTGACGACTTCACCGTAGTGCCCGCCAACAAGGCCTACCTCCCCGCCGACCGCATACAGTCCACCACGGAGGGAAGCGCGACGAAGCTTGTCTTCGACCTCATTGAAGACAGCACCACCGGCATCTCCGCCGCACAGAGCGAGAGCGACCGCGCCGTTAAGTACTACGATCTCTCCGGCCGTCGCGTGCTCTACCCCGCACACGGCATCTTCGTTACGGACAAGGGCGAGAAAGTCTTCCTTCGCTAAGCCGGCTCCCGCGTCTCTTTAAGAGACACGGCACACATAATTATATAAATCGTAACATAGTCACAACAACGTAACTTATGAAAGCAATATACAATAGCCCTGCAAGCACGGCAGTGCGCCTCCGCACCGAGGGCATAATGGCAACGAGCATGCATATCGG
>CAVFVD010000036.1:0-24079 GCA_963625935.1 uncultured Oscillospiraceae bacterium | reverse complement strand
TGCGGACTTGTGGCAAAGCTTGCGGCACGGTCTGCAAGGACGGGCGGTGCTTGCTGCAGGCATTTGCCTCACGCCCGCAGCGGCGGGGGCTGCGGCGAATTTACATTTTTTACCCCCCCCCGACAAGTTTATTGGGAAAAGTTTGCTTTTTTACGCTAAAAAGCGGATTGCCGGCACGAACAAGGAAGAAAGCGCGGATTGCCGGCTTTGGGTCAAGCCCCTCCAAGGGGCTGGCGGACAAAAAGCCTGCGCCCCGAAAGGGCAAAAACACTTCTACTGCGGGAAAAGGCGGGGCACGCAGAAAAGCTTTTGCCCTTTCAGGGCGCAAAACTGACGGGGGCGCGTCACCCAGGGCGGCGCTACGCTTGCCCTGGGCTATGGGCTTGACGGGCTTTCAGCCCGCTGCTGCCAGACTGCGTGCAAAGTTGTCATAGCTTAGCCACGCTCGACAAGCAGCGGGGAAAGGCGGGAAACAACACGCCCATGCCCGACAACGCAAGGGAGGAAAACGGGAAACACCTTATCCATGCCCGACAACGTAACGGAAGAAAGCGAGAAACACCACAACCCCGCACGCCAAGTAACGGGAAAAGGCGCGATAACCCTCACTCCCGTACGCCGACATAACGAAGGAATTCGTCGTAGGAGCGCATGTAGTCGTCCTCGCAATAGGGGTGGCTGGCGAGGACAAGGCAGATGCTGCCCGAGGAGAAACCGCCCTCGGACGCCCACACGCCGGGCGGGACGTGGAGGCCTTGGAAGGGGCGGTTGAGGGTGACGACGCGCCGCTCGCGCCCGTCGTCGAGCGTCACCTCGAAGCTGCCCGAGGCGGCGACGATAAACTGGTGGCACTCCTTGTGAGCGTGCGCGCCGCGGCTGGCTCCGGCGGGGATGTCGTACAAATAGAAGACGCGGCGCACGGGAAAGGGGACGTGCACGCCGGGATACACGCACGTGAGGTTGCCCTCGGCGTGGTGGTGCCGGGGCAACGGCGTGAGGGCGCAGTCGGCCACGGTCACTCCGCCTCCGTTATGTTTCGCGCTGCTGCCCATCGCTTGAACTCTTCGTAGTCTTCTATGTAGTCGCGCTCGTCGTACTCGGTGGAAGAGAGGACGAGGGCGAGCGAGTTGGTGAGAAAGTTGGTCATACGCCGCCACGTGCCGGCGGGGACGTAGACACCCCGGTACGAGCGGTTGAGGGTATAGGTGCGCACTGTCTCGCCGTCGTCCAGCACCACGTCAAAAGAGCCGGAGAGCGCGACGATAAGCTCTTGCGTCTCGCGCAAGGCGTGCTCGCCGCGGTCGCGCCCGCCGGGGACGTCGTATATCCAGTACACGCGCCGTATGGCAAAGGGCACGTCCTTGCACTCCTCGATGAAGGAGAGGTTTCCCCGCTCGTCGGCCACCTGCGGAAGCTCTATTATCCTGCTTTCTTCTCTCATACGCAAGGCAAAGTTGGGGAAAAACGGACGAAAACGGAGAACGGGCGCAGGGAAAATGCGCAGCGTAGAAGCGGGAAACGGGGTGCGCAGAGCGGGAATAGGGTACGCGGAGCGGGAATGGGAACGCCCCCTCCGGTTTCAAGCCTTCACTTTTCCACATTATACAAACAAAGAGGACTAAGCAAAGCGGGACTGCGCGGGATGCCTTTCCTCCCCGTCCGCAAATATCTTGCGAAAGGACGCGCCTGCACGCCTCGGCAATTAGATTTTGCGCAAAACAGTCATGCACGGAACAGAAAAGCAATAAAATCTTCGTTTATTGTTCGGATTTTTGCTACTCTTGCAATAAGCAGAGGTGCATCACCGCGCAGCGGGGAAACCGTACAAGCATAATTGTTGCTATACGCTCAGCCCCCAAAACTCGGGAAGAGCGAAGAAAGAAGAGGACGCACGCCGGCTGAGCGCGACCGCCGCGTTGCCGACAGACTTAGATTTTCCTCACCCGAACTTCCTCTGTAACACACCACAGACGCAAAAAGGAGCAAGCCCCGAGGCGGTAAACGCCACGGGGCTTGCTATGTTTTCGCAAAGCGGGGACAACCCGCTTAGGCTTGGGGTCAGGCTTCGGCTTTCTCTTCCTCTGCCGTCTCTTCCTGCATCTTCTCTGCTTGGAGGCGTTCGTACTCTTCGCGGTCGCCTACGACGATGCGGTTGAACTCACGCAGACCAGTGCCGGCGGGGATGAGGTGGCCGCAGATGACGTTCTCCTTCATGCCTTCGAGGGTGTCGGTCTTTCCGCTGATGGCCGCCTCGTTGAGCACCTTGGTGGTTTCCTGGAAGGAGGCGGCGGACATGAAGCTCTTGGTCTGGAGCGCGGCGCGCGTGATGCCTTGCAGTATCTGCGTGGAGGTGGCTGCCATAGCGTCGCGCACTTTGACGAGCTTGAGGTCGCGGCGCTTGAGCTGGGAATTCTCGTCGCGCAGCTTGCGGGCGGTGACTATCATGCCCTTCTTCATATTCTCGCTGTCGCCCGCGTCGATCACGACTTTCTTTCCCCAGATGCGATCGTTCTCCTCGGCGAAGTCGAGCTTGTCGACTATCTGCTGCTCAAGGAAGCGCGTGTCTCCGGGCTCGTCAATCTGTACCTTGCGCATCATCTGACGGACGATGACCTCAAAGTGCTTGTCGTTGATTTTCACGCCTTGGAGACGGTAGACGTCTTGCACCTCGTTGACGATATACTCTTGCACGGCGGTAGGACCTTGTATGGCGAGGATGTCGCTGGGAGTGACGGAGCCGTCGGAAAGCGGGGTGCCGGCACGCACGAAGTCGTTCTCCTGCACAAGTATCTGCTTGGAGAGCGGCACGAGGTATTTCTTCACCTCGCCAAGCTTGGAGGTGACGATAATCTCACGGTTGCCGCGCTTGACGGTGCCCATGGTTATCTCTCCGTCGATTTCGCTCACCACGGCGGGGTTGCTCGGGTTGCGAGCCTCAAAGAGCTCGGTGACACGGGGCAGACCGCCGGTGATGTCGCCCGCCTTTCCTACGGCACGCGGTATCTTGATAAGGATGTCGCCCGCGTTGAGCTTCTGCCCGTCCTCAACGACGATGTGACCGTTGATGGGGAAGCTGTAGTTGCGGATGGGCTCGCCGCTCTCGGAAACGATGTGGGCGGTCGGCACGCGCGACTTCTCGCGGGACTCTATGACGATGCGCTCGCGCAGACCGGTGGCCTCGTCTTCCTCCACGCGGTAGGTTACGCCCTCTATCACGTCCTCAAACTTGATGACACCGGCGCTCTCGGTGACGATCACGGCATTGAAGGGGTCCCACTTGGCGATGACCGTGCCCTTTGCCACTTTGTCTCCGTCGGCGACGAAGAGTTGGGAACCGTAAGGCACGTTCTGGCTGGAAAGCACGATGCCGGTGTTTTCGTCAATGAAGCGCACCTCGGTCAGACGGCTCACGACAACCTTGCCGGCAGTGCCGTCCTCGTTGGTGGTGTCTACGGTGCGAAGCTCCTCAAACTCGAGGCGGCAGTCGCTCTTTGCCACGATGGTGGCATTGGCGGCGGCGTTGGACGCAATACCGCCGGCGTGGAAGGTACGGAGGGTAAGCTGCGTACCCGGCTCGCCGATGGACTGTGCCGCGATGACACCGACAGCCTCGCCCTTTTGCACCATGCGGCTGGTGGCGAGGTTGCGACCGTAGCACTTCTTGCAGACGCCGTGCTTGCTTTCGCAGGTGAGCACGGAGCGTATCTCGACGCTCTCGATGGGGGATGCCTCTATCTCGGCAACGATAGGCTCGGTGATTTCCTCGCCGGCCGCCACGATGAGCTTGCCGGTGGTGGGGTGGATGATGTCGTGCACGGAGACGCGGCCAAGGATGCGCTCGCCCAAAGAGGAGATGACCTCGTCGCCGTCCTTAAGAGCGGTGCAGACAAGTCCGCGGAGCGTGCCGCAGTCGTCCTCGTTGATGATGACATCGTGGGAGACGTCGACAAGGCGGCGGGTGAGGTATCCGGCATCGGCCGTCTTCAAGGCGGTGTCGGCAAGACCCTTACGCGCGCCGTGGGTGGAGATGAAGTACTCAAGCACGGACATACCCTCCTTAAAGTTGGAGAGGATAGGGTTCTCAATAATCTGGGCTCCCTCTGCGCCGGCCTTCTGGGGCTTTGCCATAAGTCCGCGCATACCGGCAAGCTGGGCAATCTGGTCGGCCGAACCACGGGCGCCGGAGTCAAGCATCATGAAGACGGCGTTGAAGCCTTGGTCGGCCTCGGTCATCTGCTTCATGAGGGTGTCCTTAAGGTCCTTGTTGACGTGCGTCCAAGTATCGATTACCTGGTTGTAACGCTCGTTGTCGGTGATGAAGCCCATATTGTAGTTCATCGTGATTTGCTCAATCTCGTCATTGCCTCGCTGCACGATGTCTACCTTTTCCTTCGGGATGATGATATCGTCAAGGTTGAAGGAAAGTCCGCCCTCGTATGCCTTGCGGTAGCCGAGGTTCTTGATGCCGTCAAGGAAATCGCAGGCGCGTGCCATACCGACGGTCTTGATGACCTTGGAGATGATGTCGCGGAGGGACTTCTTGGAGATGACGGTATTGACGAAACCGCACTCGTCGGGGATTACCTCGTTGACGATGACGCGCCCCACGGAGGTCTCAACAAGGTGCTTCACCTTGGCGCCGGTCTCGTCGATATCGTCCACCATAACCTTGACGGGGGAGTGCACATCTACGCGCTTCTCATTGTATGCCACGATGGCTTCCTCAGGACCGTAGAACGTCAGGCCGCTGCCCTTCGCGCCGGGACGCAGCTTGGTGATGTAATAGAGACCAAGCACCATATCCTGCGAAGGCACGGTGATAGGCGCGCCGTTGGCGGGGTTGAGGATGTTGTGGCTCTGGAGCATGAGCATCTGCGCCTCGAGCACGGCCTCATTGCTGAGGGGAAGGTGCACGGCCATCTGGTCGCCGTCGAAGTCGGCGTTGAAGGCGGTACAAGCAAGCGGGTGGAGCTGGATGGCCTTGCCCTCAATCATCTTGGGCTGGAAGGCCTGGATGCCGAGACGGTGAAGCGTCGGGGCACGGTTGAGGAGCACAGGGTGTCCCTTCATCACATGCTCGAGGATGTCCCAGATGACGGGCTCGCGGCGGTCTACTATCTTCTTCGCGCTCTTCACAGTCTTGACGATGCCGCGCTCGATGAGCTTGCGGATGACGAAAGGCTTGTAGAGCTCGGCGGCCATGAGTTTGGGCAAACCGCACTCGCCCATCTTCAACTCGGGACCGACGACGATAACCGAACGCGCGGAGTAGTCGACACGCTTACCGAGGAGGTTCTGACGGAAGCGGCCGGCCTTACCTTTAAGGGAGTCGGAAAGAGACTTAAGGGGGCGGTTGCTGTCGCTCTTCACGGCAGAGCTCTTGCGGGAGTTGTCGAAAAGACTGTCTACGGCCTCCTGCAACATTCGCTTCTCGTTGCGGAGAATTACCTCGGGAGCCTTTATTTCAAGGAGACGCTTGAGTCGGTTGTTGCGGATGAGTACACGACGGTAGAGGTCGTTGAGGTCGGAAGTGGCGAAGCGTCCGCCGTCCAACGGAACGAGGGGGCGAAGGTCGGGCGGCGTGACGGGGATGATTTTCATAATCATCCACTCGGGCTTGTTGCGGTCACGGCTCGCGCGGAACGACTCTACCACTTGCAGGCGCTTGAGCGCTTCGTTCTTACGCTGCATGGAAGAGTCGGAGTTGGCGCGGTCGCGCAACTCGTAGGAGAGGCTGTCGAGGTCTATGCGGCGCAGCATGTCGTACACGGCCTCGGCGCCCATCTTGGCGATAAACTTGTTGGGGTCGGTGTCTTCGAGATACTGGTTGTCCTTCGGCAGCTTCTTGAGCAGGTCGAGGTACTCGTCCTCGGTGAGGAGATCCTTCTCAGCCACCTCGTCGGCGAGTACGCCCGGCTGTATCACCACATAGCGCTCGTAATATATAATAGAGTCGAGCTTCTTTGTGGGGATGCCGAGCAGGTAGCCCATCTTGTTGGGCAAGGAACGGAAGTACCAGATGTGGGCAACGGGCACCACAAGCTGTATGTGGCCGGCACGCTCACGGCGCACCTTCTTCTCAGTCACCTCAACGCCGCAACGGTCGCAGACGATGCCTTTGTAACGGATGCGCTTGTACTTTCCGCAGTGGCACTCAAAGTCCTTCGTCGGACCGAAGATGCGCTCGCAGAAAAGACCGTCACGCTCGGGCTTGTAGGTGCGGTAGTTGATGGTTTCGGGCTTCAACACCTCGCCATAGGAGTTGGCCTGTATCTCCTCGGGGGAAGCGAGTCCTATGGTGATTTTGGTGAAGTTGGTCTTTATCTTGTTTTCTCTTTTAAAAGCCATTTTTCTTGGATTGATAGACAGTGTGGAAATTCAAGTGTGAGAGTGTATCCCTGCCGCGTGCCTCTCCCCTGCCCCACTTGCGGGACGAGGAAAGGGGGCGCGGCGGACCAACTTCTGTATTATTCGAGCGAGATGCTCAGACCCAAGCCGCGGAGCTCGTGGAGCAGCACGTTGAGCGATTCGGGAATGCCCGGCGTAGGCATCGCGTCGCCCTTGACGATTGCCTCGTATGCTTTCGCACGGCCGGTAACATCGTCGGACTTGATGGTGAGTATCTCCTGCAGCACGTGGGACGCGCCGAAAGCCTCGATAGCCCAAACCTCCATCTCTCCGAAACGCTGGCCACCGAACTGCGCCTTACCGCCGAGGGGCTGCTGCGTGATGAGTGAGTACGGGCCTATGGAGCGGGCGTGCATCTTGTCCTCAACCATATGGCCGAGCTTAAGCATATAAGTTACGCCCACCGTGGCTTTCTGGTCGAACGCCTCACCCGTGCCGCCGTCGTAAAGCTGCGTGGAGCAATAGCGCGGCAGACCGGCCTTGTCAGTCCACTCGCAAAGGTCGTCGAGCTTAGCACCGTCAAAAATGGGGGTGGCGAACTTCACGCCGAGCTTACGGCCAGCTGCACCAAGCACGGCTTCGAAGATCTGACCGAGGTTCATACGCGAAGGCACACCCAGCGGGTTGAGCACAATGTCGACCGGCGTACCGTCCGCGAGGAACGGCATATCCTCCTGACGCACAATCTTGGAGACGATACCCTTGTTGCCGTGACGACCGGCCATCTTGTCGCCCACGCCAATCTTGCGCTTCTTTGCGATATATACCTTTGCCTGCTGTATGATGCCGGAGGGAAGCTCGTCGCCGATGGTGATGTTGAACTTGCGGCGCTTGAGCGCGGCATCCATCTGGTTGTACTTCTTCAGGTAGTTAACGACAAGGAGACGCACAAGCTGGTTGGTGTGGTCGTCCTCGGTCCAGCCGCGCAGCTCAATGGAGGCGTAGTCGAGAGCGGAGAGCACGGACTTGGCAAACTTGGCACCCTTGGCGATAACCTCAGAGCCTATGTTGTCCTTAACGCCCTGCGACACCTTGTCGCCTACGAGCGCGAGGAGCTTGTCTACCATGACGCTCTTCAGCTCGCCGGTCTCTTTCTCGAACTCTTCGTCGAGCTTCTGCAGCGTGACTTTGTCGGCAGCCTTCGAGCTGCGGTTTTTCTGCACGCGGGCGAAGAGGCGGCGGTTGATAACCACACCGGCAAGTGAAGGATTGGCTTTGAGGGAAGCGTCCTTGACATCGCCGGCCTTGTCGCCGAAGATGGCGCGGAGGAGCTTCTCCTCAGGCGTGGGATCGCTCTCGCCCTTAGGCGTGATTTTACCTATAAGTATGTCGCCCGGCACGACACGCGCGCCGATGCGTATGATACCGTTGTCGTCAAGCTCTTTCGTGGCATCCTCGCTCACGTTGGGGATGTCGTTGGTGAACTCCTCCATGCCGCGCTTGGTTTCGCGCACCTCGAGGGAGAACTCGTCAACGTGCACGGAGGTGAGAATGTCCTCACGCACCATACGCTCGTTGAGCACAATGGCATCCTCGTAGTTGTAACCCTTCCAAGGCATGTAAGCCACAAGGAGGTTGCGGCCAAGAGCCAGCTCGCCGTCCTCGGTAGCATAACCCTCGGTGAGAATGTCACCGGCCTTGACGCGCTGTCCCTTATTGCAGATGGGACGGAGGTCAATGGTCATGTTCTGGTTGGTGCGGCGGAACTTGGGTATGTCGTACTCCTTGACGTTGGAGTCGAAGCTTACGAAGTCTTCCTCCTCAGTGCGGTCGTAGGCGATGCGGATTGTGGTTGCGTCCACGTACTCGATGACACCATCGCCCTCTGCCGTAATCATTGTGCGGGAATCCTCGCAGACCTGCTTCTCGATGCCCGTACCCACGATAGGCGCTTCGCTGCGGATGAGGGGCACTGCCTGGCGCATCATGTTAGATCCCATCAACGCGCGGTGGGCATCGTCGTGCTCGAGGAAGGGAATGAGCGATGCGGCTATGGAGGCAATCTGCTGCGGAGCAACGTCCATCAGCTCTACCTGAGCGGGGGGGACAACAGGATAGTCGGCATCCTGACGGCACTTAACCACCTTGCGGATGAACGTGCCGTCGTCGTTAAGCGGAGCATTTCCCTGACCGATGATCTTGCCCTCCTCTTCTTCGGCGGACAGGTAAACAACATCATCGTTATTGAGGTCGACAACGGAGTTCTCTACCTTGCGGTACGGCGTCTCTATGAAGCCGAGCCCGTCAATCTTCGCGTAGACGCAAAGAGAGGAGATAAGACCGATGTTAGGACCCTCAGGAGACTCAATCGGGCAGAGACGGCCGTAGTGCGTATAGTGCACGTCGCGCACCTCGAAACCTGCGCGCTCACGGGACAGACCGCCAGGACCGAGGGCCGAAAGACGGCGCTTGTGCGTAACCTCGGCAAGCGGGTTGGTCTGGTCCATGAACTGCGAGAGGGCGTTCGTTCCGAAGAAGGAGTTTATCACGCTGGAGATGGTCTTAGCGTTGATAAGGTCCGTCGGGGTGAACACCTCATTGTCGCGCACGTTCATACGCTCGCGGATGGTGCGGCTCATTCGTGCCAGACCGATAGCGAACTGGTTGCTGAGCTGCTCGCCGACAGTACGCACGCGGCGGTTGCTCAGGTGGTCGATATCGTCGACAGTAGCCTTGGAGTTGATAAGCTCAACGAGGTACTTGATAATCTCAATGATATCCTCGCGCGTCAGCACACGCACGTCCATATCGGTGGAGAGGTTGAGCTTCTTGTTGATGCGGTAGCGACCCACCTCGCCAAGGTCATAACGCTTCTCCGAGAAGAAGAGGTTGTTGATGACCTCACGCGCCGAAGCGTCGTCGGCAGGGTCGGCGTTGCGCAGCTGACGGTAGATATACAGCACGGCTTCTTTCTCCGAGTTGGAGGGGTCTTTCTGAAGCGTGTTGAATATAATGGAGTAGTCCGAAGCCGAAGCCTCCTCGTGATGCACAAGGATGCTCTGCGCGCCGGAGTCTATGATGTCTTGTATGTGGTCGGTGTCTATGACGGTCTCGCGGTCAAGCACAACCTCGTTGCGCTCTATGGAAACCACCTCGCCCGTATCCTCGTCGACGAAGTCCTCAACCCAGCTCTTCAGCACACGCGCTGCAAGGCGGCGGCCAACGACCTTCTTCAAAGCGGTCTTGTTGACCTTCACTTCCTCGGCAAGGTTGAATATCTGCAGAATGTCCTTATCCGTCTCAAAGCCGATAGCACGCAACAGCGTCGTTACGGGCAGCTTCTTCTTACGGTCAATGTAAGCGTACATCACGTTGTTGATGTCCGTCGCAAACTCTATCCACGACCCCTTGAAAGGAATGATGCGGGCAGAGTAAAGCTGCGTGCCGTTGGCGTGGATGCTCGACCCGAAGAAAACGCCCGGGGAGCGGTGGAGCTGTGATACGACAACGCGCTCCGCGCCGTTGATGACAAACGTGCCGTTTGCCGTCATATAGGGGATGGGACCAAGGAAAACGTCCTGCACCACCGTGTCAAAGTCCTCGTGGTCGGGGTCCGTGCAATACAGCTTAAGCTTCGCCTTAAGGGGCACGCTGTACGTCAGCCCACGGTCCAGGCACTCCTGTATGGTGTAGCGCGGCTCGTCTATATAATAGTCAAGAAACTCCAGCACAAAGTTATTGCGAGTGTCCGCGATGGGGAAATTCTCGGCAAAGACTTTGTACAGGCCGTCATTCTTGCGCAGTTCGCTGGGAGTGTCGAGTTGGAGGAAATCCTTGAAAGACTTTAGCTGCACGTCCAAGAAATCGGGATAGGGCATCGGATTCTTGACGGAAGCAAAGTTTACTCTTTGGTTGATGACTTTGGAAGGCATTCGTCGTTAGTGTAGGGGTGATTGAAAGAAATCAGTTGATTGGAGAAGTATAGACACAAAAAGGTTATGAACCTTCTACCAGAAGATTCATAACCGTATCCCGTTTTGTCGGGGGGAAATCCTTATGCGATCTCTACCTCAGCACCGGCCTCTTCGAGAGCCTTCTTCAGTGCATCAGCCTCCTCCTTGGCAACGCCTTCCTTCAGCTTGCTGGGTGCGCCGTCAACGAGATCCTTAGCCTCCTTCAGACCGAGACCGCAAGCCTCCTTGACAGCCTTCACAACCTGAAGCTTAGCAGCGCCTGCGCTCTTGAGAACCACGTCGAAAGAGGTCTTCTCCTCAGCAGCGGCTGCGCCACCTGCTGCGGGAGCAGCAACAGCAACAGCTGCAGCGGCGGGCTCTATACCATACTCGTCCTTCAGGACAGTTGCCAACTCGTTTACTTCCTTTACAGTCAAGTTTACCAACTCTTCTGCGATAGCTTTGATATCTGCCATTTTCGTAACTTATTTTTTCGTTTGTTTTTACTGGTTTGTTGGTTGGGCGGTTACCCGTCCTCTTTATTCGGGGCGTTCGCCCAAAGTCTTCAGCACGCCGTGGATGGTGTTGCCACCGCTCTGGAGAGCCGAAATAACGTTCTTCGCGGGGGACTGCAGCAAAGCCACAATCTCTGCGATAACCTCGTTCTTGCTCTTGATAGCGCAGAGTGCGTCGAGCTGGTCTGCACCCACATAGAAGCCCTCCTCTGCGTATGCAGCCTTGAGCGCGGGTACGCCATCCTTGCCTGCGTCCTTTATCAGCTTTGCGGGGGCATTAGCGACTGCGCAGAAGAAAACTGCCGTCGTGCCTTTCAGGCTGCCGTAAAGCGGAGAGAAGTCCACCTCTGAAGCCTCGAAAGCCTGATGAAGAAGCGTATTCTTTACCACCATCATCTTGATGCCGGCGTTGAAGCACTTGCGACGGAGGTCACTTGTCTTCTCCGCGTTCATGCCAGCAACGTCTACAAGGTAGAAGTGGGGATACTCGTTCAGCGTCGCGCCGATATGCTCTATTACCTTAGCTTTATCTTCCTTTCTCATGATTCAAAACACTGTTTAGGCTTCATCTACGGATTTCGGGTCAACCTTAATGCCCCGGCTCATAGTAGAGGAAAGATAAATACTCTTCATATAGGTACCCTTGGCTGCGGTGGGCTTGAGCTTCACGATGGTTGCGATAAACTCTTTCGCGTTGCCATAAATCTGCTCGGGAGTGAAAGAAACCTTGCCGATAGAAGTATGTACGATACCAGTCTTGTCAACCTTGAAGTCAATCTTACCCTGCTTCACCTCGCGCACGGCCTTGGCAACGTCCATCGTCACCGTACCGCTCTTGGGGTTAGGCATAAGTCCGCGGGGACCGAGCACGCGACCAAGCGCACCGATCTTGCCCATTATGGCGGGCATAGTAATGATCACGTCGATGTCGGTCCAACCGCCCTTGATCTTGTTGATATACTCGTCAAGACCAACATAGTCGGCACCGGCCTCTTTGGCGGCAGCCTCCTGATCGGGGGTGCAGAGACACAGCACGCGAACCGTCTTGCCCGTACCGTTGGGGAGAGAAACCACGCCGCGAACCATCTGGTTTGCCTTGCGGGGGTCAACGCCCAAACGCACGTCAATGTCAACGGAAGCGTCAAACTTGGTGGTGGAGATTTCCTTCACCAAGGCTGCAGCCTCTTTAAGCGTATAAGCCTTCCCCGCTTCAATCTTGTCAGCTACCGACTTCTGATTCTTTGTCAGCTTACTCATTTTTCGAATTGAAGTTTAAAGTTATGCACCGGGGAAGTCACCCTTGATTGTTATACCCATACTGCGGGCGGTACCAGCTACCAAACGCATAGCAGCCTCTACCGTGAAGCAGTTCAAGTCGGGCATCTTGTCCTCGGCGATAGCCTTAACCTGGTCCCAAGTGAGCTCTGCCACCTTGGTACGGTTGGGCTGTGCCGATCCGCTCTTCTTCTTGGCTGCTTCCAGCAATTGGATTGCCACAGGAGGGGTCTTTACGATAAACGTGAAAGACTTGTCATTGTAGTATGTGATGACAACAGGCAACACCTTGCCCGCCTTTTCCTGAGTTCTGGCGTTGAACTGCTTGCAGAAATCCATTATGTTGATACCCTTCGAACCCAAAGCCGGGCCCACGGGGGGAGATGGATTTGCAGCGCCGCCCTTAATCTGTAACTTGATTAATCCAGCAACTTCTTTAGCCATTGTTATAAATAGAATTTGATATTCGCGAAGGTCTCGGCACGTAACAACACCTACTCCTTCTCAACCTGCATAAAGCCCAAGTCAAGTCCGGTGACCCTACCGAAAACTTTCACGTTCACGGTGACTTTCTTCTTCTCGTTGTCCACCTTGTCGATGACACCGGAGAAGCCGCTGAACGGGCCGTCCGTAACCTTGACATTCTCTCCCGGCATATAAGGTATTTCGACTTCAAGAGGCTCCGCCTCCATCTCGTCTGCCTTACCGAGGATACGGTTCACTTCGCTTTCACGCAAAGGAGTGGGATTGTCCATCCCGCCCAAAAAGCCCAACACGTTGGGTGTGTTGCGCAGCTCGTGAATTGTCTCACCGACCAACCTCGCCTCCACCAGGACATAGCCCGGCAGATAATTACGTTCTTTTATGACACGCTTGGAGCCGCGGACCTGGATAACTTTTTCGGTAGGGATAAGTACCTGCGAAACATGACCGCCGAGGCGGCCATTCTTTATTTCTGCATCTATGTACTCCTTTACCTTGGCTTCCTTTCCGCTTATAGCACGCAAAACGTACCAAGACATTTCAGCCTGTGCCATTAGAGAATTAAATTTGAGGGTAAATCAGTTGCATCAATGACTCAAACACCGTATCCATAAGAAACACCACAATTGCTATGACGATGGAAGCTGTGAGCACGACAATTGCGCTGTGAGTCAGTTCCCGCCGAGAGGGCCAAGTGGTCTTATGCGACAGTTCTTCGTATGAATCCTTGCAGCTCGCAATCAGTTTCTTGAACATATACGTATCTGTTAGCACGGGAAGAGAGGCTCGAACTCCCGACACCTGGTTTTGGAGACCAGTGCTCTACCAACTGAGCTATTCCCGTAGAGAAACAGGACCTGCGCCTCGTTGTCAAAAGCGCGGAGCAGAGTCCTGTCTTTTTATTGTCTTAGGCTATACGCCCCTTTCGGGATGTATTAGTCAAGGATTTCGGTGATCTGACCGGAACCAACCGTACGACCGCCCTCGCGGATAGCGAAGCGAAGACCTACGTTGATTGCCACAGCGTAGATAAGCTCTACGGTGATCTCCACGTTGTCACCCGGCATTACCATCTCAGTGCCCTCGGGGAGGTGAATCTCACCCGTGCAGTCCATAGTGCGGAGGTAGAACTGGGGACGATACTTGTTGCCGAACGGAGTGTGACGGCCACCCTCCTCTTTCTTGAGGACGTAGATGGAAGCCTTGAACTTCTTGTGCGGAGTGATTACGCCCGGGTGGGTAATAACCATACCACGCTTAACCTCGCTCTTGTCGATACCACGGAGAAGCAGACCTACGTTGTCGCCAGCCTCACCCTCGTCAAGTATCTTGCGGAACATCTCAACGCCGGTAACAACCGACTTCTTGTCCTCGCCGAGACCAAGGATCTGAACCTCGTCACCAACCTTCACGATACCAGTCTCTACACGACCCGTAGCAACCGTACCACGACCGGTGATAGAGAACACGTCCTCAACAGGCATAAGGAAAGGCTTATCCTTGTCGCGAACCGGCTCCTGAATCCAGTTGTCAACTGCGGTCATCAGCTCCATTACGGAATCCTCCCACTTTGCAACGCCGTTGAGCGCGCCGAGAGCGGAACCGCGGATGATAGGAGTATCCTCCTCAAACTCGTACTGCTCGAGAAGCTCATGCATCTCCATCTCAACGAGCTCAAGCATCTCCTCGTCCTCGACCATGTCGCACTTGTTGAGGAACACAACGAGGCGGGGAACGTTCACCTGGCGTGCGAGAAGAATGTGCTCGCGGGTCTGGGGCATCGGACCGTCCGTTGCAGCAACCACGATGATAGCACCATCCATCTGAGCGGCACCAGTAACCATGTTCTTCACATAGTCGGCGTGACCCGGGCAGTCCACGTGAGCGTAGTGACGCTTCTCAGTCTCATACTCGATGTGGGCAGTGTTGATGGTGATACCACGCTCTTTCTCCTCGGGTGCGTTGTCAATCTGGTCGAAAGACTTCACATCCTCACCCGTGCCGAGACGCTCGTGAAGCACCTTGGAGATGGCAGCGGTCAAAGTGGTCTTACCGTGGTCAACGTGACCGATCGTACCGATGTTAACATGCGGTTTGGTACGTTCAAATTTCTCTTTAGCCATAGCTGATTATTGTTTGTTGAATTTTTTCCCGTCCAAAAAGGAGAGCTGTTAGTGAGACTTGAACTCACGACCTCTTCCTTACCAAGGAAGTGCTCTACCGCTGAGCTATAACAGCAAAAAATGTGAGCGGAAGACGGGGCTCAAACCCGCGACCCCCAGCTTGGAAGGCTAGTGCTCTATCGACTGAGCTACTTCCGCAAAACCGCACATCACTGTGCGTAGAACAAGGTGGGTGGTGATGGATTCGAACCACCGAAGGCGTAAGCCAGCAGATTTACAGTCTGCCCCATTTGGCCACTCTGGTAACCACCCTTTCCAAGTCCCTCCCGCACGCACTCGCGGCACGGCGCGGGGTGTTTCCTTGAAACGGGTGCAAAGGTAGACAATATTTTTTTCATTCCAAACAAAAGGCACTTTTTTTTCACCGCGCCGCCACCTTTTCACGAACAACTGACCGCGCAGCCCCCTCACGGCGCATTTTCCGCGCCACACGCATTATTATATATAGGGAGATGAACGGAAACGGGAAATGCCCCAGACTACGGGGAAGCAGGAAAAACACGCACGAAAAAGGCACCCGTTCTGACAGACTACCACAAAATACATTTTTCCGCCATCTCCGACATTTTCGCTTCACGCAAAGCATGGGGAGAAACCCCTAACGCGCAGCTACCAGCCATATCCCTACCCCACCCGTAATATATGCACGCCCCGCCGCAATATGGGTAAGTTATGCGAGGGCAAGAGCCGCTACTTTTGCCGCAAGAAATGGGAACGCGCTTATGAATTGTAAAAGACTATTGGCTGCGGGCTGCCTTTCATTGGCATCCGCCGCGACATTAAACGCACAGACAGAGATGGGAAACAATACTACAAGCTCGCTGTCGCCCAAAGAGCGGGCTATCGCCACGCTCGCAGTCTTTGAGGCGAAAGGCGACACGGCAAAATTGAAAAAAGCGGCGGCGGACGCGCTCGACTCCGCCGCGCTCAGCGTCAACGAGGCAAAAGAGGTGTTTTCGCACCTGTACGCCTACACGGGTTTCCCGCGCAGCCTCAACGCACTCGGCACGCCGCAGAAGCTTTTGGACGAACGCGCCGCAGCAGGGAAGCACGACGCGGCGGGGAAAGACGCAACTCCGCCGCCGGGAAACTTTGACGCACTCGCCGAAGGCACGAAAATACAAACGCAACTCTCGGGCGGGCAGCCTTTCAACTACTCTTTTGCGCCCGCAACGGACTATTATCTGAAAGCGCACCTCTTCGGTGACATTTTCGCCCGCGACGTGCTGACGCATGATGAGCGCGAAATTGCGACAATCTCCGCACTCGCCGCCACGCCGGGCGTGGAAGCGCAGCTGAAATCGCACATCTCCGGCTCGCGCAATTTGGGCGTGACGGACGGGAAACTGCACGCGCTCCCCGCCCTGCTCACCGAGCGCGTGGGCGACACGGAGGGATACAGGGCTGCCAAGGCGGTGGCGGAGGTGTTCGGGGAAAAATTTGACGAGGGGCAACCGATAGAAAACGCCATCTTCCCGAAAGGCTCACCCAACACGGCTTACGCAAAATATTTTACGGGCAACAGCTACCTCGCCGCCGTATTGGGCGAGGGGAAGCTGCCCGTGCACAACGTAACCTTTGAGCCGCGCTGCCGCAACAACTGGCACATCCACCACTGTGGCGGGCAGGTGCTGGTATGCGTAGGCGGCGAGGGATGGTACCAGGAGTGGGGCAAGCCCGCACGCCGTCTGCGCCCCGGTGACGCTGTGAGCGTTCCGTCCGAAGTGAAACACTGGCACGGCGCGGCGGCTCATTCTTGGTTTGCGCACCTTGCCATCGAAATTCCCGCCGAGGGGGCAACGAACGAGTGGCTCGAACCGGTTTCGGAGAAAGATTACGATGCCTTAGAGGACTGACCCCGCGTTTTCAAACTCTGAAAACACGACTCCTATTCCGCATTCTCTCGCCATCAACGAACGTTAAAGCGAATTTGGGAAACGGCGGAAAATGTATTATCTTTGTGTAGTGAAAAGAGAGAAACCGCAGCCGCAGTTTCTCTCTTTTTCGTTGCATTGAATTTCAACACATTACGCGCCCGTCTGATGTACATATAGTGCCGCCGGTATGTACATGCAGGAAATACTCCAAGTATCCCCGTCGCTCCAGAGCCTATTTCCGTCGGCAGAAGATGCCCATCCGCGCCCCGAATGAGCTTTTTGGAAGCGGCAAGCCCCGGGGGTCACCGTTAAACATACATAAAAGATTTCGGCTACACGGCACAGGCTAGAGTCTTATTTCTGCGCAAATTCCGTTCATCCTCATTATCGCGTAAGCAACAACAACACGAGCTTTGAGGAAATACGCGCCCCCGCCCAGCACTCGCCAAAGAGCCAAGCGGAAGCCCGAAAACAAGAAACTCCCCGCGACGGCAGAAATGCTGCCTTCGCGGGGAGACCCCTTATTTCCGCGCTTGCGCGGATGCAAGATTAGGCGTTACCGCCCGGCACGCCGAAAGGAGTGGCGGTGCTGCCCTCCTGCGGCTCGCTGCCCGGGAGATTGATTTTGCCAAACTGCTTCTCGTACTTCACAATGTTGTCCTGAAGCGCGAAGAGAAGGCGCTTTGCATGCTCGGGAGCAAGCACGATGCGGCTCTTCACGTTTGCCTTGGGCACACCGGGGAGCACACGGATGAAGTCAAGCACCACCTCGGCGCTGGAGTGGGTGATGATGGCGAGGTTTGCGTAGATGCCCTCTGCAACCTCGGGAGTCAGCTCTATTTTGAGCTGGCCGTCGTTCATTTCCTGATTTTCTGCCATTTCTAAAGATATTTTTTGTGTTGTAAAACTCGTTTTCTTTTAAGTCCGCAGCCGCGCCCTACGACTCCACACGCCTTATTATATATATAAGGTGTTGGTCGCCGATGCCGCCGTTTGCCGATTATTCACGCCAAGGCGGCTGCCTGCCGCCCGCTAACGCAACGCAAAAATACTTTTATAAGGCGGATAAACAAAGATGGAGTTTTCATAATTGCACGATAAAATATAAAGGCGCGGGCGATTCGTTGAAAAAAATACGTCCCTATATTGCCACGATTGCTTTTTTCGTACTTTTGCAGCCGCGAAATAGGAAACCACGGCGCGGTTTATGGTTTTTCCGCGTGCAAACTATTCTGTTTCAGCAAACGAGGACAACTCGCGAAACACTCAAAACATCTTTATTTATATGAAAAAGTTTTTTACTCTTGCATTCTGCGCTGCCGCAATGCTTACGGCAAACGCACAGAAGACTGTACAGGGTTCCGGCCTTTTTGACAACTGGTCTGTAGGCCTCGTTGGCGGCGGCGTGACGAAAACCACGCACAACGCTTTCTGGAAGAACATGCGTGCCACCTACGGCGTAGAGCTCGGCAAGCAGATCACTCCGGTCTTCGGTCTCGGCTTCCAGTTCCTCGCCAACAACAACACCACTCCCAGCAAGACGGTGTTTGACCGCAGCAACCTGAGCCTCCTCGGCAAAATCAACTTCTCCAACCTTTTCTTCGGCTACAACGGTCAGCCCCGCCTTTTCGAGGTTGAGGGTGTTGTAGGCGCAGGCTGGGGCCACGATTACAACCACGACACCGTGCTTCCGGGCAACTGCAAGGACGACAACTACTTCACCAGCAAGTTCGGCTTTAACTTCAACTTCAACCTCGGTGAGAAGAAGGCTTGGACCGTATCTGTGAAGCCCTCCATCGTGTACAACCTCGAGAGCGGCCACGCTTGCGCGTTCAACGCGTACGACGTGAACCAGAGCTCCATCGAGCTGCTCGCCGGCGTTACCTACCACTTCAAGAACCACAACAACGGCAAGCACTACATGACTCTCCTCAAGGCTTACGACCAGGCTGAGGTTGACGGTCTCAACGCTAAGATCAACGACCTCCGCGGTCAGGTTAGCGACAAGGACGCAGAGATCAACAAGCAGAAGGGTCAGATCCGCAACCTGCAGAACGAGCTGAACGAGGCTCGCAACAAGAAGCCGGTTGTGGAGACCGTAACTAAGGCAACCAGCTCGATGGAGCAGACTGTGACTTTCCGTCAGGGCAAGACCACGGTTGACGCTTCTCAGCTCCCCAACGTAGAGCGCATCGCTACTTTCTTGAAGAACCACAAGGACGCTACGGTGACCATCAAGGGCTACGCTTCCCCCGAGGGCAGCGCAGAGGTTAACGCGAAGATCGCCAAGGCTCGTGCAGAGGCTGTCAAGACCATCCTCACCAACAAGTACAAGATCTCCGGCAACCGCATCACCGCCGAGGGTCAGGGCGTAGGCAACATGTTCAGCGAGGCCGACTGGAACCGCGTGAGCATCTGCACCATCGACGAGAGCAAGTAAGCCACACTTCAAGGCTTAAAGCATCCGCCCATCGGACGGACCGCACATAACAGCGGGGACGACACTTTTCACGGTGTCGCCCCCGTTTTTGTTTTTCCCCATACGCGCATTATATAATAGGCGGACACGGGAACACACGCCTCCCTTTCCTGCAAGCAACACGGCGTCCCGTTCTCCCCCGCCATTCGTCCGCCGTGAGCGACTTACGTTAGCGTCCTGCGCGAAATACACGGCGTTTCGCAGAAAACAGCCAAAGAGTAAAGGCACGGCGAAACATTTTATGCTATTTTTGCGGACAACACGAAAACTGCCGCGTCCGTCCGACACACCGGGGACACGCCCAAAACGGACAAACGCCGCCACGCGCGGCACGCTTCCCCTTAGAGAAGCGGGAAAACACCACCGAGGAAATTCTTAACCCAATACAAATCAAACCTATGACAAAGAACAACACTTTGCGTCAGGCTCTAAGAGGCGCTATGATGTTGCTCGCGCTGCTCACTTGCGGGGTGGCAAAAGCTGACATCGGCGACCACGTGGGCCACGCGCTGCGACTTGTCTGCGTCTCCACCGGCCAGGCCGTGGGCAACGGCAATACCGGAGCCCTCGACACCAAGCTGAAGATGGAGGATGTGGACAACGCGGCCCAGGGACAAGGCTGGATGTTGCTGCCGGTAAACCAGACTACCGGCACGTACGCGCTCCTCAACCCCTATTACAGCGTCTGCGTGGACATGGCTCCGAAAGCTAACCCCAACTGGCAGCTTCTTCAGTGGAGCAGCGAAAGCTCCACCAACGTCAACCAGCAGTTTGTGGTGAAAGCCGTCAAAGGCGCGGAAGACACCTACCAGCTGCTTTGCAGCTCCGACCAAAGCCGCGTCATGACGGCACGCGCGGACGGCACCATATATATGGACACCGACCTATCCTCCACCGCCACGCAGTTTAAGATAACCGACCTCGGCGCCGTCAACGTACCCGCCACCGGCGCTTCCTACTTCTTCACCAGCAAGAAGACCGGAAAGGTCATCTCCAACAGGGGCAGCTCTGAGTCCGCTGCGTACCTCTACACCGAGACGCGCGACGACAGCAGCTACGGCCAGCGTTGGACGCTGCAGGGCGTCACGGACAACAAGACCACATACACGGTTTTGTACAACGCGCATTTCTCCTACGCAGTGGACGCCGGGCTCAACGGCAACATGAAGCCTTTGCAGTACAAGCTCGAAAGCAACAACGTCAACCAGCACGTGTCCGTGGAGGCCGTGGACGGACAGGACGGCGTGTACCAGATAGCTTACAGCCGCAACGGCACTAAGTACTACATAAGCGCCAACGACGACGAGAGCATGGAAATGGTGACTGCCGCCTCTGCCGGCGAAAGCACTTACTTCACGCTTGAAAGCACTTACCCCGCGCCCGCGCCGAAGCAAAACGACTGGGAGAACCAGGCTGTCTACGCCGTGGGCAAGGAAGAGGGACACGCCACCTACATGCCCTACGCCACTACGGCGGAGATGCAGGCCGACAAGGAGCACTACGACAAGCCGTGGATTGACCCCACCAGCTCGCGCATCATGTCGCTCAACGGCACATGGAAAATCAACTGGGTCGACGCTCCCGAGAAGCGTCCCGGCGAGGCGGACTTCTACGCCGACAACGCCGACGTGAGCGCGTGGGACGACATCAAAGTGCCCTCCTGCGTGGAGATGAACGGATACGGCGACCCGTGGTACATCAACGTGAACTACGGTTGGGCTGACAATCCGCCCTACATCAAGATGCTTGACGGTCTCTACAACTCCGTCAGCTCTTTCCGCCGCGACTTTACCCTGCCCGAGGGCTGGGACGGCAAGCGCATCTTCCTGCACTTCGACGGCATATACAGCGGCGCATACGTGTGGGTGAACGGCAAGGAAGCCGGATACACGCAGGGTTCCAACAACGATGCCGAGTTTGACGTTACCGACCTCGTACGCAGCGGGTCCAACAACGTCAGCGTGCAGGTGTTCCGCTTCACGGACGGCTCGTACCTCGAAGGGCAGGACGTTTGGCACATGAGCGGCATACACCGCGACGTGTACCTCTTCGCCACGCCGCAGACCTACGTGCGCGACCACTACATCACTTCCGAGCTCGATGCCGACAACGACTACAAGAGCGGCAAGATGAGCGTGCAGCTCACCATGGCTCGCAAGGAGACCGCTGCCGCAAGCAAGCAGGTGAAAGTGAAGCTCCTCTCGCCCGAAGGCACGGAGGTAGGCACGCAAACCGTCAACTTTGACTTCACCGCCGACGACACCGCCGACGAGAAGGTGCAGACCGCTGTCTTCTCTGGTCTTTCCGGTCTCGCAAACTGGACGGCCGAGACCCCCAACCTCTACACCGTGGAGGTGTCGCAGCTGGACAAGGACGGAAACGAGGAGGAGGCTTTCTCCACGAAATACGGTTTCCGCCACATCGAGATTAAGGACGGCCGCGTGTACATCAACGGCGAGCAGGTCTACTTCAAGGGCGCCAACACGCAGGACACGCACCCGCTCTACGGACGCAGCATCGACGTGGAGTATATGCTCAAGGACGTGACGCTTATGAAGCAGGCCAACCTCAACACCGTGCGCACCTCGCACTATCCGCGCCAGGCTAAGATGAACGCCATGTTTGACTACTACGGTCTGTACGTAATGGACGAGGCCGACGTAGAGTGCCACAAGAACTGGAACGACAACCCGCGCGGCGGCATCACCAAGGACACCTCCTGGCAGGGGGCTTATGTTGACCGCACGAAGCGCATGGTTCTGCGCGACCGCAACTTCCCCTCCGTGATATTCTGGAGCCTCGGCAACGAGAGCAACAACGGCGTCAACTTTGAGGCCACCTACGCGCTCTGCAAGCAGCTCGACAGCCGCATCGTGCACTACGAGGGCTGCACCAACGCGGGACAGAGCAACACCACCGACCTTTGGAGCCGTATGTACCCGAATATGATTTCGGGCAACACCGTCAACAAGGAGGCAAACGGCAACTGGGCAGCCCAGCCCTACTTCATGTGCGAGTACGCACACGCTATGGGCAACGCCGTGGGCAACCTGCAGGAGTACTGGGACGAGATAGAGAACAGCACGTACGGCATCGGCGGCTGCATCTGGGACTGGGTTGACCAGGCCATCTACTCCTACGACGACATCAAGAACGGCGAGCTCACGCTCAACGGATACAACAAGCTGCGCACCGGCTACGACTGGCCCGCCGCCCCCCACCAGGGCAACTTCGTCAACAACGGCATCCTCCCCGCCGACCGCGCGTGGACGAGCAAGCTGACCGAGGTGAAGAAGGTGTACCAGTACGTCAAGTTCGCAAGCTTCACGAAGTCCACAAAGCGTGTTGTGCTGAAAAACGCCTACGACTTCACCTCCCTCGACAAGTTCTACCTCGCTTACACCGTGACCGAGGACGGCAAGGAAGTGGAGATTGGCTCTGTTGACCTGCCCGCCGTGCTCCCCAACAAGCAGGCAAGCGTACAGATACCCTACACCACACAGCTGAAGAGCGGCAAGGAGTACTTCCTCAACCTTGAAGTGCGCCAGCTTGCCGACAACTCTTACTCTTCCGCCGACTACGCCGTTGCCACTATGCAGTACTCGCTGCAAGACCGCACCGACAAGCTTGGCGACGTGGCAGCAGAGGACGGCGACGACGCACTCACCAGCACGAAGACCGGCACGGACACGAAGATTTCCAACAGCAACATCGACATCACTTTCGCCTCTGACGGAACGGTCAAGAGCTGGACGGCAAAGGGCGTGCAGATGATGAAGGACGGCGGAAGCCCCGAGTACGCCAACTACCGCTGGATTGAAAACGACGCGCCCTACGGCACCGACCCCACCTACGACAGCGCCAACGGCATCTCTTCCAAGAAAGCCACGGTGAAGCTTGCCTCTGACGGCAAGACCGCTACCGTCACGGTGAACGCAACGGGCAAAAACTGCTCGTACGTCTTCACCTACACCGTATACGCAAGCGGCGTGGTTGACCTCAAAGCGGCTTACACCGCCAACGTCAGCAACCTGCGCCGCATCGGTATGACGATGAACTTCCCGGGCAACTTCTCCGACGTAAGCTACTACGCTCGCGGTCCGTGGGCCAACTACATCGACCGCCAGACGGGCAGCTTCATCGGACGCTACACCACCACCGTGGACGACATGCGCGAGCCGTGGCTCCGCCCGCAGTCTATGGGCAACCGCCAAGACCTGCGCGACCTCACGCTCACCGACCCCGACACCAAGGACGGCGTGCACATCGAGACCGAGGGCGAGGTGGCATTCTCCACGCTCTATTACACAGACGAGCAGCTTAAAGCTAAGACGCACAACTGGGAGCTCGAGCTTCCCGAGAACGCTGCCGACCGCACCGTCTACGCGCACTTCGACTACCGTCAGAAGGGTCTCGGCAACGGCAGCTGCAGCCCCGAGGGTCCGCTTACCAAGTACCTCCTGCCCTCCAGCGGCACGTACACCTACACGCTGCGCTTCACGCCGGTAATCAACGGCGAATGGACGGGCGTGAAAACGGCAACCGACTCCGCTGACGCGCTCTCCGTCTCCCACAACGACGAGGCTGTCACCGTCAAAGGCGACCTCCCAGCCGGCGCTACGGTGACGCTCTACAACCTCGGCGGCGTGAAGCTCGCCCAGGCTACGAGCGGCGAGGGACAGCAGAGTGTCTCCTTGCCCCTCGGCAGCCAGCCGCGCGGCTCTTACCTCCTTGTCATCAACGGCAAGGGTCTGAACCGCACGCACAAGTTTGCCAAATAGACTAAGCCTATGCGCCAAGGGTGTCCCCCTTTGCCGCACACACTGACAATCCCCCGCCGCACTCCTCTGAGTACGACGGGGGATTTTTATTGTAGCTCCTGCATGCCCCAGAAGCTCTTTTCTAATTTATAATATTGCTGTCCGCTAAAACTCAAAAGACCATAAAAACTCCTCCCGAAGTCCTT
>CAVFVD010000035.1:0-25647 GCA_963625935.1 uncultured Oscillospiraceae bacterium | reverse complement strand
AGCTCCACCATCCCGTAGGAGAAGTGCACAAGCCCCTTGCCCCACTCGAAGCCCAGCTTGTCAAGAAGGATGGAGAGAACCTGGAAGTGGTAGTTCTGCTCGTTGCCCACGACGTACACCATCTTGTCTATGGGGAAGTCCTGGAAGCGCAGTTTTGCCGTGCCTATGTCCTGCGTCATGTACACGCTGGTGCCGTCGGCACGCAGCAGGAGCTTCTCGTCAAGCCCCTCCTTGGTGAGGTCCGCCCATACCGAGCCGTCGTCCTTGCGGAAGAAGATGCCCTTGCGGAGCCCCTCCTCCACTTTCTCTTTCCCCTCGAGGTAGGTGTCGCTCTCGTAGTATATCTTGTCAAAGCCTACGCCGAGCGCCTTGTAGGTCTCGTCGAAGCCGGCGTAGACCCATTCGTTCATCTTCCGCCACAGGGCGCGCACCTCCGGGTCGCCGGCCTCCCACTTCACGAGCATTTCGTGCGCCTCCTTGATGAGCGGCGCTTCCTGCTTGGCCTTGGTCTCCGCGTCGTCCTCGCTCATGCCGGCGGCGGTGTACTGCTCGCAGAGGGCAGCCACTTCCTCGCGGTAGTGCTGGTCAAAGGCCACGTAGTAGTCGCCAATGAGGTGGTCGCCCTTCTTGCCCGTGCTCTGCGGCGTGGCGCCGTTGCCCCACTTCTGCCAAGCCAGCATCGACTTGCAGATGTGTATGCCGCGGTCGTTCACAATGTTGGTGCGCACGACGCGGTTGCCGTTGGCGGCAATCACGTTGGAGAGCGCCCAGCCGAGGAGGTTGTTGCGCACGTGGCCCAGGTGGAGCGGCTTGTTGGTGTTGGGCGAGGAGTACTCTATCATCACCAGCGGGCTGTCCTCGCCAGCCTCCTTGATGCCGTAGCGCGGGTTAGCGTCAATCTCTTCAAGCAGCGCCACCCACTGCGCGGGGGCGATGACAAGGTTGAGGAAGCCCTTCACGGCGTTGTAGCCCGAGAGCAGGGACGTGTGCGCGGCGAGCCACGCGCCAATCTCCTCGGCCGTCTCCTCCGGCTTTTTGCGCGAGAGGCGCAGGAAAGGGAATACCACGAGCGTGAGGTGTCCCTCAAACTCCTTCTTGGTTTTCTGCAGCGTGACCTGCGCGGCGGTGACCTCCTGTCCGTAAAGCTCTTTTACGGCGGCGGTGATGGCTTCGGTGAGTTGTTGCTCGATGCTCATATTCTGTCTGTTTTTCTTGTTTCTAAAAAAAGGAGGCCGGCGTGTATCCGGCGGACAAAAACGCGTGTGCGGCGGGCGCGTGCGCATTTCTGCAAAAGTACGGCTTTTTTCCTTTACCGCCCCTTTCCGCCCCTCCGTGCCTGTCGTTATGGCGCTTGTGAGGCGCGTGCAAGCCCTCTTTGGCGGCGCGGCGCGGACAAATGACACATTTTGTGCTAACTTTGCCCGATATGAAAAAATGGGTCACTGTATACGCCGAAAGGGCGCTGCGTCTCTTCTCGCGGCTGCCCTTGTGGGTGCTGTACAGATTTTCGGACTGCGCCTTCCCTGTGCTTTACTACTTGGTGCGTTACCGGCGCGAGGTGGTGAGGGAAAATCTGCGCAAGTCCTTTCCCGCCCTTTCCGAAAAGCAGCGCAGGCGCATAGAGCGCCGCTTCTACCGCTTCTTCTGTGACTACGGCGTGGAGACGATAAAGCTCCTCACCATCTCAAAAGAGGAGATGATGAGGCGTATGCGTATGGAGGGCTGCGAGGAAATGGACCGCACGCTCGACGGGAAGCCTTTCGTCTTCGTCTACCTCGGACATTACGCCAACTGGGAGTGGGTATCCACTTTCTCCCTTTGGAGCCGCCACCACACGGCGCAGATATACCGTCCGCTGACAGACAAGGTGATGGACAAAGTGTTCTTTGACATGCGCAGCCGCTTCGGCAGTGAGAACATCTCAAAGTACGACACTTTTCGCCGCATACTCTCCCTGCGCAGGGACGGCGTGCGCACGCACATTGGCTTTATTTCCGACCAAAGCCCCAGCCCGCTCAACATACACGACTGGGTGGACTTTCTCCACCAGGACACGCCTGCTTTCACCGGAGCCGAGCGCATTGGCAAGAAAGTCGGTGCGGCGGCTTATTTTGCCCACGTCACGCGCCCGAAGCGCGGATATTACGTCTGCCGCTTTGAGCCACTTGCCGACGACATGGCTTCCTATCCCGACTACAAGCTGACGGAGCTTTACATGCAGCGGATGGAGCGCGAGATAGAAGAGACTCCGCACCTGTGGCTTTGGAGCCACCGCCGGTGGAAGTACACCCGCGAGCGTGTGGCAGAGGAGCAGGCACGAGCAAAACACCACGCAATCTGACGATGGTAGCCACTCTTCCATTCATCGCCCATTCTTTTGCCCGTTTCAACGCTTTGTGCTTCGGCGGCGAGCTTGTGCCGCCAGTCTTCTCTCTCAGCCGCTCGTGCCGCGCGGCGGGGCAGTTGCGTTTCAAGCGGTACAGGACGGGGCGCAGGCTTGCCCCGGAGGAGTACACCCTATGTGTGAGCACGCGTTTTGACCTCCCCGAAGACCAGATTGAGGATGTCGTGCTGCACGAGATGATACATTATTATATAGAGAGCAAGGGACTGCGCGACACGTCGGCGCACGGTCGGCTTTTCCGGGGAATAATGGCTCGCGTCAACCGGCTTTATGGACGCAGCGTGCGTGTCTCCATCCGTCAGACTGCCGCTTCGGAGAGAGTGGCAGACGGGCGCGTTTATGTCTTTTGCCTTGCGCGGATGGAGGACGGCACTTTGGCCGTGACGGTGTGCGCACGCACCCGTGTGAAAGCGGTGGACGCGGGGCTGAGGCGGTATTACCGCCTGCGCTCGCTCAGGTGGTATGTGTCCGCCGACCCTTTCTTCGCCCGCTACCCGCGCTCGCTCACGCCGAAGCTTTACCACATCGGCGAGGAGGAGGCGGAGCGGTACGTCAAGCAGGGGGCGATGGAGCTCGAATGGTAGAAGACGAAGCTCGGTTTTGTAGAAAAAGGAAAATGCGTCTTGTATGCCAAGAAACGCAGAAGCGTGCGCAAGGGTGTTGCGCACGCTTCTGCGTTTTTGGGAAAGTGTTTCCGCCGCTCTTACATCTCAGGCAAGAAGAGCGGGTCCCAAGCCGGGAGCGTCACGGGCTTTTGCTTGAGAAGCTCGAGCGTGGCGGCGGGGACGTACTTCTTATCGACGACGAGGCGGAACATATATTCGTCAAACCATTCGTCGGTCATGATGAGGTGTCCCTTGTAGCCGCTCGACGCGCCCCAGGAATTCTCCACCATCCACTTGCTTGGCTTGCCCTGCGCGTCAAGGTCCACCGCCATAAGGGTCATTGCGTGGCTCGAGGCAGAGGCGTAGGTGCTGATGCGCTCCGCTTTCGTCATGGGGAAAGTGGTTGAGAAGAGCGACTCGTAATCGTAGTTGCGCAAAGAAAGCACGCCCGTCTTCGAGTCGTAGTATTTGCCCACGTCACAGGAAAAGTACATCATCGTCGAGTCCTTGATGGAGGCGATGGCGGCTTGCTTTATCTCGTCCATGGGAAGGTTGAGGTACGTCCACTGAGTACCGTCGTACGAATGGCGGTCGAGGTCGATGGTGTAGAGCTTATGGTAGGGGCGCGAGGGGTCGTTCATCATCATGACGTAGCCGTTTTTCAGGTCTTTTCCCACGTACTCCTTGTAGAAATCGAGGGGTGTGTACTCCTTGCGCTCGCCGCTGGGCTTGCCGTCGGCGTTTTTTGCTGCCCAGGCGAACTTTGCGGGCGGCTCGCCAAGGCACACGGCGAGGATGCGGTACACGGTGGCGAGCATCTCGGTCTTGCGCTTTTGCAGCGCGTCCTTTTTCTCGCCCGCCGCCACCGCCTTGCGCAGCGTCAGTCCGTACTCGCGCAGCTTGAGCGAGAGGATGGAGGCCATGCGCGAAGTGTTGTTGGCGTTGAAGCTCTCGGGCATGACCTCAGAGGGCACAAGGCCGTATTTCGTCACAACGTCCATCACGCCGCAGAAAGTGCCGCCGTCGGAGAGGGGATTCTTGAAGAGCCACTCCACAGTCTTGTCGTCGGCCGGCTTCTTGCCGTTGTCTATCATTGCTTGCAGGAAGAGGTTGCTCTTCTCCAATTGGTCGTAGAAGAAGCAATAGCTCTGCGAAAACTCGAAAGCTCCCAGCCCGTACTGCTTTATCATCTGCGCACGCATCACGTTAAGTCCGGTGAAGAGCCAGCAGCGCCCGGAGCTCTTCTGGTCGGTTATGCCTTTCGAGGGAACTTCGTTGGAGAAATAGGTATCCGTCGCGTCGGGATTGTCCGCCGTGGTGGCGAGCTGGTTGATGGACGTGGCGGCGAGGGCGTTGCGCAAAGCGCGGGTGGTCGCCGTGGAGGGGTTGGCCTGGCGTATCTGCCGCAGCATGTCGGCGGTGATTCCGCCCTCCGCAGTCTGTGCGGGGAGCAGCGCTGCCGGGGCGGCGAGCAGTAGGGACAGTAGCAGTCTCTTCATAGTGTGTGGGTGTCTTATGGCGGAGCGTCTCCGGCTCACGCCGTAGGATGGATGATGGCAGAGGGACGGCTTTCGCCGCTTTTGCCTTAGCTTTTTCTTTCGCGGCTGTGTGCGCCGCGCGGCTTGTGCGTGCGAAGTTAGCAAAAATCGGTCTTTCTTCGGCTGTGCTCGCCCTATGCGCCGCGAGCCGCGGCCTTATCGCAGCTTCTTGCGGAAGCGGTGGGTGATGTCGGTGAGCGTCCCGTCGGGGTGGGAGACGCGGTACATGCGCTGGTTGGTGCTTTCGCTGCTCAGCGGGCCGCACTCCGGGCGGTAAGGGCCTAATTTCACATAGTCGAAAGCCGCAGGGTCGAAGCCTTGGGGTTGTTCCTGCCTGCCGGAGTACCAGCCTGTCTTGAGTTTTCCCTTATACTCGCTCTTCACCCAAGCAAGGAGCGCGGCGACGGCGGCGGGGTCGTTGTCGCCGCCCATAAGCCCCACGCAGGTTATCTCGCCGGCGTAGCTGTCTATGAGTGCGGCGAGCCGCTCGCGGGTCAGTTCGTCGCCCGTGTCGCCGCGGAGGTACGCGCTGTGGCAGCCTGCGCAGCGGTTGGGGCATAGGGAGAGGTTGACGGCGAGCGTCACCTCGTCGGGATATTCTTGGAAGACGATGTCGTGTGTGGTGTATTTCAGCATTGTTCGGATACTTATTGCCGTCCGCAGCCCGCGCTCCTGCCGGGCGAAAAACTTACCGCACCCTCCGCGCGGGGCTTATGGCGTGCGCCACATCGGCTCGCGTGTGGAGGGTGCGGTAGGTTGTTGTCTCTTCGTCCGGCCTGCGTGTGGCGGGCCGCCGGCTCTTAGACGTGCTGATAGTAGCGGCGCGCAGCCTCTTTCTGCCTGTCTACCGAGAAATTGGAGATGCGCTTGAGGTAGCCTATGATGCGCGTGAGGTAGTCAAGGTTGTGCGAGTGGCACTTGGGGCACTCTTTGAGGTTGTGCTTTGAAATGTGACCGCAGTCGTTGCAGAGCGTGTTGGGGATATTGAAGGTGAAATAGTTGCAGCCTTCCTTTGCCGCCACGCGCAGGAGCTGGCGGTACTGGGCGGCGGAGAGGTGCTCGTCAAGGTTCATGTGAAGCGCCGAGCCGCCGGTGAGGTGGTCGATGTAACGGCGTCCGTGCAGGCGGAACTTCTCTATGATGTCCGTGTTGGGGTCTTCGACGACATAGAAATAGGAGTTGTAGCAGTCGCGCGGCACGAAGTAGCCGTCCTCCTTGTCCCAGCGTGCGTGCTTCACGCCCACGTTCTCGGCGGGTATCATCTCGCAGTTGAACATAACGTCCTTCGTGCGGTACTTATGGTTGTACTCCTCCACGAGACCGAGGATGTCGCCCACAAACTTCTGGTATTCGGCGTTGTCGGATATTGTTATGCCGAGGCTCTCGGCGGCCTCCACCATGCCGTTTACTCCGACGGTGAGGTACTGCCGTTTGATGTTGATATAACCTGCGTCGAAGAGGGGAAGCATGCCCTTTGACTGCAGCTCTTTGAGGTTTTCGTTGTAGGCGAGCTGTACGCGGTGTACGAGGTCGACTACTTCGCGCAGGAAGTCAAGATAAGGCCGTCCCTCGCGGGTTGCTTGCTGCACGCAGCGGTTCAGGTTGATGGTCAGCACCGACTTTGAGCCTGTGCTCACGCCGCCGGCTCCGAGCGTGTAGCTGAATCCGTTGTCCTGTATCTCGTTGCGCAGGCGGCAGCAGGAGGCGAGCGAGTCGGCGTTGTCGCTCATGTAGGTGAAGAAGCTATGGCCTTCGGAGTACATTTGCGCCGTGAAGTCGCCGTACTCCTTGTCCATGATGTCGCCGTCCTTGGAGAGCAGGGCCATTGTCTCTACGGGGAAAGTAAGCACAGCCTTTGTGCGCTCTTGGTTGAACCACTTCATAAAGCGGCGCTGCAACCAGTCGAGCGCGTGCCAGTCAGGCTGTGAGCCGTCGGGGAAATAGAATTCGCCGAAGATGCTTTCGAAGTAGTATTTGTCGTAGTAGGAGATGTTCCAGAAAACGCTCTGGAAGTTGCGGGCTCCGGTGGGCTGGTTGATGGAATAGACAATCTGCTCGAAGCAGTCGGTTATCACCTTGTCTATGGTGCGCTTGCGCGTGGAGAGGTCTACTACGCGGTCGGCGTGCTTGTAGTAGTCCGCGCCGAACTCCTTTCCCACGAAGTAGCTCATATACATGAGGAACTCCGGCGTGGCGCACGCTCCGGAGAGCATGGAGCTCACGATGAACACCATGTTTACGAAGCCGCCGCAGAACGATTTGAGGTTTGTGGGGGCCGTAGAGTTGCCGCCGATGCTCTTAGTGCCGCCGAGCAGCCAAGGGTACATGGTGATGGAGGCGCAGTAGTTGGCGAGGCTTGTCTCGTCGTTTTTG
The DNA here is from genome assembly GCA_963625935.1 of uncultured Oscillospiraceae bacterium. Classification (GTDB taxonomy): domain Bacteria; phylum Bacteroidota; class Bacteroidia; order Bacteroidales; family Bacteroidaceae; genus Alloprevotella. The sequence goes on along the minus strand of CAVFVD010000035.1, from coordinate 18,727 downwards.
TAAATGTAGTGGTTGCTGAGCAGGTATATGTAGCGGTCTCCTACCTCTTTTCCGTACATGTCCTTGATGCGGTCGCAGATGAGGCGGCGGTTGAGTCGGATGAAGCCCTGCTTGGGAAGCTCGCCGATGAGCGTGGCAATGTTTTTGTTCTCCACGTTGGCGTTTGCGTCGTACTTGGAGCCGGTTGCAGGGTTGGTGGAGTTGCAGTAGTTGATGAGGAAGCGCAGTTTGTCGGCCGTCTCGCGGTCGGTCTCGTGGCGTTTGCGGTACAGCATGAAAGCCTTGGCAACCTTGAAATGGCGTTCAGCCATAAGGGCCACTTCCACCTGGTTCTGTATGTCCTCGACGCTCATGCCGTTGCAGAAGCGCAGGCGCTCTACGAGTCGCTGCAGCTGGTCGCCGCTGATGTCTTCTTTTTGGGACGCGAAGGCTTTGATGATAGCCGCCTTTATCTTTTCCACTGAGAACGGTTCGCTGCTTCCGTCCCGCTTGGTGATGATGAACTGTTCTGTGCTCATTTATGGTATCTGTATGGTTATTCTTTATATATATAGTGCCTTTCGGCTTGCTTCCCGTTTCCCCGCTTTCCCAATCCTTGCTTCCTCTCCCGCCCTTTGGAGTGACGGGGTGCGCAGCCCTGCCCGCCGGAGCGGGAAATGTCTTGCCGTCGTGCGGCCTAAAAAGTCGTGTGACTGACTGTGGGCGCAATGTAAAGCGGTGCTTTACAAAAGGTTGGGCGTGTCTTGGGCGAATTGACGGGGCGTGGAGGGCGGAAAAAGAAGCGCCTTGCTGCGGCGGGCGTCCTCCTTGCTCTTGCATTGCAAATTTAGCGGATAGGGACGGATGGGCAAAGGCTACGTAGGGACGTTTTTTGGAGGGAAATACAAGAATTTCCTTAACTGTTTGCAACTGTATCTTTTAGCGCGTATGTATGGATGCTTACCTTTACGCGTCACTCCTACGCGGTTGTTTTTCAGAGAGAAATAAAGGGTCGGAGAAACACCTCTCTTGCCGGTTGGTCGGGCAGAATGCCTTGCTGCGGCGGCGGCCGGCGGGCGCGGCGCGGCTCTTGTGCGGCTTTTCTCTTCACTGCCCCGCAGGAATGGCGTACCTTCGCGGCGGACTAACAAGCGAAAGGCATGAAGAAGCTGCACATCGTAACCCCCGTGAAGGACTCCATAGAGACCTCGCTCGACACCATACGCGCCGTGATGGCAAGTGCCATTGACGTGCCGCACACCTATACCGTGTACAACGATTTCTCCACGCCGGAGAACACCGAGCGCCTCAAAGAGGAGGCGGAGGTGCTTGGCTTCAAGCTGGTGAACCTTGCCGATGTCACGTCGCACCCTTCGCCCAACTACCTGCTTGTGCTCCGCACCGCGCAGCGCGAGGCGCTTGCCGAGGATGCCGCCGTGTGCATTGTGGAGAGTGACGTGACCGTGCGCCCCGACACCTTGCAGCGGCTTTATGACGGCGCGGAGCGGCGCGAGGGCTGCGGCATCGCGGCGGCGGTGACGGTGGACGAGGCGGGGGAAGTGAACTACCCCTACCTTTACGCCAAGGATTTCCGCTCTCCCGTGGAGGAAGTGCGCAAGCACTGCAGCTTCTGCTGCTCGCTCCTTACGCCCGCGCTCTTGAAAGCCTTTCCCTTCTCCTCGCTTAACGAGGAGAAAAACTGGTACGACGTGACCATTTCGCACGAGTCCCTGCGCCTCGGCCTGCGCAATTACCTTTTCATGGAGCTGCCCGTGACGCACCGCCCGCACCAAAGCCGCCCGTGGAAGCAGCTCAAGTACAAGAATCCGCTGAAATACTATTGGCTGAAATACACCAAGGGGCTGGACAAAATTTGAGGCACTCCTTATATATATAGTACGCGCGCGTGCGCATTGCCTTGTTTCTTGAAGGCGTAAGACCGCGTACCCGTGCGAGCGTTTCGCGTTAGCGCAAGCGCTTTTCTGCGCCTCGTCCCGCTTTTGTAGCGGAAAAGAGGGCGGGGAAGAAAGAAAAATGCCACGATTTGGGTAAAAAAGAGGGGCGGATGCTTGCAGGTTCGGATTTTATGCCTACTTTTGCATCCGCAATTCGGGGTGTAGCTCAGCCCGGTTAGAGTACGCGTCTGGGGGGCGTGGGGTCGCTGGTTCGAATCCAGTCACCCCGACAGAATTGCCAAGAGGTCATACCGCAAGGTTTGGCCTCTTTTTGTGTATATGCGCTTCCCGTGGGCAGCCGTTGTATGCGTGCGCCTGCGGCTCGGCGGACGGGGTGCTTAGGTGTGGGTGCGAAGAGCACTTGGGCGTGGATGCAATGAGCTCTTAGGTATGGACACAAAAAAATAAGTGACGAAATTCACATTGTGATTTCGCCACTTTATTGAAATGGAAACGGAACAAAGAGTGACTCCTATAGGATTCAAACCTATAACCTTCTGATCCGTAGTCAGATGCTCTATTCAGTTGAGCTAAGGAGCCGTGCAATTTCCTTTTTGCAAGTGCAAAGGAAACGCTTTCTTTGGGAACGTGCAAGCATTTTCCCAGTTTTCTTTCTCTTTCTCGCAAACTTTTTCTCTTTCCCGCTGTGAGTGGGGCTGTAAGGCGTGCGTCTCAGGCGCGTTTTCGGGCGGGAAAACACGCCTGAGAGGCGTTTTGCGCGGAGAGGGTCATTCGGCGGATTCGCTCGCGGCGATGGAGGAGCGGCGAACGCGGAGTGCAGCGGAAATCTCTTTCATGCGCTGCTTGCCGAGCGGGTATATGGCGATGAAAAGCAGCGAAACAAGCGCCACGGCGGCGGGAATCCAGCTCATCAGCAAGCGCAGGCCTTCCACGGCGTCCGCTCCCTGCGCCGAGCCGGCGGCGGTGTCGTAGCCTACGGCGGCGAGTATCCACATCACGGCCGAAGCGCCGATTGCGCCGCCAAATTTCTGTGCCATCGAGGACGAGGAGAAGATGAGCCCCGTAGAGGCCGTGCCGAACTTGAGCTCGGCATAGTCGGAAATATCGGCGTACATGCTCCACACAAGCGGGGAGACCACGCCCGTCAGTATGCACACCGCCGCTTGCAGCACCGTCAGCGTCCACACCGCGCCCGCCGGCACAAACCAGAAAGCGGCGCATGCCACCGCCAGCAGCACGAGCGAGAGGGCGAAAGTCCCTTTCTTGCCCACAAGGCGTGTAATGGGCGCGGTGAGCGCCACGCCCACCATGTTGGCCACCTCGCCGATGCAGAGAAACATGCCCGCGTAGAAGGCAAACTGCCCCGTGCCTATGCTCAGCTGCGCCCCAGCGTCCACCACCGAGGCGAAGAAGAAGGGGATGACGGCATAGCGTATGGCGTTGAAGAAATTGAAGAAAAGCACGCCGCCCAGCAGTATCCACCACGGCGCGTTGCGCAAGAGGCTGAGCAGGTCCGCCCCCACGTTGCTTTCCTTGGGCGCGGTGCGCACGTGCTCGCGCGTAAGGGCGAACGTGGCGAGGAAAAGCAGGAAGCACACCGTCGCCACTACCGCCATAGCCAGCTGCCAACTGCGGGGGACGGAACATCCCGCGCCGTCGCGGAAGAGCGAGCAAAGGGGCTCCCAGCCCGCCAGCACGATGAAAGAGCCGGCGTAGGCGAAAAACATACGGTAGGAGGAGAAAACCGTTTTCTCGTCGGAGTCTTCGGTCATCACGCCGAGCATAGAGCCGTAAGGCACGTTGATGGCCGTATAGACGGTCATCATCAGTATGTACGTGGCGAAGGCCCACACCGTTTTGCCCGTCTCGGAGAGCGAGGGCGTGGTGAGCAGCAGCACGCCGGAGACGGCGAAGGGCAGGGCCATCCACAAGAGGTAGGGGCGGTATTTGCCCCAGCGTGTGTGCGTGCGGTCGGCTATCACGCCCATCATCGGGTCGCTCACGGCGTCCCATACGCGGGTGACTAACATCAGCGTGCCCGTGGCGGCGAGGCTCAGGCCGAAGACGTTGGCGTAGAAGAAGGGGAGATAGGCTGAAAATATTTTCCAGAACATAGACGACGACATGTCGCCGAGGCCGTAGCCGATTTTCTCTCTCATGGCGGATTTTAAGGTTAACGACGGCAAAGATAACGCAACAAAGGGAAGAGCCGCCCCGCATTTCTCCTTTTTGTTGCGTTGGCGTTGGGCCGGGACAGGCGGCTTGGCAGCGACGGGAAGGCGAAAGCTTGTGCTTTGCCCTTTTCGTTGCGGCCTCCTTGCACTATCTTTGTCGGCGTAAAAGCTTATACCGATGAGAAAACTTCTTTTCCTCGCTCCCGCCGCGCTTGCGCTTGCCGCCTGCACGGCAGACATCACCGAGGATGTCCCCGCCTCCGCCGCCACGGAGGCACGCACGCAGGATGTCTCCGCCGACTATGACGAGCTGCTCTTCCCCAAAAGCGACGGGGCGACGCAGCTGAGCACCACGCCCGCCAAGGCCGTGTGGACGATACTTGGGAAAATTGACGCGAGCCGCGCCCTGCAAATGGGCGAGACGCAGATAACCGACGCGCAGATGGCGGAAATCAAGGCGTTCACGGACAAAAATCTCAAGGCAGACAACCAGTACGACACGTACCGCAACATCTTCTCTTGGATTTATAAGAATATGACGTACGCCTCCGATGGCGACGCCTACCTCGACCCTTACGATGTCTTCACGCACAAGCGCTGCATTTGCCAGGGCTATGCCAATCTGCTCAAAACCATGTGCATTTCGCAGGGCATCCCCGCCCTTGTCGCCAACGGCTGGCTCAGCACCATCGGCGGGCACGCGTGGAACTACGTCTATGCGGACGGCAGCTGGATAGTCAGCGACCCTACCAACAACAACGAGTACTCGGCGGACAAGACCTCGGCCTACCAAAACCAGCTCATACCGCAGCGCCTCGACCTCACGCTTTTCGAGGACGAGGGCTTCTGCTACAACTTCCAGGACTCGGAGCTCAACGTGTGCGAAGTGAAGGCGACGGACAAGGAATACGCCGTCGTGCCATGGAGCGCGGGTGGCTTGCGCGTCACGTCTTTCCACCCCACTAAGGAAATGCCCGCGTCCGTCTCCCAACTCTATCTGGGCAGCAACATCCGCTCCCTCGGCTCCTACCCCGAGTCGCTCTCCTCGCTCACAAAGAATCTCAAGGAGGTATTTGTAGACCCCTCCAACTTCAAGCTCAGCTCTTACAAGGGCGTGGTATATCAGGGGCGCAACGGCACCGTGCCCTATTTCGTCCCCTCCGGCATCACGCGCATAGAGCTCCGCGCCATGGACGTGATGGAAAAGAACACCCTCGCCTGGCTTGACAACCTTGAGGAGATTGTGGTGGCGGACGGCACGCAGCGCATCGAGGCCTACGCCGTGGAGGGCTGTCCCAAGCTCCGCCGCGTGTACGTGCCGGAGAGCGTCACCTACATTGACACGCAGGCTTTCTACAACTGCGGCGACGTGGAGGTGGTGCGCGGCACGACGGGCATAAAGCCCGTGAGGATGTGACACGGCCGGCGGCAGAGGAAAAATATTTTTGAGAGAAAGCGGGACGGGGCGCGAGGCATGCAGCTCCGTCCCGCTTTTTTGAAAATGCAAAAACGGTATGGCGAAGCCGCTTTCCCGTGCTGCAAGAAACCGGGCTGAAAGCCCATCACCCTTTTCCCGCCTGCGCACTCCGCAAGTCGGGTTGCCCGCCGCCCAGAAACGGCTGGCACAAGCAAGGAAAAACGCCGTTTTCCCCCGCTGCGCGATAACAATCTTTATGAATATTTAAGTTTTGCCCCGCTCCCAGTGGCGGCGGAGATGTACTTCGTAGCGCGAAAAAGGGAGTTTGTCCGGACGGGAATAGACCCCGGAGCGACGGGAATACTTGGAGTTTTTCCTATATGTACATACCGGCGGCGCTATATGTACATCTTTGGGCGGCATAACCCATTGATAATCAATATACCAACAAAGAGGGCAGACACATCGCCGCGTCTGCCCTCTTTACAAAGCAAAGATACAAAATTTTCAAGCGTTTTGCAAGCGGCTTTTCCCGCAGTGTTAAAACGCAAAATGCGCTTTGGGCGTGCGCAAAATCCATTTTCAAGGTGCGGCCTGCGTCATAGTCACTCCTTCCGGCTAACGCGCTTTCGGCGGGGCGGGGGAGCGGAGCGCGGCAAATAGAGCCATTTCCGCGCCGCCGCCGTTTGCGTTTCCTGCGCCTTGACTAACTTTGCACATCATATTACACTATATATAGATGGAATACAATTTCAGAGAGATAGAGCAGCGGTGGCAGCGCGAGTGGGCGGAGAAAAAGACGTACCACGTAGAGAAAAGCGCAGACAAGCCCAAGTTTTACGTGCTGAACATGTTCCCCTACCCCTCTGGCGCGGGGCTGCACGTGGGACACCCCTTGGGCTACATCGCTTCCGACATATACGCGCGCTACAAGCGGCAGAAAGGCTACAATGTGCTTAACCCCATGGGTTATGACGCGTACGGTCTGCCCGCCGAGCAGTACGCCATACAGACGGGGCAGCACCCCGCCACCACTACGGCCAAGAATATTGCCCGCTACCGCGAGCAGCTGGACAAAATAGGCTTTTCCTTTGACTGGGACAGGGAGGTGCGCACGTGCGACCCCGCCTACTATCATTGGACACAGTGGGCTTTCGGCCGCATGTTCGGCTCCTATTACGACAACGCGCAAGCCAAGGCACGCCCCATCGCCGAGCTTGAGGAGCGTTTCGCCAAGGAAGGCTCCGCCGCTGCGGCAGACGCGGCGCAGAGCGAGCCGCTAAGCTTCACCGCCGACGAGTGGAACGCCATGGGCGAGCGCGAGCGTCAGGAGACATTGATGAACTACCGCATCGCCTACCTTGGCGAGACGATGGTCAACTGGTGTCCCAAGCTCGGCACGGTGCTTGCCAACGACGAGGTTGTGGACGGCGTGAGCGAGCGCGGCGGCTACCCCGTCGTGCAAAAGCGCATGAAGCAGTGGTGCCTGCGCGTGTCGGCCTACGCACAGCGTTTGCTCGACGGACTTGACACGCTCGACTGGACCGACTCCCTGAAAGAGACGCAGCGCAACTGGATTGGCCGCTCGGAAGGCACGGAGATGGAGTTCTGCGTAAAGGACAGCGACATAAAGTTCACCATCTTCACCACCCGCGCCGATACCATCTTCGGCGTGACCTTTATGGTGCTTGCCCCCGAGAGCGACCTCGTGGCGCAGCTCACCACGGACGGGCAGCGTGCCGCCGTGGAGGAGTACGTAGAGCGCACCAAAAAGCGTACTGAGCGCGAGCGCATCGCCGACCGCCGCGTGACCGGCGTCTTCACCGGCTCTTACGCCGTCAATCCCTTTACGGGCGACAGCATCCCCGTATGGGTGAGCGACTACGTGCTGGCTGGATACGGCACGGGAGCTATCATGGCCGTGCCCGCGCACGACTCCCGCGACTACGCCTTCGCCCGCCATTTCTCCCTCCCCGTTGTCCCGCTCATCGAGGGCGCGGACGTGAGCGAGGAGAGCTTTGACGCGAAAGAGGGCATTGTTTGCAATTCGCCCGCAGCGGGCAAGGAGAGCCTGAATGGCTTCTCCCTGAACGGACTGACCGTAAAGGAGGCGATACAGCGCACAAAGGACTTTGTCACGGCTGAGGGAATAGGCCGCGTGAAAGTGAACTTCCGCCTGCGCGATGCCATTTTCTCGCGCCAGCGCTATTGGGGCGAGCCGTTCCCCGTATACTACAAGGACGGCATGCCTTATATAGTGCCGGAGGAGTGCCTCCCCCTGCAGCTCCCCGACGTGACGAAATTTCTCCCCACGGAGACGGGCGAGCCGCCCCTCGGCAACGCCACCCGCTGGGCGTGGGACACCGCCGCAAAAGAGGTGACGGACAACAGCCGCATAGACCACAAGACGGTCTTCCCGCTCGAGCTTTCCACGATGCCGGGCTTCGCGGGCTCTTCCGCCTACTATCTGCGCTACATGGACCCGCACAACGACACCGCGCTTGTGGGCGCTGAGGCTGATGCCTATTGGCAGAACGTGGACCTCTATGTCGGCGGCTCCGAACACGCGACTGGACACCTTATATATAGCCGGTTCTGGAACAAGTTTCTGCACGACATCGGCGTTTCGTGCAAGGAAGAGCCGTTCCAGAAGCTTGTGAACCAGGGTATGATACAAGGCCGCTCCAATTTTGTTTACCGCATAAAGGACACCAACACTTTCGTGAGCCACGGCCTTAAAGGCGGCTACGACGTGACCCCCATACACGTGGACGTGAACATTGTGCAGAACGACGTACTCGACATCGATGCCTTCCGCGCTTGGCGGCCGGAGTACAACGATGCCGACTTCGTGCTGGAGGACGGCAAGTACGTCTGCGGCTGGGCGGTAGAGAAGATGTCGAAGTCCATGTACAACGTGGTGAACCCCGACATGATAGTGGAGAAATACGGCGCGGACACGCTGCGTCTCTACGAAATGTTCCTCGGCCCCATCAGCCAGAGCAAGCCTTGGGACTCAAACGGCATAGACGGCAGCTTCCGTTTCCTGAAAAAGCTGTGGGGACTGTTCTATCCCAAGAACGGCGACTGGGCGGTAGACGACAGCCAGCCCACAAAGGACAACCTCAAGACGCTGCACAAGCTGATAAAGAAAGTGTCCGAGGATATCGAGGTCTTCTCCTACAACACTTCCGTGCCGGCCTTTATGATTGCCGTCGGCGAGCTTTCGCAGCAGGGCTGCCACAGCCGCAAGATGCTCTCGCAGCTTGTGTCCCTCCTCGCGCCCTTTGCGCCGCACGTCTCCGAAGAGCTGTGGCACGCCCTGGGCAACGAGGGCAGCGTATGCGACGCGCCTTGGCCGGAATTTGATGAGAAGTTCCTCAAAGAAGACAGCGTGACACTTTCCGTTTCGTTTAACGGAAAGACGCGCTTCACCCTTGACTTCCCCGCCGACGCCACGCGCGAGCAGATACAGGAATCCACCATGGCCGCACCGCAAACGCAGAAGTACACCGAGGGAAAGCAGGTGGTGAAGGTGATTGTAGTGCCCGGGCGCATTGTCAATATCGTCGTAAAGTAAAGAACGGAGATGCAGACACACTTCAAGCTGTCTTACGCGCAGGAGGTGAAAGACTATCTTGTCATCACCCTTGGGCTGATGATGTACGCCGTAGGCTTCGCGTGCTTCCAGCTGCCTTACGAGATAACGACAGGCGGACTGGCGGGCGCGGGCGCGGTGATATTCTACGCCACGGGCTTCCCGGTGCAGTACACCTTCTTCCTGTGCAACATTATTTTGCTTGCCGTGGCGGTGAAGGTGCTGGGCTGGCGGTTTTGCGCCCGCACCATCTACGCCGTCTTTATGCTCACGATACTCTTGGGCGCGGCACAGGAGATTATGGTCACGCTGGCGAAGGACAACCCCGGGATGTTTGCCCACGTCAATGAGCGCAGCGGACTGCCGCAGGTGGTGACGGACAACATGTTCCTTTCCTGCATACTCGGCGCGGCGATAGAGGGCGTAGGCATTGGCTTTGTCTTCCTGAGCAACGGCTCGACGGGCGGCACGGACATAATAGCGTCCATCATAAACAAGTACAAGGACGTGACGCTCGGGCAGATGATGATGCTCTGTGACCTGATTATCATCACCTCGATGCTTTTCACTCCCACGGGAAGCATAGACAAGCTGCTCTACGGCTATTGCACGCTGGTCATCATCAATCTCATGCTCGACTACGTGGTTGACCGCGGGCGGCAGTCGGTGCAGTTTCTCATCTTCTCCAACGAGTACGAGGACATCGCCGCCGCCATCTCAGCCACACACCGAGGCGTGACCGTGCTGGAGGGCTGGGGATGGTACACCAAGCAAGAGAGGAAGGTGCTTGTGGTGCTTGCGAAGAAGCGCGAAAGCTCTACCATCTTCCGCATCATACAGAGCGTGGACCCCGATGCCTTTGTTTCGCAGTCGAAAGTCATAGGCGTGTACGGCGAGGGCTTCGACCGCATAAAGGTGAAAGCCAAGTCGCGCGACGTGAAAAAGGGCTGAGGCGGCGCATCACGGAGAGAAAATGGAAGGAAAACTTGTGGTTGTCCCGCAATGCGGGCTGTGCAACCGCCTGCGCGTATTGCTCTCGGCTCTTGCCGTGAGCGCGGAGGACGGAGTGACGGTGCGCGTGGCGTGGGAACGGACGGACGAGTGCTGGGCAGACTTCTCCCAGCTTTTCGTGCCGTTGGACGGCGGCTTGTTCTCGGTAGGAGAGCGGCGGTGGTGGGAGCGTCCCATCACGCGGCGCAATCTGCATTGGCCTTGGCTGGTGCGGCTGCTGATGGGCTACCGCTGCCAACACGCCTCTTTCCTGCCCAAATACCCCGGAGAGGTTTCCGCGCTGCTGAGGCGGCACGGGAAAGTCTATCTCTCCGGGCCTTACAGCCTGCGCCCCTATTCGCGTGACTACGCGGCGCGGCTGCGGCCTGTGGAAAAGCTGCAGAAGCGCGTCGACCGCCTTGTCGCGCAGTTTGCCCCCCACACAGTAGGGGTGCATATCCGCCGCACGGACAACGTGGTGAGTATGCGCCACAGCAAGGTGGAGCAATTTCGCCGGGCGATGGACGCAGAGCTTGCAAGCCAGCCCGGCACGCGTTTTTACCTCTCCACTGACGACGAGGAGCTGAAAGCGGCCTTGAAGAAAGACTACGGCGGAAAGGTGCTGACGCAAAACACCTCCGTGCGCCGCGACACGCTCGCCGGCATGGAAGAAGCGGTGGTAGACCTCTGGTGTCTTGCCGCTACGGAAAAGCTGCTTGGCTCGTACTGGAGCTCGTTCACGGACACGGCGGCGGAGATAGGGGGGATGCCCCTCGTGGTCGTAGGCGTGGATACGCAGTCTTAATAAAAAGGAGAAAAACAAATAAAGGAAAGGGAATGAACGAACTTGTTTTCGCCACCAACAACGCGCACAAGCTGGAGGAGATACGCAGCATATTGGACGGGAAAGTACGGGTGCTGAGCCTCTCAGACATTGGCTGCCACGACGACATACCCGAGACCGCGCCCACCTTGGAGGGCAACGCGCTCATCAAGGCACGCTGGGTGTACGAGCGCTACGGACGCGACTGCTTCGCCGACGACACGGGGCTCGAGGTCGCGGCTCTGGGCGGAGGCCCGGGCGTGCACACCGCGCGCTATGCTTTCCCCGACCGCCACGACCCGGAGGCCAACACGCAAAAGCTGCTTTCCGAGCTTGCGGGAAAGGACGACCGCTCGGCTCGCTTCCGCACGGTGATAGCCCTGATAGAGGGGGGGGCGGCGCGGCTCTTTGAAGGAGTTGTTGAAGGCGTTATTACAGAGGAGAAGCGCGGGACAGAGGGCTTTGGCTACGACCCCGTCTTTTCTCCCGAGGACACAGGCAAAACGTTCGCCGAGCTAGGCGCGGAGGTAAAGAACTCTATTTCCCACCGCGCCCGCGCCGTGGCAAAACTCTGCGACTATCTGTCACGCAAGGGGTAAGCTGCCACAATAAAGGCGGGGAGCGTTCGTTTTTCCTTATATGGGTGGCTCTCTAAATTTGCTTTGTTGGCTCTCGGAGCTGTTTTGCGTCCACATTGTTTGAGAGGGCAGGAGCATGGCGGACTATGCGACTGAGCCCGCAAGCTATTTGGGCGGAAAAAGTCCGAAAGATAGCAAGACGAGGATTGCCCGATTTTGATTGTTGTACGGTGGTTGTTTATAGACCACCTATATATAATATGCGTGTGGCCGCAGGAAATGCCCGGAAAGCCGGGGCCGCGACGTCCGCACCATACCGCACACCATACTCTATGCGCACATTAGCCTGCTTTCTTCTTTTTCTTTTCGCCTTCCTCCCGACGCGGGCGGCGGACACGGATTTGTGGAAACTCCACCTCGCCTACCACAACGCCACGGAGACGGCGGCGGTGGGGACGAAGATATACGCGCTCTTCGACGGGAACCTCCTCGCTTACGACACGTCGGAAAACTCCGTCACGACAATAGACAAGCTGAGCGGACTCTCCGACAAGGGCATAAGCCACATAGGGTGGTCGACGACGCAAAAGTGCCTCGTCGTGCTTTACTCGGACAACAACATCGACCTCGTATACGAAGACGGCACGGTAAGCAATTTTCCCGAAGTTTACAACTTTGCCGACTACGACGTGTCCGTGCTTACTATGACGGTAAACGAGGACTGGCTCACGCTTTCCACGCGCGAGGGCTTGATACAAATAGACTTGGGGAGCCTCACGGTAAAGGGCAACTATCGTTTCGGCAGCGCGGTGTCCGCTTCGCTCGCTTCCGGCAACTATGTCTTTATGGAGACGGGCGGCCGCGTCTATATGGGCGACATCCGCGACAATCTCTACGATCTCTCGGCCTGGCATCCGCAGGGCAACGCCGCTTTGGTGGGCATCGTGCCCTTTGGCAAGGGCTTCTATTTCCTTGTCTCTTCTGCGCAGCCCTCTTTTACGGCGGGCGCGGGCGTGGTGTATATGGAGCTTGACGCGACAGACACGCCCGTATTCACGAGAGCTTCGACCGTGGTCTGCGCCCGCGGCTCGGCGCAAGGCTCTGTGGCGGTGTTCAACGGCAGCGGCTACACCGTGGCAATGTCTTCGGAGAAGCCGGCAGAGGAGATGTTCCGCGTCGCAACGGCGGGGACGGTGAAGGACGTGGCCTGCGTCTCCGGCACATACTGGTTTGCCAAAGCGGACGAGGGACTCTGCGGCTACCGCCTAATAGCGGACGGCGAGACAAAGAGTTGGAGTGAGCAGACTGCCTGCGTGGGCGGCTTCGGACCGCAGTCGGACGTGTGCGACAAGTTGCAGTACATCGACGGACGGCTTCTCGTGGCAGGCGGAGAGGGAAGCAAGCCGGTGGCAATGTGGTATGAGGACGACACATGGCACAGTTTCCCCACGACGGGCTTTCAGCTGAACAACGGGGCGGCTTTCCAGGGCGTGACGGGCATTTTGCAAGACCCGGCGGACGCTTCCCACCACTACCTGACCACTTGGACGGGCATGATGGAATACAAGGACTTCCAGTTTGTAAAGCACTACAACCACTCAAACTCGGCTCTTCAGATAATAAACGACGCGAGCGTTCGCGCTTTGTCCGACAATTATAACTACGTCCGTACTTACGGCCTGGTCATGGACGCTCAGCGCAACCTCTTCGTCACTAACGGCTGGGTCGACACGGTGCTTACGGTGATGAAGCCCGACGGCTCGTGGCGCAGGCTCTACGTGGAGGGGATGAAGATGGCAACCTACCCCGAACGGCTTCTGATAGACTCGAAAGGACGCCTATGGCTCACGGTGCAAACTCAGACAAGCTACCCGGCGGGCCTGGGCTGCCTTGACTACAAAGGCACTGTGGACACACCGGGAGACGACGAGAGCCTCTTCCGAAAGGCGGCGATCAACGAGGACGGCACTTCGTGCAGCCTCGAAGGCGTGCAGGACTACTGCTTTGACCGTAACGGGCAGCTTTGGATAGGCTGCACGAGTGGTGTCTATGCAGTGACGGAGCCCGACAAGTGGTTTTCTTCCGATTTCACCATATACCAGCCCAAGATTCCGCGCAACGACGGCACCAATTACGCCGACTATCTCTTGGCGGAGACTACTGTCGACGCGGTGGCAGTAGACGGCGGCAACTGCAAGTGGCTTGGCACTACCGGCTCGGGCGTTTATCAGGTGAACGCGGACGGCTCTCAGGTGTTGCAGCACTTTACGGCGGCGGACAGTCCGCTTCTTTCCGACAACATTTCCGCGCTCACGTTTGACGAAGCCACGGGCGAGCTTTTCATAGGAACGGACCGCGGCATCTGCTCCTACCAAACGGGCGTGAGCGAACCTGAGGAAGAGCTTGTAAAGAGCAACATAAAGATTTCTCCCAACCCCGTCCGCCCCGAATACAGCGGGCGCGTGGTGATAAGCGGTTTGACCGAGAGCGCGGAGGTGAAGATTGTCTCTGCGGGCGGGCAGCTTGTCTACCGTGGCAATAGCACGGGCGGCTCGCTCGTGTGGGATGTGCGCACTCCGGCGGGCGACCGCGTCACTTCGGGCGTATATTATATATATGTGTCCAAGGCGGACGGCTCGAAGAGCGTGGCGGGAAAGATTGCCGTTATATAGGCGGCGTGACTTGCCCGCTGTGTGCGCTTGCGCCCCCTTTTGCCCTCCCTTTTCAGCTATTGCGAGCGGTTTGAGTAAACCTTGCCCGTCTCGCGGGCAAATAACACGTTGACAAAAAAGTCCGCCCTTCGCAGGAACGTTTCCTGAGAAGGGCGGATATCTCTTTAAGTCCGTATGCAGGCGGAACGCCCGCGTGCGGATTTTATTTGAGGTTGGGGTTGATGTCGCCCCACTTCTCGATGGCGGGGATAATGCCCAGCTCGATGCACTCGTCGCGCATAGCGGCTACGTGCTTGTAGCTCTCCTTGAGGGCTGCCATTTCCTCTTCCGTGCCTACTACCTCCTCGTAAGCCGAACCCTTCTCGGAGATAGTAACCTCCATTGCCATCATGATGTGGTCAATGCCGGCGAAAGAGACATAGCGGCCAGCGGGCCACTGGAACTCCTCGCCGCCCATAGCTGCCTCAATCATGCGCACGGACACGTAAGCCGGGCTCTGGAAAGAGGAGCGGCCGCGGAGCGCGATGATGTTGGAGCCGCCCTGGATGGTCTTGTGCTTGATTTCGTCCCACTGTGCAGCCGTCAGCTTGTCGGTGCCGATGAGGCTCGTAAGGGGCGTGCCGGCAACCTTTACGCTGCTTGCGAAGGGAGCCATTGCCTCGCCGTGACCGCCGTACGTGCGGCAGCCCGTAACCTCGCTCTGAGCCACGCCGAAGTGCTTGGCCAGCTCGCTCTGCAGGCGGATGGAGTCAAGAGCGGCGAGGGTGGAAACCTGAGAGGGCTTCAGGCCCGACCAGATGAGCGTAACGAGACCCGTAACGTCGGCCGGGTTGAAGATGATAACCACGTGCTTCACGTCGGGGCAGTAGCTCTTGATGTCCTTGCCAAGCTGCTCGGCCACGCCAGCGTTGCCCTTGAGCAGATCCTCGCGGGTCATGCCCTGCTTGCGGGGAGCGCCGCCGGAGGAGATGATGTATTTAGCACCCGTGAGGGCTTCTTTCACGTCGGTGGTGTAGGTGAAGTTGACACCCTCGAAGCCGCAGTGGCGCATCTCCTCGGTTACGCCCTCGAGACCCGGCTCGTACACGTCGTAAAGGCAGATGTTGGGGGTGAGGCGGAGCATTGCCGCCGTCTGGGCCATATTGGACCCGATCATGCCGGCAGCGCCGACAATTACAAGTTTCTCGTCAGTTAAGAATGCCATAGTTGTATTTGGTATTGAATGGTTCTATAGTGGCTCTTTACACGCGCAAAAATAGGAAAAGTCCGCGGCTTATGCTCTCCGCGCGGCACGCTATTTTTGTTCCGTTCCCCCTCCTTTTGCCTCTGTTTCTCCCTTTTCCAGCGCTTTGGCGAGAAAGCGGGCTGTGTGTCCCTCTTCTTTCTGCGCCACTTCTTCCGGCGTGCCGGCAGCGACGATGCGCCCGCCCTCGCGCCCGCCTTCGGGCCCGAGGTCAATAACGTGGTCGGCGCATTTCACCACGTCCATATTGTGTTCGATAATCACCACGCTGTGTCCGCGCTCTATCAGCGCGCCGAGCGAGCGGAGCAGCCGCCCTATGTCGTGCGGATGGAGGCCGGTGGTGGGTTCGTCGAAGATGAAGAGCGTGGGCAGTGTCTTTTCCATCCCGAGGTAGTAGGCGAGCTTTACGCGCTGGTTTTCGCCGCCCGAGAGCGTGGAGCTCGACTGCCCCAGCTTTATGTACCCGAGCCCGACGTCCTGCAACGGGCGCAGGCGCGCGGCGATGCGGGGCTGCCCCTCGCGGGTGAAGAAGTCAATGGCTTGGTTGACGGTAAGCTGGAGGATGTCGTAGACATTAAGCCCGCAGAAACGCACTTCCAGCACCTCGCTCTTGAAACGCTGACCATGGCAAGCCTCGCACTCTAAGACGAGGTCTGCCATAAACTGCATCTCCACGCGCACCGTCCCCTCGCCTTTGCACTCCTCGCAGCGGCCGCCGGGGGCGTTGAAGGAGAACGAAGCGGGGGTGAGCTCCAGCTGGCGGGCAAGCGGCTGCGCCGCCATCAGCTTGCGTATCTCGTCAAAGGCCTTTATGTAGGTGACGGGGTTAGAGCGCGACGAGCGGCCGATGGGGTTTTGGTCGACAAACTCCACGGCCTGCACGCAGTCCAAATCTCCCTCCAGCCGCGTGAACTCGCCCGGCGCCTCGCACGCCGCGTCGAGATGGCGCTTGAGTGCGCGGTAGAGTATGTCGCGCACAAGCGTGCTTTTGCCCGAGCCGCTCACGCCCGTCACTACCGTAAGCGTGTTGAGCGGGAAAACCACGTCTATGCCTTTCAGATTGTTGGCTCGCGCTCCGATGACGCGTATGCTGCGGTTCCAGGCGCGGCGGGAGAGCGGAACGGGTATGCGCTCTTTGCCCAGGAGGTAGTTGAGCGTGTGGGAGACGTAGCGGTCGCTGCCGGCGGGCAGGGGCGGGAGCGGGGAGGGTATGGGCGTGCCTTCGTACACCACTTCTCCGCCAAGGCGGCCGGCTTCCGGACCTATGTCGATAAGGTAGTCGGCGGCACGCATTATTTCTTCCTCGTGCTCCACTACCACTACCGTGTTGCCAAGGTCGCGCAGCTTCTTTAGCACGCCGATGAGCCGGCGCGTGTCGCGCGGATGGAGGCCTATGCTTGGCTCGTCGAGTATGTAGAGCGAGCCCACGAGCGACGAGCCCAGCGACGTGGCGAGGCTGATGCGCTGGCTCTCGCCGCCGGAAAGGGTGTTGGAGAGACGGTCGAGCGTGAGGTAGTCAAGCCCCACGTCCGAGAGGTAGCGCAGTCGGTTTTTTATCTCTGTGAGCAGGCGCGCCGCCACACGCGCGTCGGCTTCGGGCAGAACAAGGTTCTCGAAGAAGGGCAGCAGCTCTTTTATGGGCATGCGCACAAGGCGCGTTATTGTTTCGCCCCCCACGCGCACGTACTCGGCCTCGGGCTTGAGGCGCGACCCGTGGCACGCGGGGCATTCCGTCTTGCCCCGGTAGCGGGCGAGCATTACGCGGTACTGTATTTTGTACTGGCTTCGTTCCAGCATGCGAAAGAAGGCGTTGACGCTCACTTGCTCTTCCTCGGGCAGACTTCGCTCCACGGCGTCGCCGTCCCAAAGCACGGAGCGCTGCTCCTGCGTCAGCTGGTAGTAGGGAGTGAAGATGGGAAAACCTCTCTGCCCGGCTCTGCGGACAAACTCGTCTTTCCACATCCCCATCTTCTCTCCGCGCCAGCACATCACCGCGCCGTCGTACACGCTCTTCGACGTGTCGGGCACTACAAGCCGCTCGTCTATGCCTACCACGCGCCCGAAGCCTTCACACACGGGGCAAGCGCCGGCGGGGGAGTTGAAGGAGAACATATTGTCGTCGGGACGGGCGAACGTGATGCCGTCTGCCTCGAAGCGCGTGCTGAAACGCTGCAGGATGCGGGCGGGATAGAAGCGCAGAAAGCACGCTCCGTCGCCCTCAAAAAGGGCTGTCTGCACGGAGTCGGCGAGGCGGGAGCCAAACTCCTTGTCGCGCGACACGGCGAGGCGGTCGATGAGCAGCGCGGCGTTTTCGGCCTCGGGCGGATTGTCGAGCGTGTCTTCTATGCGCACCATTTCTCCGTCCACGTCCAGGCGCGAGAGCCCTTGCGCCAAGTACGCCTCCAGCTGCTCGCGCACTGTGCGCCCTTGCCGCAGGCGCAGCGGGGCGAGCACGGTGAAGCGCGTGCCTTCGCTGTACGCCGAGGCGGCCGCCACTATGTCGTCGACCGTGTGACACTTCACCTCCTCGCCGCTGACGGGGGAGTAGGTGTGGCCGGCGCGGGCGAAGAGCATGCGCAGATAGTCGTATATCTCCGTGCTTGTGCCTACCGTCGAGCGCGGGTTGCGCCCCGTCACGCGCTGCTCTATGGCGATGGCGGGCGGAAGCCCTTTTATGTAGTCGCACTCGGGCTTGTTCATCCGCCCCAAAAACTGCCGCGCGTAGGCCGAGAGGCTCTCCACGTAGCGCCGCTGCCCCTCGGCGTACAGCGTGTCAAAGGCGAGGGACGACTTCCCCGAGCCCGAAAGCCCCGTCACCGCCACAAGCCGCCCGAGCGGTATGCGCAGGTCCACGCCTTTCAGGTTGTTCACCCTCGCGCCCTTTATTTCTATGCAGTCGTTCATTCCTGTCCTAACGAGCATTCGTTTCCTTTTCGCGCCCCTCGCAGCCGCGTTTCCCGCGTGCCGCGCTTAGCGCAAGGCAAAGTTACGCCATTCGCGCAAATCTGCCCCTCGTTCCGCTCTCCGTGCTTCAATCCTTTCTACACACCCGCGCTTGCGGTACACATAGTATATATGTAGCGTTATATATAATAATGTGTATCCGCCCCGCCCAAGAGGCCAAAGCGCCTGCGTTCCGCTGTGGCGGTGTCTTCCGCTTCGTTGCAGTTTTGCAAAACGTTTTTCTTGGGAAAAACAAAGGGAGAAACTCTGCGGCAATAGGATTTCCGCATTCTTCCGCAGTCCCCACCGCCCTATGGTGCGACATGTACACCAAAAAGAAAAATAGAACACTTGCGCTCGGCGGGCGAGAGGCGCATTTTTATGTAAGTTTAAC
>CAVFVD010000034.1:0-27418 GCA_963625935.1 uncultured Oscillospiraceae bacterium | reverse complement strand
AGTATTGAGTTTCAATAACTTACACGCCGCCGATATGTACATATAGCGCCGCCGGGATGTACATGTAGGAAAAACTCCAAGTATTCCCGTCGCTCCGGGACCTATCCCCGTGGCGAGAAGTCCCCTTTTTTTCGCTCAAAAGAGCTATCCGCTCGCCGCAGCGCTAAGGTTTCGCGTTAAACTTACATAAAAATTCGCCTGAAGGCCGGTTTGCAAAAGTGTTCTATTTTTCCTTTTTTGCCCACTCCCCTTTTCTGTGCATTTTGTAGCTAAGGAACGAGGGGAACACCCCTTCATTGAATAATAAAAACCGGGCTTAAAAGTCGGCAAACACGTTTGCGGCAAAAACGGAACGGCGTGCCATCACGGGAGCAAATATTCCTCTTTCTTCTCCAAAAGAAGTTTCACCCCCTCACGTATGGAGGGGAGTCCAAAGTCCGAAGGGCAGAGCTTGTCCGCCTCAATCCACACCACCTCGGTGGCATCGTCGTGCGCCGCGACACAGCCCGCATCGCGCAGCCGGCAAAGAAAGAAAGAGTCCGCCGTGTGCACCGTGAAGCCGCTATACGGGTAGCTGTCGGGCAAAGAGAAGAGGAAACGCCAAGAGGCGACCTCAGCCCCCAGCTCCTCGCGCACCTCGCGCAGAAGTCCGTCGGTGACGCTCTCCCCCGGATCAACAAATCCGCCGGGAAGGTCGAGCGTGCCACGCGCCGGCTCGCGCCCGCGCCGCACACAGAGCAGCTCGCCACGCGCGTTGACCACCACGGCGACGGTTGCGGCGGAGGCGTTGTGGTAGTACACAAAGCCGCAGTGCGGGCAGCGGCGGCTGTAAGCGTCGTTGTCGGCAAAGCCGTCGCAGCCGCAGCGCGGGCAATATTTGAAAAGGGACAAGGGATGGGGCATAACGGGGATTTTCTTAGAAAAAACTTTGCGGAGAAAAAGGATAGGAGCACAGCCCCGCGCGCCCGTCCGCAGGGCGCGGATGCAAGTTTAGCAAAAAAGCGGCGGGCGGGTGTGGGTTTATTGCTAACTTTGCACCCTGAACGAGACAAGAGGACAGATTTGGCTGCTTGCAACCTCTCAAAAACAATGCTAAAACTCGCGGACGGCACGCCCCTCCTTGAAAAAGGACGGAGGCAAGCGCGTGCCACCGCCTGCAAGTGAGAGAAAAGGGACGGCAGCCGAGGCCGCTCACAATGCCGCCCCAACATTGTCCCCCTGCCTGTTTCCGCCCCGCGAAAGCAGGCTTGTCTTTTTTTATTGCACAGAAAATCAAAACGAAAAGCAAAAGAAGAAATGGGATATCTCTTTACCTCAGAGTCGGTGTCGGAAGGACACCCCGACAAAGTTGCCGACCAAATTTCGGACGCCGTGCTCGACGAGCTCCTCGCCTTTGACCCCTCCTCGAAAGTGGCTTGCGAGACACTCGTGACCACAGGCCAGGTGGTAGTGGCCGGCGAGGTGAAGTCGGCGGCATACGTCGACCTGCAGGAAGTAGTGCGCCGCACCATCGCGCGCATAGGCTACACCAAGGCCGAGTACAAGTTTGAAGCCGAGAGCTGCGGCATATTCAGCGCGATACACGAGCAAAGCGGAGACATCAACCGAGGCGTGGAGCGAGCCGACCACATGGCGCAGGGCGCGGGCGACCAGGGAATGATGTTCGGGTATGCCAACAACGAGACCGATACTTTCATGCCCCTCCCGCTCTCTCTCGCGCACGACATAGTATATGTGCTTTCCGAGATACGCCGCGAGGGAAAGGAGATGACCTATCTCCGTCCCGACTCGAAAAGCCAGGTGACCGTAGAGTATGACGACCAGGGCCGCGCCCGCCGCATCGACACCATCGTAGTCTCCACCCAGCACGACAACTTCGTGTCCGCCGCCGAAGCGGGTTCGCAGGAGGCGGCAGACGAAGCGATGCTGAGCCGCATACGCCACGACGTGGAGACCATACTCATACCCCGCGTGGTAGAGGAAAGGGTCAACACGCCCGAGGTACGCGCCCTCTTCGAAAACGCAGACATCAAGTATTACGTGAACCCCACGGGCAAATTCGTGATAGGCGGCCCGCACGGCGACACCGGGCTCACCGGGCGCAAGATAATAGTGGACACCTACGGCGGAAAGGGCGGACACGGCGGAGGAGCGTTCTCCGGCAAAGACCCCTCAAAGGTAGACCGCTCGGCAGCTTACGCCGCGCGCCACATCGCCAAGAATATGGTTGCGGCTGGCGTTGCAGACGAAATGCTGGTGCAGCTCAGCTACGCCATCGGCGTGGCAGAACCCGTCTCCGTGTACGTAGACACCTACGGAAAATCGCACGTGGCGCTCACGGACGGCGAGATAGCCGAGCGCGTGAAGAGCCTCTTCGACCTGCGCCCCGCCGCCATCGAGCAGCGCCTTAAACTGCGCAACCCCATCTACGAGGAGACCGCCTCCTACGGACACGTGGGACGCGAGCCCCGCACTGTGACAAAGACTTTCCGCACGCCCGGCGGCGAGGAGAAACAGCTCGAGGTGGAACTCTTCACGTGGGAGAAGCTCGACCGCGTAGACGAGATTCGCCGCGAATTCGGCCTGTGCTGACCGACGGCGGGGTTGTTTTCCCTAAAAGAGGGGTTGTTTTCCCTAAAAAGAGAATAAGAGCATGACGATAACGGTTTACGGAGCCTCGAGCGGGCAGCTGCCTCAGACATACATAGACGCGGCGGCGGCTCTCGGCAAGCTTATGGCTGAGCGCGGGCACACCCTCGTGAACGGAGCCGGGCGCACGGGCCTCATGGGCGCGGCGGCTGACGCCTGCCTCGCTGCCGGCGGACGCGCCGTCGGCGTGATACCCGACTTTATGGTAGAGCAAGGCTGGCAGCACACGGGCATGACGGAGCTTGTCGTCACGCCCGACATGCACCGCCGCAAGGAGCGCATGGCGGAAATGTCCGACGCGTGCGTAGCCCTGCCCGGCGGCGTAGGCACATTGGAGGAGCTGCTGGAGATAATCACATGGAAACAGCTGGGCCTGTACCTCAAGCCCATCGTGATACTCAACACCGGCGGATACTACGACGCGCTGCTCTCACAGCTTGACCGGGCCACCGCCGAACGCTTCATGCGCGGCGAACACAAGGCTATCTGGGGCGTGGCGGCCACGCCCGAGGAGGCGTTGCGCCTTGCCGAGGAAACCCCGCTTTGGGACAAGTCGGTGAGAAAGTTCGCCGCGATGTAAGCCGCCCGTTCCGACGGAAAATATGCCCCGGAACAAGAAAGATTTTCCCCAAGGAAGGACCGACAAAGCCACAAGAAGAAGAAACGAATGTCCGCGACAGCGCTGCAAGACTCCCTGCAACACGCCGACATCCCCGCACAGACGGAGGAGACGGCGGCGGAAGAGGAGGTGGTGACCGCCTCCCCGAGGGCGTGGCGTGCGCGGACGGAGAAGCCGGACACAACCCCGCCGGACCCGCACCAGATGAAGCCGCTGCCGGCAGACCTCCCGTTCACAGGGCAGCCGGACTTCATGCAAGCGGACTATTGGGCGCACGGGCTGCTTCGCTTCGAGAAGCCCCAACTCGTGCGCCAGCTGGACAGCCTGGCGGGACGCTCTTCAGAGACCCTGTCACTGGAGACACGGGGAATGGCAGGCGACCCCCTGCCCTACCGCTTCCGCACCGACGACATAGTCACCTCCACGCTGCTCGTAAGCTTCTTCCTCATGGTCTGGGTGATAGCACGCTCGCGCCACTACCTCGCCGCGCAGGTGAGGGACTTCTTCCACACGACACGCACCCGCGAAAACCTCTTCGCCGAGCGAACCGAGGCAGAGCTGCGCGGGCAGATATTCTTGCTGGTACAGACGTGCTTCGTCCTCGGAATCCTTTTCTTCGACTATACGCAGCAGTGGCAGACAGAGGTTTTCAACCAAGTCTCCCCCTACAAGATACTCGGCGTGTCCACGGGGCTGTGCCTGCTCTACTATTTTGCGAAGATAGCGTGCTACTCGGCGGTCAACGCAGTCTTCTTCCCGCCCGCAGAGTGCCGCCGCTGGAACGAGACATACCTTATGAGCGTGCTCGCCGAAGGGCTCGGTCTGCTGCCTGTCGCCCTGCTCGTGGTGTACTTCAACCTCCCCTTCGCCACGATGCAGCTCCTCGCCTTTATTGTCCTTATCGCCGTCAAACTCCTCTTGCTTTACAAGTGCCATTCCATATTTTTCAGGTACACAGCGGGGGGGCTGCATTTAATTTTGTACCTTTGCACCCTTGAAATAGCACCGCTTTTCGTGCTGTTCCGCGCATTGGTATATGCGAACAACTATTTGTTGACAATCAATTAAGTAGACAAACCGATAAGGGCGTCCGACGGACGGACGGGAGATTAGGAGTTAGAGAGGCGACGAAGCCGCATCGCGCGGCGGGCAAAGCACCCCCTAATTCCTAATTTTTCGGAAAGTCCGCCCCTAATGCGCGGCGTCCCAACTATCCGCACTATGATAAAGAAGATACTCGTTTCGCAGCCGAAGCCGGCCTCTGAGAAGTCGCCCTACTTTGACATAGAAAAAAAGCGGGGCGTAGAGTTCACGTTCCATCCCTTTATCAAAGTGGAGGGAATCACCGCGCGGGAGTTCCGCGACCAGAAAGTGCAGATTCTCGACCATACTGCCATTGTCTTCAACTCGCGGCACGCTATCGACTTCTTCTTTACCCTGTGCAAGGAGCTGCGTGTGACGATACCCGAGGATATGAAGTATTTCGCCATAACCGAAGCCGTTTCGCTCTACATACAGAAGTATGTGCAGTACCGTAAGCGCAAGGTCTTCTTCGGTACTACGGGCAAGTGGCCGGACCTTATCTCGGTGATGGCGAAGCACAAGACGGAGAACTACCTTATTCCCCAGAGCGACGTGCACAGCGACGAGGTGCACCGCATGCTGGAAGAGAAGAAGCTCCAACACACGGAGTGCGTTATGTTCCGCACGGTGAAGAACGACTTCCCCGAGGGCGAGCCGCTCAACTTCGACATGATAGTACTCTTCACGCCCGCCGGCGTAGAGTCCTTACAGAAGAACTTCCCGTCCTTCGTCCAGGGCGACGTGCGCCTGGCCTGCTTCGGGCCGGCAACGAAGAAGGCGATGGAGGACGCCGGCCTGCGCGTCGACCTCTCCGCCCCGACGGCAGAGGCAAAGTCGATGACGGCAGCGATAGATATGTATCTGGAAAAAGAAAGCAAGCGCTGACGGCGCGGAATACGCGCAGCGCGGACGAGTAGTGAGCATCCTGCGCGAGGCTTACTGAGTTTGGCGCAGAACTTACGGAGCTTTTGCGCGGGGCCTGCGAGGCGCAAAGCACGGATTACAGAGCTTCGACACGAAGCATGCAGACGCAGCGTGCATCGTCGCGGAAAGAGCGCGCCGGCAACGCGGAAAGGGGAAAGGGACACGGAGGAAGTGGCGCTTTCCCCTTTTTCGCTACCTTTGTAGGGGTTAAGAAGAATTTTGAAGGAGTTAAGAAGAAAACAATACCAACGAGCGAGAAATGTTTGAGAACCTGAGCGAGAGACTTGAGAGGTCTTTCAAGATACTGAAGGGCGAGGGAAAAATCACAGAGATAAATGTCGCCGAGACACTGAAAGACGTGCGCCGCGCGCTGCTTGACGCCGATGTCAACTACAAGGTGGCTAAGCAGTTCACCGATACGGTGAAGCAGAAAGCCATGGGGCAGAACGTGCTTACGAGCGTAAAGCCGGGGCAGCTCATGGTAAAGCTGGTGCACGACGAACTGGCCGCGCTCATGGGCGGACAGGCTTCGGAGCTGAAACTCGCGTCCCGCCCGTCCGTGATACTGATGGCGGGTCTGAACGGCGCGGGCAAGACGACCCTTTCCGGCAAGCTCGCGCTGCTTTTGAAGAGCAAACGCGCCCGCAAGCCCCTTCTTGTGGCGTGCGACGTGTACCGCCCTGCCGCCGTGCAGCAGCTCTGCGTCCTCGCCGAGCAGATAGAGGTGCCCGTATACAAGGACTTGGAAGAGAAGAATCCGGTGAAAATCGCGCTCGACGGCATCCACGAGGCGAAGGCCAAAGGCTTTGACACGGTCATCATAGACACCGCCGGCCGCCTTGCGGTCGACGAGGAGCTGATGCGCGAGATTGCCGCCATCAAGGAAGCGGCGCAGCCCGACGACACCCTTTTCGTCGTCGACTCGATGACGGGTCAGGACGCGGTGAACACTGCCAAGGAGTTCAACGACCGGCTTGACTTCGACGGCGTGGTTCTCACGAAGCTCGACGGCGATACCCGTGGCGGCGCCGCGCTTTCCATCCGCACGGTGGTTGATAAGCCTATCCTCTTCGTCGGTACTGGTGAGAAGATGGAGGCTCTTGACGTGTTCCATCCCGAGCGCATGGCCGACCGCATCCTTGGCATGGGCGACATTGTCAGTCTTGTGGAGCGCGCGCAGGCACAGTTTGACGAGAAGGAGGCTCTTAAGCTGCAGAAGAAGATACAGAAAAACCAGTTTGACTTTGACGACTTCCTCTCGCAGATACGCCAGATAAAGAAGATGGGCAACCTGAAGGACCTCGCCTCGATGATACCGGGCGTGGGCAAGGCCTTGAAGGACGTGGAAATAGACGACAACGCCTTCAACGGCATTGAGGCCATCATTCTCTCTATGACTCCCTACGAGCGCCACCATCCCGAGGTGCTTAACCAGAGCCGCAAGAACCGCATCGCCCGAGGCTCCGGCACGACGATACAGGAAGTGAACCGGCTCGTTAAGCAATTTGACCAGACTCGCAAGATGATGAAGATGGTGACCGGCTCGAAGATGGGCAAGATGATGGCTCACATGCCCAAGATGCCGGGAATGCCGGGACGGGCGTAAGGCTCGCCACCGCCGCCGTGCTTTTCGCAGAACGGGGCGCGGGGATGTCTCTTGCGAAAGGCATATCGTATCCACGCGAAAGGCATATTAGCCCAACGCGAAAGGCATGTCAAATCCAACGCAAAGGGATATTTGCACGAAACACAAAGGGCATCCCACGCGAAAGGCGCATCGTATCTACGCGAAAGACACGTCTGGGCTACGCGCAAGGCATATAATTCCAATTTGCAAGACTTCTTTTTCCACACCCAAGGGCTTTTGCCGCGCGGCGCGTACGTTTGGGCGGCGCGGCTTGCTTGCCCTTGCCACAGAAAGCGAAGTTTTTTGTAAAAACAACCAAGGCTTATGACTCTGATAGACGGAAAAGCGACTGCGGCCCGCATCAAGGCGGAGATTGCCGCCGAGGTGGAAAGCATTGTGTCTGCGGGCGGCCGCCGTCCGCACCTTGCCGCCGTGCTTGTGGGGCACGACGGCGGCAGCGAGACCTATGTGCGCAACAAAGTGCTGGCTTGCGAGGCCTGCGGCTTCCGCTCGACGCTCCTGCGCTATGAGGACGACGTGACGGAGGAAGAGCTCCTCGCCTGCGTGGCGCGGCTCAACGCCGACCCGGAAGTGGACGGCTTCATCGTGCAACTGCCTTTGCCGCGCCACATATCAGAGCAGAAAGTGATAGAAGCCGTTTCGCCCGAGAAAGACGTGGACGGCTTCCACCCGGTCAACGTGGGACGGCTCGCGGCGGGGCTTCCCTGCTTCGTCTCCGCCACTCCGAAAGGCATCTTCGAGCTTCTCCGCCGCTACGAAATCCCCACCTCGGGGCGCAAGTGCGTGATTTTGGGACGCTCCAACATTGTGGGCAAACCCATGGCGCAGCTTATGATGCAAAAGCAGTACGGCGACGCCACCGTCACCATATGCCACAGCCACAGCAAAGGGCTTCGCGAGGAATGCCGCGCGGCGGACATACTCATTGCCGCCATTGGCCGCCCGCATTTCGTAACGGCCGACATGGTGAAGCCCGGGGCGGTGGTGATAGACGTAGGCACGACGCGCGTGCCGGACGCTACGCGACCCAAGGGCTTCCGCCTTTGCGGAGACGTGGACTTTGACAACGTCGCACCGCTCTGCTCGCACATCACCCCCGTGCCGGGCGGCGTGGGCCCGATGACCATCTGCATGCTTATGCTCAACACCCTGCAAGCCGCAAAGGCGGGGAAATGACGGAGCGCAACAAGGGGTAAGCGGGACGAAGCGGGAATAAAGGGAACGGGACAATGAGCAAGAAGCGGGACAACTACACATTTCTCACGCAGGCTCCCGTACATCGCGTGATTTTGGCTATGTCCGTGCCCACCATCATATCCATGCTCGTCTCGAGCATGTACAATATGGCGGACACCTACTTTGTGGGTCGCATCAACACGCAGTGCACGGCGGCGGTGGGCATTGTCTACTCGGTGATGTCCGTGATACAGGCCTTAGGCTTCTTTTGCGGCCACGGCTCCGGCAATTTCATTTCCCGCAAGCTCGGGGCGCGGCAGAAGTCGGAGGCGGGGCGCATGGCCGCCACAGGCTTCGTTTACAGCTTCCTCTTAGGCACGGTGGTGGCGGTAGTGGGACACATATTCCTCACGCCGCTCGCGCTGCTTCTTGGCTCAACCCCCACCATCCTCCCCTATACCGAGCAGTACCTCGGCATAATACTCTACGGCGCGCCGCTAATGACCGCCTCCCTCACGCTTAACAACCAAATGCGCTTCCAAGGGAACGCGCTCTTCGCAATGTACGGAATATTGAGCGGCGTACTGCTCAATTTCCTTCTCTGCCCGCTTTTCATCTTCGGCCTCGGCATGGGGCTGCGCGGGGCGGCATGGGCCACGGTGCTGAGCCAGACTTGCGGCTTCGTGGTGCTTTTCCTGATGACCCGCCGCGCGGGCAACATACACATACGCCTGCGCCAGTTCACCCCGTCCCTGCACCTTGCGAAAGAGATAGTAATGGGCGGCACGCCCTCCCTGTCGCGCCAAGGGCTTGCCTGCCTCTCCACGCTGATGCTGAACCACGCTGCGGGCGTGTACGGCGACGCCGCCATCGCGGGGATGTCTATCGTCACGCGCTTCAGCTTTTTCACGTTTGCCATTGTCGTAGGGCTTGGGCAAGGTTTCCAGCCCCTTTGCGGCTTCTGCTACGGCGCGGGGCTCTACCGCCGCGTGCGCGAGGGCTTCGCCTATTGCGTGAAGCTCGGCAGCCTTTTCCTCGGCTCCGTGGCCGTGCTGAGCTTCTTTTTCTCGGGCGAAATTGTCCATCTCTTCCGCCACGACCCCGAAGTGGTGCGCGTGGGCGCGGCGGCTCTGCGCTGGCAAGTCTGCACTTTCGTGCTTGTGCCGACGATTGTCATTACCAACATGCTTTTGCAGACCATCCGCAAGCCCATCCGCGCCAACCTTGTGGCAGCGGCCCGCAGCGGACTCTTTTTCGTGCCGCTAATTCTCGTTTTGCCGCGCTTTCTCGGACTTTTAGGGGTAGAGATGTGCCAGGCTGCGGCGGACGTCTGCTCGTTCGCCCTAAGCGTCCCTGTGACTTGGAGCGCTTTCCGCGACATGCGCCGCCTTGCCGCCGCTAACGGGACGCAGGCGGGGACGAAACAGTAGGGGGTCAATCCCGCCTACGCTATTTCCCATAAAAACGCCCTCGCCATAGAAGGCACTTTTCCGCGTCAGTTTGCAAAGCAAAAACAAGCCGTTTCGCACACCCCGGCAAGTTGTGCGAAAAAGGAAAAATAGAACACTTTTGCAAACCGGCCGCCGGGCTATTTTTTTATGTAAGTTTAACTATAAACATAGGCTGCGCCGCCGCTGAAAACCATTTTCGAGGGACGGAAAGGCACTTTCTTCGGACGGGAATAGGCTCTGGAGCGACTGGAATACTTGGAGTTTTTCCTACATGTACATCCCGGCGGTGCTACACGTACATATCGGCAGCGCGTAAGTCGTTGATAGTCAATACACGAAAAGAGGGGATACGCACGCGGTGCATATCCCCTCTTTTCTCTATGCAAAGATAATACATTTTCCGCCCGTTTGCAAGAGGGCGTTAACACTTGTACACATCTTGAAAACCGACATTTAGAACACTTTTCGGCGGTTCGCGGACGGCTGATTGGGGCACTATGGACGCTATTTCGGTCGGCGTAAGCACGGGGCTATCCAAGCCTGCGGCGTACATCCTTGCACCCGCAAGCGGCATAGGGCGTCACTTGCTTCCGCAGGTCTTTCCACCGCAGGTTTTCTTGCAAGAGTCCGCTTTCTCGCAGCTGTCCTTGCCGCAGGCCTTTTTCTCGCAGGAAGCCTGAGCGGACTTGCCGCAGCAGGTCTTTTTCTCTGCCGCGCCGCAACACGACTTTTTCTCCGCGCAGCACTTCTTCTCCGCGCCGCAAGCCTTTGCCGCGCCGTTGTCCTTGACCACAGCCGCCGTGTAGCCTATCTTCGTGAAGCAAGCGAGGAGCTTCTCCTCCGTGGTCTTGTCTGCGTCGTACTTCACCGTGACGGTTTGCTTCTCAAGGCTGGTGGCGATGTCCTTCACGCCGCGCTCAAAGCGCAGTCCGTCCTTTATCTTCTTCTCGCAGGAGGCGCAGTGCATCTGCGGAGTAGGCGTCACGACAAGCGTCTTAATGTCTTTGGCGAAAGCCGAAGCGGCGTTCAGGAGAAAAGCCGCAAGGAGTGCAATGAAAGTCCTCATAGTAGTTGGTTGTTTAGCTATTGGTTTATAAAAAGAAAATACGCAAATGTAGCGATAAATTGTTTCCCACAAAATTTCAAAAGCATGTCACGCCACTTTCCCCGTGCGGCTCAGGCGGAGGCTGTTTGCCACCACGCTGACGCTGCTGAAAGCCATCGCCGCGCCCGCTATCATAGGACTGAGCATCACGCCGCAAAGCGGGTACAACGCGCCAGCGGCCACCGGCACGGCGAGGAGGTTGTAGGCGAAAGCCCAAACGAGGTTCTCGCGTATGGTGCGCATCGTCCTCCCCGAAAGGTCGAGCAAGGCGGGAAGCAGCGCGGGCGCGGAGGAAAGCACGGTGGCCATCGCAGCCTCGACGGCGATGTCGCTCCCCCGCCCCATCGCCACGCCGAGGTCCGCAGCCGCGAGCGCCGCGCTGTCGTTGATGCCGTCGCCCGCCATAGCCACGCGCCGCCCTGCCGCCTGCAAGCGGCGTATGTACGCCGCTTTGTCGTCCGGCAGAGCGTTTGCCTTGTAATGGTCCGCCCCCACCTCCTCCGCCACACGGCGGGCAGCGGCCTCGTTGTCGCCCGTAAGCACGCAAACCTCTATTCCGCGCCTTTTAAGGGTTTTTACAGCCTCAACGGCATCAGTCCTTACCTTGTCCGTCACCGACAGCAAAGACACGGCCTTGCCGTCCTCTGAAAGGGCAACCACCGTGCAGCCGTCACCCTCCCACTCTGCCGCTTTTTGCCGCAGGGCGGGGCTGACTTGCACGCCGCGCTCAAGCAGACGCGTAAGGCTGCCCGCCATATAGTGCCGCCCGGCAATTTTTCCCTCTACGCCAAAGCCCGGCGTGTTGCGGAAATCGGCTACGGGAAGCAAAGCCGCCGAGCCGAAAAAGTCGCGCACGGCAAGCGCCAAGGGATGCTCGGAGTTTTGCTCCAAACTTTTGAAAACATCGCCGTACGCCGTGTTTTCGCACCCCCTCACTACGGGGTTTCCCTCCGTGAGCGTCCCCGTTTTGTCCAAGACAAAACAGTCTACGCCGCACGCCCTTTCAAGAGCCTCAGCGTCCTTTACGAGGATGCCCCTGCGGGCGCACGCCCCCACCCCGGCAATGATGGCGGTAGGCGTGGCAAGCCCCAAGGAGCAGGGACACGCCACCACGAGGACGGAGACAACGGCCAAGAGCGCGTTTGTCTCCCGCACGCTCTCCGCGCCCCACGCGAGCCACGCCGCGCCGCTGAGCAGGGCTACGGCGACAATGGCCGGCACAAATACCGCCGCGACGCGGTCGGCAAGAGCCTGCACCGGCACTTTGCTTCCCTGCGCCTCGCGCACCGAGCGCACGATGCGCGCTAAAAGCGTTCCGTCGCCGGCTTGCAAGACCTCGTAGCGCAAAACTCCCTGTCCGTTCACCGTGCCCGCCATCACCTTGTCCGAGGGACGCTTGTCGACAGGCAAAGGCTCGCCGGTGAGCATACTTTCGTCTACTTCCGACATCCCCTCCTTTACTATCCCGTCCGCCGCAATGCGCTCGCCGGGACGCGCCACAAGCACGTCGTGCGCCCGCACTGCGGACACGTCCGTCTCCTCCGTGCCGCCGTCCGGCGTAAGCCTAAGCACGCGGCGCGGCTGCAGCTCGGAGAGCCGCCGAAGCACGGAGTTGGTCTTCCGCTTCGCCCGCGCCTCCATCAGACGGCCGCAGAGAATGAAAGCCGTGACCATTGCGCAAGAGTCGAAGTACAGGCTGGGCTGCACGCCGCGCCGCAGGAAATAGTGCGGAAAGAAGAGCGCGAAGCTGCTGTACGCGAAAGCCGTCAGCGTGCTGAGCGCCACGAGCGTGTCCATACTGCACGCGCCGTGGCGGAGCAAGCGCCAGGCGTTGAGGTAAAACTCTTTTCCGTATTTCCCCATCGCCCACGCGGCAAGGAAGAAGAGCAGCATCCCCTCGCCCGAGAAAAGGCGCGGGAAAAAGCCGAGCGCCACCATCGGCACGGCAAGCGCCACCGCGCCGAAAGCGTTGCGGCGCAAAGCGCGATATTTGTTTTCCTCCCTTTTCTCCGTCTCCTCCGCCTGACGCTGCAAGACGTAGAGCGAGGAGGGCGTTTCTTCTCCCCCCATTCCCTCTTCTGCAGGCGCGAGAGACGAAATGTCGAGGTCGAACCCCATTTGCCGCACATTTTCTCTCAACATCTCGGGCGTGCAGCATCCCTCGTCGTAAGTCACGCGTGCCGTGGCGGCGGCAAGATTCACGTCTGCTGCGCATACGCCGCCGGTCTTCTCCAGCGCTTTCCGCACATGCGCCGCGCACGAAGCGCAGCTCATACCCTCCACAGGAAACTCCTTGGTAGTCATAAGTCCTTATTTTTCCCCACAATCCTTAGAAATGCACACGCACGCCGGCGTACCCCATCGCGCCCATCGTAGGTCCCCACACCTGGGTGACCGCGTCAAAACGGCTGCCCCACGGGTTGTCCACCCCGAGGATAGGGCGGCGCTGGCGGAAGTTGGTGAGATTTTCCCCTCCCACATACACGCTCCAGTGCTTGAACCACCTCGTGGCTTGCAGGTTGACCTGCGCGAAGGGCTTAAAGCGCGCCGAAGCCTCGGGCGTGTCTTGCCCGTCCTCGTAGTGCAGCGGAAGCCGCCCGCCGCCGTTAAGCTGCGCCGTGGCGTCTATTTGCCACAACTCCAGACGGCTCTTCCACGACACGGTGAGCAACGCCTTGTAGCGGCTCGTAAGCGGTTTTTCCATAAGCACGCCGCCATACGTGGCTCTCACTATGTTGTAGCGGTACGCCGCCGTCAGGCTCACCCCACCGCCTAACGTGTAGGAGGCGTCAAGCTGCATGGTGTGGGAAAAAGAGCGTCCCTGCAAGTCCGTCAACCTTATCTCGTCCGCGCGGGTGTCCATGTCGGCGAGCGTCTGATGGAGAAAATGGGTGTAATAATACTCCGCGTTGAGGTCGAGAATGTGTCCGCCGACAGGAATCTTGAAGTTGAGCGACGCGCCATAGTTCCACGCCTCCTCCTGCCGCTTCGTGTCGACCACAAGGCGGCGACCGGTGGCGAGGAGGTTGCTGTTTTCAGCCATAGCGTGCGGCACCCGGTAACCCTTCCCCGCAGAGAGGCGGAGGGCAAACAGAGAGGAGGGCGAATATTTCAGATGGAAGCGCGGCGTGAAGAAAGCACCGTACTCGCTACTGTAATCGCCGCGCAGCCCCGCCATAAGCACGAGGCGGGTGTCGAGGGTGTAGGTGTACTGCGCATAAGCCCCAGAGACAGTCTCA
Source organism: uncultured Oscillospiraceae bacterium (assembly GCA_963625935.1). Taxonomy (GTDB): domain Bacteria; phylum Bacteroidota; class Bacteroidia; order Bacteroidales; family Bacteroidaceae; genus Alloprevotella. The sequence goes on along the minus strand of CAVFVD010000034.1, from coordinate 13,524 downwards.
CGCTCCCGCTCGGCAAGGTCAGCCGTCCCGTTGGTGTGCTGGTTATAGTAGTCGTGATTGAGTGACGCTCCGGCGGAAAGCGAATGGCTGTCAGAGAAATTTGTCTCAAACAAAAGCGAAGCGTAGCCCGTGCGCTGCCGCACGTCGTAGTAATTGCGTCCGTAGAGCGAAGCACCCTGGTGGTACGTGCCCGAGAGGATGAGCGCGAGGTTCGTTCCGTGTTCCTTGTCAAGTATAAAGGCGTTTTTGGCGAAAGCCGTGTAGCGCTCCGTGTCAATGCCTATCTTGTACGCATCCCCCTCGCCGTGGCTGTGGGTCTGCCCCCCGTCGCGGCTCTCTTTAAGGGCACTCGCGCCGGCTTGGAAGATGTAGCGGTCGCCTACCCACGCCCAGCGGTTAAGAGCGTGGTACTGGCGCACCTTAGCGCGGTCGGCAAAGCCATCGCCGTTGCCGTCGTGGCTGGCATACTCGTCCTCGTAGTGCAAAAGCAAGCCCGTGCTGAGTTTCTTGCCGAGACGCACGTTTCCGTCAAAGTTTGCCTCGGCGCGTCCGTTGGTGTCGCCGAAAAGGTTCACTTCCAAGGACGGCTCGGCCTGAGGCTTTTTGAACTCCACGTTAATCTGCCCCGTCAGGCTCTCATATCCGTTCTTCACCGACGCGCTCCCTTTCGACACCTGTATGCTCTGCATCCAAGGGCCCGGCACGTAGCCCAGCGCGTAAGGCGACACCGCGCCACGGTAAGCGGGGATGTTCTCCGTAAGCATCTGCACGTACGTCCCGGCAAGCCCCAAGAGCTTAATCTGCCTGGCTCCCGTGGCGGCGTCCGTATAGCTGACGTCCACAGAAGGGTTTGTGGTGAAACTCTCCCCGAGGTTGCAGCACGCAGCCTTGAAAAGTTCCTGCCGCGAAAGCGTCAGCCCGTTTTCCGCCCCCTCCATGCGCATCACAGCCTTACGCCGCGCCGACACGGTCGCCGCGCCGAGCGACTGCTCAGCCGCTTGTCCGTCCGTCAATGTGTCATTTGCTGCCACACGCGGCGCGTCTGTGTTTTGCGCCGCCCCGGCCGCGGGGAAAAGAAGTGCGGCCATAGCCGCCCAAAGCCCGCGCCGATATGCGTTTTTCCTCGTATCTCTTCTCATCTTTCTCGCTTTTTACGGCTGCAAAGGTAGGGGGCGCGGGAAAGAGTGCCGTTGCACTTTGCCGGGGAAATGTTGCATTCGTACCTTTGCGCCGTAAAAGGTGGCGCAAGCCACGAAAGAGACAGTACGGAGATGGTTAAACTGATGTATTTCCACGGCTTCGCCTCTTCTGGGGCAAGCGGAACGGTGGAGCTGTTGCGGAAAATGTTCCCTTCCGCCGAGGTCGTGGCTCCCGACATACCCGTCGACCCCACGGACGCGCTTCCTATGCTGCTTGACTTGGTGGAAAGCGAGCGGCCAGACTTGCTGATAGGCACAAGCATGGGGGGAATGTACGCGCAGCAGATGCACGGCCACTTGCGCGTCTGTGTCAATCCCGCCTTCCGTATGTCCGCCATGAGCAAGGTGCTTCACACGGGCGTGCACCGCTGGCTCAACGGGCGCAAGGATAACGAGAAGGAGTTCAAGGTTACGAAAGAGACGCTCACGCACTTTAACCAGATGGAGCGCAAGCAGTTTGACGGCATCACGCCCGAGGACCGCGAGCTGTGCTACGGGCTTTTCGGCATCGGCGACACCACCGTCAACTCCGCCAATGCCTACTCCGTCTTCACAAAGCACTACCCGCACGCCGAGCGCTTTGACGGCGGCCACCAGCTCAACGAGAAAGTGCTGCGCAAAACGCTCTTCCCGCTGATGAAGACCCTCCTCGGTCTCCGCTTCGACGAAGCCCGCCAAGAGCCGCTGCCCGAGTATATGCGCTATCAGTAAAAGGACACGCGCTGTCAGTAAGGGAAAAGACAAAAACGGAAAGAGCATGCGCCTTTAAGCCTTGCCTCTTTCCGTTTTGCTTGTTTTATGGCCATCCTAAGCGTTAAGGACGGCGGCCATTATTGGGACGCTATACAAATGTTCCCCCTCACAGCCTGTACCGATTGCCTGCCGCTTTTGTCACCGCGCCGTCCATCTCGAGGTCGAAAAGCAGGGCGCCGAGGCGGCTTACGGGGAAGCCGGTGCGCAGGGCGAGCTGGTCGCGCGTAAGCCCGTCCGTGCCGTGCAGCGCGTCGAGGACGCGCTCCTCTTCGGGGGTGCGCGTGGGGAAGAGCTGCGGCTCTCCCGAGGCGGAGAGCGGCGCGGCGGCGCGTTCCCAGCCGAGAAGCGCGAGGATGTCCTCAGCGCTTGTGACGAGCGAGGCTTTGTTGTCGCGTATCAGCTCGTTGCAGCCCTGCGAGTACTCGTCTCCGGCGCGGCCGGGACAGGCCATCACCTCTCGCCCGTAGCCTCCCGCAAGCCGCGCCGTAATGAGCGCGCCGCCGTGCCCCGCGCTCTCCACCACAAGCGTGGCCGTGCTGAGCCCCGCCACGATGCGGTTGCGCCGCACAAAGTTTCCCTTGTCGGGCTCTGTGCGGACGGGGTACTCGGTAAGCAGCCCGCCGTGCGCGGTCATAGCCCGCGCCGTCTCTTTGTGCATTGCGGGGTAGACGCGGTCCAGGCCGTGCGCCAGCACCGCCACGGTCTCCAGCCCGCCAGCCAAGGCTGCACGGTGGGCGTGTATGTCGACGCCGTACGCCAGCCCGCTCACCACGAGCGTGTCGGGGAGCAGCGCCGACAGTCCCGCCATGAGGTCGGCGCAGAGACGTTTGCCGTAGTCGGTTATGCGGCGCGTGCCCACCACGCTCAGGGAGTGGCGGCGGTTGAGCCGCGCCGTGCCTTGGTAGTAAAGCACGGCGGGAGGGTCGGGACAGTCGCGCAGGAGGGCGGGATAGTCGGGGTGTGAGAGCGGAAGCACGCGCACACCCGTCTCCGCGCACCACTCGGCCTGCCGCTGGGCGAAGTCGTACGCGGAAAGGCGAGCCGCCTTGTCTTGGCTAAGCCGCGCCCAGCGCTCTTCGGCGGGCGACGCGTCCTCCATCGCGGCGAGCGCCGAGCCGTAATAGCGCACGACGGCAAGCCCTTGGCTCTGCGTGAGCCCGGGATAGCGCGTGAGGGCGAGCGCCGCCGTCTCTTCCGTGAATGTCATTAAGCGAAATCTTTTCTTTTTGGGGATTGCTTCTTACTGCGCCTGCGACCGTGTGCGTTTTCACTGCAAGTGGAACACCTCGTCAAGCTCGGGGCAGCCGGAGAGCCGCCCGGAGACGAGGCATACCGTGTCGACGGTGGACTTGAAGACGGGCTTGAGGTCGGGCAGGCGGTATATGTCCTGCACGAAGACGTATTTTATGCCCTCTTTGCGCAGGGCAAGGCGTGAGACAAACTCATCCCCGCTGCGCAGGGGGCATTTGAAGCTGAGCTGCATGCGTGCCACGACGGCGTCGATGCCGCGCTCGTGCAGGTCGGCAAAGCTCACGCCGCGCGAGCGCAGAAACTCGTGTCGCGTGTGCTCGGTGTAGTGCTGATAGTTGGCGTTGTTGACAATCCCTTGCAGGTCGCACTCGTAGTCGCGAACCTTGAAGTTTAGCTCGTATATATATTCCATCGTCTCTTCCTTTCAGAGTTTTCTCTTCATTCTAAGATATTCTGCGCCGAAACGGCAGCGCAGGCAGTCCCGCTTCTCGCAGTAGGCGGCGTGGAGCTGTATGAGGGCCTGGCTGTCGGCGGCGCAGTCGGCCTTGATGCCCGCCGCGTCCCAGCTGCGCGTAATGCGGTTGCGCTCGGGCGGGAGACCCTCGAGGAGCGAAAACGCCCGCTCGGCGAGTGCCTCGTCACCTGTGTGACGGGCGTAGGCAAACAGCACGGGCGCGGCGGTGTTGATGATAAGCAAGTCAAGCGACGCGCGGCGCAACGTCTTTTCCCCTTTCGCGCTCTCCTCTCCGAAGGCGTAGTGGGTCTGCCAGTACGCCGTCACGCCCGTGGTGAAGAGCGAGCGCAAGGCTTCGGCGTCACGCGCCTCCAAGAGGCGGGCGAAGCCCACCGCGCCCTCGTGGTAGAGCCGCGCAAGCTGGGAAAGGCGCACGTAGGGAAAATTTTGCGGACGCAACCGCCCAAATTTCCACGCCTTGGTCTCTAACGGGCGCAGCCCGAACTTGGCTCGCAGGAAAGCGTAGTCCGACCGCAGCCTTTGGTAGTAGGTGTCCTGCCGCTCGGGCGGCACAAGCCCGTCTCCAAGCAAGCCCGCCTGGCCAAAGAAGAAGGCCTCGACAAGCTGCACGTCGTCGCGGTGCTTGCCCACCGCCTGCGGGTCAACCCCAAGCGCCCATCGCTCGAAAGCGTCGGCGTTGGTGCCAAAACCGAAGTTGCGGGAGAGGGTGACGAAGAAGGCGCGCTCCCAGTCGCCCGCTGTCTCTTTAAGATAGCCCTCCACGCGCCCCATCTTCGCTTCCAAGCGCTCCACGGTGAGGCGGCTGAGCCACGACCGCGCGGCAAGGCGCGGCACAGAGGGGATGACGCGGTAGCAGGGCGGGTAGCGCTCCTCGGAGACAAGCTCGCGGTAGTTGGCCAAAAGCCATTCGGGCGCGGAAATCTCGGTTTGGGGCAAAACTTTCCCGTCCTCGGTCACCGCATCGCCGTCCGCGCTTCCCACGACGTGCAGCACAACGTTGTTGTATGCCGGGTCGGTGTCGTGCCCGTGCCTCCTCCAATCGGTGGAACGCTCGTGTATCTCCACGTTGCCCGCCCAAAGCACGCCGGAAAGGCGCACCTTGGCGTTGAAAAAGTCGGGGCCGGCGCCGAGGTTGTGCGTACCGGGGTCTATCACCTCAACCCGCGATCCGTCCGTCAGGCGCAGCTCGCTGCCGCAAAGGCGGTGCTGCCATACGTAGTGTAGAAGTATCTCCATAGCCGCGTGTAAAGACGTGCTTCCACCGGCGTGGCGCATCGCGTCTGCCGCCCGCGTCGCTGGAAACGGGCAAATATAGCTTTTTTGCCCCTTTTTTCAAAGTCCGGCCACACTCGCAAGGCACACGCTCCTCCTTTCCGCCGCCGTTCATTTATTGCCTGAAAAACATCGCAAGCTGTTATGTTTTAGACAAATCCTACCGCTTTGCCTTTCCGTCTGGCGCATTGCCGCCTTTGATATTATCATCGGACAAAATTGCCCTCTGCGTGCCTACAAGCAGGCTTCATCTTACGCGAAAGACGGAAATCGGCGCGCGAGAGCGGTTTTTCACGAAGCCCCAAAGCGGCGCTCACGGGCGCAAAAAAGGCCTTGGGGAAAGAGGAAAAATAGAACACTTTTCCGCGCCGCGCGGAGGGTGCATTTTTATGTAAGTTTAACTATGCCGGACGGGATTTGCGGCTACAGAGAGGGGGCTGCAAGGCACAATGAGGGGACTTCGGGCGACGGAAATAGGCTCTGGAGCGACGGGAATACTTGGAGTTTTTCCTACATGTACATCCCGGCGGTGCTATATGTACATATTGGAGGTGCATAAGTTGTTGATAATCAATAATGCAAAAGAGAGGACACGCACGGCATGCATATCCTCTCTTTTCTCTACGCAAAGATAATACATTTTCGCCCTATTTGCAAGAGGTTGATAACACTTGTTTACATTTCAAAAACCGACATTTAGAACACTTTTTATGCTTCGCGAGGACGGAAAAACCAATTGTGCGAGCTGGGGAAACGAGCGCGGGCACACTCCCGCCGTCAGGAAAAAGCATAAAAGGGAAAAAAGCTAAATTTGCGCCGTATTATGAAAAGACTGCCCTCCGAGGGCAAACAACCGCAAAGCACAAAGATGGATACAGACTTCGGCTACGACGTGGTGGTGATAGGCGCAGGGCACGCCGGCTGCGAGGCCGCGAGCGCCAGCGCAAGGATGGGAGCCAGGACCTGCCTTGTCACAATGGACATGAACAAGGTGGCGCAGATGAGCTGCAACCCGGCCATCGGCGGAATTGCCAAAGGGCAGATTGTGCGTGAGGCGGACGCGCTCGGAGGACGCACCGGAGAGGTGACGGACGCGACGGCGATACAGTTCAGAATGCTCAACCGCTCAAAAGGCCCGGCTATGTGGAGCCCGCGGGCGCAGTGTGACCGCACACGCTTCATTGCTGAGTGGAGAAAAAGGCTCGAGCACACGGACAACCTCTCTTTCTGGCAGGACGAGGCGGTGGAGATTCTCACCGAAAACGGACGCGTGTGCGGCGTGCGCACGCTCTGGGGAGCCACGCTGCGGGCAAGGGCCGTGGTGGTTACGGCTGGCACGTTTCTCAACGGGCTTATGCACGTGGGACGTACGAAAGTGCCGGGCGGACGATGCGCCGAACCCGCCGCCACACGGCTCACGGCCTCGCTCAACGCGCTCGGCCTCACTCACGGCCGCATGAAGACGGGCACGCCCGTACGCATCGACAAGCGGTCGGTACATCTGGACGAGATGGAGTTGCAGCCGGGCGAGACGGATTTCCACCGTTTCTCTCATATAAGCGAGCCGCGCCAGCTGCCACAGCTTCCGTGCTGGACTTGCGAGACCAACGAGCTCGTGCACAGTACGCTGCGGCGCGGACTCCCCGACTCCCCGCTCTACAACGGGCAGATACAAAGCACAGGGCCGCGCTACTGCCCGAGCATTGAGACGAAACTCGTCACGTTCCCCGACCGCACGCACCATCCGCTATTTCTCGAGCCGGAGGGGCTGGACACAACGGAGCTTTACCTTAACGGATTCTCGTCAAGCATGCCGCTCGACGTGCAGATAGCCGCGCTGAAGAAAATTCCGTGCTTTCGCGACGTGGAGATATACCGGCCGGGCTACGCCATCGAATACGACTACTTCCAGCCCACGCAGCTCACGCACTCCTTGGAGGCTAAGGAGGTTGACGGACTCTTTCTCGCGGGACAGGTGAACGGCACCACGGGCTACGAGGAGGCTGCCGGTCAGGGCCTCATTGCGGGCATCAACGCCGCGCTTAAATGCGCGGGCAGCGAACCCTTTGTGCTGCGGCGCGACGAGGCATACATTGGTGTCTTGATAGACGACCTTGTAACCAAAGGCGTGGACGAGCCGTACCGCATGTTCACCTCGCGGGCAGAGTACCGCATCCTCTTGCGACAAGACAACGCCGACACGCGCCTCACGCCCTACGCGGAAAAGCTCGGCTTAGCCTCGGCAGAACGCAGCCGCCGTTTCCGCGATAAAAAGGACGTCATCGACCGCATCATCGGCTTTTGCCGCACGTTCGCGGTAAAGCCGCAAACGGCAAACAGCTTCCTCGAAGCCATCGGCGAAACTCCCTTGCACGCGGGCTGCAAGCTTTTCGACCTCATCAACCGACCTCAGGTGAACTTGCACCGGCTTATGGAGCAGTACCCCGAGCTCCGCGCCGTGACCGATACTCTTTCCACCGACAAGGAAGAGACGATAGAAGCAGCGGAAATAGAGATGAAGTACCACGGATATATTGCACGCGAGCGGAGCTTAGCCGAAAAGATGCAAAGATTGGAGAACGTGAAAATTCGCGGTCACTTCGACTACAACAGCCTTACGCAGCTCAGCACGGAAGCGCGGCAAAAGCTCACGGCAATAGACCCCGAGACGCTCGCCCAAGCAAGCCGTATCCCCGGAGTCTCTCCGAGTGACATCAGCGTGCTTCTTATTCTCTCCGGAAGATAAGCCAGCCCGCCGAAAGTTACGGACACTTCAAGCAAAGCTATAAGACACGGCAAACAAGAATAAGCCAAAATCTCCGAAGGAACGGGCAAAACGCGCCGTGTTCCACGTGAAACAACGACAAGCATAGGGAATATATTTCAAGCAATTATGAATAAAGAACTGTTGTTAGACAATCTGCGGACAATCCCCGACTTTCCCAAACCAGGAATACATTTCAAGGACGTGAGCACGCTCTTCAAAAACACAGCTTGCATCAAAGAAATGGCGGACGAGCTTTACGAAATCTACAAGGATAAGGGCATCACCAAGGTGGTGGGCATAGAGAGCCGCGGCTTCGTAATGGGCGCGATACTCGCCGCCCGCCTCGGCGCAGGCTTCGTAATGTGCCGCAAGCCAGGAAAACTCCCCGCCGAGACGGTAAAAGCCACTTACCTGAAAGAGTACGGCTGGGACACGATAGAGATACACGCCGACGCGATAGAGCCGGGCGACACCGTGCTTATACACGACGATCTGCTCGCCACCGGCGGCTCCATGCAGGCGGCGTACGACCTCGTCAAAAGATTCTCCCCGTCTCACATTTACATCAACTTTCTCATAGAGCTGCAAATGGAGGGTCTCGAAGGCCGGAAGCATCTCGGGAAAGACCTTGACGTTTCCACGCTGCTTACCATCAAGGAGTGACGCACCGCGCACGTTTGCAAGCACGCTAAGTGCCTACTCTGACGCGCCGCGTACGTTTGCAAATGAACCACGCGCTTTCTCAGACGCGCCGCGCCTAAAAGAAGAAACGCGAAAAGCCGAAAAGTGACCGCAAAAGCCGACATAGAAAGCTATCTGAAAGGCATCGTGCTGAACCTGCCTGAGACGCCGGGGTGCTACCAATACCTCGACGAGGATGGGACAATAATATACGTAGGAAAGGCAAAGAACCTGAAGCGACGCGTAAGCTCCTACTTCAACAAAGAGCAGCAGACGCGCAAGACGCGGTTGCTTGTAACGAAAATACGCGATATTCGCTACATCGTGGTGAATACGGAAGAGGACGCGCTCTTACTTGAGAACAACCTCATAAAGCGTTACAAGCCGCACTACAACGTTTTGCTGAAAGACGACAAGACTTATCCGTCCATCGCCGTTACTAACGAATATTTGCCGCGTATTTTCAAGACGCGGCAGCGTACTCGGCGGGGCGCGGTGTTCTTTGGCCCTTACAGCCACGTGCCTACCATGCACGCCTTGCTCGAGCTCTGCCGCGACCTCTACCAGCCTCGCCCCTGCCATACGCCGATGACGCGCGAGGGAGTTATGCAGGGCAAGTACGAAGTCTGTCTCGACTACCACATACACCGCTGCAAGGGTCCCTGCGTCGGACGCCAGAGCCACGAGGACTATCTCGCCGGCATCGAGGCCTGCAAGGAGATACTGAAAGGCAATACCGCCGACGTGGCACGCCGTATGCGGGAGCGTATGGTAGCCCTTTCCGAGGAGCTGCGCTTTGAGGAAGCGCAGGAGATAAAGCGAAAGTACGACCTCATAGAGACTTTCCGCGCCAAGAGTCAGGTAGTCACGGGGCTTACGACCGAGGTTGACGTGTTCAACATAGAGAGCGACGAGCGCGTGGCTTACGTCAACTACCTGCACGTAGTACACGGCTGCATCAACCAAGCCTTTACCTTTGAGTACAAGAAGCGGCTGGACGAGACGGAACGCGAGCTGCTCACGCTGGGCATTATCGAGATGCGCGAGCGGTACGGCAGCCGCGCGAGGGAGATAGTAGTGCCTTTCGAGGCGGATATTCCCCCTGAGATGGCAGAGCAAACCATTCCGCAGAAAGGCGATAAGCGCAAGCTGCTCGACCTTTCCAAGCTCAACGTGAAGCAATACCGCTTCGACAGGCTTAAACAGGCTGAGAAGCTCAACCCCGAGCAGAAGTCCGTCCGCCTGATGAAGGAGATACAACGTGACCTTGGACTGCCGCGCCTTCCCCTGCGCGTCGAGCTTTTCGATAACTCCAACATACAAGGCTCAGACGCCGTGGCGGCCTGCGTGGTTTTTGAAAAACTCAAGCCCTGCAAGAAAGAGTACCGCAAGTATCTCATAAAGACCGTCTCCGGGCCTGACGACTACGCCTCTATGCAGGAAGTAGTGCGGCGGCGGTACACGCGGCTGAGGGACGAGGGCGCAGCCCTGCCAGACCTTATCATAGCCGACGGCGGACGGGGGCAAATGGAGGTGATAAGGCAAGTGGTGGAGGACGAATTAGGGCTAAAAATCCCCATCGCCGGACTTGCCAAGGACGACCGCCACCGCACGCGCGAGCTGCTCTACGGCTTCCCGCCCGCAACAGTGGGACTGAAGCCCGAAAGCCAGCTTTTCCGCACGCTCACTCAGATGCAGGACGAGGTACACCGCTTTGCCATAACCTTCCACCGCGACAAGCGCTCAAAGCGCCAGACAGCCTCAGCGCTGGACGGCATTGAGGGCGTAGGGCCAAAGACCAAGGAGCTGCTTCTGCGCCATTTCAAGAGCGTGAAACGCGTCTTGGAGGCATCAATGCCCGAGCTGCAGCAACTTCTCGGCACGGCACGGGGCGAAAAACTGCACCGCGCGCTGCACAATGCAGCCGAAAGAGCCTAACTTTGGTTGGAATTTGACACAACAAGGGCTGCAGCCCCTATTTTGAATACAGAATAAACCTATGCGAGCCGTTATACAACGCGTGCGACACGCCTCCGTAAGCATCGAAGGGCGCACAAAGTCGGCCATCGGCGAGGGCTTCCTCATACTCTTGGGCGTACAGCCGGACGACACCGAGGAAGACAGCGCGTGGCTATGCCGCAAAATAGCCTCTCTGCGCGTCTTTGACGACGCGGACGGGGTGATGAACCGCAGCCTCGTAGAAACGGGCGGAGAAGCCCTTGTGGTGAGCCAATTCACCCTAATGGCGTCGTACAAGAAAGGCAACCGCCCGTCCTACATCCGCGCGGCGGGGCACGACATAGCCATTCCGCTCTACGAGAGCTTCTGCAAAAGCCTCTCCCAAGCCATCGGCAAGGAGGTGGGTACGGGCGAGTTTGGCGCGGACATGCAAGTAGAGCTGCTTAATGACGGCCCTGTCACCATCTGCATGGACACGAAAAACAAAGAGTGACGCTTTCAAGCCAACCGCATACTAAGCACAAAGCGCAAGGAAACAACCCCACATCCGCCAGCCTTAAATGAAATTCATCGACCTCTTCGCCGGGATAGGCGGCATACGGCTTCCGTTCAGCGAGTTAGGGTACGAGTGCGTCTTCTCCTCGGAGTGGGACAAAGCGGCGGCGGACACCTACGAGGCAAACTTCGGCGAACGCCCGTTCGGAGACATCACGCAAGTGGCGGAGACCGACATCCCCGCGCACGACCTGCTTCTCGCGGGCTTTCCCTGCCAGGCTTTCAGCATAATGGGCAAGATGAGAGGCTTTGAGGATACGCGCGGAACGATGTTCTTCCAAGTTGCCCGCATCCTCAAACACCACAAGCCCAAGGCTTTGCTTTTGGAAAACGTGCGCCAACTGACCACGCACGACGGGGGCCGCACCTTCGAGGTAATACTCCGGACACTCTCGGAGCTGGGCTACCACGTCAAGTGGAAAGTGCTTAACGCCCTCCACTTTGGCGTGCCGCAAAAGCGGGAGCGGGTAATCATTGTGGGCTTTCGCGACAAAGCCGCCTGCGACAGGCTTAGCCTTGACTTCCCCACCCTGCCCTACCGACTTGCGGACATACTTGAAGACGAAGCACTTATAGACAAAAGCCTTTACGCCTCCGAGCGCATCGCCGCCAAAAGGGCTGAGAGCGTGCGGGGCAAAACGGTCTTCTACCCCTCCGTCTGGCACGAGAACAAATCGGGTAACATCTCCGTACTCGACCACGCCTGCGCCCTGCGCACAGGAGCGTCTTACAACTATCTGCTAATCAACGGCGTGCGCCGTCCTACGTCCCGCGAGCTGCTGCGCTTACAGGGATTTCCGGACAGCTATAAGATAGTGGTTTCGCACAACGAGATTCGCCGCCAGACGGGCAACTCAGTCGCCGTGCCGATGATTCGCGCCGTGGCGAAGAGGATGGACGAAATACTTACAAAGAGCGGAAGATGAACGAAAAGCAACTTAGCATAAAAGAAGCGCAGAGCCTTGTAGACCAATGGATAAAGACATACGGCGTGCGCTATTTCAGCGAACTCACTAATATGGCCTGCCTCACCGAGGAAGTGGGCGAGCTTGCACGCGTAATGGCGCGGAAATACGGCGACCAGTCTTTCAAAGCCGGCGAAAGCGACAACGTAGAGGAGGAGCTGGCTGACGTGCTTTGGGTGCTGCTTTGCCTGGCCAACCAGACCGGCACGGACCTCACCCAGGCCTTGCTGAAAAGCCTTGAAAAGAAGACCAAACGCGACGCGGAAAGGCACAAGGCAAACGAAAAACTGACGGGAAACCACTAACGCATAACCATTTACAACAGACATACAACTATGGCAGAACATCATCACTGCTCCTGCGGACACGACCATTCGCACGAGGACGAAAACGCAAAGAAAAGCCCCTACGAGCAGGCTTTCGCACACTTTGACCTGCACCTTCACGACGAGATAGTACAGGAAGAGGTGCGCAACCTCGTTGAGAAAAACAAGGCAAAGTATGACACGCCCGAGGTGAAACGCGCCCTGCTCGGCACCGTGGAGCTTACCACGCTGAAAGTCACCGACTCACAAGAGAGCGTACTGCGCTTCGTGGAGAACGTCAATAAGTTTGCCGACGAGCATCCCGACCTCCCCCACCTCGCCACCGTTTGCGTTTACCCCAACTTCGCCAAGATTGTGAGCCAGTCCCTTGAAGCCGACGGCGTAGAAGTGGCCTGCGTGACGGGCGGCTTCCCCTCCTCGCAGACTTTCCTCGAAATAAAGACCACGGAGACGGCTCTTGCCGTGCACGACGGGGCTACCGAGGTGGACTGCGTGCTTAACGTGGGCGCATTCCTTAGCGAGGACTACGAGACCTGCACGGACGAAATCACGGAGATAAAGGCTGCCACCGGCGGCCGTCCCCTCAAAGTAATCCTCGAAACGGGCGCTTTGCAGACGGCCTCCAACATCAAAAAGGCCTCTATTATATCCATTTACGCGGGGGCTGACTTTATAAAGACATCGACGGGCAAAATTGACCCCGCTGCCACGCCCGAGGCGGCATACGTTATGTGCCAGACCATCAAGGAATACCGCGAGCTGACCGGCACAACCATCGGCTTCAAAGCAGCCGGCGGAATCAAGACCGTAGACGACGCCGTGGCCTTCTACACCATAGTGAGCGAGACGCTCGGAGAGCAGTACATAAAGGACGGCCACTTCCGCATCGGCACAAGCCGCCTTGCCAACCTCCTCGTGAGCGACATCCTCGGCGAAGACGTAAAGCCTTTCTAAGCCGGGAGACTTTCGGACAAAAAGCCGACTTACCCTAATAGAACGGGGCGGGAAACACGCAATGCGCTTCCCGCCCCGCTTGTTTTTGCCTATAATGCCCGTTCTATTCGTCAAGTGAACACGCCCTCACACAGCGTGAAAAGAGCGTCAGGAAAGGCGAAAAGTGTTCTTTTTTTCCTTTTTCGGAATGTCTACAAGCGTTAACGCCCTCTTGCAAACGGGGCTGAAATGTATTATCTTTGGGTAGAGTAAAGAGGGGATATGCACCGCGTGCGTATCCCCTCTTTCGTCGTACTGATTATCAATAGGTTACGCCGCTCCTATATGTACATGTAGCGCTGCCGGGATGTACATGTAGGAAAAACTC
>CAVFVD010000033.1:0-28946 GCA_963625935.1 uncultured Oscillospiraceae bacterium | reverse complement strand
AACCCTGGACCCACTGATTAAGAGTCAGTTGCTCTACCAACTGAGCTAAGAGTGCAAAGCTACAAAGTTATGAAAAGGAAAAGTACACTCTCAGGGGTTCGAACCCTGGACCCACTGATTAAGAGTCAGTTGCTCTACCAACTGAGCTAAGAGTGCGTATCTCTCTTCCGTTTTTGCGAGTGCAAAGGTACTCTTTCTTGCTCTATCAAGCAAATTTTCTCCTTTGTTTTTTAGAGGAAAGGGGACTTTGGCGTTAGCGGAAAGGGCTTTGGTGCTGCGGAAAGGGGCTTTGACGTTCGGTAAAAGGGGCTTTGGTGCTCGGTAAAAGGGGGTGCGGGGACGGGAGACTATCTTTGGGGCGACTCTTTCTTGATGTTTTTCAGTTGGGCGTATGCCTTGTACACGCCAAGCTCTCCCGCTCGGCTCAGGTCCTTTTGCGCTTCGTCCGTCCTGCCTTTGCGCAGCAAGAGAAGGGCGCGGTTGTAGTGCGCCTCGCCCATTCGCGGGTCTTTGGCTATTGCCTCTGAGAACGCGGCTATTGCTTCGTCCGCCGCGCCGTTTAATGCGTGCAGGCAGCCCGCGTTGTATGCCGCGCAGGCCGCGCTGGCTGGGGAGAGTCGGGCGGCGCGTGCGAGGTCGGCTAAGGCGAGGGAGCGCAGCGGCTTTTCCCCGTCCGCGTTGGAGGGGGCGGCGAGGCTCTGGGGCGTGGACGGATTTTTCGGAGAGGAGAAGTCCGCCGGCGCGGCCGCGGTCTGTGCGGAGACAAGGCTTCGCGTGAGGATGGCGGCGCGTTGGATGAGCGCGAGGGCTGAGGCTGTGTCGGAGCGCACGGCGCGGTTGGCTTCGTTGAGCGCGGAGTTGTAGTCGTAGCGGGCGGCGTGTATGGCCGAGCGCATAAGCGCCTCCTGCGTGGCAGTAAGGGTGGGGGAGGCTTTCCCTACGCGCTTCTCGTCGGCCGCGGCTTCGGCCTCGCTGGCCGTGGTGGCTGTCTGCGTGGTGAGCCTGAGCTTGCGTGCCGGGGAGTCTGCTTGTGTGAGCGAGGCGGCTTCGGGTACAAAGGCGGAGGAGGCGGACGCGCCGGGGCTTGCGGGGCAGAAGGCGAGGAGGAAAGCCGGGAGCAAATCTCCGCTTGCCTCTGTGTTCTGCACCTTTCCGTATAGGTTGCCCATTATTGTGCGCACGGTGTCCTCCTCTGAGGAGATGAGCTGCTGGTATTGCTCGAGCGCGTGGTCGGAGCGTTTGCGCACCTTGCGTATGGCTGCGCCGCGCTTGGGACGGCCGTAGGCGATGTCGAGGCTGCGCTTTGCCACTACGGTCTCGTCACTCAGCGCGCCGCGCGTGTCGCCCATCTTGCGGCGGCACTCTGCGCGGGCGGAGTAGCCGTAGGTAAAGTTGGGGTACTCGCGGATGATGGCGGTGTAGTCCGCCGCCGCGCCCCGGTAGTTGCCGGTTTTCGCCCGCAGCTGGGCTCGGTTGTAGCGCGCCAAAGTGTTGTCTGGCTCTTTGGATAGGACGAAGTCGAAGTCGGCTATGGCGCGGTTGAGGTCGCCGGTGAAGGAGCGCAGCAGTCCCCGGTTGTAGTGCGCCACGAAGTGCTCGGGCACGAGGGAGATAACTTTGTCGTAGTCCTGCAAAGAGAGTGCGAAGCGTCCGAGCGCGTGGCGTGCCTCGGCGCGTGCCAGGTAGTTGTCGAAACTTTGGGGGCGCAGCGTCACGGCGCGGGTGAGGAACGAGTCGGCTTGGGCGTACTCGCCTTTGGAAAGGGCGTAGCGTCCTTTGAAACTCCACGCCTGCTCTTCGGCTGGCGACTTGACGAGCAGGGAGTCCATCCAGTGCAGTCCCGCAAGGGTGTCGGCGCGTTCCAGAGCCACTTGCGCCTTTATGAGATAGGTGCGGTAGTAGCCGGGATACTTGCGCAGCAGGTGGTCGAGGTCTGCGTCGGCGCGGTCATAGTCTTGTAGGTGGAGGTAGCACAGGGCGCGGTTGTATATAGCCCCTTGCTCGTCGGGCATGTCGCGCAGCACGCTGGTGTAGTCGGCGGCGGCGGCGGTGTACTGCGCGAGGTTGATGCGGCAAAGTCCGCGCAGCTGGTACACTTCGGGTATGAAGGGGTTTAGCTCAATGCTCTGCGTGCAGTCCGCCTCGGCTCCGGCGTAGTCTTCAAGCGTGAATTTCGCGTAGGCTCGGTAATAGTACGGCTGCGAAAGGAAGGGTTTTGCCTCGATGGCTTGGTTGAAGTAGCGTATGGCGGTGACGTAGTCGTCCACGCTTAGGGCGTTGCGCCCCATGGTCACGACAATGTCCGCGTTGATTTGCGCTTGGAGGCGCGAGAGCGGCAGCGCGAGCAGTGCGAGCAGGAGGACGCAAAGCCGCAGAGCGGCACGCCCGGCGGGGCGTCTGTCCCGTCTGTGGCGTGCCGTGTCTCTGCGCAGAGCCAAAGGCGTTTTGCCCTCAGGCTCGCGGTGCGTGTGTGTGGATATGTCGCGGAGTGTCATTCTTCGCGTTAGGAGTGCCGTGCCTTGCGTAATGTGTGCCGCTCTTTCCCTGCGGCGTGCCGCCCAAAAGGCGTTATTTCGGCGACTTGACCTTGTACGAGCAGCGCACTTTCCCTTTTGCGAGGGACGTGAGCTTGCTTTGTATCATCTGCTTGCGCAGCGGTGAGAGACGGTCGATAAAGAGTGTGCCGTCGAGGTGGTCAAACTCGTGCTGCATCACGCGGGCGAGGTAGCTGTCCACCCATTCCTCGTGCTCGTTGAAGTCTTCGTCCATATACTTCACGCGGATGCGGGTGGGGCGGCACACCGACTCGTGTATGCCGGGGAGGCTGAGGCAGCCTTCTTCCATGCTTTTCGTTTCCGTATCGTCGTACTCGAGGATGTGCGGGTTTATATATGCCTTGTTGAAGCCGGCGTACTCGGGGTAGTCGTCTTTAAGCACGTCGAGCGTGATGACGACGAGGCGTATGGCTTTGCCTATCTGCGGGGCGGCGAGTCCCACGCCGTCGCTGCGGTACATGGTCTCAAACATTACGGCGATGAGGTCTTTCAGCCCGGGGTAGTCGGGCGTGATGTCCTCAGCCTCTTTCCGCAGCACGGACATGCCGTATGTGTATATGGGGAGTGTCATCTGTTCTTATTGTCTTGTTTTCGCTTGGCGGGAACTGCGCTGCCGCTTGGCTTGGCGTTGTTTCTCTTCAAAACGACCTTGGGCTTCTTTGCGGTTTGGGCGTTTTCATGTCAAAACATCTTTGCGGCCTTTCGGGCGACGCATTGTTTTGTTTAAAACATCATTCCCGCCTCGCGGCTTTCCATGTAGGACTGCAGGATGATGCACGCGCTTATCTCGTCGACGAGGCCTTTTTCCGTCTCGCGGCGCTTGCGGCCTATGCCGCTGTCGGTTATGGCGCGGTGGGCCAGCACCGAGGTGAAGCGCTCGTCGTGCATAGTCTGCGGGATGTGGGGCAGGGCGGCGGCGAGGCGTTTGGCGAAGGCGAGGACGCGGGCTTGGTTTTCGGACGGCGTGCCGTCGCTTTGCGTGGGCAGGCCTATGACGAAACGCTCCACCTCCTCGCGCTTGGCGTAGCCGCGCAGGTAGTCCACCAGGCGGTGCGTGTCTACCGTCGTGAGCGGGTTGGCTATGATTTGCGCGGGGTCCGTCACCGCTATGCCGGTGCGCTTTTTCCCGTAGTCTATTGCCAGGAGTCTGGGCATCGCGCTGCTTTACTTTATCATGTCGCAGCCCATGTACGGCTGCAGGGCCTTGGGCACGCGTATGCCGTCCTCAGTCTGGAAGTCCTCCAAGAGGGCTGCCACGATGCGGGGCAGGGCGAGGGCCGAGCCGTTGAGCGTGTGGCAGAGCTGTATCTTTTTGTCTTTCCCGCGGTAGCGGCACTGGAGGCGGTTGGCCTGATAGGTGTCGAAGTTTGATACGGAGCTTACCTCGAGCCAGCGTTTCTGGGCTTCGCTGTATACTTCGAAGTCGTAGCAGATGGCGGCTGTGAAGCTCATGTCGCCGCCGCAGAGGCGCAGGATGCGGTAGGGCAGCTCCAGCTTCTGCAACAGACCCTCCACGTGGTCAAGCATTTCCTGGTGGGACTGCGCCGAGTGTTCGGGCTTGTCTATGCGCACGAGCTCAATCTTGGAGAACTCGTGCAGGCGGTTAAGCCCGCGCACGTCTTTCCCGTAGCTGCCGGCTTCGCGGCGGAAGCACTGCGTGTAGGCGCAGTTTTTCACGGGGAGGTCGTCCTCGGAAAGTATCACGTCGCGGTATATGTTGGTCACGGGGACTTCGGCCGTGGGGATGAGGTACAGGTCGTCCACCTCGCAGTGGTACATCTGTCCCTCCTTGTCGGGGAGCTGTCCCGTGCCGTAGCCGGACGCTTGGTTTACAACCGTGGGCGGCATTATCTCCGTGTAGCCTGCGGCGCGTGCCTCGTCAAGGAAGAAGTTGATGAGCGCGCGCTGCAGCCGCGCTCCCATACCCGTGTAGACGGGGAAGCCGGCGCCGGTTATCTTCACGCCGAGGTCGAAGTCGATGAGGTTGTATTTCTTCGCCAGCTCCCAGTGGGGCAGCGCGTTTTTCGGCAGCGGCGTGTCGTGTCCGCCGGTCTTCACCACGAGGTTGTCCTCAGCTCCGGTGCCTTCCGGCACGAGGTCGTAGGGTACGTTGGGGATGGTGTAGAGAAGCTGGCGGCGCTCTTCCTCGGCGCGGTGCATGGCCTCTTCGGTGTCGCGGCTCTTGGCTTTGATGTCCGCCACTTCCTGCTTGGCCTTCTCTGCCTCGTCTTTCTTGCCCTCTTTCATCAGCGCGCCTATGCTCTTGGAGAGAGTCTTGACGCGTGCGTTCATATTGTCGAGCGCGGTCTGCGCCTCCTTGCGTCTGTCGTCGGCGGCGAGCACATTGTCTATTGCCTCGCGTGCGCCGGCGAAATGCTTCTTCTCCAAGCCGCGTATGACGGCTTCCTTGTCTTCAAGGATTTGTTTGATGGTCAGCATGAGCTTTCTGTGGTAGTTGTTTCGGTTTTAATATGCCGCAAAGTTACTCATTTTCCCTTTACGGCGTTCCGTCCCGCGCGTGTACGTTCGAAGAAGAAACTTCGGCGGGGGCAAGTGCCAGACGAAAAAGCTGCGGAAAGTATATGCAGAAAGCTCGCGCGGGGCTTGCGGCTCTGTCTTCCCTTGTCTGCCGCCAGCGGGTCATATCTGCGTATGCCCCAAGTAAAAGAGCCTGCGGGCGTGCCCTGTCTTTCTTGGCACGCCCGCAGGCTCTTCATTCCTTTCCAAGTGGACCAGGAGGGAGTCGAACCCTCGTCCAAACAGGGAAACAACAAGCTTTCTACACGCTTATCGCCGCTTTGGTTTTCGTGTGTTGGCAAGACCGGCGCCACCAACCAACACCTTATCCCTTAAAGTTTCACCGTGGCAGCAGGGCATGCCGCGGCTATTCCCGAATTACCTGCACCGCCTTGTCAAGAAGCCTCGGAACAACGGCTCTTGGGCGATGTCTCGTCCCCGCACCTTGTGCAGGGATTAAGCCAACTTACTAATCTTCGGTTAGGCAGCGAGAGCAAAGCTGTTTTCGCCAGTTAAATTGCCGAAAGTCGAGATTAGAGTGCCCGCTTTCAAGCGCACTGCGTGCTTACCTGCCATTCCTACCCGCTGTCAAATCCGGGCTGGCCCATAGTAAGGACATCTCCGCGCGAAGCGGAAATATCGTGGCAAAGGTAGAAATATTTTTCTATTCCTAACAACCGCATTTCCGCATTTGGCGGCTTGCTCACTTTTTTAAGCTGGCGCCGCCGCTTTTTGAGGCATTGCCGAACCGTTTTTCACGGAAGCCGGAACGCGGAGCGCCCGCGTGGCGTTGGTGACGGCCAGGACAGTCACGCCCACGTCGGCAAATACCGCCATCCACATTGTGGCCGCGCCGAAGGCGGCGAGCGTCAGGACGAGGGCTTTCACGCCTATGGCGAGCCACACGTTTTGCGAGGCTATGGCGCGCGTGCGGCGGGCTATGCGCACGGCGAGCGCAACTTTGGACGGACTGTCGTCCATCAGCACCACGTCCGCCGCCTCTATTGCCGCGTCGCTCCCCAGTCCGCCCATCGCCACGCCCACGTCGGCGCGGGCGAGGACGGGCGCGTCGTTGATGCCATCGCCCACGAAGACGAGCGAACCGCCGGCGGGCTGCGCTTCGAGCAGCTTTTCCACCCGTTCCACCTTTCCTGCGGGAAGAAGGGCGGCGTGCCACTCGTCCACGCCGGTCTCCCGCGCCACCACCTCGGCGGCTGCGGCGTTGTCGCCCGTCAGCATCACGGTGCGGCGCACGCCGGCGGCGCGGAGCAGAGAAATCGCTTCTGCGGCATCGGACTTCACTGTGTCGGAAACCACCACATGACCGGCGTACGCGCCGTCTATGCACACGTGCACTATTGTGCCCGGCTTGTGGCACGGCCGCCACTTCGCGCCCTCCGTTTCCATCATGCGCTCGTTACCCACGCAGACGCGCCGGCCGTTGACCACGGCGCGCACGCCCTTTCCCGCAATCTCCTCCACGCTTTCCACGCGGCAGCCGTCGTGCCCGCCGTCCCACGCCGCCACGAGGGAGAGCGCGACGGGGTGGGTGGAAAGGCTCTCCACGTGGGCGGCGAGGTGCAGCAGCTGCTCGGGCGGGCAGTCGTCCGGGTGGACTGCGGCCACGGCGAAGCGCCCGTGCGTGAGCGTGCCTGTTTTGTCAAAAACAACCGTGCTTGCCGCCGCCAGAGCGTCAAGATATCGTCCGCCTTTCACCAGTATGCCGCAGCGCGATGCCCCGCCTATGCCGCCGAAGTAGGTGAGCGGGACGGAGATGACAAGGGCGCAGGGGCAAGAGACTACAAGGAAAGTGAGGGCTCTGCCCAGCCACGTGGGGAAAGCCCCTATGAAATTGCCCGAGAAAAGCGGCGGCAGCAGCGCCAGCAATACGGCCGCGCCCACCACGGCGGGGGTGTAGATGCGGGCAAAACGTGTGATGAAGGCCTCGTTGCGCGACTTGCGGGCGGAGGCGTGCTCGACGAGGTCTATCACCTTTGACGCGGTGCTCTCGCCGTACGTCTTCTCCACGCGCACCCGCAGCGGCGAGGACAGATTGACGCAGCCGGAGAGCGCTTGTCCGCCTTTGCGCACGGCTCTCGGCTGGCTTTCGCCCGTCAGGGCGCTTGTGTCGAGGCTCGACTCTCCCTCCGTCACCACGCCGTCAAGCGGCACGCGCTCGCCCGGACGCACCATTATCTCTTGCCCCGGCTGCACGCTCTTTGCCGCAACTTGGCTCACCGTGCCGTCGGCGAGCAGCAGGCCGGCGGTGTCGGGGCGTATGTCCATCAGCGCGGAGATTGACCGCCGGCTCTTGCCCTCGGCGTAGTCTTCAAAGAGTTCGCCAACTTGGAAAAACAGCATCACGGCCACCGCCTCGGCAAACTGGTTGTCCGCTCCGGGGAGGAAGCCAATGGCCAACGCGCCGAGCGTGGCCACCGCCATTAGGAAATCTTCGTCGAAGGCTTCGCCCTTGAAGAGGTTTTCTCCCGCTTCGCGCAAAACGCCGTGGCCGGCGAGCAGGTAGGGGACGAGGTACACCACCAACAGCCCCCAAGGCGGCAGGGAGAGTGTGCGCTCCGCCACGGCCGCCGCGCAGAGCAGCAGCGCAGAGAGCAAAATCACGCAAATGCGGTTTCTCGTTTCCTTTTGCATAGTTCGGGTATTTTTCTTGTTTGCTTTTTCTTCCCCTTTCGTGCCGCAAAGGTAGGGGGCGGGCGGCGCAAACGGGTTGCAAAAGCGGAGGGCGGGGCATCCGGCGTAAGGACGGCGTGCGGAGTGCGGTTGAAAG
The DNA here is from genome assembly GCA_963625935.1 of uncultured Oscillospiraceae bacterium. GTDB lineage: Bacteria > Bacteroidota > Bacteroidia > Bacteroidales > Bacteroidaceae > Alloprevotella. The sequence goes on along the minus strand of CAVFVD010000033.1, from coordinate 21,086 downwards.
AAGAAAAATCCCCGAGCCTTGGGAGGGCGGGGATTATGAAAAAACAGAAGCAGCCGGCGCGTGGCGTGGAGGAGTGCGGCGGCGCGTCCGCGCGGGTCAGTAGAGCGGCAGGTACTCGTACTCGTTGCCCACCGCGTCAAGGTATCGCGCGAAATCCTCCCGCGACACCACCACCGTGCCGCGGCAGTCGTTGGGGTGGAAAGAGAGCGTGGTGGCGTCTTTCAGCCTTTCGTCGAGGAAGAGCCGCACGTGGTTGTCCGTGTCGTTTATCAGTCCGAAGGGCGAAACGCTTCCCGGCTCGAGCCCCAAGTATCGCTCCATGCGCTCGCGCGAGGCGAAGGACAGCTTGCCGCACGAGGGCAGCCCCTGCGCCGTGAGCCGTGCGCGCAGGCGGCGCTCGAGGTCGTGAATGTCGAGGTCGTGCTCGCAGTCAAGGCAAACGAGGTAGTGTCGGTCGCCTTTGTGGTTGCGGAAGAAGAGGTTTTTGCAGTGCGCGCTTCCGTCATCGCGCCACCAGAGCCGCGCCTCGGCGATGGTGCGCCCCTCCGGGTGGTTGTAGTGCGTGTAGGCTATGCCGTGCGCGTCAAGGTATGAGAGTACTGTCTCCTCGCGTGTCATGGGAAAAAGGTTTTGGCGGTGTTCGGTTGTCCCGGGAAAGTGCAAATGTCTGGGGTGAAAAAACGCGCGTTATCCGAGTCTGCAGCGCGGATAAGCCCGCAAATCGCCCCGTTTTGCCTTTCGTGAAAGCGTAAATAGTGTTAATGCCGATTTGGAAAACGGCCGAAAATGTATTATCTTTGGGTAGTGAAAAGAGAGGATATGCACCCCGTGCGTGTCCTCTCTTTTGCTGTGTTGACTATCAGTGACTTACGCGCCGTCGAGGTGTACATGTAGCGCCGCCGGTATGTACATCCCGGAAAAACTCCAAGTATTCCCGTCGCTCCGGAGCCCATTCCCGTGGCGAAAAGGCCGCTTTTCGTGCCTCGAAATTCCTTTCAAGCGGCGCGGAGGCGCATCCTCATAGTTAAACTTACATAAAAATGCACCTCGCGCTTGCGGCGCGTTTTTGCTTCAAACAAGTGCTCAGGAAATGGCAAGAAGCTCGATGTCGAAAACAAGGGTGGAGTGGGCGGGGATGCCCGGCTGCGAGAGTGCTCCGTACCCCCTTTCGGCGGGGAGGTATATTTCCCAACGGTCGCCCACGGTCATGTGGCGCAGGGCGATGCCCCAGCCCTCAATGAGGTCGGAGAGACGCACGGCGAGCGGCACGTTGCCGCTGCGGCTCTCGTCAAAAACGCGCCCGTCGATGGTTTTGCCTGTGTAGTGCGCCGTGATCACGCTGCGCGGGAAAGGGTGTCGGCCGTCCGGGTCGCCGGAGGCAAGCACTTTGTAGTACACTCCGCCCGGAAGGGCTTGCACGCCCTCTTCGCGGGCTTTCTTCTCAAGCCACTCGCGGTTGGCTTGCGCGTATGCTTTCTTGTCCATATATATAATAGGTGTGCTTTGGCTGTAAACGTGGGTGCGGCTCTTGTGAAAAAGGCTGCGCTTCTCGTGTGTGGCGGCTGCGCTTCTTTTGCGTGACAGGTGCGCCTTATTGTTATAGGCACGCCTTATATATTATATGCGTGCCTTTCGCGGCGGGCGAGGCTGTTTCCGCCGCCGGCGTTGTGCCTGCCCGCGTTTGCTTAGGAGCTTTCCTCCGTCCGCGCCCGCCGCAAATGTACGCCTTTCGCCCGTCCCGCCCGCCACGGCTTTGAGAGTTTTAACGGACAAATGGCTTGTTTCTGAAAACGGACTTTGCAAAATAGCGCGTAAAGCTTGGGCGGGCGGAAACAAATATTTATCTTTGCTTTTGCCTTGGGCGGGAAGCGCGGCTTCTCGGCACGGGGCAGCGCCCGCCGCGCGCAGCGGAAAAGCGCGAATGCGGGGCGCAGGAATGGAATACAATCAACTATGTTTTTACCATGAATAAAGAAAAACGAGTCTACACCTTTGGCAACGGCAAAGCCGAGGGCCGTGCCGACATGCGCAACCAGCTGGGCGGCAAGGGAGCCAATCTGGCCGAGATGAACCTTATCGGCGTGCCAGTGCCTCCGGGCTTCACTATTACCACCGACGTTTGCAACGAATATTACGCCGAGGGCAAGGACAAGGTCGTGGCTCTTCTGCGCGACGACGTAGAGAACGGCCTGCACATGGTGGAGGAGCTGATGAGCAGCAAGTTTGGCGACGTGGAGAATCCGCTTCTGCTTTCCGTGCGCTCCGGCGCTCGTGCCTCCATGCCGGGCATGATGGACACCATCCTTAATCTCGGTCTGAACGACGAGGTTGTCGAGGGGCTTGCCCGTAAGACCGACAATCCGCGCTTTGCTTACGACGCCTACCGCCGCTTTGTGCAGATGTACGGCGACGTGGTTTTGGGCATGAAGCCCGTAAACAAGGACGACGTAGACCCCTTCGAGGCCATCATAGAAGACGTGAAGAAGCAGAAGGGCGTAAAGCTCGACAACGAGCTCGGCGTGGACGACCTCAAGACGCTCGTGACGCGCTTCAAGGAAGCCATCCTCGCACAGACGGGAAAGGAGTTCCCCACGGACCCGATGGAGCAGCTCTGGGGCGCAATATGCGCCGTCTTCGACTCGTGGATGAACGACCGCGCCATCCTCTATCGCAAGATGGAGGGCATACCCAGCGAGTGGGGCACGGCCGTAACGGTGATGGCGATGGTCTTCGGCAATATGGGCAACACCTCGGCTACAGGCGTATGCTTCAGCCGCAACGCCGCCACGGGTGAGGACCTCTTCAACGGTGAGTGGCTTGTCAACGCGCAGGGCGAGGACGTCGTGGCCGGCATCCGCACGCCGCAGCAAATCACCCTCGAGGGCTCGCGCCGCTGGGCAGAGCTTCAGGGCATCAGCGAGGAAGAGCGCAAAACCAAGTTCCCCTCCATGGAGGAGGCTATGCCTGAGATTTACCGCCAGCTTGACGGCATTCAGACGAAGCTCGAAGAGCATTACCACGACATGCAGGACATGGAGTTCACCGTGCAGGAGGGCAAACTGTGGTTCTTGCAGACGCGCAACGGAAAGCGCACGGGCGCGGCGATGGTAAAGATTGCGATGGACCTGCTCCGCCAAGGCATGATAGACGAAAAGACGGCCATCGAGCGCTGCGAGCCGCAGAAGCTCGACGAGTTGCTTCACCCCGTCTTCAGCAAGGAAGGCCTCGCCGGCGCGAAAGAGCTGACGCGCGGACTTCCCGCAAGTCCGGGTGCCGCGTGCGGACAGATTGTCTTCTTCGCCGACGATGCCGCCAAGTGGCACGAGGACGGACACAAGGTGGTTATGGTGCGCATCGAGACTTCCCCCGAGGACCTCGCCGGTATGGCGGTGGCCGAGGGCATTCTCACGGCACGCGGCGGCATGACGAGCCACGCTGCCGTCGTGGCGCGCGGCATGGGCAAGTGCTGCGTAAGCGGCGCGGGCGCAATCAATGTGGACTACAAGGCCAAGACCGTGGAAATTGACGGCGTGGTGCTTCATGAGGGCGACTACATCTCCATCAACGGCACCAACGGACGCGTGTACCAGGGCGAGATAAAGACGCAGGCGGCCGAGCTTTCGGGCGACTTCGCCGCGCTTATGGACCTCTGCGCAAAGTATACCCGCCTGCAGGTGCGCACTAACGCCGACACGCCCCATGACGCGGAAGTGGCACGCAAGTTCGGCGCAGTGGGCATAGGCCTTTGCCGCACGGAGCACATGTTCTTTGACAACGAGAAAATCATAGCCATGCGCGAGATGATTCTCGCCGAGGACGTAGAGGGACGAAAGAAGGCTCTTGCCAAATTGCTGCCTTACCAGAAGGACGACTTCAAGGGCATTTTCAAGGCAATGGACGGCTATCCCGTCAATGTCCGTCTCCTCGACCCGCCTCTCCATGAGTTTGTCCCCCACGACCTTAAAGGCCAGGAGGAGATGGCTAAGGCTATGGGCGTGACCGTGGAGTATATCCGCCAGCGCGTGGACAGCCTCTGCGAGCATAACCCCATGCTGGGCCATCGCGGCTGCCGTCTGGGCAACACCTATCCCGAAATCACGCAGATGCAGACTCGCGCCATCCTTTCCGCCGCCATCGACCTCAAGCGTGAGGGCTACGACCCGCACCCTGAGATTATGGTGCCGCTGACAGGCATTCTCTACGAGTTTGAAGCGCAGGAGAAAGTGATACGCGACGAGGCCGCAGCCCTCTTCAAGGAGGAAGGGATGGAAATCCCGTTCAAGGTGGGCACGATGATAGAGATTCCGCGCGCAGCCCTTACGGCAGACAAGATCGCTTCCCGCGCTGAGTACTTCAGCTTCGGCACAAACGACCTCACGCAAATGACTTTCGGCTACTCGCGTGACGACATCGCCAGCTTCCTCCCCGTCTACCTCGACAAGAAGATATTGAAGGTGGACCCCTTCCAGGTTCTCGACCAGAACGGCGTGGGACAGCTTGTCAACATGGCCGTGGAGAAGGGCCGCTCGGTGCGTCCCGACCTCAAGTGCGGTATTTGCGGCGAGCACGGCGGTGAACCCAGCTCTGTCAAGTTCTGCCACAAGGTGGGTCTCAACTATGTCAGCTGCTCCCCGTTCCGCGTGCCCATCGCACGCCTCGCCGCAGCGCAGGCAGCAGTTGAGGAGTAAGTCCGAGACAAAACAGTTTTAGCTAAATAGGCTGCAAGCCTCGTCAAAAAGGTTTGCAGCCTATTTTGTTTTCAAAGTATCATAGCTTAAAGCAAGAATATATGAGCACATACGTAATGCGCTGGAATCCCAGCATAAGCAGTAGCAAGATTGAAGACTTCCGCAAGGCGATGGAAAAGTGACCGAAGGGCTTTTGCGGCAATTGGAGCATCTACGAATGGGAAACCGCCGACGCGGGTGACAGCTATATTATGGTGCGCGTGGGCGACGGCCCAAACGGCGTGGTATACCATGGCGTATTCCTCTCCGAGCCTTACGAGGGGAAAGACTGGGCAGGCACTTCCAAGAAGCGGCATTATGTCGACATCTCCATAGACTCCCCGTCCGACCCGGACCATCCCGCTATAAGCGTGGAGCAACTTGAAGCCGTCCTCCCAGAGATAGACTGGCGCAAAGGCCATTCGGGGCAGCTGCTCACAGACGAGCAGGAAGAAAAGTTCTGGGAGAATTTCAGCTTCTGACGCTCTCTGCGGCGAGGAAACCTTTTCCACCTTGCCCAGTGGCGTATTTCCTTGCGAGGGAACGTATATAGGCGATGGAAAATGCCGCGTTTCGCCCGCAAATGCCCGCGTCTTAATAGCGCGTGCCGGCGGTTTCGCCCCAAGCGTCAGCGGTTTCGTTCGCGCGGAATGCATTTTACATAGCCCGCGTCCCCGTTGTTTTTCAGGAAAAACGTAAACTTTGCGTGAAAATAGCGGCGGACGCGAATGCTTCCGTGCGCCCTCGTCCCGGCGGGGCGTATGAGGGGAATAACAAACAAAGAAAAAGAACGGAAAGGAAATATGGAAAAACTTGCAGAACTGTACGCGCGGCATTACGGACACGCGCCGGAGCGCACCGAGACGCTTGACAAGGCGGGCAGCAACCGGCTCTATTCGCGCCTTTACGGGCCCGACGGCGCGAGCGTCATAGGCGTGTGCGGCTCTTCGGCGGACGAAAACCGCTGCTTTGCTTACCTTTCCGCCCACTTCGCGGCGAAGGGGCTGCCCGTGCCGCGCGTGCTGGCCATGGACGGGGACGGGACGCACTACTTGCAGGACGACCTCGGGCGGCTCTCTTTGTACGACGCGCTGCGTCCCGCCCGCGAGGCAGGAGGAGCGTACGGCGAGGAAGAGACCGCCTTGCTGCGGCGTACACTCCGCGCCTTGGCGCACGTGCAAGTAGAGGGCGGCGAAGGGCTTGACGAGTCGCGCCTGCTCAGTCCGTCCGTGTTTGACGCGGAAGCTGCGATGTTCGACCTAAATTATTTCAAGTACTGCTTCTTAAAGACCACCGACCTCTACTTTGACGAGTCGCGGCTCGAGGCAGACTTCCGCTCGCTCGCCCAAACGCTCGGCGGGGCAGGGGAGTGCGGGGCGCATTTCCTCTACCGCGACTTCCAGGCCCGCAACGTGATGCTGCGCGAAGACGAAACGACCGGGCGGCTCGAGCCTTACTTTATCGACTTTCAAGGAGGGCGCGTGGGGCCGCTGCAATACGACGTCGCCTCATTCCTTTGGCAAGCGTCGGCGCGATATCCCGACACGTTGCGCGAAGAACTGACCGAGGAGTACCTTGACGAGCTTTCCGGCTTGCTTCCCTCGGTGGACAAGGCGGCTTTCAAGCGGCGGCTTGCCGTCTTCGTGCTTTTCCGCACGCTGCAGGTGCTTGGCGCGTACGGCCTGCGCGGCTATTTCGAGCGCAAGCGCCACTTCCTCGAAAGCATACCTCCCGCAGTGGAGAACCTGCGTGCTTTGCTCGCATCCGGCGTCTGCGCCCCGTGGCCCGCGCTTGCCGACACGCTGCAAAGAATGTGCGCACTGCCGCGCTTTGCGCCTAAGGACGGCGGCGCGCAAGCCGGGAAGGACGGCGAGCCGACGCCTTCGCGCTACGACGGAAAAGGACCGCTCGTGGTGCGCGTGTACAGTTTCAGCTACAAGAAAGGCATTCCCGCCGACACGTCCGGCAACGGCGGCGGCTACGTCTTCGACTGTCGCAGCACGCACAACCCCGGACGCTACGACCGCTATAAGCCGCTGACGGGACTTGACGAGCCCGTGATAAAATTCTTGGAGGAAGACGGCGAAATCCTTGTTTTCCTTGAAAGCGTGTACCGCCTCGCCGACGCGCACGTGCGGCGCTACATGGCACGCGGCTTTACCGACCTTATGTTCTGCTTTGGCTGCACGGGCGGCCGCCACCGCAGTGTCTACTCCGCCCAGCATCTTGCCGAGCGCCTTAACCGCCGCTTCGGCATAGAGGTGCGCCTTTGCCACCGCGAGCAAGGCATAGAGCACGTGTTCCCCGCAAGAGAGCCGGAGAAATAGGGCGCGGCGGGAGAGAAAGCGTATATCCCCTGCGCTTGCCTACTGCAAAATGGGCGTAGGCTGCGGCTGGGGCGTTTTGTCAGTATATATAATGCGTACACCCATAATTAAAGCGGGCGCGTAAAGGCAAGGTTGCCGATACGCGCCCGCTTGTGGTTGTCCGGCAAAAGCGCCGGGCGAGTCTTAGGTTAGGGCTGAGGCTTCAAACGAGCCTTTCCCTTATTTCACCAATACTTTCTGCACGCGTCCGTTGGCGCGCTTCACGAGGTTCACGCCGTGCTGCGGAGCGGAGATGCGCTTGCCGTCGAGCGCGAAGCGTGCCACGATGGCGGCGTTGCCCGTTGCGCTGTCGGCGGAAGCGGAGGAGATGCCGTCGCTGTTGCCGTCCACATCGAGCACAAAGCTTTCGTACACGTTGTCGGCCTCTACGTAGGCGTAGCCCGTTATGTACTTGCAGTCAGCGGAAATATTGGTGGGGACGCAGAAAGAGTACTTCGAGGAAAAGTCCGTAACGCCTTCAAACGCATTGGCGAACGTAGTCGGCTGACCCTTGGAGGGCGTGTAGATGAACGGCGTTGCCTCGGCGCCCCAAAGGCTGCCCACGTAGCCCACAACGCTTCCGTCGTTGGCGATGTCGCAGGGCGACATGTCCGAGCCCTTTTCGATGCCGTTGTTGCCGTCAGGAATGATGACGGAGAGCTTTCCCTCTTGCAGGTCATATACGCCAAACTGGCCCGTACCCTCGTCATAGTCGCTTTCGCCATACTCTTCGCCGTTGATCACGTCGGGGTTGCGCTGCAGGTAAAGCCCGATGTAGCGGCCGTTGTCGCTGATGTCCTCGGGCGAGAAAAGGTAGTAGGGCAGTTCGCCGAAGCCCGGCTCGAAGTAGTCCTTGCTTACCACGTTGTAGACGTATGTGCCGTCGTCCTGAAGCGTCCATACGAGCAGCGGCATGCTTGCCATGTCGTCCTCGCCGTAGCCCACAATCACCTTTCCGTCACCGCTGATAAACTTCGCCACGGCGCCGTTCACCGTGTAGCCGGCTTCGTCGTCCGTAGGCATAGGCAGCTTGGAGAGTTTGCCGTTTATCCACACGAGGGGCACGCTGTAGTCCAAAAACGCCGCGCCGACTATGGTCTTTCCGTCTGCGGAAATGGCGAACGCCGTGGTTTCGTATCCCTCTTCGCCGTATTCCTCGAGCGCGGTCTCCGTGCCGTCCTTGTCGATGGTCATAGGCGTGCTTGCCCAGTAACCGACGGAGAGGCCGTTGTCGTTAACTTGGCGCAGCTCGCTGTCTATCGCGTCGCCGCTTTCGTCAGTGGGGCCGTCCTTGAAAATAGTCTTCTTCGTCGTGAGGTCGTGCAGGAACATCGACGCGCCGGTCGTCGTGCCGCAGACATACTTGCCGGCGGGGGAGATGGCGAGCGCCTCGAGATAGCCGTGCGTGCCGTCGTCGGCAATGGCGGAGTTGGTCTGCGCGCTCATGGTTGCGGCTGCCGTGATAAGCAGCCCGGAGAGTAAAACTTTCTTCATAAGCTTACGTTTGTTAGGGTTTGTTGTATAAAGATTGTTGTTAGTTCTGTCTTAAAGGCTGCAAAAGTGCGCTTTTTCTTGTATAATGCTTGCATATTGGCAGAATAATACACCTTTCTTATACGAACGGACGGATTTCCTATACGAAACGCACGCGCAAGTCCCTTTTGCTCGCTATGGAGCGTAAGTCTGTCTTTATATATAGTAAGCCTGCGCGTCTTCGGGCGCGGCTCATCAACCGTCTTGGCAGGGAATGGCTGCGCAGGGTATACAACAAGTCGCCCCGGCGGTAGCCAATTGCGGCGGAAAAGCACAAAATTTTGGCGCATTTGGAGAAAAACTTGTCGCAAACCTTGCACGGTATAGGAGGAAAGCCTATCTTTGCACCCGATTTCAAGGGAAGACCACAAGGAAAGGTGCTCGAGTGGTTGAAGAGGCACGCCTGGAAAGCGTGTAAACGCCTAAAGCGTTTCGTAGGTTCGAATCCTATCCTTTCCGCATATTTCCCCTTGCGTCACGAAATAAGGCCGCGGGTCGCGGAAGCGATTGCGCGGCTTGTATTAGGGACGGGGAGAGAAGTGAAAACTAAGGTCATTCCTTGGAAATCGCACAAGCGAAAAACGGAAAGTAGCGCAGTTGGTAGCGCACCACGTTCGGGACGTGGGGGTCGGGCGTTCGAGTCGCCTCTTTCCGACTTTTCACTCACAAAGTCCCGCTTCCGGCAACGGAGGCGGGATTTTTTTTGTTGCGTGTCGGGGCGTTCTCCCCAGGTTGAGGGACTGCCATAGCGCGGGGCGTAAGCGTGTGGCGGCATGCGGCGGACGTGCCGTGCGGTCGTCGCCTTCTATTCCTGATTCCCCGTGTTTCAGCCTTGACGCATTCCGTGCGCGGCACACTTTTACCTATAAGCTGGGATTGTTTCCACTTAGCGAGGCTCGTTCCCCCTAAGCGCGGCATACTTTCCCCTAAGTGGCGCATGCGTCCCGCTTTGCAGAGGCGCGTTTCCGTCTTTGCGTGTGCGCTGATTGTGCTTCTGTTTCGGCCAGTGATAGCCGTTGCGGGTGACATAGGCAGGGCTTTTGCACGGTGCAGTTGCGGTTTCGCGTGTTTTGTCTTACCTTTGCGGTTAGAGTGCCGGCGTGCGGCGCGTAAGAAAAGCGCGGGCGTGCGACTGGGCGGCATTCTCCGCCTAAGGCCATAGGCACACATCTCACACGGACACACTATATGAAAGGAAAACGCATACTCCTCACCCTCGCGGCCACTCTTGCGCTCGGCACGTCCGCCGTGGCGCAGACCGCCCGGCAGGTGCTGGACAAGACCTCCGCGCTGCTGCAGAAGAGCGGCGGCTTGGAGGCGACGTTCGAGGGCACGCAGTTCAAAGGCACACAGCCTGCGGGCACTGCGACTGGCAAGATACAGGTGCAGGGAAAGAAATACAAGCTCACTTCCGGCTCACTTACCGCATGGTATGACGGCTCCACGCAGTGGACGTTGCTTGCGGGCAGCGACGAGGTGAATGTCTCCGCCCCCTCGCAAGCAGAGGCGCAGAAAAGCAACCCATATTTTTTCACCAATCTCTATAAGAAAGGCTACGACCTTACGCTCACGTCCGCCAATTTCCGCGGAAAGGCGTGCCACGAGGTGCGCATGACGGCGCAGCGCAAGGACGCCGAGATACAGGTGATGCTGCTTACCATTGACAAGCAGACATCCCTGCCGCTCTCCGTGCGCGTGAAGGACGCGAAAGGACAGTGGACGCGCGTGCGGGTGTCCGATGTGAAGACTCACCGCCGTTTCCCCGACACGCTTTTTCGTTATGACGAAAAGCAGCACCCGGGCGTAGAGGTGATAGACCTGCGCTGAGGCGCGTCGCATTGGCGCAGAGCGGACGAGGAAGGCGTTTCCGGCACACATTATTATATATAAGGTGTTGGCGGCGGGCGTTTGCGTGCAGCCGTGCCGGCGGTGCGGTCGTGCAGAGCGTGCCGGTGTGGCGTCAAGCCGCGAGGCTTGCGCCGTGTTCCGCCGGACTTGCAGGCTTTTTGGCGCGGTGCGCGGCGTGCGGCTCGCACAAGTGAGCGCAGCGTGCTTGCGCTTGTGGGCTTGCGCGTGCTTTCAATGCGCACGCAAGTATTTTCAGTGCCGCCGCAAGTTGTTTCCTGTGCCGCTTGCACGCGTTTTATGTCCCTCCCGCCCGCGCTCATTGTGATACTTGTGCGTTATTTTCAGAAAAACAATCCCAACTAAACACCAATAGAACACCAGAAAAAATGATAGACTGCCTTATACTCGGCTCCGGCCCTGCGGGTTACACCGCCGCCATTTACGCCGGCCGCGCCGGACTTGCCCCCGTGGTTTGCGAGGGCTTGCAGCCCGGCGGACAGCTCACCATCACCACCGAGGTGGAAAACTTCCCCGGCTATCCCGACGGCGTGGACGCCAACGCTATGATGGACGACATGCGTCGCCAGGCCTTGCGCTTTGGCGCGGAGATACGCCCCCTCACGGCCGAGAGCGTGGATCTTTCCGCCGCTCCCTACACCGTGCGCTTCGACGACGGCACGGAGGAGCAGTGCCGCACGCTCATCATCGCCACCGGAGCTTCGGCGAAATACCTCGGCCTGGCCGACGAGGAGAAATACCGCGGCCAGGGCGTCAGCGCCTGCGCCACGTGCGACGGCTTCTTCTACCGCAAGAAGACGGTGGCCGTGGTGGGCGGCGGCGACACCGCGTGCGAGGAGGCCAGCTATCTTGCCGGGCTCGCCGCCAAGGTCTACCTCGTCGTGCGCAAGCCTTTCCTCCGCGCCTCGAAAGCCATGCAGGACCGTGTCTTCGCCAACGAGCGCATCGAGGTGCTTTTTGAGACCAACACGCTTGGGCTTTACGGCGAGAACGGCGTAGAGGGCGCGCACATGGTATACCGCAAGGGCGAGGCGGACGAGCGCCGCTACGACCTGCCCATAGACGGCTTCTTCCTCGCCATAGGGCACAAGCCCAACAGTGACCTTTTCAAGCCGTGGCTTGAGACGGACGAGACAGGGTATATAGTGACGCGCGACGGCAGTCCGCTCACCGCCGTGCCGGGCGTGTTTGCCGCCGGCGACGTGGCCGACCCCCACTATCGCCAAGCCATCACCGCCGCCGCCTCGGGCTGCAAGGCCGCCATCGAGGCCGAGCGCTATCTCGCCGCCCATAAAGAGTCGTGACAGAGCTTCACCCCTTGCGCCCCTTCCTCCCCGAAGGGGCGCGGCTGCTTATGCTGGGCAGTTTCCCGCCGCCGCGCCGCAGGTGGTCGATGGACTTTTTCTATCCCAACATGCAGAACGACATGTGGCGCGTCTTCGGGCTGCTTTACCACGGCGAGCGCGACTGGTTTGTCGACACGGCGCAGCGGCGCTTCGACCGCCCGCGCATCGAGGCTTTCCTCTCCAAGCTCGGCGTGGCGCTCTACGACACCGCCTGCGCCGTGACCCGCTTGCAGGGCAACGCCTCCGACAAATTTTTGCAGGTGGAGGAGCGCACGGACATCGCTGCCCTGCTCTCTGCCTTGCCCCAGTGCCGCGCGGTGGCCGCCACCGGGCAAAAGGCGGCGGAGGAGCTTTGCGCCTTCTTCGGCACGCAAGCGCCGCGCGTGGGGGCGTATGTCGAGGCACGCATTGATGGGCGCGAACTGCGCCTCTACCGCATGCCCAGCACCAGCCGCGCCTATCCGCTCGCGCTCGAAAAGAAAGCGGCGGCGTACGGAAAGATGCTCTCCGAAATAGGCCTTTTTCCTGCTCCCGCAGAGGCGTAAAATGGGCGCACGAAATGCCGCAAAACGCCGCCTTTTGCCGAAGTTGGTTTGGTAAAAATAGTTAATGCCGATTTGGAAAACGGCTGAAAATGTATTATCTTTGTGTATCGGAAAGAGAGGATATGCACCCCGTGCGTATCCTCTCTTTTGCTGTATTGAGTATCAGCGAGTTACGAAGCTCCGATATGTACATGTAGCGCCGCCGGTATGTACATGTAGGAAAAACTCCAAGTATTCCTGTCGCTCCGAAGCCTATTCCCGTGGCGAGAAGTGTACTTTTTCTGCTCAGAAAGTCCTTTCGGCTTCTTCCGGAGTTAAGGCTGATAGTTAAACTTACATAAAAATTCACCTGCCGTTTGGGGCGCATTTTCATAGCAAAAGAGCGCCTTTTTCGTGCGTGCGGAGCAAGCAAAACCGAGGATAGGGCGAGGGCGGAGAAATGCAATTTTTGCAGTATATTTGTGCGGACTTTCCGCCGCCGTCCGCAAGGCATCTGCTTGCGGGGCGGGAGTGGGCGGAAAGGGCATATTCCCACACAATGAAACAATACCTTGACCTTTTGCAGCGCGTGCTTGACGAGGGCGTGGAAAAAGGCGACCGCACCGGCACGGGCACGCGCAGCGTCTTCGGCCACCAGATGCGCTTCGACCTCTCCCAGGGTTTCCCGCTGCTCACCACGAAGAAGCTGCACTTGAAGAGCATCATACACGAGCTGCTGTGGTTTTTGCGCGGCGACACAAATGTGGCCTATTTGCAGGAAAACGGTGTGCGCATCTGGAACGAGTGGGCCTCGCCCGACGGCGACCTTGGCCATATCTACGGCTACCAGTGGCGCTCCTGGCCCGACTATGACGGCGGGCATATCGACCAAATCAGCGAAGTGCTGCGCCAGATACGCGAGACGCCGGACTCCCGCCGCATGGTGGTGTCGGCGTGGAACGTGGCCGACCTCGGGCGGATGAACCTCCCGCCCTGCCACCTCCTTTTCCAGTTTTATGTGGCAGACGGACGGCTCTCGCTGCAGCTCTACCAGCGCTCGGCGGACACTTTCCTCGGCGTGCCGTTCAACATTGCCAGCTACGCGCTCCTGCTGATGATGGCGGCGCAGGTGACGGGTTTGCAGCCGGGCGAGTTTGTGCACACCACGGGCGACACGCATCTCTACCTCAATCACCTCGACCAGGCACGCTTGCAGCTCACGCGCGAGCCGCGCCCGCTGCCGCGCATGAGGCTCAACCCCGACGTGAAAGACCTTTTCGCTTTCCGTTATGAGGATTTTGCGCTCGAGGGTTACGACCCCTGGCCGCACATTCCCGCCAAAGTCTCCGTTTGATATGCACTAAGGGCGCGGCGTGTGCGGGAAACCGTGGACCGCGCCCTTTCCAACCACGTTTTCCCCTGATGAAACCCCTTTACACAGTCCTGCTTCTTGTCTGCTCCAACGTTTTCATGACCTTCGCTTGGTATGGGCATCTCAAGTTGCAAGAAACCGGCGTGAGCCGCAACTGGCCGCTTTGGGCGGTCATCCTTTTTTCGTGGGGCATAGCCCTCTTTGAGTACATGTGCCAAGTGCCGGCCAACCGCATAGGCTCGGCGACAAACGGCGGTCCGTTCTCTATCGTTCAGCTCAAAGTAGTGCAGGAGGTTGTCTCGCTTGTTGTCTTCACGGCCATAGTCACGGTGATGTTTCGCGGGGAGTCTTTCCACTGGAACCACCTCGCGGCCTTCCTCTGCCTTGTCGCCGCCGTCTATTTTGTTTTTCTGAAATAAATCCCCGTCCGATGCACGTAGAAGAAAACGCAGTCCCCGTCCTTCCGTCCGGCTTCGTAAGCGAAATGGAGCGGCTGCTTGGCGCGGACGAGGCAGCCCGCCTTTGCGACGCGCTCGGCGCGTCCGCCTCACCCGTGAGCCTTAGGGTCAATCCGCTGAAAACGCCCCCCGCGCTGCCCGCCCCCGAAGCCGGCGGCGTGCCTTGGTGCGCGGCGGGCGTGTACCTTTCCTCGCGCCCCCGTTTCACGCACGACCCGCTCCTGCACGCCGGCTGCTACTACGTGCAAGAGGCCTCGTCGATGTTTGTAGAGCGCGTATACCGCAAAATTGAGGAAGACTTCACCCCGCGCCGCGTGCTCGACCTCTGCGCCGCGCCGGGCGGGAAAAGCACCCTGTGGCGGTCGCTCCTGCCCGCCGGCTCGCTGCTGGTGGCCAACGAGCCTGTGCGGCAGCGGGCGCAGATACTTGTGGAAAATCTTGCCAAGTGGGGACACCCAGACGTGGTTTGCACCATGTCCTACCCGGAAGAGTTTGCCCCGCTTACGGGCTTCTTTGACGTGGTGGCGGCCGACGTGCCGTGCTCCGGCGAGGGGATGTTTCGCAAAGACCCCGCCGCGCGGGCGGAATGGAGCGAGGAGGCGGTGGCGGCGTGCGCGGCGCGGCAGCGAGAGATTGTCGCCTCGGTGTGGCCGGCACTGCGCGGCGGCGGATATCTTGTGTACAGCACGTGCACGTTCAACCGTGAAGAAGACGAGGACAACGTGCGCTTCATCTGCCGCGAACTCGGCGCGGAGTGCGTAGTCGTCGACACCGACCCCGCTTGGGGCGTGACGGGCGACCTAACGGGCGGCGGTATGCCCGTGGCACGCTTTTTGCCAAACCATACAATGGGCGAGGGGCTCTTTGTGGCGCTCTTGCGAAAGACTGCCGACGAGCCTGCCCCGCGTTCCAAACGCGCGAAAAAGGGCGCGGCGCAAAGTCCCCGCCCGAAAGGCGTGGCGGAGGCGGCGCGGCTTGTGGCCCCGTCGGCAGATTTTGACATAATGCCCGATGCCTCAGGCACGCTCATAGCCGTGCGCCGCACGCTCTCCGACGACGTGCGCCGCGTCTGCGCCACCGTGCGCCCGCTCTCGGCGGGTGTGGCGCTTGTGGCGGAGAAAGGGCGCAAACTCGTGCCGCAGCATGCCCTTGCGCTTAGCACGTGCCGCGCTCCGGGGGCTTTCCCCGAGGTGGAGCTGGGACTTGAAGACGCGCTTAGCTACCTGCGCCGCGAAGCGCTTACGCTGCCCGCCGGCGTGCCGCGCGGATATGTGGTGGTGACGCACCGCGGCCACGCGCTCGGCTTCGTCAACAACATCGGGGCGCGGGCCAACAACATGTATCCCGCCGAGTGGCGCGTGCGCTTCTGACGCAGACGCGGCGGGAATGGGACAACGACAGACAATCTTTTAGACTTATATATGAACAGAATAGTAAGAAAGGAGCAGTACTCGGACAACGTCTTCCGCCTTGACGTGGAAGCGCCGCTGATAGCCCGCGCGCGGAAGGCAGGACACTTTGTCATAGTGCGCACAGACGCAGAGGGCGAGCGCGTGCCGCTTACCATTGCCGCCGCCGACCCCGAAGAGGGGACGGTGACACTGGTTGTGCAGCGCGTGGGCGTAACCTCATCCAAGCTCTGCGCCATGGAGCCGGGCGACTGTCTGGCCGACGTGGTAGGCCCTCTTGGACGCGCCACCGACATACGCCCTTACGGAACGGTGGTATGCGCCGGCGGCGGCGTGGGAATAGCTCCGCTCCTGCCCATCGTGCGGGCGCTGCACGAGGCGGGCAACCGCGTGGTGACCGTGCTTGCCGGACGCACCCGCGAGCTTATCATCCTTGAAAAGGAGATGCGCGAGTCGTGCGACGAGGTCATTGTCATGACCGACGATGGCAGTTACGGCGAAAAGGGTCTTGTGACCCAGGGCGTGGAGAAAGTGCTGCGGCGCGAGAAAGTGGACAAGTGTTTCGCCATAGGCCCTGCCGTGATGATGAAGTTTGTTTGCCTGCTTACCAAGAAGTATGACGTGCCCACCGATGTCTCTCTCAATACCATCATGGTTGACGGCACGGGCATGTGCGGCGCGTGCCGTGTCAACGTGGGCGGGGTCACGCGCTTCGTCTGCGTGGACGGTCCCGAGTTTGACGGACATCAGGTGGACTTTGACGAGATGATAAAGCGCATGGGAGCGTTCAAGAAGGAAGAGCGTGAGGCCAACGAGCGCCTTGCCGCCCATCCCGAGCTGCTGCATCCCGCTTCCGCAGAAATGAGTGTCAGTCCCGCACAAACGACACCGGGAGAAGGAGCATGCGCCCACGTCCCCGAAGAGACGGACAAGAGCCGTGACGCGGCGTGGCGCAAGGAGTTGCGTGCGGCGAAGAAGCCAAAGGAGCGGCTTGCCGTGCCGCGCTGCGAGATGGAAGAGCTGGAGCCGGGCTACCGCGCCCGCCGTCTGCGCGAGGAGGTTAACCGCGGGCTCACGCTCGAAGTGGCTATGCGCGAGGCTACGCGCTGCCTCGACTGCGCCAATCCCGGCTGCGTGGGAGGCTGTCCCGTGGGCATCGACATACCGCGCTTCGTGAAGCACATAGAGAAGGGCGAGATAATGGAAGCGGCCCGCGCCATAAAGGAAACGAGCGCGCTGCCTGCCGTCTGCGGACGCGTCTGCCCGCAAGAGAAGCAGTGCGAAAGCCGTTGCATCCACCACAAAATGCAATCGTCTCCCGTGGCAATAGGCTATTTGGAGCGTTTCGCCGCCGACTACGAGCGCGAGCACTCCGCCGCCCCTGCCGCCGTGTCCCCGAAGGAGGGCGCGAAGAAAGTGGCCGTCGTGGGAAGCGGTCCGGCGGGCTTGTCATTCGCCGGCGAAATGGCGCGGCGCGGATACGCCGTCACGGTATACGAGGCTTTGCACGAGATAGGGGGAGTCTTGAAGTACGGAATACCAGAGTTCCGCCTCCCCAACAGCGTAGTGGATTTTGAGATAGAAAACCTCCGCCGCGCCGGCGTGCGCTTTGTGAAGGACTGCATCATAGGCAAAACGCTCACGATGGACGAGCTGCGGGCGCAGGGCTTCGCGGGCATCTTCGTGGCGTCGGGCGCCGGTCTTCCCAACTTTATGGGCGTGCCGGGAGAAAACGCCTCGGGCATACTTTCAAGCAACGAGTACCTCACGCGCGTCAATTTGATGGACGCCTCCAACGAGGCGAGCGACACGCCCGTGCCGCGCGGCCGCCACGTGCTTGTGGTGGGCGGCGGCAACACGGCTATGGACAGCGTGCGCACCGCTCTCCGTCTTGGCGCGGAGAGTGCCACCATCGTCTACCGCCGTTCGGAGGAAGAGATGCCCGCACGCCTTGAGGAGGTGTGCCACGCCAAGCAGGAGGGGGTGCGTTTCTGCACGCTGCACAACCCGCTTGAGTACGTCGCAGACGAGACCGGCCACGTGTGCAAGGCACGGCTGCAGCGCATGGAGCTTGGCGAGCCGGACGCAAGCGGCCGTCGCCGTCCCGTGCCCGTTGAGGGTGCGATTGAGGAGGTCGAGACCGACCTCGTGATTGTAAGCATCGGCGTTTCGCCTAACCCCATCGTGCCGCGCTCTGTAGAGGGGCTGGAGCTTGGGCGCAAGGGCACCATCGCTGTCGGCGAGGACATGGAGTCGTCCGTGCCGATGCTTTTCGCTGGAGGCGACATTGTGCGCGGCGGGGCTACGGTCATACTCGCCATGGGTGACGGAAAGCACGCGGCGGCAAGCATGGACGCGAAGCTCGGCGGTGCTTCCTGAGAAGCGCGGCATTGAAAGCGAAAACGCGCCCCGGACGCATGACTGCTGTGTCCGGGGCGCGTTCTGTTTTGCCCAAAATGTGTGGGCGGGGGTAGGGATGTTTTCCCTAAAAAACGGTTGCGGCTTTTCTCTAAAACGGGTGTGGCTTGCCTCAAAGCACACCGCCGCCGGAGCGCATCATTTCCTGTGTGCTGCGCAAGGGCTTCTCCTTCGCCTCAATGGTGAGCGCTTCCGACTCTCCCGCCACCTGTGTCTCGCGGTACTCGGGCTGCGCTCCCATCATGCGGTCGAACATATCGGGCATGCGCACGGTGCGGCGGAGCGTAGCCTTGAATTTCTGCTGCGGAACGGTGTATTTCCCCACGTCGTGCAGCGCGACGACATACTGTGCCCAGACGAGCGTGTAATAGATATTGCGCCCCTCGCGCACTCGGGAAGCCGTCGCGTCGCGGTCTATGGAAAGCTGACGCGTGTCGCTCTTTCCGCGTCCCGTAAGGCGGAACTTCGTGGTGCACTCCGCCTTTGCTATCGGCGCGCTGGCGTACAACACCACGGAGACCAGCGTGCTGTCGCCGGCGTATACTTCGGCCGGGTCTGCCACTATGCGGGCGAAAAGCGTCTCGCCGTCTTTGTCCGCCGCGCGCAGGGCGAGCGAGCATACGGCAAGGAGCAGCAGCGTAAGGAATGTCTTTCTCATTTGCTTCCTTTATGGAGTGATTGCTTTTTTGCGGAATTTTTCTCTCTGAATAATAGGCCTGGCGTTTTTCTCCCCAATCGTTTTCCTATGGAGTAGGGGACAGACTTCGGAAGAAACGCTCCCAGTGCCCGTCAGGTCTCTTCCTCGCCGTCGAGGGCGCGGAGCCACGAAGCCGAGCTTGCGTCTGAGGGCATGCGCCAGTCTCCTCGCGGACTGAGAGAGCAACTTCCCACCTTCGGACCGTCGGGCAGGCACGAGCGCTTGAATTGCTGTGAGAAGAAGCGGCGGTAGAATGTGCGCAGCCACTTTTCTATTGTCTCCTCCGAGTAGGAGGGACGCCCCTGTGCGCCGTCGAAGGCGTGCAGGGCAAGGTAGCGCACCTTCTGCGGGCGGAAGCCGAAGCGCAGGGTGTAGTAGAGGAAGAAGTCGTGCAGCTCGTAAGGACCCACAAGATCCTCGGTGACTTGCGCAATAGTACCGTCCTCGGCGGGCGGGATAAGCTCCGGGCTGACGGGCGTGTCGACAATGTCGAGCAAGGTCACGCGGCTCGCCTCGTCGGCTATGTTCTCCGCCGCCCACTTCACGAGGTGGCGCACGAGTGTCTTGGGCACGGAGGCGTTCACGCCGTACATGCTCATGTGGTCGCCGTTGTATGTAGCCCAGCCTAAGGCCAGCTCGCTCAGGTCGCCCGTCCCTACTACGAAACCGCCCATCTGGCCCGCCGCGTCCATAAGTATCTGCGTGCGCTCGCGGGCTTGGGAGTTTTCGTAAGTGAGGTCGTGCACGCTCTCGTCGTGCCCGAGGTCCTCAAAGTGCTTGCGCACGGCGTCGGCGATGCTTATCTCGCGTATGGTCACGCCGAGCTGCTTCATAAGGTTTACCGCATTGGTGTACGTCCGCCCTGTCGTTCCGAAGCCGGGCATTGTGATGCCCACCACGTTACGGCGGTCGAGCCCCAGACGGTCGAAAGCGTGCACGCACACCAAGAGCGCGAGCGTGGAGTCGAGCCCTCCGCTCACGCCCACGGTGACCGTCTTCGCACCGGTATGGCTCACGCGCCGCGCAAGTCCCTCGCTCTGCATGCAGAGTATCTCTTCGCAGCGCAGGTCCAGCTCGTCGCCCGACGGCACAAAGGGGTGCGGGTCGACGGTGCGGGTGAGCGTGAAGGGAGCGTTGGGCGAGACGGGCTCAAGCTCTATTGTGCGCGGGGCGGGCTGTGGCGCGTTGGCAGCGTCGGCAGCGGAAGCGGCGAAAGTAGTGTTCATTCTCCTCTCTGCCCGCAGCCTTTCCACGTCAATCTCGCTCACCACGAGCTGCTCGTCCATAGTGAAGCGGTCGCCTGCGGCGAGCATGTGTCCGTTTTCGGCAATGAAGGCGCGGCCGCTGAATACCATGTCCTGCGTGCTTTCCCCGAAGCCGCAGCCGGCATAGACGTAGCCGGAGATGAGCCGCGCGCTCTGTCCCGTGACAAGGGAGCGCAGGTAGCTGTCCTTGCCCACGAGCTCGTTGCTCGCGCTGAGGTTGAAAATGATGTCCGCGCCGCTGAGGGCAAGTCTGCCGCTTGGCGGCACGGGCGACCAAAGGTCTTCGCACAGCTCTATGCCGAAGACGCAGCGCTGGGTGCTGAAGAGCAGCGAGGAGCAAAGCGGGACGGTCTGTCCGCAGAAATGCACCACCGCGTCCTTGGGCGCGGAGCCTGCGGGAGAGAACCACCGCCGCTCGTAAAACTCTTTGTAGTTGGGGAGATAGGTCTTGGGGACAAAGCCGCACACTTTCCCGCGCTGCACAACGGCGGCGCAGTTGAAGAGCATGCCGCCGTATGACACGGGCACGCCGACGAGCGTGGTGAGGCTAAGGTTGCGGCTGAACTCCATCAGCTTCAGCAGCGAGGCCTCCGCTTCGTCGAGCAGCAGTTGCTGGTGGAAGAGGTCCTGGCAGGTGTATGCGGTGAGCGAGAGCTCTGGGAGGCACAACACCTCTACGCCCAGGCCGTCGGCGCGTGCCATCAGCCCCTCTATCTGGCGGGTGTTGTAGGCGCAGTCGGCCACGTTGACGCGCGGCACGCCGGCCGCCACTTTTACAAATCCGTTTTGCATAGCTCGTGTCTTTGTGGAAAGGGGACAACTGTCCCGCCTCGTTGGCACACTGTCCCGTTTTTGTGGAAAATCACTCCCGCCTCGGGAAAAGTGTTCCCCGCCTTGGGGAAAGATTCCTCGCCTTTGGAAAAGATTTCCACGCCTTGGGAGAAATACTCGTCCCGCCTGAAAACAATCAAGCCGGTCTTCTCGGGACCGGCTTTCGTTTTCCGCGCCCCGTCCGTCGGACGGCGTGGGCATTGGGATGGATGTGTGTGGGTGGGCGCTGACGGATTCGAACCGCCGACCCTCTGCTTGTAAGGCAGACGCTCTG
>CAVFVD010000032.1:0-29147 GCA_963625935.1 uncultured Oscillospiraceae bacterium | reverse complement strand
GCGTGACCGCCGTCCCGTTTAGCGAGTGCAAAAGTACGGCAAGGATATTTAACGGACAAGAGCTGGCACCACTTTTTTTGAAAAAACTTTCAAAAAGGGCGAAAAACAGGGCTTTTGGGAGGGGTTTGCGCGGCGCGGATGGCAAAAACGTGAGGTAAAAAAAGGGGAAGGCGCGGGCGGGCGGCGGGGCGCGGAGGAGGAAAACGGAGGCGGGCGACGGAGGGTTTTGAGGGCGGTTGATGGGCAAACAATCCTTAGTTGAGGGGAAAACAATCCTTATATATTATGGCGGCTGCGACCGTCTTATTTGGCGGCTGCGCCTTGTATATTTGGCTCGCAACTGTTTTTATGGAGCGCACTCCTATATATAGGGTGCCGCATGTTTTGTATATGGCTCGCCCGCATTGTTTACGAAGCTCACAAATTTTATCGTGCAGGACGCTCCCCTATTATTAATAGTACGCTCCCCTATTTTTAATAGGAAGCGCCCACACACTTCGCACGGCTCGCGTGCCCTCGCGGGAAACGCCTCCTTTATATTATTACGCATGCTTCCCGCTTTTGCATGCAATTCCGCCTCGGCATTTAGCGGGCGTACAAACTAAAGTCCAGTGACAGCGTCCTTGCGAGAAGCATTCCGCGCACGCTGCCGGCCGCCAGCTTTCGGGGAACGCCATGCCCACTTTTACGGGAGAGCGGGACTGTCCTCAGCCCCGCAAAGTCCGCGAAAAGTGTCCTAAATGTCGGTTTTCGGAATGTGCACAAGTGTTAACGGCCTCTTGCAAACGGGCGGAAAAAGTGTTATCTTTGCGTAGAGAAAAGAGGGGATATGCACCGCGTGCGTATCCCCTCTTTCGTTGTGTTGAATATCAGCAAATTACGAGCCTCCGATATGTACATGCAGCGCCGCTGGGATGTACATGCAGGAAAAACTCCAAGCATTCCCGTCGCTCCGAAGCCTATTTCCGTCCGCAGGAAGCGCCTTTCCGCGCCGCGAAAATCCTTTTCGGCGGCGGCCGGCCTAAGGTTTGTAGTTAAACTTACATAAAAATGCGCCTCTCGCCCGCCGAGCGCAAGTGTTCTATTTTTCTTTTTGGTGTACATGTCGCACCAACGGGCGGAGGGGACTGCGGAAGACCTTATTAAGGGCGGGATTTTACCCATTGTAGCCCTATGCCCAATGCCCCAAACAGCCTATTTCACTTCTCGAAACAAGCGATTGCACGCTCGGAGAAAAGAATGTGATTCGCCCCCAATATATGCGGCTTGCACTTTCCCTACCACTTTGTGTACGGAAGGGCGCGGAGGGAGGAATTGTAATAGCGCCGGTCGCCCGTCACCTCTTCGCCGAGGAAGGGAGCGGGAGAGAATGGCTCGTCGGTGCGGGAAAGCTCTATCTCAGCCACTACGAGTCCTTCGTTTTCGCCGAAGAACTCGTCCACCTCGTAAGTGTGCCCCTCCCAAGGGACGAGCCAGCGGACTTTGTCCACCATGCCCGGCTCGCAAAGCCGGAGGAGCGAAAGAGCCTCGTCTTTCGTGATTTCTTTCTCAAACTCGTAGCGCGAAAGTCCACCGTCAAGCGAAGGTCCTTTGATAGTGAGATAGCCTTTGTCGTCGCGCAGACGCACGCGCACCGTACGGCCGCGCCCGCTGCAGATATACCCCTGCACGATGCGGCTAAAAGAAGAGGCCAAGGGCTTATATTCGCCCTTGACCAAGAATTTGCGTTCGATTTCTATCGCCATTTTCGGAAGTCCGCCGCCGGCGGACGCTAAGTTTCAGACAAGCAGGTAGTAAGCAATCAGAGCAAGCACCATCAAAAGGATAAGCCCGATGAAGATGCCGTTCACCACCCTGTTGGCCTGGCGTGCCTGCCGCGCGTCGCGCGCGCTTGTCCGCTTTTGTCTGTTAGCTTTCATAGTATGTTCGATTATAAGGTTAGGCAGCCTTTTCCACAAGAGCGCCGCCGTCAGCCGGCGTTTTGCTCCTGCTCGGAGAACTCCATGAGGTACGCTTTTATGAAGCCGTCGATTTTTCCGTCCATCACGCCGTTCACGTCACTGGTTTGGTAGCCCGTGCGATGGTCTTTGACGCGGCGGTCGTCGAATACATAGCTTCGTATTTGGCTTCCCCACTCTATCTTTTTCTTTCCCGCCTCAATCTTCGCCT
This sequence comes from uncultured Oscillospiraceae bacterium, assembly GCA_963625935.1. Classification (GTDB taxonomy): domain Bacteria; phylum Bacteroidota; class Bacteroidia; order Bacteroidales; family Bacteroidaceae; genus Alloprevotella. The sequence continues at coordinate 26,978 of CAVFVD010000032.1, read as the reverse complement.
GCGCCGCTTTGCGCTTTTGCAAGGCGCGGTCGTATAGCTGCGAGCGGAGGAGGCGCATGGCGTTTTCGCGGTTTTCGAGCTGCTTTCGGCTCTCCGTATTCTCAATGAGGATTTCCTCCTCCTCGCCCGTGTCGGGGTCCTTGTACTGGTAGCGCAGGCGCACGCCCGTCTCCACCTTGTTGACGTTCTGTCCGCCAGCGCCGCCGCTTCGGAAGAGGTCCCACGACACGCGGGAGGGGTCGACGTATACCTCAATTGTGTCGTCCACAAGAGGGGTGACAAAGACAGAGGCAAAGCTCGTCATGCGCTTGCCCTGCGCGTTGTAGGGAGAGACGCGCACAAGGCGGTGCACGCCGTTCTCACTCTTCAGGTACCCATAGGCATCGTCGCCCTCAATCTCCATTGTCACCGTCTTGATGCCCGCCTCGTCGCCGTCCTGCAAGTGGGAGATGACGCACTTGTAGCCGTGCGCTTCGGCGTAGCGCATATACATGCGCATCAGCATCGAGGCCCAGTCCTGGCTTTCCGTTCCGCCTGCGCCCGAGTTGATTTTCAGCACGCAGTCCATAGAGTCCTCCTCCTGACGCAGCATATTGCGCAGCTCCAGCTCCTCGATGGCGGAGAGCGTGCGGGCGTAGTCGTCGTCGACTTCCTCCTCGGTCACCATCTCGTCCTTGTAGAACTCGAAAGCCAGAGCCAGCTCGTCGACAAGCAGCTTTACCTGCTTGTACCCGTCAATCCATTTCTCTATCCCCTTAACCTTTTTCATCTGCTCCTCGGCCCGCTTGGCGTCGTCCCAAAAGTCGGGAGCCTGGGTGCGCAGCCGCTCTTCTTCGAGCTGCACGCTTTTGGCCTCGATGTCAAGATAGCGGTAAAGAGCCTCAACGCGGCTTTGTGTGTCTTTGAGTTGGTCGGAGGTTATCATTCTTCTTTAAGTGTTGTCAAATCATTTGTCCGCCTCGGCGTCAGCGTATATTTTGTCAATCTGCCGGGCGTAATGCTCGTAGACGGCGCGGCGGCGCACTTTGAGCGTGTTGGTGAGTTCGCCGCTCTCCATCGTGAAGGGGTGCGGCAGGAGTATAAAGCGTTTTATCTGCTCGTAGTGGGCGAGGTCCTGCTGAAGGGTCTCGATGCGCTCGGAAACGAAGCGCACAATCTCGGCATTAGCGCAGAGCTCCTCGCGTGAGGAGAAAGCTATGCCGCGCTCGTGTGCGTACGCCTCAAGCAGTTTGTAGTCCGGCACAATAAGCGCGCTGACAAACTTGCGCTTATCCGCCACGATGACGGCTTGCTCGAGATAGCGGTCGAGCACGAGCTTCGACTCGATGAGCTGCGGAGCGATGTACTTCCCGTTAGAAGTTTTGAACAAATCCTTAATTCGCTCGCGCAGGAAAAGCTCGCCGTTTTTCAAATATCCCGCGTCGCCGGTGTGAAACCAGCCCTCGGAATCGATTGCCTCACTTGTAGTGGAGACTTTCTTATAGTATCCCGGCGTGACGGTCTTCCCGCGCAAGAGAATCTCGTCATTTGCGCCGAATTTAATCTCAATTTTGTCAACGAGCCGCCCCACGCTTCCCATCGTGTTGGGCTTGCCCGGTATGTCGCAAGACACTGTCGCCGTGGTCTCGGTGAGTCCGTAACCCACGACCATATATATGCCGGCGGCATGCACGAAGCGCTCCACCTCGGGCGACACCGCCGCGCCGGCAGTCGGGAAGAAATTGGCGCGGTCGAGACCCAGCGTGCTGCGGAGCATACGTATGACCGTCTTGTCGTAGAACTTGTAGCGCAGCCTCAACGAGAGCGGGGCGGTTTTACCCTTGGAGAGGTAATCTTGCCAGTAGCGTCCGCCCACTTCCAAGGCATCGCGTATGAGTTTTCGCTGCACCAACGGTCCGCTCTCCGTCTTCTCAAGCACGGCCTGATAGACCTTCTCCCAAAAGCGCGGCACGCTGCTCATGCACGTGGGGCGAACCTCCTGCATGGAACGCAGCACGTCGGCGGGACGCAGGTTGACGCACTGCAGCGCGCCCTCCGTGAAGCCGAGATAACACCATGCACGCTCGAAGACGTGGGTGTAGGGGAGGAAATTGAGGAAGACATCCTCATCGGAGAGCGGGAGGACGGCGTCGTTCACGCGGAAGCCCTCGTGGTACATGCCGTATGTGAGCATCACGCCCTTGCTGTTGCCCGTCGTTCCGCTTGTGTAAAGGATGTTGCAAAGGTCGTCGAAGTTGGCATCAGCCTGACGGCGGACATACTCCGCCTCAAGCTCGCTCACGTCGCCTTTCAGCGCGTCGCTGACAAAGTCGTCGAAATAGACTGAAAGGTGGTCTTTCGGGTTGCGCTGCACCTTGCGGTCGAAGATGATTATGCGCTCGAGCGTGTGGCTAAGTGCTATGACGCTGAAAGCCGTGTCGTACTGCTGCTGCTCGCCGACAAAGAGGAAGCGCACCTGAGCGTCGTTGAGCATATAGGTGACTTGCGCCCCGCTGCTTGTGGCGTAGAAAGGTATGGTGGTTACGCGTATGCCGTACGCGCCGAAGTCTACGAAATGTGTTTCGGGCTTGTTCTGCGAAAATACGGCGATGTTCTCCTGCACGCCGACGCCATGGCGCAAAAGCGCGATGGAGACTTTCTTCACATTCTCGGCAAACCGTTTCCAAGAGACGGGAACCCACTTACCGGCATCGTAGTCGCGGTAACTCATAGCTGCGCGGTCGCCGTAGCGCTTTGCCTGCGACTCTATCAGCTTTGAGAGATGGCAATTGTTCTGCATAAGGACAGAGAGTTTACGGAAAACCCGCTGCGGAAAGGCACTCTCCCGCCCTTTCGGCAAGTCTTCTACGCACAAAGTTATTTATAAATCGCAGAAAGCCGCCTTGTTGCGCGTGTCTTTTTGACTTTTGGAAAACCGCGCCGCCCGCCTGCGGCACTTGCCGCCAAGCCGCGACAGACGCGCTGCGGGTCAGTCGTCGTCACGGCGCACCCCTTCCACCGCGCCGTCAAAGGGTGTGTGATCCGGCTTGGGATTTTGGCGCGAATAGCGGCTCACACTCAATATGATGCCCATATAGGCGCAGAAGATGAGGGTGGACGTTCCGCCTCGGCTAATGAGCGGCAGGGGCTGGCCCGTGACGGGGGCTATCCCCACGGCGACAAGCATATTTGCCAACGCCTGCAGCACCATCATCAGCGTGAGGCCGAGAGCGAGGAACGGGGGAAAATTGCGTTCGCAGCGATTTGCCATACGTCCGACGCGCACCAGCAACATGACGTATAGCATCACGACGACGAATGCCCCGGCGAGGCCGAGTTCCTCAATAATGATGGCAAAAATAAAATCGGAGAAAGCCTGCGCGAGAAAGTCGCGCTCGACAGAGTTGCCCGGCATTTTGCCCAATATGCCGCTCGAAGCAATGGCTATGTTGGCGTGTCCCACCTGGGCGTTGTTGGCAAGGTCAAATTTCTCCGGGTCTGTGTCGTTGTCGTGCGACGCGTGGTCGTCCAAGCGGCTTACCCACGTGTCGACACGGTGGAAAATGTGCACTTTCTCCACAAGCTCGTTTTGCCCCGTAGCTCGCAGCGCAGAGTAAGCCCCCAAGAAAAGCCCGCAAATCAAGACGAGGACACCGATGACTTTGCCAATCTGCAAGAGCGGGACGCGCCCCACAAACATCATCAGCAACACCACGGCGGAGAGCAAGGCTGCCGTGGAGAAATTCTCGGGCACGATTAGCGCCACAATAGGCGCCGTCACATACATTATGTATTTTATCGCGTTGCGGCTGGCTCCGTCTTCCTGCTGCGTACGCGAAAGGATGAGCGCCACGGCTACAATGACAGACAGTTTCGCCACCTCGGAGGGCTGGAAGCTGAAAAGTCCCAAGTCTATCCATCGGCTTCCCTCGTTTGTGGCTTTCGCGAAAAGCAGGGTATACAACAAAAGCAGGAAAGAGGCGGGCACCATTATAATGGGAATAATGCGGTAGGTGCGGCAAGGTATGCAGTGGAGTGCCCATACCACAAACGTGCCCAGACCGAGGAATGCGGCCTGGCGCAAAAGCGGAGAGAGGTAGCTTCCGTCCTTGTACGCCAACGCGCTGCCCGCGCTGAACACCTCAACCAAGGAGGTGACGCACAGGAAGAAGTATATAACCCAAATCCCGCTATCGCCCATGAAGTATTTTCCAAGCGATGTCTTCATAGTCTGCCTATCTTTTCGCGTTTCGCCCCCGAGGGAGCTTCAATTCCAACTATCCCTGCCAAGCCCGCACCCAAGCCTTGAACTGCTCGCCCCGGTCTTCCATATTATGGAAAAGGTCGAAGCTGGCGCAGCACGGGCTGAGCAGCACGGTGTCGCCCTCTTGCGCCAGACGCACGGCGTTTTCCATACACTCCGCCATACTGTGCGTGTCAGCCACGGGCAGCCCGAGCGCGTCAAAGCACTTGTGCAGCTTGGCGTTGTCCGCGCCCATATACACAAGAGCGCGGCATTTCTCCTTCACAAAGGGAATTATCTCCGCATAGTCGTTTCCCTTGTCCTTTCCGCCCAATATCAGCACAACCGGCGTGCGCATGCTCTCCAAAGCGCAGTAGCAAGCGTCGACGTTGGTGGCTTTCGAGTCATTGACGAAATGTATGCCGCGCACCGTGCCCGCTTTCTCCAAGCGGTGCTCTACGCCCGGGAAGTCGGACAAGCCGGCCCGCACCACCTCGGGCGCGACGCCGGCGGAGAGCGCGGCGATGGCGGCGGCGAGGCAATTGCGCAAATTGTGCGTGCCGGGGAGGGAAAGCTCCGAGAGCGGCATTTCAAAGCGCACGGGAGCGTTTACCACAAATTTTTCCCCGTCCGCGTAGCCCGCAGAAAGCTCTTCGGGCTTATCGGAAAACCCGCAGAGACGGCTCGCTACCTCGCGCTTGGAAAGCTCAACAGGCACGTGCTCGTCACCCCGCCAATATATAAAGGTGTCGTCCGTCCGCTGGTTTTGCAGAATACGCATCTTCGCGTCTACGTAGTTTTGCATGCAAAAGCCGTAGCGGTCAAGGTGGTCGGGCGTTATGTTAAGCAGCACGGCAATATCGGCGCGGAAGTCATACATATTGTCCAGCTGGAAAGAAGACAACTCTATGACGTACGTCTTGTGCGGCGAACGCGCCACCTGCAAGGCAAGGCTGTGACCAATATTGCCCGCAAGCCCCACGTCCTCTCCCGCCTTGCGCAGGATATGGTATATAAGCGAGGTGGTCGTGGTTTTTCCGTTGCTGCCCGTGATGCAAATCATCTTGGAGCTTGTGTAACGCCCGGCAAACTCTATCTCGCTGAGCACGGGCGTGCCCAGCGCGGCGAGTTTGCACACCATCGGAGCAGTGTCGGGTATTCCGGGGCTTTTCACCACCTCGTCCGCCCGCAGCACTTCGGCTTCGGTGTGCGCTCCTTCCTCCCAGCGTATGCCACACTCGTCAAGCATCGCCTTATAACGGGGCTGTATCTGCCCCATGTCGGAGACAAACACCTCGTAGCCCTCTTTCTGCGCAAGTATCGCGGCACCCACGCCGCTCTCGGCCGCACCAAGGACGACCAAACGCTTTTTTTCTGACATATTTTGCCTTTCCTTTTCCCGTCTGCCCGTCACCTGATTTTCAGCGTGATGATGGCAAGGGCGGCAAGTAGTATCGTTGTTATCCAAAAACGCACGGTGATTTTCGACTCGTGCCAAGCTCCGCGCGGCCACTTGCCCAGCACGTAGCGGCAGGTGGGGTCGAGCTGCTCGGGCAAAACGCGGAAGTTGTCGTGTATCGGCGTGCGCTTGAAAATGCGCTGCTTTCTGCCGCGCCGTTTCCCAAGCTTGAAGTACTCAACCTGCAATATCACGCTCAGGCTCTCCAAGAGGAATACGCCGCAAAGCACGGGTATGAGCAGTTCCTTATGGATGATGATGGCGAGCACGGCTATCACGCCGCCTATCATAAGCGAGCCAGTGTCGCCCATAAAGACCTGCGCGGGGTAAGCGTTGTACCAGAGAAAGCCAATAAGCGCGCCGACCATTGCGCAGGTGAAAATCACCAGTTCCTGCGACTGCGGAACGTACATGATATTGAGGTACGACGCGTACTCTATGTGGCTCGACACATACGCCAAGATCCCCAGCGCAATACATATTATAGCCGAGTTTCCCGCCGCCATTCCGTCCATACCGTCGTTGAGATTCGCGCCGTTCGATACCGCCGTGATGACGAAAATAGTCACCAGCACGAAGACAACCCACCCTGCCGCTCTCTTGTGCTTTCCGCAGAAAGAAGTGAGCGTTGCGTAATCGAAGTTATTATTCTTTACGAAGGGTATAGTAGTAAGCGTGCTCTTCACGGGCTGGCTTTTGTGTACAATTTCCGTGACTTCGCCGCTGCGCCTCATCTCTACGTTCTCCCTGATCGTAGCGTCCGGGCTCAGGTAAAGCGTCAGCCCCACGCCAAGACCGAGCAGCACCTGCCCCACTATCTTGTAGCGTCCGGGCAGACCGTCTTTGTTTTTCTTGAAAATCTTGATATAGTCGTCAAGAAAGCCCAACAGCCCGAGCCAAACGGTGCTGACGAGCATCAGAATCATATAAATGTTGCGCAGACGCCCGAGCAAGAGACAGGGGACAAGGATGGCGACGATGATGATAATGCCGCCCATCGAGGGCACGCCGATTTTCTTCACGCCAAACGGGTCGATTTTCTCGTCGCGCTGCGTCTCGCTGATGTGCCGCCGCTTCATCCATTTAATGAAATACTCGCCGAACCACGCGGAAATGACGAGCGCGAGCATCAGAGCAAGCAAAGCGCGGAAGGAAATATATCCCCACAGACCGGAGCCGGGCACGCCGAACTGCTCCAAGAAGCGAAAGAGGTAGTATAGCATCTTTGTCGGAATTTTGCGGGAATCACTGCAGCCCGAAAGCCTTTCTTATCTCCTCGTGGTCGTCAAAGTGGTGCTTCACCCCTTTAATCTCCTGATAGGGCTCGTGTCCCTTTCCCGCGACAAGTATCACGTCGCCCGGCTGAGCCAGCATCGTGGCGGTGCGAATAGCCTCGCGGCGGTCGGCAATACTCACGACCTTTTTCATCTGCTCCCCGTCAAGGCCGGCAAGCATGTCGTTGATGATGTCCTGCGGCTCCTCGAAGCGCGGGTTGTCGCTCGTGATTATCACGCGGTCGCTCTGCTTCACGGCTTCCTGTGCCATAAGGGGACGCTTGCCTTTGTCGCGGTTGCCGCCCGCGCCGCAGACGGTGATGACCTTTCCTTTTCCGCGCACAATCTCGTTGATGGCGGCGAGGACATTCTCCAGCGCGTCGGGCGTATGGGCATAGTCGACAATCGCGCTGAAACCCTGCGGCGAGCGTATCGCCTCGAAGCGCCCGTTTACGGGATGGAGCGTTGAAAGTACGCGCAGCACCTCTTCGGGGGTATGCCCGAGCATTATCGCCGCGCCGTATACCGCGAGGAGGTTAGACACGTTGAAACGTCCTACGAAGCGTACGCTCACCTCGCGGCCGTCTATGTCGAGCAACATTCCCTCTATGCTCTCCTCCAAGATGCGTCCCTTGTAGTCGGCGGCTGTGCGCGTGGAGTAAGTGCGCACGGCGGCCTGAGTGTTTTGCACCATCACCATGCCGTTGCGGTCGTCTGCGTTGGTTATGGCAAAAGCGTCCTTGGGAAGCGCGTCGAAGAAAGCCTTCTTGGCGTCGCGGTAATTCTCAAAGGTCTTGTGGTAGTCGAGATGGTCGCGCGTCAGATTGGTAAAGATGCCGCCGGCGAAGCGAAGCCCGCCGATGCGCTTCTGATGGATGGCGTGGGACGAGCATTCCATGAAGGCGTACTCGCAGCCGGCCTCGACCATACGCGCAAGCAGGGCGTTCAAAGTGACAGGGTCGGGCGTGGTGTGGTCGGCGGGTATCTCCTCCCCGTCAATGTAGTTGCACACCGTCGAACAGAGCCCGCACTTGTACCCAAAGGCGCGGAACATATTATATAGGAGTGTGGCGATGGTGGTCTTGCCGTTTGTGCCGGTAACGCCTACAAGCCGCAGCTTGGAAGTGGGGTCGCCGTAGAATTGGGTGGCAACCTTGCCCACGCAGGATTCGGTGTCGTCTACGCGCACAAAGGTCACGTCCTCCGGCGCGGCGGCCGCGATGGGCTCGCACACCAGCACGGCCGACGCGCCTTGCTCGACCGCCTTAGAGATATAAGCGTGTCCGTCGGTCTGCGTGCCTTTCACTGCTATGAAAAGGCTGCCCGGCTTCGCTTGGCGCGAGTCGATGCACACGCCCGTTATTTCCCGTTGGAGTGAGCCCTTTGACTCTTTTACCTCCACGCTTTGAAGTATGTCCGACAGTGTCATTTCCGTATGTGTTTCCTATTCGTAATGCTTTATCTATTCTTTGTCGAGGCTCCGCGCTGTCTTTGCGCTTTCGTCTCCTCCGCTCTTGCAGCGGGCTTCTTCTTTGTCTGTGCTGCTTCCCTTGCCGGCTTTTTCTTCTCCCCCGCTTTCACTGCGGCGTTCTCCCTCCTCGGCTCGGACTTTGTCGCGGCAGGCTTCTTTGGCTCTGCCGGCTTCACCTCTGCGTTCTTGGGCGCAGGTTTCTCCTGCACGGCACTTGCCCGCGCCGCGCTGTCTTTTTTCACGCTGTCCGCCTTTTGCACGACGGGCTTAGCCGCGACGGTGTCCGCCATCTCTTCCTCCCACTCTTTCGGGTCGCCGAGCATGAGGTCTATTCGCTCGCCTTTTCGGTAGCGATAGCCGGGCTTCAGACTTTGTGTGCTTACGCGTCCCCGTCCTTGCACGCGGACACGCAGCCCGAGCTTCTCTAAGCGGAAAAGCGCGTCGCGCAGTCCGTAGCCGCGCACGTCTGGCACTTCGCCTTCGCTCTTTCCGCCGTTGCTCATAAGGGAAAGCGTGTTGCCGCCCAGAGTGGAAACGCCCCACACGGCGCGGCCGTCTTCGGAGGGCAATACGTTTCCGCCAAATTTCACGCCGAGCTGCTCCAAGACGGAAGCGGCAGCGGCCATATTTCCCGCGCCGACGAGCGGCAGATGGTTGTTTGCCGTGTCGCGTGCGCCGGAGAAGTCGTCAAGCCTCCGCTGGGCCATTACCGTCTCAGCTACGCGGCGGAAGACCGGGGCGCACATCGTGCCGCCGGAGGCCGGGCTGCTGCGGTGTATGCAGACGATGCACGAGTACTCGGGCTTGTCGGAGGGGAAATAACCGGCAAAGGATATGAGGTATTTTGAGGAGAAACCCGCCTTTGTCCATACCTGTGCCGTGCCAGTCTTGCCCGAAACGCGGAAGTGGCGGCTTCCCGCCTTGCGCCCCAACCCTTGCGTCACGACGGACTCAAGGCAGTATTGTATGTTGCGCACGGCCTCGGGCTTCGCCATGTGCTCGCGCAAGACAGTGACAGGGTACTCCTTCACCACTTCGCCGTCCCGCAAAACCGCTTTCACAAGGCGCGGGCGCAGCAGCTTGCCGTTGTTGGCGATGCCGTTATAGAAGTTCAGCGTATTGATAGGCGGTATCTGCGTCTCGTAGCCGATGCTCATCCATGGCAAGGCGGTGTTGGACCAGTTGCTCTTATCTGGCGCCGGCATGCGTATGCGCGGTTTCTTGTACTCGGCGAGGGGTATTTGCAAATCCTCCGCCGTGCCCACGCTGTAAATGCCTTTGACGAAACGGCGCGGGTCGTTGTGGTAGAAACGGTCTATGAAGGTGCTCACGCCCACGTTGGACGATTTTTGCAGAATCTGCGGAACGGTCAGCACGCCGTTTCCGCCACTGCGCCAGTTGGCGTCTCGCATCTTGCGTCCGTACATCTCCTTCACGCCGTGCTGCACGTCGACGGCGTCGTCCAAGTGGAGGAAGCCGTCGTTCATAGCCACAAGGAAAGACATGGGCTTGAAGACGGAGCCTGGCTCAAACATCAGGCTGACGGCATAGGGCGAAATTTCCCTGAACGTGCCGTCCGCCGTCTTTGAAAGCGAGGTCATCGCCTTTATGTCGCCGGTCGCCACCTCCATAAGTATGCACACGCCAAACTCGCAGCCGCCGTACTCCGACTCCAGCTCGTTGAGTTTGTCCGAGAGCGCTTTCTCGCAGACATCCTGCATAGCCACGTTCAGCGTGGTCTGTATGTCGCAGCCGTTTTCTGCGGGCTTGTCCGTAATGGTGAGATAGCGGTTGAGCACTTTCTGCCTGTGTCCGAAGCCGGGTTTGCCGCGCAGGATGGAGTCAAAGGAGAGCTCGAGCCCTGTGCGTGCGCTGTCACCTCTTCCCTTGTAGAGATCGCCGATGGTGCGTATGGCAAGCCGCCCGTAGGGGTTGTTTCGCGTCTTTATCTCCTCGGTGTGGAAGCCGCCGCTATTGGGCGAAAGGCGGAAGAGCGGCAACTCTTTCAGCTGCCGGTACTGTATGTAGGAAATGCGCTTCTTGTATAGCAGCCAGTTGTGGCTTTTCTTGCGGCGTCCCTCCAAGAGATGCTCGCGCATCTGCGCCGGGTCCACGTCGGGAAGCACACGGCGCATGCCCTGGCATATCGTGTCCAGAGAATTCTCGAGGATGGAGTCGCGGCGGTGCTGGTCTTTCACCCACCGCGCCGAGTCCTTCTCCCAAGACATAAAGTCCATGAAGATTTTATACTCGGGCAGCGACGAGGCAAGCAGCTCGCCGTTGTCGGCGAGGATATTCCCGCGCGTGGGAGGCAGCGGCTCGTTGGCGCGCTTGTAACGCTCCGCCACGGCCATCCAGTAGCCTTTGCGCACGCTCATGGTGTACCCTGCCTTTACAAGCACGGCGACGAAGCCCAAAACCATCAGGGCCACCACAAAGCCGTAGCGCGGCATCACCTTTCCGGCGGGAAAATTCATTCTTCGTCTACTTTTAGGTTATATGACGGCGTGACCGACGTCTGCAGGGCGGTGTCGGCCAGGCTTTCCTCTATGACGCTGCGGCGCGTGCGCTCTTTCAGCTGGCTCATGCGCGTGAGTGCCTTGTAGCGGCGGTCGAGCAGCGTGTCTGAAAGGGCTTTCGTGGCAATCATCTCCTGCTGGCAAGAGTAGCGGCCGCTTACATAGACTATCGTCATAAGCACAACCATTACGATGTACCAGAAATTTTTTCTGAACCACCCTTTCGTCAGCAGGTCTCCGCCCATAATGGCGCGGAAATTGTAGGATTTTTGCGGGCGCTCTATTTCCTCCTGGTCGTCAGCAGTAAGCCGGCGCAACAGACTTCCCGCAGGCTTTTCCTCCACGGTTTGTCCGCGCCTTTCCTCCGCCGCGTTTTTCGCCGCGCGCTTTTCTTCTTTCTTGTCCTTTGCTTCCTCTTCCATAAGTCAGGGGAGAATTGCCTTTCTTCTATATATAATAAGGTGTGCTCGCCGCAAGCTGCGTAACACGCGTCCGTCACACTTTCTCCGCCACGCGGAGCTTCGCCGAGCGACTGCGGGGGTTGCGCTCCTGCTCTTCCTGCGTGGGGACAATCACTTTGTTGTTTACCGCGCGGAGCGGCGACAGGCGGCGGCCGTAAAAGTCCTGCTCCACCTTTCCATCGGCGCGGCCGCTGCGCATAAAGTTTTTCACCATGCGGTCTTCGAGCGAATGGTAGGTTATCACCGAAAGGCGGCCACCGGGGCGCAACACGCGCACCGCCGCGCCAAGCAGCTCGGAGAGCGCGTCCATCTCGTGGTTCACTTCGATGCGGAGCGCTTGGAAGACCCTCGCGAGGTCTTTCTTCTCGCGCTCTCGCGGCATCAGCGGGCGCACTACTTCGAGTAAGTCGCTTATTTTGCGCACCTCTTTCTGCCCGCGTGCCTTGACAATGGCGGCGGCAATGCGGCGGCTGTTTTTAAGCTCGCCGTAAAGGTAAAGCACGTCGGCGAGACGCTCCTCAGTGTAGCGGTTCACCACATCGGCGGCGGTGTCGCCGGCACGCCCATTCATGCGCATGTCGAGGGGCGCGTCAAAACGGAAAGAGAAGCCGCGCTCGGCATCGTCGAAATGGTGGCTCGACACGCCAAGGTCGGCAATCAGCCCGTCCAACGCCTCCACGCCGTAATAGCGCATCCAGTTGGCGAGATAGCGGAAATTGCTGTACACAAAGGTGAAACGCTCGTCTCCCTCGGGCGCATTGGCTCGCGCGTCGGCATCTTGGTCGAAGGAGTAAAGGTGGCCGCCGCCGTCCAGCCGGCGCAGTATTTCGCGGCTGTGGCCGCCGCCGCCGAAAGTGGCGTCCACATACACGCCGCCGGGACGCACTGACAGTCCGTCCACGCTCTCGCCAAGCAAAACCGGTATGTGGTACTCCATAAGAGGCTTCTTGTGTTTTTCCTATCTATTCAATTCGCGCCGCGCAAGGTTTTCACTCAAAGACCGCCCAAGGCGGCGGCGAGTTCGTCATCGGAGAGGAAGCGCGCCGCGCGTTGCTCCGCTCCCCATATCTCTACGCGGTCGTCCACGCCTATAAAGCATACCTCGCGCCCTATGCCGCACTCGTCCATGAAACGGCGGGGGAGGATGAAGCGTCCGTTGGCGTCAAGCGAAAACTGCACCGCGCCGGCCATGAATTGCCTGAATATCATCGCCTCACGCTCGTTCCACCGCGAAAGGCGCGACCGCAGGCTCTCCACCTCGCTCTCCCACGCCGCTGCGGTATAGACCGCAAGGCAGGGCTGGAAGACATCGCGGCGCAGAACCATCTCCGTGCCGTCCTCGGGCAGGGCGCGGCGGAACTCGGAGGGGAAGAAAACCCTTCCCTTCGCGTCTACTTTCGCCGTGTATGTGCCTGAGTATCTCATCGCGTGCGCTTTGAATTTCCAAAAGTACGCACTTTCCCCCACTTTTCCCCACCAAGGTGGTAAAAATTGTAATTTCTCGTCCGAAAGCTCCGCCGCAAGGCGCGGCGAACGCCGTTTTTCTTATCTTTGCCCAAGCCGTGCGACGGCTCGGCTGTGCAAGCAAGCTTGGCAGCGCTCACTTTGCTACGGCTTTACATAAGCCGTGCGACGGTGCTAATACGGAAAACATACAGCCCACCCGCACGCTACATTTCTCAGCCCTAACGCCCGCAAGCCGCCACCCGGCTGCGGCACGGCTTTCCCCACCCTCACAAAACATCTTCTATGACCGCAACCATCGTAATCTTGGCTGTATCGGCCATACTCTTCGTCAGCGGGCGTGTGCGCTCCGACCTCGTGGCCGTGTGCGCCGCCCTCGCGCTTGTCATCACCGGCGTGCTCACGCCCGAAGAGGCGCTCGCGGGCTTCTCCAGCCCCATTGTGGTAATGATGGCGGGACTTTTCATCGTGGGCGGGGGCATCTTCGGCACGGGGCTGGCGAAACAGGTGGGGACAAGCATCCTCAACCTCGCCGGCAACAACGAGACGCGCCTTTTCGTGCTGCTGATGCTCACCACCGCCGCCGTAGGGGCTTTTGTGAGCAACACGGGCACGGTGGCCCTGATGTTGCCCATCGTCGTGAGCCTTGCCCGCGCGGCGGGCTTCTCGCCGGCGCGGCTGCTGATGCCGCTGGCTTTCGCGGGAAGTATGGGCGGCATGCTGACGCTTATCGGCACACCGCCAAACCTTATCGTGCGCGACGCACTCGCGGACGCCGGATACGAGGCACCGGGCTTCTTCACTTTCACGCCTATCGGCGTCATCTGCATCGTGGTGGGCACGCTCGCGCTCATCCCGCTCTCGCGCCGTTTCCTGAAAGACCGTGGGGCGAAGGGGGCAAAGCATGGTGGCAAAACGCTGCAACAGCTTGCCAAGGAGTATAAAGTGGGGCAGAGCATCACGGCTTTGCGGCTTTCGGCCGGCTCGGAAATGTGCGGGCACACGCTGAAAGAGCTCGACATACACGGCCGCTACGGCGTGACAATACTCGAGATACGCCGCGGAGGGGGGCAGAAAACCGCGCCCCTCGGACGCGTGGAGCAGTACGTATTGGCCGACGTGGCGCTCTCGCCGGACGACGTGCTGTACGCCGAAGGGCCGGAAGAGGGCCTGCGCCTGATGGCGGCGGACTACGCCCTCGAGGCGGTGAAAGCGACGAAGCGTCAGCGTCTGGGCTTCTACGAGGTGGGAATGGCGGAAATTTTGCTTCTCTCCGAGTCCTCGCTCGTAGGGCACACGGTGGAGGAGGCGGGCTTCCGCCAGACGTACGGACTGAACGTGCTTGGCATTCGCCGGCATGACGACTACCTGCTCTCCGACCTCAAGACCCGCAAGCTGCACGCCGGCGACATTGTGCTTGTGCAAGGGCCGTGGGACAACATAGCGCGGCTCAACGCGCACGACGGGCGGGAGTGGGTAGTGATAGGCCAGCCGCAGGAGCAGGCGGCGCGGGTCACGATAGACTACAAAGCGCCCGTCGCGGCGGCTATCATGCTGCTGATGGTGGCGGCTATGGCTTTCGACTTCATTCCGCTCGCGCCCGTGACGGCGGTGATGCTGGCGGCGGTGGCGATGATATTCACCGGATGTCTACGCAACGTGGAGGCGGCGTACAAAAGCATCAACTGGGAAAGCATCATACTTTTCGGGGCTATGCTGCCAATGTCTACCGCGCTCGAGAAGACGGGCGCGTCCGCGCTCATATCGCAAGGGCTTGTGCAGTCGGTCGGCTCGTACGGCCCATACGTGCTGCTGGCGGCGATATACGTCGCCACGTCGCTGCTCACTTTCTTTATTTCCAACACGGTCACGGCCGTGCTTATGGCGCCCATCGCGCTGGCGGCGGCCACGGGACAGGGCGTGAGCGCCGTGCCGCTCCTCATGGCGGTGACGGTGGCGGCGAGCATGTGCTTCGCTTCGCCTTTCAGCACGCCGCCCAACGCGCTCGTGATGTCGGCGGGCGGGTACAAGCCGGCTGACTACGTGAAGGTTGGACTGCCTTTGCAGGTGATTATGGGCATAGTGATGGTGATTGCCCTGCCGCTGCTTTTCCCTTTCTGAAATAGGAGAAAAATCTCTGCGCTAAGCCCCGTCGTTTTTTTCCTAAGAAAAACGCACGGCGCAAACGCGGCTTCCCGCCCTTTCCCGCAGTTTGACGCATACGGGGAAAGGGCGGGAAGGTCGTATCCCCCTACCCCATCCCGACTTGTACGGCAAACGCACACGCAAGCTATGCACTTGCATACCGCGACAAAGTACTGACGCGCCCCGCCCAGTCTGAGGAAAAACGCCGCTGCCGTTTCCGCATATCCTCCGCATATATGCAGCGCGGGAAAGGGTGAAAGTTTAAGATTATTTATATGTCTGCCGCGCGTGTCCGCGACCTCGGCGAGACGGAAAAGCACTTCGCGGCGCGAAAAAGGCACTCTCTGGCGCGAAGATGTACATCCCGGCGCGACGGGAATAGGGACAGGAAAAACTCCAAGTATCCCCGCAGGCGCGTAACCTATTGATTTACAGTACACCCAAAAGCAAAGGGGACGCACCATCAGGCACATCCCCTTTTCGCTATACAAATATAATCAATTTTCCGGCGGTTTGCAAATCGTGCCAAACGGCGAATATGCAGGGAAAACGGGGCGGAATGCATATTTATGCAGTCCGCGCGTAACGCGAAACGCGCCGGAAAAGAATATTTCTTACTTGAGTTTCTCCTCGAGCTTGGCGAGCATGTCGCGCGTCATAGCGTCGAGGTCGTACTCCGGCTTCCAGTCCCACTCCTGGCGGGCGCAGATATCGTCAAGGCTGTTAGGCCAGGAGTCGGCATTGGCCTGCTTGAGCGGGTCTACCTTGTACTCCATCTCAAAGCCGGGCTTGTACTTCTTGATGGCGGCGAAAACGCCCTCGGGGTCGAAGCTCATAGCCGCTATGTTGAAGGCGTTGCGGTGCACAAGGCGGGCAGGGTCGGCCTCCATCAGCTCCACGGCGGCGCGGAGCGCGTCGGGCATGTACATCATGTCCATGTACGTGCCCTTGCCAATGGGGCAGACAAACTTCTCGCCGCGCACGGCGGAGTAGTAAATGTCGCAAGCGTAGTCGGTAGTGCCGCCGCCGGGGAGCGTGACGTAGGAAATCAGACCCGGGAAGCGAACTGCGCGGGTGTCCACGCCGTACTTGCGGTAGTAGTAGTCAGAGAGCAACTCCGTGGTCACTTTCGACACGCCGTAGATGGTGCGCGGACGCTGGATGGTGTCTTGCGGCACATTGTTGGCGGGAGTCTCGGGACCGAAAGAGCCGATGCTGCTCGGCGTGAACACGGAACAGCCGTGCTCGCGTGCCACCTCAAGCACATTCCAAAGACCATCAATGCCAATCTTCCAAGCCAGCTGCGGACGGCCCTCGGCCACGACGCTGAGAAGCGCGGCGAGGTTGTAAATGGCATCCACATTGTGCTTCGCCACGACCTCAGCAATCTGCTTGCCGTCGGTCACGTCGCAAATTTCCGCCGGACCGCTCTCAGCAAGCTCGCCCTTCGGGGCTGCGCTGGGGATGTATCCGCACACAACATGGCTGTCACCGTATATGCCACGCAATTTCATGGTGAGTTCCGAGCCTATCTGCCCGGTAGCTCCAATCACCAGTATGTTTTTCATTCTTTCTAAAAAAGTATGTCCTTACTTTGTGGTGCAAAGATAGTGCAAGATGAGTGCAGAGGAAAGGGGAAAGCCAAAGCTTTCAACTTTCTTCTGCCGAATCGCAGCCTATCTTATCAAAAGATAGTGCAAGATGAGTGCAGAGGAAAGGGGAAAGCCAAAGCTTTCAACTTTCTTCTGCCGAATCGCAGCCTATTTTATATAAAGATAGTGCAAGATGAGCGCAGATAGTAAAGGGAAAACCGGCATACGCTATAACACCTGTTGCGGCAAAGCGGCAATTGCCTCCCGCAAAAGATAGCGGGCGCGGCGGCGCGTAAGGCGGAAAAGCGCTTACTTTGCATCATAAGAAAGCGAAAGCTAAGTCAAAACAGTTTTTCAGTATGTACGGAAAATTCCAACAACACCTCCAGCAGGAGCTGAAGGACATCCGCGAGGCCGGACTCTACAAGGAAGAGCGCCTCATCGAGGGGCCGCAGCAGGCCGCTATACAGGTAAAGGGCAAGGAAGTGCTTAACTTCTGCGCCAACAACTACCTGGGCCTCTCCAACAACCCGCGCCTCATCCAAGCCGCAAAGGACATGATGGACAAGCGCGGCTACGGCATGTCGAGCGTGCGCTTCATCTGCGGCACGCAGGATATGCACAAGGAGCTCGAGAAAGCAATCTCCGACTACTTCCACACCGAGGACACCATTCTCTACGCGGCTTGCTTCGACGCAAACGGCGGTGTCTTCGAGCCGCTCCTCACGGCGGACGACGCAATCATATCCGACGCGCTCAACCACGCCTCCATCATTGACGGCGTGCGCCTCTGCAAGGCGAAACGCTACCGCTACGCCAACGCAGACATGGAGGATCTCGAGCGTCAGTTGCAGGCTGCGCAGGAGCAGCGCTTCCGCGTAATCGTAACCGACGGTGTCTTCTCTATGGACGGCAACGTGGCTCCCGTTGACAAGATTTGCGACCTGGCAGAAAAGTACGACGCGCTGGTGATGGTAGACGAAAGCCACTCGGCAGGCGTTGTGGGCAAGACGGGCCACGGCGTGAGCGAGTTTTTCGACACCTACGGACGCGTGGACATATATACCGGCACGCTTGGCAAGGCTTTCGGCGGCGCTATGGGCGGCTTCACCACGGGACGCAAGGAGATTATCGACATGCTGCGCCAGCGCTCGCGCCCGTACCTCTTCTCCAACTCCGTTGCCCCCGCTATCGTGGGCGCTGCGCTTGAGACTTTCAAGATTCTCGGCGAGAGTGACGCGATACACGACAAGCTCGTGGAGAACGTAACCTATTTCCGCGACAAGATGATGGCTGCCGGCTTCGACATCAAACCCACGCAGAGCGCCATCTGCGCGGTTATGCTCTACGACGCCAAGCTCTCGCAGGAGTACGCCGCGAAGCTGCAGGACGAGGGCATTTACGTGACGGGCTTCTACTATCCCGTTGTGCCGAAGGGCGAGGCTCGCATACGCGTGCAGATATCCGCCGGACACGAGCGCGAGCATCTTGACAAGTGCATCGCCGCCTTCATCAAGGTGGGCAAGGAACTGGGCGTGCTGAAATAAAGCCCGGCGCGAGCAGCGCGGCACTTTACATCGCGCCGCCCGCAACGAAAAACAAAAAGCCGCCGTCCCTCGCGGGACGGCGGCTTTTATTGTGTCCGTCTTTTCCTTACTGGCGGAAAATAGGCATAGAGGCAGTCGCGCTGGAAAGCACGAGCTGGTTGAGACTGTTGGTGGAAAGACTAAGTACCTCGCCGGTAGGCGTCTTGTCGACCGTGTTGTTCACGACGGTGATAGAGCCTGTACCAGTGGCGTAGTCGAAAGCGTAAACTCCCTCGCCACTCTCCTCGCCCATCATATAGCCGCAAGTGCCGTCATCGGAGAAAGCCACGCCCCAAGTCTCGTCCGCGCTGTAATACTCAGTGTTGACGATAGGCACGCCAGCGCACGAAACGCCGCGGAAAGTAACACGCTCGGTGTAGGTCTTAGTGTCACGGTTGGTGACATAGGTGCGGTAGCGCACGGTCATAGCGTCGAAAGTGTGCTGCCAAGCCACGTACACCTCGGCAGAGGGACGGCCCGCCTCAGGAGAGTCGGAGAAGTCAGCGGTCACCATCCCGACGAGCGGGTTGTAGGTACACTTCGAGGTCACGCTGCTTCCGTATTTCCCCGTTGCAAGGTTCTGCTTCACCAAAGTGCAGACCGTGTCGCCCTTAGCTCCGATGGAGAGGGAAACGAAGTATGAGTTTGCAGTGTCGTTGGTGCTTTCCGACACCCAGTTGCCCAAGGTGAGCGTCTGCGGATAGGTGACGTTGTCATCGTCGTCGCCGGTCTCGTGGTTGCAGGAAGCGAAAGCCACGGCGGCGGCAAAGAGGCACGCTGCGTATTTAAAGAGATTCTTCATTTTGTAGTCCTTTTGTGTCTGTCACGGGTCGGGGCTTGTCAACGCCCGCCCCAGTTGGAAACGATGTTGGGGTTGGTCTGGCGCTCCTGCTGCGGTATCTCCCACGTCCAGCGGAAGTTGTCAGCCGTAATCTTAAGCTCGTCAGCTTTGCCCGAAAGGATAGTCTCGTTGAAAATCTGCGGCTTGCGCTCGAAGCCAACGTTCCAACGCTTGAGGCAGTCAAAGCGGAAGCCCTCGCCAGCGAACTCACGCGCCCATTCGTCCATCATAAGCTGCTTGAGGTCGTCGCCAGTCTCCGTCACGTCCGCGTCAGAAGTCATACGGTTGCTGCGAAGCTGCGTGAGGAAGAACTGCGCCTGCTCCTCGTCCGGGGTGGACTTGAGCAAGCTTGCCTCAGCGATGATGAGGTAAAGCTCTGCGGAGCGGAAAGGCTTGGCCATGTTGTACGGGTAAGCGTAGTAGTAGCCCTTCTGAGACTCTTTGAGGATATCGTTGTTGCCGCCGGAGAATTTCCAGAAGCCGTGTCCGCTGTCGCGCACGTCACCACGTCCGGAGATCTTGTAGTCGCTGTCCCACGAGCCGCCGAACCAGGGGCACACAAAGTACAGGTCGCGGCGCACGTCGTCAGAGCTGAAGAGATCCATAAAGTTCTTCGTGGGAAGATAGCTGGGGTTGTAGCCGTAAAGGTCGTAGTAAGTGCTTCCTTCCTCGTCTTTCATGCTGCGGATGTCGTAGCCGATGAACGCGCCCCACGACTGTCCCTGCTCCTCGTCGGTCTGAATGGGCTCGTAGATAATCTCGTTGCTCTTGTCAAGGCGCAGCATTGTCTCCATTCCCGACGCCGTAGTGAGGGGATAGGAGTCTATAACGCGCTGAGCCTGGTCGATGGCGAGATCGTACTGCTTCGTGTTGATGGCGAAACGGGCGTTGAGCGCAATAGCAGCGTCGTAGCCCGGCTGGTGCACGGCCGAGCTGCCAATGCTCGTATTGTCATAGCCCAAAGTCATGCCACGCTCGAAATTTACCTTAGCGCTGTCCAGGCAGTCCTGAATGTACTTGCAAGTGTAAGCCATCGTCGAGCGCGCGGGCTTGGCCTCTGCGCTCACAGCCTCCACGATAGGCAGACCGAGAGCCGTGCCAGCCGTGGCCTCGTCGTAACGGTCGCAGTACTTCGTCAGGAGGTTGGTGTACGCGTAAGCACGGCTGAAGTACGCCGCGCCGCGGTAGTAGTAGCCCTTAGCCAGCTGAGCCTTCGCAGTGCCTGCGCCCATGAACTTGGGCAGGTGCTCGAGCAAGTCGTTGGCTTGGAGGATGAGCGAGTAATTGGCGCTCCAGATAGCGTCGCCGTCAAAAAGCGAAGAGGTAAACGTCCACTCGTTGATCTGATTATAGCTGGCGCAAGTGACACGCTCGTTGAAGAGGTCGGTCTGCAAGTCGCTGAGGTACTGGTACGCGCCGCCCGACATAGAGCGCAGCGAAACGAGCAGTCCGTTATAGTTGCGCTCCGCGCCGTCGAAGGTCTCCCACGCCTGGTCGTTGGTCAGCGTCCCGACGGGATACTGGTCGAGCTCGCAGGAAGAGAGAGCCACAAGGGCAGTCGCCGCGCAGAGAACGCTCTTTATATTGTTCACTTTCATAATGTGTCTTTTCTGTTTAATACGGTATGCAATCCCTTTTGTCAGAACGTAACCTCTACGCCCAGCGTAAAGTCACGCGTGGCGGGGAAGTTGGAGAGAGATATGTTGGTGCCAATCTCCGGGTCTGCACCCTTAAAGGGCGAAACGGTGAAGATATTGCGTCCCGTGAAGTTAAACCTTACGTTCTCGATGAACTTGGTGCGCTCCATCCACTGCTTCGGGAGGTCGTAGGAGAGCGAAAGGTTCTTGAGACGCATAAAGGAAGCCTTCTCCAAGAGGGAGGTGTCAAACTGGCTGTCGGTGCCGTACACGGGGTACTTGGCTTCGTCGCCCGGCTTCATCCAACGGTTGTAGATGTAATCCTTGTCGACGTTGTAGCCCATGGAAGCGTTGCCGTAGGAGGTGGCAAAGAAGCGCGTGTTGTCCACAAGGTACTTGCCAATCACGTAGGTGAAGTCCGCCGTCAGGGTAAGCCCCTTCCACGCCAGCGTAAGCCCGAAGCCGCCCGTGTGGGGTGCGGTGAGGCGCTTGCCGGTGTCTTGGTAGAGGTCGTCAATCTGCGACTCGTCCTTCGTCATCGTCTCCGGGTTGAAGTCGTAGCCGGCCTTGCCGTTATAGCCAACCTTGTACCACATAGGCTTTCCGTCCGTGCGGTCTATACCAGCGAAGATGGGCATATAGAAGTTAAGCGGCTTGCCCACCTGATAGCACAGGAGGTTGCCCTTCATAGGCCACTCGTCGAGGTCGTAGAAGAGTTTGTCTATCTTGTTGGTGTTGTAGGCGTACGTGGCGTGGAAGTTGAGGAACCAGTCGCGGTTTTTCAAGATGTCGTAGCCAAGCTCTACCTCAACGCCTCGGTTGGTCATCTCGCCGATGTTCATTGTCTGCGCGCTCATACCCGTAGTGAGGGGGAGCGGCATGGACATAAGCATGTTCTTAGTCTTGCGGTTGTAGAGGTTGAGGTCTACGTGCAGCTTGCCGAAGAACGTTGCCGAAACGCCGATATTGCCTTGTATCTGCTTCTCCCAGCCGAGCTTCGAGTTGGGGAACTGTGCGTAGGCGTACGCAAGCTGTCCGCCGTACTGCCCGCTGCCCGAGAGGGCGAGGTAGCCATAGTTGCCAATCTCCGAGTTACCGGTCGAGCCGACGCTGGCAGAGAGGCGCAGGTCGGTGAGCCAGGAGCGGGAGGCAAGCATAAAGTCTTCCTTTATAATGTCCCAAGCCAAGCCGCCGCTGACAAAGACTGCGGTGCGGTTGTCCTTACCGAAGCGCGAAGAGGCATCGGAACGGACGGTCACGTTGGCGTAGTACTTCTCTTTGAGCGCGTAGTCAGCGCGGCCGAAAAAGGAGAGGTACTCCGTCTTGCTCTCGCTCTGCGAGGGGTCTTCGGGCGTGGTGCCGTTGGAAAGCAGGGCGAGGCGGTCGTCCTGTATGCCGGAGACAGAGGCAGAGAAGCCGTTGGCGTCGGACTTAATGCCCTCCTGGCCGAGAAGCACGGTGAAGTAATGGTCCTTGCCGATGTTGAACTTGTACTCCGCCGTGTTGGTGATGGTCCACATAGAGGAGCGGCTGTGCGACTCTGAGCGTGTGCCCGTGGTGCTTTCTATGGCTGCCAGTCCCATAAGCAGGCGGCGGCTGCTGCGCGTGTCGGTGGCGTAGAGACCGAGCTGCGAGCGGATGGTCAAGCCCTTGATGGGCGTGAGCTGTATGAAGCCGCTGCCGTTATAGACGATGTCCTTCATCGTTCGGGGCTGCTGCTGGAGGCAATACTTGGAGTCGAGGTCGCCCATACCCCAAATCTCGTGCTTAGCCTGCGACTCGGGATCGTAGGGGTCCCAGTAGCGCGGCATCGTATAGACGGCGGTGGTGAAAGAGCGGATGTTGTTGTTGCCGTTCTGCGTGTAGCCGTCATATTCCCTTTCGGAGTAGGAGATGCCCTGGTTGATGCCGATGGAGAGCCAGTCCTTCACCTTGCTCTCTATGTTGGTGCGCATTGTCGTGCGCTTGATGTTGGAGAACTGCGTCAGACCGTCCTTTTTCAGGTACGAGCCGGACACGTAGTACGTTGTGCGCTCGCTTCCGCCGCGTATGCCGATTTCTGTGGTATACATGGGGGCGGCGTTGTCGAAGCCGTACTTCTGCCAGTCGGTGTTAGCCCCGTGCTCCTTGTACTTTGTGTACTCGGTCGGGGAGATAATGTTGTTGAGGTACTGGAAGTCGAGCAGCTCGTCGGCGGAGGCGGGGTTGGCGATAGAGTTTGCCAGCTGGCTCCAGCCTATCTTCTGGCTCACGGTCACTTGCGTCTTCTCGCCGGTGCGTCCGCGCTTGGTGGTTATGTATATAACGCCGTTTGCCGCACGGGAGCCGTAGATGCTCGTGGCGGAGGCATCTTTTAGGGTCGTGACGCTCTCGATGTCGCTGCTGTTGATGAGCGAAAGCATGCTTACGCCCACGGGCGTACCGTCTACGACGATGAGCGGCGTGGTGCTTGCGCTTACCGAGCCCTCGCCGCGGATGGTGATGGAGACGTTGTTCACGTTGCCCACGTCGCCGGAGTTGTTGAGCACCTGCATACCGGACACCTGTCCCTGCAAGGCGTCGGCCACGTTGAGGACGGGCTTGCCCTCAACCACTTCGCCGCCCACCTTCTTCACAGAGCCGACCACGGTGCCGAGCTTCTTTGCCGTACCGTAGCCCACTACGACAGCCTCGTTCAGCTCGTTGTCGCGCAGCACCACGTTCACGTTTCCGGAGATGCTAGCCGTAGCGGCTTGCATGCCGATATAGGTGATGTTCAAGTGCTTGGCGGAAGCCGGGACATTAGAAAGGGTGAAGTTGCCATTCTCGTCGGTGGTGGTGACTATCTTAGTACCGGCCACGCGGATGGCAGCCCCCATCACAGGCTCGCCGTGGGAGTCGGTCACCCGGCCCTTGACGCGCGTCTGCGCCGAAGCCGTCGCCGCGCCGAGCAGCAAGGCAGCTCCGAGGAGTACCAGTTTCTGTTTCTTCATATCACTTGGTTTAAAATTATATTCTCTCCCTGTCCCTCCGGCTCTTCTCCGCGCCTCGCGGCCCGCGTGTGTTCTCACTGCCAAGGACAGCCGTCTCCCCCTCCTCTGCGCCGCCCGCACGCGTGACACGCTTGCGCTACGCAAAACCACATCCGCCGACAGCCTCGCGGCCGCAGGAGATGTTTTCAAAGGTAAACGGATTAAGGTTCCTAAAAATAAAGACTAAGTCTGCTTAGTATACAGATGCGGGCAAAAGTAGTGTTTTTTCTTCTTTTGAAAGCCTTTTGGCAGAAAAAGTTGCAAAGTTGTTACAAAACAACATAACAAAGCCCGTCTTTCTGCACATAAGCCGCCGTTTTATGCGGTGGCGGCTTTTAACAAACTTTCGTGCGCGGCGGGGCGGCGCGAAAGCTTCTTTCAGAAAATCTCAAAGGAGTTGCAGGCTATGACAGCGAGCACCACGGCGGTGATGGCGGAGTAGAGCCAGTCGCGCTCGGAGACAAAATCGAGCAGCGAGAGCGCCACGCGCATGATGGGGGTGAGAATAAGCACCAGCACGCCGGTCTGTATCCACCCCACTGCGGTGAAATGGCACAGGCCGCCGAGTATGCCGCCCAGCGTGGTATACGTCTCCGGATGGGAGGCGGAATAGCTGAAGTGGGTGTAGTCTTTCATCGGCTCGGAGCCGTGGTTCACCAAATACAGCACGCCGCCAATGAATGCCACAAGGCAGGCTAGCGACACGCCCCAGCGGAGCGTGTTGCCAATGAGCTGTTGTATGTCGTGCTTTTGCCGCATTTCCCTATCCTATTATATATAACAAAACAAGCCTTGCCCCGACGCAGCGGACTATCCGCGCCGCCGTGTCAGAATTTCCCCGCGAAGCCTTGGTAAATCATGTTGATGGCGACGAGCGTGATGGCTACGCAGAATATCTGCCGAAGCACGCGCACGTCGAGGGTCTTAAGAAGCCGCGCCCCGGTCAGCGCGCCGAATAGCACGCCAATCATGACGGGGCAGGCTATGCCCGGCTCTATGTTGCCGCGCTGCACGTACACCACGGCGGAGGCGCAGGCCGTCACGCCCATCATAAAGTTGGACGTGGTGGTGCTTACCTTGAAGGGCACTTTCATTATGCAGTCCATCGCCAACACCTTTAAGACTCCCGAGCCGATGCCGAGCACGCCGGAGAGCACGCCCGCCACGTACATCACGCCAAAGCCACCGCCCACGTTGCGCAGCTGATAGGAGCGCACGCTTCCGTCTTTCTGCGGCCACTCGCCGAAGAGCTTGAGCCGCCGCGCCGTCTCCGAACCCACCACGCCGGCGTGGTCGCTCTTCTTGCGCTGTTGCATGGCGGCGGTGAGCAGAAGCACGAAGCCGTAGACTACGGCTATGAAGTTGCTGTCAAGGTACACGGCCACAGCAGCCCCGCACACGGCGCCTATTGTCGTGGCTATTTCGAGAAACATGCCGAGCCGTATGTTGGTGATGCCCTCTTTCACGTAGGCGCTCCCCGACCCGCTCGACGTGGCGATAGAGGCCACGAGCGCGGCGCCCACGGCGTAGTGGAAGTCGACGCCGAAGCCGAGCGTGAGCACGGGTATCACCACCACGCCGCCGCCGAGCCCCGTGAGCGAGCCAAGCAGCCCGGCGCAGTAGGCCGCGGCAAGGAGTATGAGCGTAAAGGCTAATATCGTCATCTCGTCACAAAATTTCGCGCAAAGGTAAGACTTTTCCCCTTACCGAGCCGCCCGTTCGCGCCCGAGCCGCGCCGCATACGCCAGGAAAGGGGCAGCGGCAAGGCTTGAACGTAAAAAACAGCGGGCGCGCCGCAATGGCACGCCCGCCGGGATTGTATGCTGTGTCTGTCAGTGTCCGTTACCGTTCAAGCAAGCCCCGCCGAAGCTACTTTGCGCTTACTTTGATGTTTTTTGCCGTCAGCTTGTCGCCCATCACGCGGTAGCGCGGCTGCTGTTTCTTGGCGGCCTGCGCCATTCTGCGCTTTTGCTCTTCCGCGCCGCGCGTTTTCCACTCCTCCATGGTGTAGAACTCGCCCGTGGCGGGGTCGACGTATTTGGGCTGCGGCAAGGTGTTAGTGGCGAGCGAGCCGCTTTCAGCGTCGCCATATATCGGGTTGGACACGTGGCCGACCTCGGTCACTTCCACGTGCGCCAGCCCCTGCGCCACCATCCCTATCTCCTTTGCGGCGGCGAGCGAGAGGTCCACGATGCCGTCCCGGCGGAAAGGTCCGCGATCCGTCACCTTCACCACCACTTCGCGGTCGTTGGAGAGGTTGCGCACACGCAGCAGGGTGCCGAAAGGCAAGGTGCGGTGCGCGCAAGTGAGGCTGTCTTTATGATAGCGCGACCCGTCGCTCGTGCGGCGGCCGTGCAGGTTGTTTCCGTAGTAGGAGGCTTTGCCGCGGCTCTGAGCCATGGCGCTGCCGGTGGTGATTGTGATAAGAGTTGCTAAGATAAAAAGGATTTTCTTTAACTTCATCTGTCGTCATTTGCCACGGAGACCGGCGGGGGACTACGGGGCGGGACACGGGCTTCCCCTTTCTTTCGTGTCAGCTTAGCCATGCTGGGGGATGCCTCCCGCCGCGTGCAGGTCGCGCCCTTGCCCCTACCTTATATAATATAGGGAGCGCGGTGGTTTTCCAATAGAAAAAGTGCGGTAACGGAAACCGACCGACCTGCCGCCGTTGGGTTGAGAGCGCGGGCGGCGCGGTGTGTCGCGCCTCTCCGTGGGACACCGCAAAATGTGTGCGAAAAGCACGCCGTGAAAGGGTGTCCGTCCTCTCTCTCCGTGAGGTTTACGGCGGCAAAGGTAGGCAAAACCCGCGAGGCGGGCAAGGCTTTGTGCTTACAAATCACCATTTTAGCATTTCTTTGCTCTCGCGTTAACATTTCGCCGGAGCTGAGTTATCCAAAGTTATCCACACTGTTTTCCACACCGCGCCACGCCGCCACAACGCCCTATGGCAGGACGTTTCGCGGCATTTGCAAGGTGACAAAATGGGTTGTTACAAAATCTTAAACGGGGCGCGTAACGGGCGCGTGCCGAGGAGACGAATTTAACATTTGCCCTCTCCGCGCCGAAAAGCGTTTTCCGTGCCCGAAAGACATCTTCCGCGCCAAGATTGGTATTTTCGAAGCAACGATTAGGGAGCACCTCCGAAGAGCCAAAGTTGCATCATTGCGGAAGCGGCAAAAGCGTTGTCCGAAGTGCCGAAAAGTGTTCTAAATGTCGGTTTTCAAAATGTGTATGAGTGTTAACGGTCTCTTGCAAATGGGGCGAAAATGTATTATCTTTGTATAGAGAAAAGAGGG
>CAVFVD010000031.1:0-29233 GCA_963625935.1 uncultured Oscillospiraceae bacterium | reverse complement strand
GTGCTACCTACGTCGCGCCCCGTCGGAAGCGTTGTGTTTTTTCCGAAATCCGATGTGCCATCGCTGCAAAACGCGCAGGAAAGGCCGCCGAAAAGTGTTCTAAATGTCGGTTTTCAAGATGTGTAAGAGTGTTAACGGCCTCTTGCAAATGGGCGGAAAATGTATTATCTTTGTGTAGTGAAAAGAGAGGATATGCACCCCGTGCGTATCCTCTCTTTTGCATTATTGACTATCAACAAGTTACACGTTGCCTATATGTACATGTAGCGCCGCCGGGGTGTACATGTAGGAAAAACTCCAAGTATTCCCGTCGCTCCAAAGTCTATTTCCGAGGCGAGAGTTCCCCTTTCTGTTGCCCGAAATCCCTTTCCCGTGCCCGCGAAACCGAGTTTTGTAGTTAAACTTACATAAAAATTCGCCTCTCGGCCGGCTTGCAAAAGTGTTCTATTTTTCCTCTTTTTCTTGAGGAGTATTTCCCTGCAAAAACGGTCACGCGGCACACGCCCCGCCCGGCTTGTTTCGAGTGGTCGCATACCCCTTGCGCCGCGCGACACGGGAAAAAGGTCTTCCATCAGGAGGATACCTGCGGGCACACCTATTATATATTAGCGCTGACCTATTGCCGCGCAAAGCTGCTCCTTATTATAAACTGTCGAAGACGGCGTTGGACCGCGCGGAGAAGCGACAACGTCCGCCCGCAAGCAACCAAAGAGCCGGCACTTGCGCAAAAGCACGCCGAACAAACCGCTTTGCTTGCTTTTTGCCGCAGATTAGGCGCGAAGAGAATACAAAGAATCGGGAAAATCTGCGTAATTTTGCAGTCGCACACATAGGAGGGCGCAAGAAACACGCGGGAAAGTCGCAAGAAACTACGCGGAAAAGCACGAAACAAAGCGCAAAAGCCGCCGCAAGCACGGAGGCAAGACACGCCGCCCGCGCCTTTCGCGAAACCTCCAAAGACTAAGCAAGGACAAGAAGTATGCAATCAAGGGAGAAGCTACGCAGAGAGCTTGAGGATAATCTTGGCAAAGGACTTTACGACGCGGCTAACGAACACGACGCCTGCGGCGTGGGCATGATAGTCAATATACACGGCAACAAGAGCCACGAACTCGTGGACAGAGCGCTTACCGTGCTTGAGAACATGCAGCACCGAGGCGCCGAGGGCGCCGACAACAAGACAGGAGACGGAGCGGGCATAATGCTGCAAATACCCCACGAGTTTATTCTCCTGCAAGGAATCCCCGTGCCGGAGAAAGGGAAATACGGCACGGGGCTTATTTTCCTCCCCAAGGAAGAGGAAAGGCAGAACGAGATTCTCGGCATTTTCATCGAAGAAATAGAGCGCGAGGGCCTCACGCTCACCCACCTGCGCGACGTGCCTACCAACACCGACATCCTCGGACGCGCGGCGGCCGACACGGAGCCCGCCATCCGCCAAGCCTTCGTCACGGGCGCGGACGGCACGGAGCTTGAGCGCAAACTCTACCTCGCCAGAAAGAAGACCGAGCGGCGGGTCACCGACAAGGACTTCTACATCTGCTCGCTCTCCTCCCGCAGCATAGTGTACAAAGGAATGCTCACGTCCATGCAGCTCCGCGAGTATTTCCCCGACCTCACCCATCCCTATTTCACCAGCGGGCTTGCCATTGTCCACTCCCGCTTTTCCACAAACACCTTCCCTACTTGGGGGCTCGCCCAGCCCTTCCGCCTCCTCGCCCACAACGGCGAGATAAACACCATTCGCGGCAACCGCGCATGGATGGAAGCGCGACAAGCCGTCCTCTCCACGCCGACCCTTGGCGACATTGACGGCATACGGCCCATCATACAGCCGGGAATGAGCGACTCAGCCTCGCTTGACAACGCCCTCGAGTTTCTTGTCATGGCAGGACTTTCCCTCCCGCACGCGATGGCAATGCTTGTGCCGGAAAGTTTTGACGACAAAAACCCCATCAGCGAAGACTTAAAGGCCTTCTACGAATACCACTCCATACTCATGGAGCCGTGGGACGGACCGGCGGCGCTGCTTTTCAGCGACGGACGCTACGCCGGCGGCATGCTCGACCGCAACGGCCTGCGCCCCGCGCGTTACCTCATCACCACGGACGACACGATGGTGGTGGCCTCCGAGGCGGGAGTTACCGCCATCGAGCCTGCCAGCGTGCGCGAGAAAGGGCGCCTGCAGCCCGGCAAGATACTCCTCGTCGACACTGCCGAGGGGCGCATCTATTATGACGGAGAGATAAAGGACACGCTTGCAAAGGCCTATCCCTACCGCCAATGGCTGTCGGCCAACCGTATAGAGCTCGACGAGCTGAAAAGCGGGCGCAAGGCGGAGAACGCCGTCGACGACCTCCCGCGCCGCCTCCGCGCTTTCGGCTACACCCGCGAAGACGTGGAGCGGACGCTCACGCCGATGTGCGAAAAGGGCAGCGAGCCTGTCGCCTCTATGGGCAACGACACGCCGCTTGCCGTCCTTTCCGACCGTCCGCAACTGCTCTTCAACTACTTCCGCCAACAGTTCGCGCAGGTCACCAATCCCGCCATCGACCCCATACGCGAGAAGCTCGTGATGTCGCTCACGGAGTACATCGGAGCCGTTGGGCGAAACATACTCACCCCCAACGAGAGCCACTGCAAGATGGTGCGCCTGCCGCACCCCGTGCTCAACAACCGCAAGCTTGACCTTCTTTGCAACATACGCTACAAAGGCTTCAAGACGGTTAAGCTCCCAATGCTCTACGACCCTTCCCGTGGCGCGGAGGGGCTTCGCGAGGCACTCAACCGCCTTTGCCGCGACGCGGAGCAAAGCGTGACGGACGGCGTCAACTACATCGTGCTCTCCGACCGCGCGATGGACGAGACGCACGCCCCAATCCCGTCCCTGCTCGCCGTCAGCACCGTGCACCACCACCTTATCCGCGTGCAAAAACGCGTAGAGACCGCGCTCATCGTAGAGAGCGGCGAGACGCGCGAAGTGATGCACGCCGCCCTGCTCCTTGGCTACGGCGCGAGCGCCATCAACCCCTACATGGTTTTCGCCGTGCTTGACGACCTTGTGCGGCGAGGCGAGATTCAGATGAACTATGAGACGGCGGAGAAAAACTACATCAAAGCCGTCTGCAAGGGACTTTACAAGGTCATGTCCAAGATGGGCATCAGCACCATACGCTCCTACCGGGGCGCAAAGATATTCGAGGCCGTCGGACTTGGGGCGGAGCTTCTGCGCGAGCATTTCGGCACCGACACGTCCACCATCGGCGGCATAGGACTTGACGAGATAGCCCGCGACTACGCCCGCCTGCACCACGACGCCTACGCCGCCGCCGGAGCGGAATGCGGACACTCCGCCCTGCTCCCGCACGCAGGACTTTTCTCTTACCGCAAGGACGGCGAACGCCACGCGTGGAACCCGGAGACAATAACCACGCTCCAACTCGCCACGCGTCTGGGCAGCTACAAAAAGTTCAAGGACTTCACGCGCCTTGCCGACAACCGCGAGCGCCCCTCCTTCCTGCGCGACTTCTTCGACTTCAAGGAAAATCCCATACCGCTTGAAGAGGTGGAGCCCGTGGAAAACATCGTGCGCCACTTTGTCACCGGCGCAATGTCGTTCGGCGCAATCAGCAAAGAGGCGCATGAGGCTATGGCGCTTGCCATGAACAAGCTCGGCACGCGCAGCAACACGGGCGAGGGCGGCGAGGACAGCGAGCGCTTCCACGACACCTTTGACGGCATATCCCTTTGCAGTAAAACCAAACAGATTGCCTCCGGGCGCTTCGGCGTAACGGCGGAGTACCTCGCCAACGCCGAGGAAATACAGATAAAGGTGGCGCAGGGCGCGAAACCCGGCGAGGGCGGACAGCTCCCGGGCTACAAGGTGAACGAAGTAATCGCCAAGACGCGCCATTCCATCCCCGGCATCTCGCTCATATCCCCGCCGCCCCACCACGACATCTACTCCATAGAGGACCTTTCGCAGCTCATCTTCGACCTTAAAAGCGTCAATCCGCGAGCCAAGGTCAGCGTGAAGCTTGTGGCGGAAAGCGGCGTCGGCACTATTGCCGCCGGCGTGGCGAAAGCCAAGGCCGACCTCATTGTCATATCTGGCGCAGAAGGCGGAACGGGCGCGTCGCCCGCCTCCTCCATGCGCTACGCGGGAATCCCGCCCGAGATAGGACTGGCTGAGACACAGCAGACGCTCGTCCTTAACGGACTGCGCGGCAAAGTGCGGCTGCAGACCGACGGACAGCTGAAAACCGGCCGCGACATCGTGGCTATGGCGCTACTCGGCGCGGAGGAATTCTCCTTCGGCACGGCCGCGCTCATTGTGCTTGGCTGCGTGATGATGCGCAAATGCCACGCCAACACCTGCCCCGTAGGCGTAGCCACGCAGGACCCCAAGCTGCGCGAGCACTTCCGCGGACATTACGAGTATCTCGTCAACTACTTCCGCTTCCTCGCCGAGGAGGTGCGCGAATACCTCGCGCTTATGGGCTTCCGCCGCCTTGATGACATAGTGGGACGCGCCGATCTCATCGCACTGCGCCCCGGCGCGGCGGACACAAAAGCCGCCACACTCGACCTTTCCCGCCTCATCCACCGTGTGGACACGGAGGGCGACATTCATTTCAGCGGAGCTGAGCAAGCCGTGACGGGACACCGTCTCGACAGGCAGATTTTCGAGGATGCCGCGCCCGCGCTCGACAGCCAAAAGGAAGTGTCGCTCGAGTACCATATTGCCAACACCGACCGCTCTGCCGGCGCAATGCTTGCCGGCGAGGTTGCTCTGCGCTACGGGCAGAACGGACTTCCTGACGAGACGGTCAACGTGAAGTTCAAAGGCTCGGCGGGACAGAGCTTCGGCGCATTCCTCACACACGGCGTGAGCTTCCGACTTGTGGGCGAGGCAAACGACTATCTTGGCAAGGGGCTTAGCGGCGGACGCATCGCCGTGCTTCCTCCCTCGCGCTCCAAGTTTGACGCGTCGGCCAACACTATCGCCGGCAACACGCTCCTTTACGGCGCGACGGGCGGCGAGGTTTACATCTGCGGCCGGGCCGGCGAGCGCTTCGCCGTGCGCAACTCCGGCGCCGTAGCGGTAGTAGAGGGCGTGGGCGACCATTGCTGCGAGTACATGACGGGCGGGCGCGTCGCCGTACTGGGTCCGACTGGGCGCAACTTCGCCGCAGGCATGAGCGGCGGTCTTGCCTACGTTTGGGACCCCGAACACCGCTTCGACTACTTCTGCAATATGGAAATGGTAGAGCTTTCCTTGCTCGAAAGCTCGTCCTCACGCAAGGAGCTGCACGAACTGATACGCCAGCACTACCTCTATACCGGCTCCAAGCTCGCCCGCACCATGCTCGACGACTGGGCACGCTACGCCGACGACTTTATACAGGTCACGCCTATAGAGTACAAGCGCGTGCTCGCCGAAGAGCAGATGCGCAAGCTGCAGCAACGCATAGCCGAGGTGCAGCGCGACTTCTGAGCCGTGAGGCGGCAAGCCTCGTTCCGCAATTACGCAGACGCTTTCCGCCGCCACGCATTATTATATATAGCAAAAACACATCAGCAACAACTCCGCGCCGGACACACGTCCCGAGGGCGCGGCACACAATAAGACGATGGGAGACCCCAAGGCTTTTCTTACCATACCGCGCCGCGAGGCGGGCTACCGCCCCCTCCATGAGCGCGTCGCCGACTTCGGCGAAGTGGAACAGACACTCAACACAAGCGACCGCCGGCTCCAGGCCTCGCGCTGCATGGACTGCGGCGTGCCTTTCTGCCACTGGGCTTGCCCGCTGGGCAACCGCCCGCCCGAGTTTCAGGACGCGGTGTACCGGGGAAAGTGGGACGAAGCGTATGAGATACTCTCCGCCACCAATGACTTCCCCGAGTTCACCGGACGCGTCTGCCCCGCCCTGTGCGAGAAGAGCTGCGTCCTCAGTCTCTCGCTCGGCTCTCCCGTCACGGTGCGCGAAGACGAGTGCGCCGTCATCGAGACTGCTTTCCGCGAAGGCATGGTGCGCCCCGTGCTGCCCGCCCGCAACGGCAAGCGCGTGGCGGTGATAGGCAGCGGACCCGCCGGACTTGCCGCCGCCAACCAGCTCAACCGCAAGGGATACGCGGTCACTGTCTACGAGAAAGACGAGTACGTCGGCGGTCTGCTGCGCTTCGGCATCCCCAACTTCAAGCTCCAAAAGTCCGTCATCGACCGCCGCGTGCGTGTGATGGAAGAAGAGGGCATCGAGTTCAAAACCTCAACGCCCGTCGACGTGCAAGCCCTGCCCGAGGGCTACGACGCCTACTGCGTGTGCACAGGCACGCCGCAGGCACGCGACCTCGACATACCCGGGCGCACGCTGCGCGGCGTGCACTTCGCCCTTGAAATGCTTGCGCAGCAAAACCGCGTATTGGCGGGACAGACATTCACCGACGCGGAGCGCGTGACAGCCAAAGGCAAGCGCGTGCTTGTGATTGGCGGCGGCGACACGGGCAGCGACTGCATCGGCACAAGCCACCGCCAGGGCGCGAAAAGCGTCACGCAGATTGAGATAATGCCGAAGCCGCCCGTGGGCTACAATCCCGAGACACCCTGGCCGGCTTGGCCGCGCGTCTTGAAGACGAGCAGCAGCCACGAGGAGGGCTGCGAGCGCCGCTGGTGCCTTACGTCAAACAAATTTCTCGGCACGCCAGACGGCGCGGTATGCGGCGTGGAGGTGGAAGAAGTAGAATGGCTTCCCTCCCCCGACGGCGGCCGTCCCGTGATGAAGCCTACGGGAAAGAAGGAAGTCATTGAGGCGGACATCGTGCTGCTTGCAATGGGCTTCCTGCGCCCCACGCAGCCGGACTTCCCCGCCAACGTCTTCGTTGCGGGCGACGCGGCGACAGGCGCGAGCCTTGTAGTGCGCTGCATAGCCGGCGGACGCAAGGCGGCGGCGGACATCGACCGCTTCCTCCAAGGCGGCGGCACGCGCTGAAAACCTCGCGCATAAAGCTTCCCAGCAATGCTGCAGGGCGACGGCGGCTAATTTTTAATGAATATTTGTACTTTTGCATAAGGAAAGCTGCGGTTCGGCAATTGAAGCAAGCTTCATTGCGCTCACCTTGCGTTTCCTTTGCATAAGGAAAGCTGCGGTTCGGCAATTGAAGCAAGCTTCATTGCGCTCACCTTGCGTTTCCTTTGCAACAACAAAGGACGGAAAGGGGCACAACCCACCGCGCCGCGCCACGGCTTGCGCGAAAAACACAGCAGACAACAGTCAGGCAAACAATGAAACTCATTCTTCTGACAACACCCTACTTCTTCATCGAGGAGCACCGCATCATCAACGCCCTTTTTGACGAAGGACTGGAGCTGCTGCACCTGCGCAAGCCCGACACAGAACCTGTCTACTCCGAGCGCCTGCTCACGCTCATCCCCGACAACTACCGCAAGCGCATCGTCACGCACGACCATTTCTACCTCAAAAGCGAATACGGCCTGCGCGGCATACACCTCAACCACCGCAACCCCGAGCTGCCGCCCAAATACAAAGGGCACATCTCCTGCTCGTGCCACACGGAGGAGGAGGTGGCGCAGCACAAGCGCGCCTGCGACTATGTCTTCCTCTCGCCCGTCTTCGACAGCATCTCGAAAGACGGCTACTCCTCGCGCTTCACCCCCGCCGCCATGGAGGACATGGCGCGCCGCCGCGTGATAGACCGCAAGGTGATGGCCCTGGGCGGGGTGGAACTCTCAAAGATAAAGGAGCTGAAAAGCCTTGGCTTCGGCGGGGCCGTGCTGCTCGGCGACATCTGGAACCGCTTCAGCATACACGACACGCAGGACTTCAAGGCCCTCATCCAACACTTCCGCCGCCTCCGCAAAGAGGCCGAATAGAAAGACGAAACACCTTTATAACTCATTTCATACACCACAAGCTACAATGAACAACAACTCTTTCATGGTCTTCTCGGGTACTGCCTCCCGATACTTGGCCGAAAAGATTTGCGAGGAGCTTAACTGCCCGCTGGGCAACCTCACCGTGACAAAATTCGCGGACGGAGAATTTGAAGTCTGCTACGAGGAGAGCATCCGCGGGCGTGACGTTTTCCTCGTACAGAGCACTTTCCCCAACTCAGACAACCTGATGGAGCTGCTGCTCATGATAGACGCCGCCAAGCGCGCCTCCGCGCACAGCATCTGTGCCGTAATCCCCTACTTCGGCTGGGCTCGTCAGGACCGCAAGAGCAAGCCGCGCGTGAGCATCGGCGCCAAGCTCGTGGCCGACCTTCTCAGCGTGGCGGGCATCGACCGGCTTATGACGATGGACCTGCACGCCGACCAGGAGCAGGGCTTCTTTGACGTGCCCGTCGACCACCTTTACGCCTCCACCGTGATGCTGCCCTACATAAAGAGCCTCAACTTGCCCGACCTCTGCATCGCCTCTCCCGACGTAGGCGGCTCGAAGCGCGCGGCGTCATACGCCAAGTACCTCGACTGCTCTATGGTGCTCTGCAACAAGAGCCGCAAGAAAGCCAACGAAGTGGCAGACATGCAAATCATCGGCGAGGTTGCCGGCAAAAACGTGATACTCGTTGACGACATTGTCGACACCGCTGGTACCATCACCAAGGCTGCCGACCTCATTATGAGCAACGGGGCGAAGAGCGTGCGTGCCATCGCCAGCCACTGCATCATGTCCGGCCCGGCCGACGAGCGCGTGGAGAAGTCGTCCCTCGTAGAGATGGTCTTCACGGACAGCATCCCCTACCGCGGCACAAGCTCCAAGGTGAAAGAACTCTCCATAAGCGGCATGCTCGCAGAGACTATCCGCCGCGTGATGGAGAACGAGAGCATCTCCTCGCAGTATCTCATCAAGTAAAGCCCCGCGCCCCGGCGCGACAAAAACGGGGGCGGACGCCGCGTGCAAGCAATCGCACGGGTGTCCGCCCCCGATGTTTTTACGCAAATCCGCAAAGACTTCGCCGACACTCCCCAAATTCTTGGCTGCGCGTACTTTCTTGATAAAGCAAACAATTCTTTTTGGCGTATAGGTCAAATAACCCCGTTCGGAAATATTCCACAAAAAGCGGATTTTGCACCGCGAGAGGCGCGACGGGGTCGGCAAAATGCGCGAGAGAAAGCATTTTGCTGCCGTATCTGTTACGTTTTTGCTACAAAACGGTTACGTCTGCGCGATATTTTATATATACATTTGCAAAAAGCAAGGCTGTCAGACACTGTCGAACGGCGGCACGAGGCAGACGCAAAGCGGCGCAAGGTACACGCCAAGCGGGACAAGACCCACGCCAAGCGATGCAAGGCAGACGCAAAGTGGCGCAAGGTACACGCCAAGCGGGACAAGACCCACGCCAAGCGATGCAAGGCAAACGCAAAGCGGCACAAGGCGCAGACACAGCGTCACACGCCACACTGCAAATGGTTTGCCCAGAATAGGGACGCAGCCGCGAAGAAAGGACACAAAGAGAAAGGCACGAATGAGCGAGAAAACAAACGACATAAACGAGCGCATCGAGCAGCTGGCGCAGGCTATGCCGCCCATCTCGCTTGACGAGATGTCGTCAATACGGCTCATGAAGCGCACCGACCAAAAGTTTGTCACCACCGTCCCCACCCTACTGCGGCTTCTCGCCGAGACGCGCGAAAGCTATTACGCCCAGCGCATTGACGGACGCTGCATAGCTCCCTACGCCACGACCTATTGGGACGACGCAGAGACGCACGCGCTCTTCCGAATGCACGAGACGGGACACATGCCGCGTCGAAAAGTGCGCGTCCGCACCTACCTCAACTCGGACACCTCTTTCCTCGAAGTAAAGAGCAAGGACAACCACGGAAAAACCACGAAGAAGCGCGTGCAAGTGCCTTCCGCGCAGGCCGTGGCCAAGGACGGCGCGGGCGAAGACTTTGTGAAAGAGACCGCAGGCCTGGACATGGAGCGGCTCACCCCGGCCGTGTCAAACAAGTTCTGCCGCCTCACGCTCGTAAACCATGCGAAGACCGAACGACTGACGATAGATTTCGCCATAAGTTTCTTCAACCACGCCACCCAACGCCGCGCGGCGATGGAGGACGCGGTGGTGATAGAGCTGAAACGCGACGGCCGCAGCCCATCGCCCATCCTGCCCATACTTCGCTCCTTGCGCGTGAAGCCCTCCGGCTTCTCAAAATACTGCGTAGGGGCGGCGGTCACCGACCCCTCCCTCCGCATCAACCGCTTCAAGAAGCGCCTCATAAAGCTGGGCAAGACCGCCGGCAGCGTCTGCGCCGCCATTTGACGTAGCGCGCTTTTCAGAGCGAAACCAACAAGTCCCACAAAGGCAGCGTCACTGAATAATACGGCGCAAAGCCTTTCCGCACGAAACAAACACAAAAGCACTCTTCTCATAATGAACGGAAACGACCTCTTCGGCCCCGGCGCGCTCGCGCTGTCAACCCCCTTCCTTGGGCTGGTGACTAGCCTCGTCATCAATATCGTGGTGACTTGGGTCATCGTACACTTTTTCTACTACCCCAAGGGCCGGCGCCGCGACTACTACTTTACTTTCATTCTGCTCTCGCTGAGCATCTTTATGCTCATCGCCATACTTCTGCGCGACAGCAACGATATGGGCATAGGCGCGGCACTGGGTCTCTTCGCCATCTTCGGCATCATACGCTACCGCACAGAGAGCGTGCCCATACGGGAAA
This sequence comes from uncultured Oscillospiraceae bacterium, assembly GCA_963625935.1. Lineage (GTDB taxonomy): Bacteria > Bacteroidota > Bacteroidia > Bacteroidales > Bacteroidaceae > Alloprevotella. The sequence continues at coordinate 18,528 of CAVFVD010000031.1, read as the reverse complement.
TGACTTACCTCTTCCTGCTCGTATCGCTCAGCGTGCTAAACGGAAAATGCGGCTCGCTCTCCCTATTGGAGCAGCTCGCCATCAACGCCCTGCTCGTTGTCTGCGTATGGCTCTGCGAAAACTTTCTCACTACCAACGACGAGGGTTGTAAGTACGTGAAATACGACAATATAGACCTCATCAAGCCCGAACGATCCGAGGAGCTCAAAGCCGACCTCGAAGACCGCCTCGGAGTGACCGTGACGCGCGTGGAAGTGGGCGCGGTGGACTTCCTCACGGACATGACAATGCTCCGCGTGTTTTACCTCGACCCCGAAAAGCGCATCAAGACGGTAGACCGCACTTTCCGCATTCCGCGCGACTGACCCAGCCCCCGATATATCTACGTTTACAACAAAACCAGAAAAGACACATGCCACGCCACACCGCATTCCGCCGCCGCGCCGCCGCGCTCACCGCCGCCCTCGCCGCCGTAACACTGCTGCCGCAAGCAAGCCGTGCCGACGACAAAGGACTTTGGACAGAAATAGGTTTGTCTAAAAGCATAGGAAAACGCTTCAGCGTGGATGCAGGAGTAGGCCTGCGCACACAGGACTGGCTCGGCGAGGTATCGCGCTGGGACTTCTCCGTCGGCGCAACGTACAAACCGGCAAAATGGTTTAGCATCGGGGCGGACTACGTCTTTCTGCACAGCTACACAGCCGGGCAAACCGAAGAGAAAGTCAAGGCGGAAGTTGACGAAGACGACGGCACGACCGATTTCAAAGGCTACAATGTCAACACCGACCACGCCTACTGGCGCAACAAACACCGCGCCGTGCTCGACCTCACGGGCAAGGTTTCGTGGGGCCGCGTCACGTTCGCCCTCAGAGAGCGTTACCAGTTCACCCACCACAACCCCGCCTCCACCACCCGCACGCAGTACAAGTACCGCAAGCCTTTGCCCGACGGTATGCCCCCCGAGTCGTACACCGGCGAGCTTTACCCCTACTCCGGAGAGTATTTCCGCAAGCTCACCATTGAGGAAGAGGCACGCGAAAAGCAAGGTAAAAACCGCCACTACCTGCGCTCGCGCCTCAGTGTGGAATGGAACATACGCCACTGCGCTTGGACACCCTACGCCTCCTGTGAGCTTATCAACAACGCCACGCACGGCGAGGATCTCCACCTTGACAAAACACGCCTATGCGCCGGAGCGGAATGGAAGATAAGCAAGCGCCACCGCCTCGACTTCGCCTATGTCTACGAAAACGGGCATGACGACGACACAGACGGCGACACACACGCGCTGAGCATAAGCTACAAGCTGAAATTCTGACGCTCGCGCCCCACGCGCAGACGCTCGCGCCGCACACACAAAGACTCGCCACCACCACGCGCCAAGACACGCGCCGCGAGTTTCCCAATACGCGCCCGCACACGTCAAGAAGCCACATGCCGCCCCGGCACGCACACTCCTTTTTATATATAAGCGCACGCCTATATATATAAGGTGTGCGTGCCGGGTCGCAGCTTTCGCGGCGGCAAATCGTCACCGCTTCTTGCCATTTGGAAGAAAAATGCCACAAGACGGAGGCACAGAGTAAGAAAAGCGGGCAAGCAGGTGAGAAAAAGCGCGTTTTTGCCTACTTTTGCGAATATTATAGCAACCAATTCCCAAGAAAGACACACGTATATGCGCATATCCGCCACACGCGTACTCTTCGCGTCATTGCTCCTCGCCGCGACGGCGACCACATCCACAGCCGCAAAGGCCGACATAATACCCGCCGCCACGCTCACGCCGGCCACGAAGCTCGCCCCCGTGCTCGACGACGGAAAGACAGAGGCCAAACTGCCCTACACACAGTCGTTTGACAACGAGCACAGCGACTACGACGGCACGGGCTACCTCCCCGCCGGCTGGCTCACTACCGGCACCACGCCTTTCGTGACGGCAAGCATCGGAGAACTGCGCGCGCTGACGGGGACATACTATATGATTTCCCCTGAAAGCACCATTGCCCGCGACGAACGCGCATACACGCCCTTCTTCCTTATGGAGAAGGATGTCACCTATACCATTTCTTTCCACTACGCTATGCCCGGCGACGGCGACAACAAAGCCACTATGGCGCTCACCGTGGGCACGGAGCAGGACGCCGACTTCCACGACACCCTCGCCGTGCTGAAAGACCAAGCCACGACGGGCTGGCAGGAAGAGACAGTGACTTTCACGCCCTCCGAGGCAAACTACTACTGCTTCTCTTTCGCCCTCTCGGGCGTGGCACAGAGCGGCTACGTAGCGGTTGAGGACCTGAGCGTGATAGGTGACGGGATGAAGCTGCCCCCCACGGCCGCGTTCTCCTTTGACGGCGTGTACAACCTGATGAACAGCTCCATCGCCGCCTTCGCCAACACATCCCTGCAGATGGTGAACCAGTCGCAGGACGCCGACTCCTATTACTGGGAGGTGACAGGCCCTACGCAGAAAATCACCACTACGGACGCCAACCCCGCTTTCAAGTTCACGGAGGACGGAGAGTACACCATCACGCTCACCGCCACCAACGCCGGCGGAGAGACTAAAGCCGAGGAGACGGCGAAAGTGTCCCACGTCACCGAGGACGGCAGTCTGCCTGTCTACAACTACAACCTCGCTCAGTCCACCATAGTGCAGAGCGACATTCCCACCTTTGCCACCGACGCGCAGTACGACTTCATCACGGGCTTCAACCACCACTACCGCCACCTCGCCGAGTACTTTGACATGCCCGCCCTGCACACGTACTCCATCACGGGGCTCTATTACTACCTCATAGAGTACAGCCTCTACTCCACCTATACCGGCACCGAGCCCGACAAGAAAGTGAGCTTCGTGGCCTACGGCGTGAAAGACGGAAAGCCCGACACCGCCAACGAGATGGCTCGCTACACCTCCACCATACGTGAGACGTTCGGCTCCACCGGCACGTCGCAGCCCGAGATGCGCATGATAAGCTTCCCCAAGCCGCTTACGGTCAAAGGTCCGTTTTTCCTTGCAATCGAGTTTGCCGACGATGTCACCATCGACCCCGAGGACGCGCAGATCACCCGCAGCTACATCGCCCTCTGTGGCGTGAAGCACCGCACGGGCCGCAGCACGCTCTTTGTGCAGCCCACCAGCGTGCCAGAGGGCGCAACCTGCACGGCTGACGGCGGCTACCACGCCATCGACGAGCTTAGCTCCACCTACGCGGGATGGGGCATCAACCTCACGCTTTGGATGAACACGACGCTCGACCCGTCCGCCGGCATAGCCGTGGCAAGCGACGGCAGCACGAAACTGAGCGCGGCCTTCGCAGACGGCACACTCCGCGTGGACGGAACGAAGACGGGCGGCACCATACGCGTGTACGACGCGCAGGGCCGCAGCCTCCTCGCCGCTCCCGCCGCAGAGGGCGTGACAAGTCTGCCCGCCGCTTTCCTGCCCGCCGGAGCATACGTAGTAAAAACAGACAACGGCTGCGTGAAACTGATGAAGAACTAAAACGCGCCCGTCCGGCGCCACACGCCCACACAAGCCGCCGCCCCCTTTCCCCGCCCGTGGCCCTCGGCCGCACGCCGGAGAGGGGGCGGCGCGGTTTGGCAAAGCGGCAAAAACGGAGACCGCACGCACAGACAAAGACTGCACATAGACATTGACAATGACACACACACTCACACATATTTCCCCGCTCGGCGCACTGCGCTCTGCCGCACTCGCGGCTATTCTCGCCGCCGCCGCGCCCGCCGGCGCGATGCCCGCCCTGCCCCACCCCATCGTGGCGGTGCAGCCCGACGGCACCACAATCACCATCATACAGCGCGGAGACGAACGCACGCACTGGGCAGAAACCACGGACGGCTACACGCTCCTGCGCGACGACGACGGCTGGTGGAGTTTCGCCCAAAAAGAAAAGGACGGAACGCTCACGGCCTCGGCGCTGAGGTACACTGGCACAAGCGCCACGGCACGTGCCGCCGGCATACCCGCCGGCCTGCGCTTCTCGCGCCAGCAGCTCACCGCCTCCCGCCGCAGCCTCGCCCCGCGCAAGGACATGCTCATAGATGCCACTTTCCCGCAGACGGGAAAGCGCAAGCTGCTGATGCTTCTCGTTAACTTCAGCAACACCACGCCGCAGCACACGAGGGAAGAGTTTGACAACATGATGAACCAAGAGGGCTACGCGGGCATTGGCAGTTTTCGCGACTACTATTACCAGTCGTCCTACGGCAAGCTCGACATCGAGACAACCGTAACCCCTTGGATAACCCTCCCCGACACGAAGCTCTACTACGGCACGGATGGCGTTTCGCTCATCATCTCCGAAGCCCTGAAAAAGCTCGGCAGCGACTACGACCTGTCCCAGTTTGACAACGACGGCGACGGCGTGCTCGACGGTCTGACCGTGGTGCATCAAGGCGCGGGCCAGGAGGCCACGGCAAGCACGAGCGACATCTGGTCGCACAGCGGCGTGGTGTACGGCCTTACGGTGAACGGCGTGACGGTAAGCCGCTACACCATCGTGCCGGAGCTGCTCGGCTCGACAGGCATCACCACGCTTGGAGTGATAACGCACGAGTTTGGCCACAACCTCGGCGCGCCCGACTTCTACGACACCGACTACTCTGAGAGCGGCGGCGAGTTTGGCGGGACGGGGAAATGGGACCTCATGGCCTCGGGCGCGTGGAACTGCACCGTCTCCACCCGCCCCGGCAACTGTCCCTGCGGCGTCAACGCCTGGCAGAAGTACGTCTTCGGCTGGTGTGACATGGAGACGCTCAGCGAAGACACCGAAATTTCGTCGCTCCCCTCGTCCGACAAAAGCGGCGTGATATACCGCATGGACACGGCCACGCCCGGCGAGTACTTTGTCTTTGAAAACCGCCAGCAATCGTGGGCTTTCGACCAGGCAATCCCCGGACACGGACTCGTGGCGTACCGCGCCAACGAGAGCCTCATAAGCGCCAACCTTACCGACAACACGCTGAACAGCACCCACCCGCAGGCATTCTACACGCTCTGCGCCGCCGCCACTATGGACCCCGTAAAGGGACAAACCAGCAGCTACGGGGACACCAACAGCGAAGACACGCCTTTCCCGGGGACGAAAGGAAAAAGCACCGCTTTCGGCGACGACACCTACCCCTCATCCCGCACGCTCACGGACGGACGGCGCTGCTACACCGGACTTGAAGACATCACGGAGAACGCCGACGGCACGGTGAGCTTCAAGTTCCGCCACTACGCCGAGCCCGCCAAGCCGCACGACCTCGCCGTAAGCACCGCGCACGGCAAAGTGACCCTCACATGGGGCTTCACCTCAGAGGGCGAGCAGCCCACGCGGTTCAATGTCTACCGGGGCGACTCGCTCATCGGGCAGACACCCGAGCAGACCTTTATAGACGAGAAGCCGCTCGCCGGCCAGCTCGCCATCTACCGCGTCGACGCCACCTACGCCGACGGCAACACCTCGCTCGCCACCTACACGCAGATACGCGTCCCGACAGAGAGCCTGCGCAGCCTCACCGCCACGCCGACGGATAACGGCGCAAACGTGGCGTGGTCTACCGACAACACGCTCACGCGCATTGAGGCGGGGAGCGGGACAAGCTACACCACTTTCCAGACCGCCACGCTCGAAATGGCGCACCGCTACACCGCCACCGACCTCCGTTCGTACGTCGGCGCAACCATACGCCGCATAGGCTTCCTCCCGCTCTCCGCTCCCTCCGTGGCAAGCTACACGCTCCATGTATGGAAAGCCGACGAAGGGGGAGAAAACAAGACGCTCGTCTCCACACGCCAGGTGAAAGAGTTCGGGACGGGCGTGTACCGCGACATGGCCCTGACGCAGCCCGTGACGATAGAGGCGGGCCACGAATACTGGATAGGCGTAGAGTGCGCCAACCCCTCCGAGGGCATAGTAAACGCGGGCACCGACACAGGACCTGTGCTTGACGGGCGAGGCAACTGGATGTTGTACAACGGCAACTGGGTGACGACCACAACGGGTCTCACGGGAAACTTCTATATCAAAGCCACGCTCGCCCTGCCGGACGATATGGACAACACGTTTTCCCTGCCCACGGCATATGACCCCGCGTTTGACCTCATATACCCCATCGGCTTTCGCCTCTACCGCGACGGCACGCCCATAGCCACCACCACGCAGCGCAGCTTCTGCGACACGCCGGAGGGCGGCCTAAGCGGCACGCACACCTACACCGTCACCTGCGTGTACGCAGACGGCAATGAGTCCGCCGGACTCACGCAGGACGCTGACCTGACCGCCATACGCCACACCACGGCCGACACGGCGGCCACCCCGCGCATAGTCTGCGGCGCAGGCACGCTCTCCCTGCCCGGATACTCCGGCCCGCTCACGCTCACCGACGCGGCAGGGCGCACCCTCTTCTCGGGGAAATACGCTGCGGGAAAGACATTTGCCCTCCCCGCTGGCGTGTACGTGGTAAAGACTTCCACGACGCAGAAAGCCGCTGTGCGGTAAAAAGGACAGCACCTAACAAAACGGAAAGGCGTGCGGGAGACATACTTCCGCATGCCTTTTCGTATGAGTCCGCACTTTCCTCCGACACCTTCCGCAACGCGTCCGCGCCGCCTCCGGGATTGTTGCCCGCAAGGATGGTTTTGGTGTCCGCTAACCGAGTTCCCCCCCCGTTTTCGCCCGTTTCGCGATAACAAACTTTATGTTTTTTTAAGTCCATCAACGTTCCGAGCCGCCGCAAAAACGGTCTTCGGAACACGAAAAAGGGAACTTCTTCGCACGGAAATAGGCTCTGGAGCGACGGGAATACTTGCAGTTTTTCCTACATGTACATACCGGCGGCGCTATATGTACATCTCGGGACTGCGTAAGTTGTTGATAATCAACATAACAAAAGAGAGGGTACGCACAAGGTGCATATCCTCTCTTTTCTCTACACAAAGATACAAAATTTTCAAGCGTTTTGCAAGCCCCCATCCGCCCCTATGTTAAAACGCAAAACGGCTGCGAGGGCATGAAAAACAAGCGCGAAGCGGCGCCCCGCAGGGCGAAAACCTAAAAAGAGTGTTTCGCTTTGCGCTTTTGCGCTCTTGGCGTAACTTTGCAGCACACGCCGCCGTGACGGCAGCGCGACACACTCAGAAACAATGCCGAAAAGAATAAAGAGAAACTGGAGCGTGCCAAAGGGACAGGAACTTACCGACTTTGACAAGCGCGTCCTGAGTTTCCAAAACAGGGGCGAGCTTGTCCCCCACCGCAACCTTGTGAAGACGCCCGAGCAGATTGAGGGCATACGCCGCTCCGGCGTGGTGAACACCGGCGTGCTCGACCTCGTGGAAAGCGAGATACACGCGGGCATGTCCACCCTGGAGATAGACAAGCTGGTTTACGACTACACAGTGGCGCACGGAGCCATTCCCGCGCCGCTCAACTACGAAGGCTTCCCCAAGAGCGTCTGCACAAGCATCAATGAAGTGGTGTGCCACGGCATCCCCTCCGAGGACGAGATACTCGAAGAGGGCGACATCGTCAACGTAGACGTGAGCACAATACTCGACGGCTACTTCAGCGACGCCTCGCGCATGTTTGTAATAGGCAAGACAACGCCCGAAAAGGAGAAACTCGTGCGTGTCACCAAGGAATGCCTCGAGATAGGCGCGGCAGCCGCCAAGCCCTGGGGCTTCGTGGGCGACATTGGCAAGGCCATCGAGAAACACGCCAAGAAAAACGGCTTCAGCGTCGTGCGCGACCTCTGCGGACACGGCGTCGGGCTGGAGTTTCACGAAGACCCTGAGGTCAACCACTACAACACGCACCGCAACGGCATGCTCCTCGTCCCCGGCATGGTGTTCACCATCGAGCCGATGATTAACATGGGCGACTGGCACGTGTTTATCGACGAAGAGGACGGCTGGACCGTGGTCACGGAAGACGAGCTGCCCTCCGCGCAGTGGGAGCACACGTTCGTAGTCACCGAGGACGGACTGGAGATTCTCACCCACTAAGCCGCGACCCAACGGGCAAACGCTACACAAAAGCTACCTAACACCTATGACAACCATACTCGCCATCGAGTCAAGCTGCGACGACACCTCGGCGGCCGTGCTGCGCGACGGCACGCTGCTGAGCAACGTCACGGCAAGCCAAGCCGTGCACGAGGCGTACGGAGGCGTGGTGCCCGAGCTCGCGTCGCGGGCGCACCAGCAAAACATCGTGCCCGTGGTGGACCAGGCTCTCAGCCAGGCCGGAGTAAGCAAGGAAGAGCTGTCGGCCGTGGCGGTGACGCTCGGTCCGGGCCTGATGGGCTCGCTCCTTGTGGGCGTGTCCTTCGCAAAAGGTCTCGCCATCTCGCTCGGCATCCCCCTCATCGAGGCAAACCACCTGCAAGGGCACATCCTCGCCCACTTCATACGCACGGCCGACGACACGCACGCGCTGCCGCCCTACCCGTTCCTCTGCCTGCTTGTCAGCGGAGGCAACTCGCAAATAGTGAAAGTGGGCGCCTACAACAAAATTGAGGTGCTTGGGCAGACCATCGACGATGCCGCAGGCGAAGCGATGGATAAGTGCTCGAAGGTGATGGGGCTCGGATACCCCGGCGGTCCCATTATCGACAAGCTCGCACGGAAAGGAAATCCGGACGCCTTCCACTTCAGCAAGCCCAACATCTCCGGGCTCGACTACAGCTTCTCCGGACTAAAAACCTCCTTCCTCTACTTCCTGCGCGACAAGGTGGCGGCCGACCCCGATTTTATAGAGAACAACAAGGAAGACCTCGCCGCCTCCATAGAGCGCACCATAGTGGAGATTCTCATGAAAAAGCTCGACCTCGCCGTGCGACAGACCGGCATAAAGCACGTAGCCCTCTCCGGTGGCGTGTCTGCCAACACAGCCCTGCGCGAGTCGTTCCGACAAAGAGCGGAAAAGAGCGGATGGGACATTTACATACCGCGCTTCTCCTACACAACCGACAACGCGGCAATGATAGCCATCACGGGATACTACAAATACCTTGACGGCGACTTCAGCCCTATGGACAAGCCCGCCTACTCGCGCACCACGCTCTAAGCGCACAAGGAGCGCGAATGCGGGAAACAATGCCAAGGCGGCGGAAAATACGGATTGAAAACAAACAAGTACATCAAATAAAGACGACAATATGGACTTAGACCTCAAGCTCGCAAGCAAGGAAATCAACGAAATACTCTGGCGCGAGGGCAAAACGCTCTCCACGGCCGAAAGCTGCACCGCCGGACGCATAGCAAGCGCTATCACCGCCGTGCCCGGCAGCAGCAATTACTTCAAAGGCGGACTCATCTGCTACGCTGACGAGGTGAAAGCCAACCTCCTCGGCGTCGACCCCGCCGTCATAGAGGAGCAGACGCCCGTCTGCGAGGAAGTGGTGCGCCAAATGGTGGCCGGCGCCAACAAGCTCTTCGGCACGGACTACTCCGTAGCCATCAGCGGATACGCAGGTCCGGGCGGGCCGGACGGCGGAAAGAGCGGCGTCATCGTGGGCACTATCTGGATTGCCGTAGGCAACGCCGAGAAGACCGTCACCCGCGTCATCGAGGAAGACAACGGACGTGACAAGAACCTCGCCTCCGCCACCTCTACCGCCCTCCACATGCTCCTCGACTTCCTCAAAGACAACGGCGAGGAAGCAGCCGAGCAGTAAGACGCAAACAACCGCACGCTGGAGCGGGCACGCCTATCAGAATGGAGCGACACACGCTTTATATATAAGGCGCCCCTACTGACAGAACGGCGAAGCCCGCTTAGCAAGCCGGCATGCCGCAAGCCAATACGCACAAAAACAGTTACACTGCCGCGCAAAAACGTCGAAGCCGCACCAAAAGCATAGGTTTGGCAGACGGCGGAACGGCTAAGCCGCAAAGCAAAGCGGGAAAAGCGGGAGAGAACAGCGATGCCGCCGGACTAAAGCGGTAATCGGCACAAAATAGCAAGGAAAAACGCGCCGCGCAGAGCATCCCGCCCAGCGCGGCGCAACTTTTTCTCCGCCGCACAACTTGCACACACTTAAAACTTTTCGTACCTTTGCACCCCGTAAGCGGGCTGCGCACCCTTGCAAGGCGGTCAATGTAAGACAACCACCCCAAGATTACGCAACAACAAAGTCTGAAACCCGGCGAAGGAGAGGCAAAGGCCGCGAACCATTAAACTTACAACAGAAACAAAGCGAAAGCAATGTCTAAGATTTGCCAAATTACAGGGAAGAAAGCCATGACTGGCAACAACGTTTCGCACTCGAAGCGCCGCACAAAGCGCACGTTTGACGTAAACCTGTTCTATAAGAAGTTCTACTACGTTGAGCAAGACTGCTGGGTGGCTCTGCGCATCAGCGCTGCCGGCCTTCGTCTCATCAACAAGGTAGGTTTGGACGCCGCTCTCAGCAGCGCGGTGGCCAAAGGATATTGCGACTGGAAAGAGATTAAAGTAATCGGCTAAAACCCTATCATAAAATGGCTGGAAAGAAAGCTAAAGGCAACCGCGTGCAGGTGATACTCGAGTGCACCGAGATGAAAGAGAGCGGTCTCCCCGGAACTTCGCGCTACATCACCACGAAGAACCGCAAGAACACCCCTGAGCGTTTGGAGCTTAAGAAATACAACCCCATCCTCAAAAGGATGACCATCCACAAAGAAATCAAATAAAGCAACAGGCAAACCATGGCAAAGAAAACAGTGGCAACGCTGCAGGAGGGCAAGACCGACGGGCGTTCGTATACCAAGGTTATTAAGATGGTTAAGAGCCCGAAGACCGGCGCATACGTATTTGACGAGCGCATGGTGCCCAACGAGGCTGTCAAGGACTTCTTTAAGAACTAAGACTTCCCCGCCGGCGGACGAAATGCCGCCGAGCCATCAATGGCATAACCATAGCCGCCGCAGCGCAGGACAGTCCCGCGTTGCGGCGGCACTCGTTTTGCATATTGAGACTCCGCACCTATCCGCACGCGGCAGCTACCGCCATTTGCCGCGCAAGGGCTTACCATCCGAAACAAGACGGCTTTGTCCGGAGGTTGACCAAACAAATACCGCCTTTTGCGAGCGGACGCACGCAAAAGGCGGTATTTGTTATGGCTTATGGGGCGGTTCTGTAAAAGCAGCCGGGTTTTATTCTTCCTTCTTCTCCGCTTGAGCTGAAAGCCAGTCTGCCACGACGAAGCTGCTGCCGCCGATGTATACGAAGTCGTTGCGGTAGCAGTCTGCAAGAGCCGCCTTGACGGCCTCGGGGACGGTGGGGAAAGGTCTGCCGAAAAGGCCGTGGCGCACACCGAGCTGCGTCAGGGCTTTCTCGTCCATTGCCCGCTTCACCGAGGCGCGGCACCAGTAGTACTCCGCCTCGCGCGGCAGGCTCTCCATTACGGTCTCCACGTCCTTGTCGCCCGCCATGCCGAAGACAATGCGCACCTTGTAGCGATTTTGCACCTCTGTCCTGAGCCGGCGCGAGAGATAGAGCCAGCCGCCGGGATTGTGGCCTGTGTCGCACACCACGCGCGGACGCTCGGAAAGCGTTTGCCAGCGGCCCATCAAGCCCGTGTCCTCGCACACATGGGCGAAGGCGTGGCGCACATCGTCTGCCGTGATGCCGAAAGGCTCTTCGAGAAAGCTCGCGGCGCAAAGCAGCGTGCGAGTGTTGCGCACCTGGCAGTCGCCCGACAACTCCCCGACAATAGTGCCGTAGCGTTGCGTGAGGTAAAGCTTTTTGCCGTCCTCGCGGTCGCAGTAGGCCACAAGGTTGTAGTCTTGCTCGGCGAAGAAGAGCGGCGCGCCCGCCTTGGTCGCCTTTTTGCGGAAGACGGGTTCGGTCTCAGGAAGTGCCTCGCCCACGATGACCGGCACACCCGGCTTTATGATGCCGGCTTTCTCGCCCGCGACAGCCGCAAGCGTCTTGCCAAGAAACTGCGTGTGGTCAAGGCTTATATTGGTGATAAGCGACAGGACGGGAGTGATAATATTAGTGCAGTCGAGCCGCCCGCCGAGACCAACTTCTACCACAGCCACATCCACTTTCGCGTCGGCGAAATAGCGGAAAGCCATAGCCGTGGTCAGCTCAAAGAAAGACGGATGGAGCGGCTCGAAGTAAGCGCGGTGGTTTTCCACAAAGTCGACGACGTACTGCTCGGGAATCATTTCGCCGTTTACCCTAATGCGCTCGCGGAAGTCGATGAGGTGGGGCGACGTGTAAAGCCCTACGCGCAAGCCCCGATGCTGCAGCATCGCGGCGAGTGTGTGGGCGCAGCTGCCTTTCCCGTTTGTGCCCGCCACGTGAATGGTGCGGTAGAGCCGGTGCGGGTGTCCGAAATGCGCATCGAGCGTGCGCGTCGTTTTCAACCCCTCTTTGTACGCGCCCGCCCCCACTTGCTGGAAGAGCGGCGCGGAGGCGTAGAGGTATGAGATTGTCTCTTTGTATGTCATCATTAGATGGTTCGGGGGAAGGGATAAGAGGGCGGAAGCCGCTCCGCCCGCCGCTTGGTCAGTCGCCTATAAGGTCTTCCTTGGCGGTGTCCTGCCGCTTGTCGCGCAGGATGCTTGCAGGACCGCCGGCGAGGGGCATCTCCACAATGAAGCCCGGGCCTTCCTCTATGCCCGGCTGTCCCACTTGCGCGGTGAGGCGTATGGCGTGCCCGTCGCTGCCGTCGGCGTCGAAAGCCATGCCAAGCAGCACGGTGCCTTTGCTGTCGGCGGCCGTGAGGAAGTCACGAAAAGAGTCCTTTGTGTAGGTGGTCTCCGAGAAAGGCTCGCCGTCACGCAGGATGGTGACCGTAACGCGGTTGTCGTAGTACTCGCGTCCAAGCTCGTCCTCCACCACTGGCTGCGAGGGGTCGGCGGCACGCTTCACGGTGACGGAATAGTCCTTTCCGCCAAGGCGGGCGGTGTACTCCATCTTCATCCCCGGCTCGGAGAAAGGCTTTGCGGCGGTCTCTACGGTGTCTTTCCCGTCATTGCCGCCGTCTGACGTCTTTCCGCCGCAGCCGGCGGCAAGCGCGGCCGCAAGCGTTACGCCCGCGAGCCATGCGCCCTTTTTCATATTACGCATAAGAAAATCGGTGGTATGTGTTATGGGTGTTTTTATAAATCCCCCGACGCAAAGCATGTAATATAAGGTAATACAGAGCCATAACGCGCGAGCCGATTTACAGTACCGCCCTTACAAGAGACAAAATAACGAAATCTGCGCAACACGAACAAGCCCGCGCCAGCTTTATGCCGATCCGCCTCGCCGAAAAACGAAAAAGGCGGGAGCGCAAGACCCGTAGTCTCGCGCTCCCGCCTTTCTTTCTTGTGCCTGGCGTTTGGGACTGTTGCGCACATACGCACGCCTGCCCTACTCCCCATTTTTGCGCCCACGATGTCCGGGAGTCGGCGTCATTTCCTCAGAGAAGCGAGGTACGCCGCGTGCAGATGGTAGTATTTTCCCATAAAGAGGACGTAGGCCGCCGCCAAGAGGGCTGCTGCGCCCGCCAAGTACGCCCAATGCCACAAGAGCGTGGCGGGACAAAGGTAGACGAAGCCGAACGAGACGGCAAGCTGCAGGGCCATATAGAGGAGCGAAATCTTCACATGCCCTATGCCCAGCTCGTTGGCCATAAGCTGGTAGGCGTGTTTGCGGTGGGGCGTGCCGAGATTCTCGTGCAGCCATACGCGGTGCAGTATGGTCAAGCAACCGTCCACGCCGTAGACGAGGAGGAAGATAAGCCATGTGACGTCGCCGGTGCGGACTATCACGCTGCCCAAAAGGAATAGCAGGATGAAAGCCACGCCCACGGATCCCACGTCGCCCGCGAAGCACTTGGCGCGACCTTTCGGGCGTAAATTGAAATACCCGAAGACAAGCACAGCGAGCAACGCCGTCGCCACAAGGCTCTGGGCTACATACACGCCGCCCGCGTTGACCACGGCAAACGGCACGAGCACGGCGAGCGCGTTGGCCGCCGTGATGCCATTGATGCCGTCCATAAAGTTGGCAACGTTGGTCACGCCGACATACACCACAAGCGCGAGCGGAGCCACCCACCAAATGTCCCAACGCAGTATCCCCAACTGCCAGGAAGCCATCGCGGCGGCGGCAAACTGGGCGAAAAGCCGGACACAATTGGGCAGCGAGCGCACGTCGTCCGCAAAACTCACCACGGATACCAGCGTAAGTCCGGCAAGAAACCACGGGTACGCAAAGCCGTACCACGCACTCCACAGCCAAGCCGCCACAGGGAAAATCACGCCGCCGCCGCGAAGCACGACGGTATTGTGCGACGAGCGTGCGTTGGGCACATCTTTTATGCCGCACCTGTCCGCAACGCGGAAATACAGAAGCTCCGCCACGAAAAGCAGGACAGCGGAAAGGAGGATATATAATGTCATAAAATATAGGGTGGTTCTATAAATTACCGCCGTAAAACAATCAAATTTGAAATGGCTGAAGCGCCGGCAAGAAGCGACTAAACGCGTGCAGAAAGTCTGCCTACGATGGTGCCCACGGCCTCGGAGATTTTCGCGCGGTTCTCCTTATGCTGCGCCTCGCTCCAAGTCTCTATCTCCTGCAAACGCTGGCGCACTTTGCCCACTTCCTCGGCGAGGTCTATCTTGGGCGCGTGCTTGTCCACGCCAACAACGCCCTTGAAAGTGCGGCTCAGTATGACGGAGGAAGAGCCGAGGCGCACGTGCTCGCCAAGGATATAGTCGGAGGGAAGGTCGCCCTCGCCGATGCGGGCAATTCCGCCGAAGCCGAACGGCATACCCGCGCGGCGACACTTGTCGGCGATGTATTCTACAAGCCCGTCGCTGAGAAGCTCGTACAAGAATGTCAGTCCCATAGATATGTGCAGGTCGTTAAGTCCTATGAATACCTCATCTACACCGGGCACGACCAGTATTTTGTCAAGGCGAGCAAGAGCCGCCGCTGTCTCTATCATGATGCAAACCCGCGCTCGCCCGGCTACCATAGCGACGTATTGCTCCACATCGCATTGATCCACCGCCATCGGCAGCATCAGCACGTCCGCCCCATAGGCTACGGCTTTCTCCACCTCTGTCTGCGAATAGGCGTGAATAGGGTTGGTGCGCACAAGAAGCCCCGTGCCGCCGCCGGTAAGCACCTCGCGCACAGCGGGAATGCCGTCAATGCTGTTGTCAGACTTAACCGTGTTGCGCCCGCGCTGACGTTCGTTTTTCCCAATCCATTCCAGGTCATAGAAAACCCTGTCCACCCCAGCCGCCTGGGCTTCGAGCGCGGACTGAGGGTCTGCCGCCAATATCATCAAACGCATACGCTTCATTTTCCCCTGTTTTCCATTAATGCGACCCTATGCTCATACGTCAGCGCAAGCATCCGCTCACGGTTGAAAAGCTTTTCACAGCGCATACGTCCCGCCGCCCCCATCCGGCGCATACGCTCCGTGTCGGAGAGCATATCTTTCAAGCCGGCGTAGAGCGAGTCCGCGTCGCGCGGTTGTACCAGTATGCCGGTCACGCCGGCTTCTATCACCTCGGAGGGACCGGGTATGTCTGTCGTCACCACGGCAAGGCTCATAGCCATCGCCTCTTGAATGACCATAGAAAAGCCCTCGCGATACGAGGGATGCGCCAGCACGTCGCACGCCGCCATATACTTGTGCACCTCATTGGTGAAGCCGGTGAAGACTACGCGCTCGTGCCGCGTGACGGGCAACAGACGCTCGGGGATGCCGCCCTCCGTCATGCCCACCATCAGCAGAGCCACGTCCTCACGCTCTTTTGCGAGACGGGCGAAAGCTTCCAAAAGCTCGAAGCTGCCTTTGTCGCGGCTCAAACGCGCCACCGAGCAGATGACGTGTTTGTCTCTGAGAACGGGGTAACGCTCTAAAACCGCCTCCCGATATTCCGCCTTGCGGCTGAGGTCGTATTTGTGCAAATCTACCCCGATGGTGCCGCCGTCTCCTATAACGGACGCTTTCTCGGGCTTAAAGAGTCCCTCGGCGACGGCGTATTCAAGATTTTTCCGGCTGGCGCAGCTGATGTCGGTGGAAAGGGCGCAGGTAAGGTGTTCCAAAGCTTTCAACACCCGGCGCATAACGCCGGAAGTGCCCACATACCGCAAACCCCACTGGCAATAGAGCCTTGCCGGCGTGCCAGCCATCCACGCGCCAAGCGAAGCGTAGAGGCTGGCGTTGGGTGACGTGTATTGTATCAAATCAAACCTCTCCCGCTTGAACAAAGCGCGGAAGCGGAACGGCGCAAACAGCAAGTCCGTCAAGCACAGCCCTCTCCTCATAGGAATGTCCACATACCGGAAAGCGCAGCCACTGACCTTGCGCACTGTCTCCGTGTCCGCGCACACAATAGTCACCTCGTAGCCGCGCTCCGCAAACTGGTACATAGCGTCGGCCACGAACTGGTTTGTCGACAAACCGATGGTGGTGATGCAGCAAATTTTCTTCTTCCTCATTCTTGCCCAAGGAGAACGCCCCACTCCGTCACACGCCCTTGCAGCGCAGCCACACGAAGCGCCACAAATTGAAGAAGGGGCTCCAGCATACCTCGTGCGGATAGTGGGCAAGCAGGTGCAGATTGCGCTTCTGACTTTCGAGGTAACGTCCCAAACGGGTTGTTCTCCCCCATTTGTATCGCTTCTCGCCGTGCCCCATATTGCCCGTGTGCATTATCTCCGACATAAGGAACTTTCCCCTCTTTGCGTCGGGCGGGCAAAGCAGATACTCGTCCGCAAGTCCGAAGACATATTTCATCACCCACATAGTGGCTTTCAAAAAGCCGCCCATGCCGAGCTGCCCGCACCAATAGACTGCGTCCTGCCGCTCTTCTTCCGTGAAGCCTTGGCTAAGGACGAAAAAATAGTCCATAAGCTGCCTCAGCCCCACGCCGTGCCCGCAGGCGTGGCGATAGCAATGCAAGAGGATGAAGACGCGGTTGAAAGCCAAAGGCGGCGTGTCCGCGCAGCCCTCCGCCGGCTGGTACTGGCGGCAGAAACGGTGCAGGCGGCTGTTGCGCAGCGGACTTGAAAGGAAAGACGGGTATATGTGCGCCTCTACTTCCACTTCGTCGTACATAGGATAATGGATGTGGTGGTAGTTAGCCCCGGTGACCGTACCGAAGACCTTACGCGACAGGGCGTAAATCTTGTCGCGCCCTCCCGTGAGCCATACGTCTATGTCGCCGCTGTGACGCATAGAGCCAAGCTTGCCGTACAAGGCTGCTATGCCCTGCCCTTTCAGCCCCACGCACGGGAAGCCCTTTTCGCGGAAATAGCGCAGCGTCTTCGCCGTATGGGTGTCCATCACGCCGTTGCGCCGCTCCAAGACGGCGGAGTTGGCGAGCCATTTCAGCCTCAGCATCTCAGGGAGGTTGGCTGCCTGCTCGGGGAAATGCCGGTACACGCGCTGCACGCCGTAGAAGCATATCCCGGTCAGCGTCTGCCGCTGGCTCTCCACAAACATCTGCTACCACTCACGCTGGGAAGGCACGCCGGAAAACTTCTCCCGCGTGCCGAGGCTTATCTGCACCAGTTCTAAGAAATACGCCTTCATATCTTCAAACGGACAAATGTATTTTCTCAATGACTTCTTTCAGACGTACTGAGCGCGGAGAGCTACCGCGTGCCGTCCTTGTATTTCACAATGCGGGCGGGGTTGCCTACGACTACAGCGTTGTCGGGGACGTCTTTCACCACCACGCAGCCCGCGCCGATGGAGACGTTGTTGCCAATGCGCACGTTGCCTATTATTATTGCGCCCGCCCCGACGGAGACGTTGTCGCCGATGCGGGGACGGCCTTTGCTCGTGTTGCCAATAGTGACGCTATGCACACAGCGGAAGTTGTCGCCTATGGAGTCGGCGGCGATGATTGTGGAAAACGGGTGCGCGTACCAAAAGCCGCGCCCTATCTTGGCGGCTGGGGAGAGCGTGAAATATTTGTCGCCAGGCCGCCACCAGCCGATGAGCGCGCTTGCGAGCCGCCCTATGCGCTGGTAGAAGAGCGTGCGGAAATACCGGTCGGTGTGCAGCATGTACAAAAGCATCAGCACAAGCGGCAGGCGCACGCTCACGTGCCCTCTTAACGCTTCCAAGTCGCTCGCAATCAGGCTGCGCCTACCCCCCCTAATAAAAATAGGGAAATATGGGGAATGTACAGCCAAGAAAACAGTGACGCGCTAAGCAGCCCGGCGTATACTTTAAGTTTTCTCATAGTGTTGTGTGCGTCAAAGACAGTGCTGCGGATGCGTTTCCCCGCCCGTCACTTGCTCCGCAGGCGGAAGTTGTTGCAGTAAAGATATATGGGACCGGCGTAGTAGCACACCGCGCGTACCACGTTGACGAAAGAGTTGCGGGGGATTTTCAGGCAAAACCAGAAGACGATGAGCAGAAAAGCCAGCAAGGCTAAGTCGCCCCGCTTCATCGTTTGCTCTATGCGCCCAAACAGACGCCCCAGCAACGCGCCCCAAAGGTAGGGTCTATGGGTCAAATTGCGTGGTGGAATATGCAGACATCCCTTTGCCTACGGGC
>CAVFVD010000030.1:0-29727 GCA_963625935.1 uncultured Oscillospiraceae bacterium | reverse complement strand
TAAAGGACTTCGGTCGGGATGTTTTTGGCGTTTTGAGTTTTAGCGGACAGCAATAAAAAAACATAAAGATTGTTATCGGGAAATGGTGCTCGAGCGGGTAGTTCCGTTTGTTTTTACGTTCGCCTTGTTGCGGTATTTTGAGTGCTGCTTTTTGGTGAGATTTCCTGCGGTTGGAAAAAATCAGGGCTGGCACTTTTTGTGAAATGCCAGCCCTTTGGGGAGTTGCTGATTGGGCAAAAAGCCCGCGTGCGCGCTTACTTTTTCGCCGGGAGAGTATTGGCGGGCTTGCGCGAGCCGCCGATGTTGCCGAAACGGTCCTTGTATGTGGTCACCGTGCCGCCCGTGTAGCTCTTGGAAGTGGTGGACGTGCCGGTTGTGTTGCCGAAACGATCCTTGTACGTGGTCACCGTGTTGCCCGTGCCGTTTGTGGCCGCGCTCGACGTGCCGGTTGTGTTGCCGAAGCGGTCTTTGTACGTGGTCACCGTGCCGCCCGTTCCGTTTTTTGCCGCGCTCGATGTGCCGGTGGTGTTTCCGAAGCGGTCCTTGTATGTGGTCACGTCGCGTCCGAGCGCGTCCTTGCGCGTGGTGGACGTGCCCACGATGTTGCCGAAACGGTCCTTGTAGGTGGTCACCGTGCGCCCGAGCGCGTCCTTCCCGGTCGTGGAGGTGGCAGCCCTGTTGTTCTGGGCGAAAGCCGCACCCTGGCACAAAGCCGCGAGGGCGGCGCATAACAGAAGTCTTTTCATAGTGTTGGCAAATTAGGTGTGCGTTTTTTCAGAAACAATATTTGCTTGGCCTGGCTTGGGGGATTTTTCCCGCAAAGAACGGGGTGAAGTTTCCCCGCCCCGTGCGTGTCGTGTGGCAGAGCTTAAATATAGGTGACGCACTCCTTGCGCGGCTTGACGTGGACGGGACCTCCGTCCGGGTAGCCAAGGGCGAGGTGCGCCACGCCGAAGTAGTCGCCCTCCACGCCGTGGCTCTGCAGCCACGCCTTCCATTCGGGCGTGTCAAACTCCTCGCGTGCGCGGTTTATCCAGCAAGAGCCGAGACCGAGGGCGTGCGCGGCGAGCATCATGTTGCCCATCATGAGCGTGCCGTCATAGACGGCGTTGGGGTTGGCCCGCTCGCCGAGCACCACGATATATACCGGCGCGCCGTAGAAAGGGTCGGCGTCCTCGCTGCGCCCCATCACGGCGGCGTTGGCCTTGCGAATGCGGTTTTTCTCAGCCTCGTCCGTCACCACAAGCACGCGCCAGGGTTGCAGCCCCATACCCGAAGCCGCCCAAGTGCCGGCTTCCACCACCTGCCTCACAAGCTCGGGCGGGACAGGGTCGCTTTTGTACTTGCGCACGCTGCGGCGCGTCTTTATAGCCTCTAATGTGTCCATCGTAGTCAGTGTTTTGTTTTCGCGGAGGCGCACCCCCGCAAGGCAAAGGTATCGTTTTCCCGCCGACGGACGGCGGCGCGCCTTGCTTTTTTCCCGAGGAAAATTGCTAACTTCGCGAGTGTTAGGCACGCAGAGAGCGTGCGCCGCGCCCGGGGCGCGGAAGAAAACCACACACCTCATACCTCATGAAGAAAGGACTGACGGCAATGGCGCTCGCCACAGCGTCCGTGCTGGGCGCGGCAGCCTCGCCCGCCGGAGACGGCGCGGGGGCGGGCTTCAAATACACCGACGAGCAGTTTGCAGACATACAGATGCTGCGCTACCGCGTAGAGGGCTTCGAGCAGCTAACCCTCCGCGAGAAAACATTCATATACTACCTCCAAGAGGCAGCCTTGCAAGGGCGCGACATCCTGTTTGACCAGAACGGACGCTACAACCTGCGCATACGCCGCTTGCTTGAAGCCGTCTACACCCACTTTGACGGCGACCGAGGGAGCGATTTCTTCAAAAATCTCACCGTCTACCTCAAGCGCGTGTGGTTTTCCTCCGGCATACACCACCACTACGGCTGCGAGAAGTTCCTCCCCGGCGTGAGCGAAAGCGACCTCCGCGCTGCCGTGCTGCGCGTCCCGGCGGAAGCCCTCCCGCTCTCTGACGGCCAGACCGCCGGGCAGCTCTGCGACGAGCTTTTCCCCGTGATGTTCGACCCCGCCGTGATGCCCATGCGCGTAAACCAGCGCGACGGCGAAGACCTTGTGCTCACCTCCGCCTGCAACTACTACGCCCCGGGCATAACCCAGGCCGAGGCGGAAGAGTTCTACACGCAGCGCAAAGCGCCGCTCGACCCGCGCCCCGTAATGATGGGGATGAACAGCCGCCTTGTGCGCGGCGACTTCGGCGAACTCACCGAGCGCGTGTGGCGCGTGGGCGGACTGTACACCGAGGCCATCGAGCGCATCGTGGCTAACTTGGAAAAAGCACGCGCTTTCGCTTGCACGCCCGAGCAGGAAAAGGTCATCGACCTGCTTGTCGACCTCTACCGCACGGGTTCGCTGCGCGACTTCGACAATTACTCCGTCCACTGGCTGCGCGACACGGCCAGCTTGGTTGATTTCACCAACTACTTCACCGAGACCTACGGCGACCCGCTCGGGATGAAGGCCTCCTGGGAGGCTATCGTCAACTTCAAAGACCTTGCCGCCACGAAGCGCACCGAGAAGCTGTCGGCCAACGCCCAATGGTTTGAGGACCACTCGCCCGTCGACCCGCGCTTCCGAAAGGAAGAAGTGAAAGGAGTCTCGGCGAAAGTCATCACCGCCGCCATCCTCGCCGGCGACCTCTACCCCTCCACCGCCATCGGCATAAACCTTCCCAACTCAGACTGGGTTCGCCGCGAGTACGGCTCTAAGAGCGTCACCATCGGAAACCTCACCGACGCTTACAACAAGGCGGCGCACGGCAGCGGAATGGACAAAGAGTTTGTCATAGACGATGCCACGCGCGAGCTGATTGCCAAGTACGGCGACGCCTGCGATGACCTGCACACCGACCTGCACGAGTGTCTCGGCCACGGAAGCGGCAAGCTGCTCCCGGGCACCGACCCCGACACGCTGAAAGCCTACGGCTCGACGATAGAAGAGGCCCGCGCCGACCTCTTCGGGCTTTACTATGTGGCAGACCCGAAGCTCGTGGAGCTGGGCCTGACCCCCAACCTCGAAGCCTACAAGAGCCAGTACTACACCTATATGATGAACGGCCTTATGACGCAGCTCGTGCGCATAAAGCCGGGCAACACCATTGAGGAGGCGCACATGCGCAACCGCGCCCTTATTGCCCGCTGGGCGTACGAGCAGGGCAAGGCGCAGAAGGTGGTTGAGCTGGCACGCAAAAAGGGTAAGACCTACGTCCGCATCAACGACTATGCAGCCCTGCGCACGCTCTTCGGCCGCCTTCTCGCCGAGATACAGCGCATAAAAAGCGAGGGCGACTACGCAGCCGCACGCGACTTGGTAGAGGGATACGGCGTGCAGGTAGACCCGGAGTTGCACAAGGAAATCCTCGCCCGTTACGAGAAGCTGCACCTGTCTCCCTACAAAGGATTCATAAACCCCGTCTACACAGCCGTACGCGACGCGGCGGGCAACATTACCGACGTGACTGTGGACTATACAGAGGCTTACGACGCGCAGATGCTTCGCTACAGCCGCGATTATAGCCCGCTGCCCAATGTCAACGAGTGAGAACGGCGGGCCGCGGCCCGCTGACAGACAAACCCAACATAGAAGAAATGGACATAGTAGAAAGATTTCTCAAATACGTGTCGTTTGACACGCAGTCGGCGGAGGACGCCGGCAAGACCCCCAGCACCGACAAGCAGCTCCGCTTGGCGGAGTACCTGAAAGACGAGCTCGCCGCAGTGGGCCTGACCGAGGTGGAAATGGACGGCAACGGCTACGTCTACGCCACGCTTCCCGCCAACACGGAAAAGAGCGTGCCCGTCATAGGCTTTATCTCGCACATGGACACAAGCCCCGACTGCTCGGGCGCAAACGTCCGCCCGCGCATTGTCTCCAAGTACGACGGCGGAGACATAGAGCTTGACGCGGCGGCAGGCATTGTCACGTCGCCTAAAAAGTTTCCCGAGCTGCTGCAGCACGTGGGCGAGGACATCATCGTTACGGACGGGCACACGCTCCTCGGGGCGGACGACAAGGCGGGCATTGCCGAGATTGTCACCGCTATGGAGTGGCTCATCGCCCACCCCGAGGTGAAGCACGGAAAGGTGCGCGTGGGCTTCAATCCCGATGAGGAGATAGGCTTGGGGGCGCACAAGTTCGACGTGGCCAAGTTTGGCTGCGAGTGGGCCTATACGATGGACGGCGGAGAGCTTGGCGAGGTGGAGTATGAGAATTTCAACGCCGCCTCCGCTAAGGTCACTGTCACCGGCGTCAGTGTGCATCCCGGCTATGCCAAGGGCAAGATGGTCAACGCCGCGCGCGTGGCCGCCGACTTCGCTGCCAGCATCCCCTCCACCGAGTCTCCTGAGGCGACGGTGGAGTATGAGGGCTTCTATCACCTGCTTGGCATGGAGGGAAACGTGGAGCGTGCCTCGCTCACCTATATCATCCGCGACCACGACCGCGCCCGCTTCGAGCGCCGCAAGGACTTTATGCGCAAGGCCGCAGAGTGGGCCAACGAGCGTTATGGCGCGGGCACGGTAAGCGTAGAGATTTCCGACCAGTACTATAACATGCGCGAGAAGATTGAGCCCGTGCCCCACGTGGTGGACATTGCGCTCGACGCCATCCGCGCCTGCGGCGTGCAGCCCGTAGTGCGCGCCATACGCGGCGGCACGGACGGGGCGCAGCTCTCTTTTATGGGACTGCCTTGCCCCAACCTCTTCGCCGGCGGGCTTAATTTCCACGGGCCGCATGAGTTTCTCCCCGTCCCCTCCCTGCGCAAGGCTTCGGAGGTGGTGGCTAAGATTTGCGAGCTGACGGCGGCGCGCGCGTGACGCAAATACGATGACGCGCAGCAAGGCCTAAGTGTCGCGCGACAGAGCCTAAGCCGGGCGGGACTGCTGCGGGAGCGTGGCGTCCCGCCCGGCTATTTTTTATGGGGAAACGCCCGTCTGCGTTTCCCGCCGCGCGGTTGGGGCCGCGCGAAACCCCTTTGCAAAATGGAACAGCAGTTTGTCTCCGACCTCGCGCTTATACTCATCAGCGCCGGCGTCGTAACCATTCTTTTCAAGCGCCTGCGCCAGCCGCTCGTGCTGGGCTACATAGTGGCGGGCTTCATAGCCGGACCGCACATGCCCTATACGCCCTCCGTCAGCGACATGGGGAGCATACAGACGTGGGCGGACATTGGTGTGATATTCCTTATGTTCACCCTCGGCTTGGAGTTTTCCTTTAAGAAGATAGTCAAGATGGGGACGGGCCCGGTAGTAGCCGCGTGCAGCGTGATGTTCTGCATGATGAGCGTGGGAAGCGCGGTGGGGCGGCTCTTCGGGTGGGGGAGCATGAACAGCCTCTTCCTCGGCGGCATGCTCGCTATGAGCAGCACCACTATTATATATAAGGCGTTTGACGACCTCGGGCTGCGGCAGCGCAAGTTTGCCGGCGAGGTGCTCAGCGTGCTGATATTGGAGGACATACTCGGCATTCTGCTTATGGTGGTGCTGAGCGCGATGGCCGTCTCCCGCCACTTGGAGGGGACGGAACTGGCTGGCAGCCTCCTAAAGCTTGCCTTCTTCCTCATACTCTGGTTTGTGGTGGGCGTGTACGCCGTCCCGCTCTTCCTGCGAAAGGCCGGAAAGTGGATCAACCGCGAGACGCTCCTCGTGGTAAGCATTGGCATGTGCTTTCTCCTTGTGGTTTTCGCCGAGAAAGCGGGCTACAGCGCGGCTTTCGGCGCGTTCATGATGGGCAGCATACTTGCCGAGACCGTCGAGGCGGAGAACATCGAGCGTGCCGTGTCGCCCGTGAAAGATCTCTTCGGCGCAATTTTCTTCGTGTCCGTGGGAATGCTGGTAGACCCGGCGGTGCTTGCGCAGTACTGGCTTCCCATTCTCGTCATCTGCCTTGCCATCGTGGCGGGCCAGGCGCTTTTCGGCACGGCGAGCTTTCTCCTGAGCGGCCAGCCCCTGCGCACCGCCGTGCAGTGCGGCTTCTCCTTGGCGCAGATAGGCGAGTTTGCCTTCATCCTCGCTTCGCTGGGCGTGAGTCTGCACGTCACGGACCAATTTCTCTACCCCGTAGTGGTGGCGGTGAGCATCATCACCACCTTCCTCACGCCCTATATGATACGCGCCGCCGCGCCCGCCGGGGAGTGGCTCGAGCGCGTGCTGCCCGAGCAGGTTCGCCACCGCCTCGACGCGCGTGGCCAAGGCGCGGCGCACGGCGGCGCGGGTGGGGCGCGGGCTTTGTGGAAAAATCTGCTCGGCGCGCTCGTCAGCCAGACCGGCGCATATCTCACGCTCTCCGTGGCGGTGATACTCTTCTCCCTTTCCGCCTTCCTCCCCTTATGCCGCGCCGTGCTGGGGCATTGGCCGGGCAACGCCGTCTGCGGCTTGCTCACGCTCCTGACAGCCGCCCCCTTCCTCCGCGCCATAGTGATGAGGAAAAACCACTCCGACGCGTGGAAAGCGCTCCGCGCCCTTGGCTCCGCCCACCGCTTGGGCTTGTGGCTCACCCTGGCCGTGCGCTACGCGCTTGCCTCGGCGGCGGTGTACTACGTGTTAGACTTCCTCTCGCCCCTGTGGTGGCCGTGGCATGTCCTTGCCGCCGTGGCGCTGATGGGCGTGGCTGTGGCATCGCGCAGGGTGAAGTGGGCGAGCATCAGGATGGAGCGCATCTTCTTGCAAAATCTCCGTTCGCGCGAGGTCAAGGCGCGGCGCGAGGCCTCCGACGGCACGCCCGGCTATGCCGGAAGGCTGCAAAGCCGCAACCTGCACATAGCCCGTCTCGAAGTGCCCGAGGACTCGCTCTGGGCGGGGCAGACGCTCTCCCGCCTTGCTTTCGGGCACGAGTGCGGCGTGCTTGTGGCGGCGGTGACGCGCGGCAAGCGGCGGGTCAACACCCCCGGCGGCGACACGATGATTTTCCCCGGCGACTGTCTTGAAGTGATTGGCGACGACGCCAGTCTCGCCCGCTTCTCCAGCCGCATGCAGGCGGAGACCGAAGAGACGGACGGCAGCGCGGGCGGCAGTCTTTTCCTCCGCCGCCTCATTGTGCGCGACGGGTCGCCCTTTGCTGGCGTGACGCTTGGCGAGAGCGGCATACGCTCGCGCCACCGCTGCATGGTGGTGGGCTTTGAAGACAGCGAGGGCGACATTGTCACCGCCGACGCCGCCCGTGTCATCGCGCCCGGCGACGCGCTCTGGCTCGTGGGCGAGGAGAGCGACGTGGAGCGGCTTATCGGGAAGAAATAGCGGGGCGGGGGAGCGCCGCCGTCTTCTGCGCTGCGGGCGCGGACTGCATATTTTTTGTACCTCCATTTCCCGAATGCGCCGCCCGCGAGAGGCAGGTTTTTGCCCGAAAGCCCCGATGTTGCTCTTGTAAAATACGTTAATGCCCGTTTGGAAAACGGGAGAAAATGTGTTATCTTTGTGTAGAGAAAAGAGGGAATGCGCATACGCGGCGCACTCCCTCTTTTGCTGTTTTGATTATCAATGTGTTACGGGCGAAAAGATGTACATGCAGCGCCGCCGGGATGTACATGTGGGAAAAACTCCAAGTATTCCCGTCGCTCCAGAGCCTATTCCCGCCGGCAGAAGACCTATATCTGTGCCCCCGAAGTGCCTTCCCGCCGTTGCAAGGCTAAGGCGCGGTAGTTAAACTTACATAAAAATGCGCCCGCCTCGTAGCCCCGTTTTCCCGCCAAAGTTTGCCGCTGCGGGCAGCCCTATGGGAAAAAATTCACGCAGGGGGAAATGTGACAAAATGCATAATTATGCATTTCACTACCGTTACGCTTGCACGCATTATCCCCCTCGCACGCCCTTTTTGAAAGTTGCGGCGGGGCAGAGGCTTATTCAGTGAAAACACGGGGAGGGCGGACGAAATGGAAAAATACGAGGGCGAATTTGGTAATTGTAAGGACATTACTATATATTTGCCTTGTACTAAGCTACCACAAGCGCGCGAGGAAGTCTTTCGTCCCGTCCCCCTGCGGCGCTGTATGGAAAGAAAAACGACGGGGCTGCCTTAAATCATAACACACAAGAAATGCACACACCACGGAAAACGGTCGGCCTGTCCCTTTTGGCGGCTGCGATAGCCGGTGTGCCCCTTTCGCTTGTACCCGCCGCGGCGCACGCCGAGGTGAGCGTGGTGCAGCAGGCCGAGGGCACGCTGAAAGGAACGGTGAAAGACAACAACGGCGAGCCCGCCATAGGCGCAACGGTGCTGGTGGTAGGGACGAAGAACATCACAACTACCGACCTCAACGGCGCGTTCACTCTCAAAAACGTGCCCGCCGGAGCCACCGTGCGGGTGTCGCTTATCGGTTACGCCCGTCAGGACATAAAGTGGAAAGGCGGCCCGCTCAGCGTGGTGCTGGAAGACGCCGGCAACAACCTCAACGAGGTGGTGGTGACGGCGATGGGCATCCTGCGCAAGGAGAAGTCGCTCACGTACTCCACGCAGCAGATTAAGAGCGACGAGCTCAACAAGGTTCAGGACGTCAACGTAGTGAACGGCCTCGAGGGAAAGGTTTCCGGCATCACCATCACGCAAGGCGCGGGCGGCGCGGGCGGCGCGTCGAAGATACAGCTCCGCGGCGCGCAGTCGATACTCGGCGACAACCAGCCCCTCATCGTAGTGGACGGCGTGCCGATGACCAACAGCATACGCAGCCAAGCCGACGGCAACATAGACTACACCAGCGTCACCGAGGGCAGCGACGCGCTCTCGATGATAAACCCCGACGACATCGAGTCGATGAACGTGCTCAAGGGCGCCAACGCCGCCGCGCTTTACGGCTCGCGTGCTGCCAACGGCGTCATAATGATTACGACGAAGAAGGGGAAAGAGGGACGCGTCGACGTGACCTTTACCTCTAACATCACCTTCGACACCCCGCTCACCACGCCCAAGCTGCAGAACACCTACGGCGCGGCGGTCAACGGCACGCAGTTCAGCCCCGACAGCTGGGGAGGCAAGCTCGCCGACCGCAGCTCCGACAACCTTATCGTCGACGTGGCTCGCGGCAACAACTTCTATGATGACGACACCTACGCCACTTCTACCACGCGCCAGATACACCTGCGCAACAAGGCCTCGGACGACATATCCGACTTCTTCCGCACGGGCGTGACCACAAACAACTCCATCGCGCTCTCGGGCGGTACGGAAAAGGTGAAGTCTTACTTCTCTTACGCCAACGCGCACAGCAACGGTATGCTGGAAAACAACAGCTACAACCGCAACACGCTTGCTTTCCGCCAAAGCTATAACCTCTTCAAGCGCGTGCATATAGAGGCCTCCATCAATTATATGCAGACCAAGACGCGCAACCGCGTGGGCGGCGGCACGGTGGGCAACCCCATCTACGACCTCTATACCATGCCGCGCAACGTAGACCTGGCCTACTACAAGCAAAACTATTCCACCACCGGATACTGGCAGACCACAAACCCCTACGGATACTACTCGCTCGACAAGACCACGGGCAAGTACGCCTACATACAGGACGAGCGGGCCAACCTCTCAGGCTTGTCGCAGGAGTGGGCGTTTCAGTCGGCAGGGCATAACAACCCGTACTGGCTGATGAACCAGAACTACGGCATAGAGAAAGAGAGCCGCGTGTACGGATATATCTCCGGAAAGATTGACATATACGATGGCCTGGCCTTCCAGGCTCGCGTGAGCTACGACCATAACAAGTACGAGGACACCGGCGCACGCTACGCCACGACGCAAGGGCCCAACGACAAGTTTGACTATGGCACGTACTGGTTCAACCGCAACAAGACAAACGAGATATACGCCGACTACCTGCTGAGCTACAACAAGACGTTCAACGATTACTCCGTCTCCGCCACGGCAGGCTGGGTGGGACACTCCACCAACGGCAGCAACTACGGCACATATACCGGCACCGCCACGCACCTTACCTACCGCAACGGGGCGCTTATGGAGCAGCCCACGCTCATCAACTACTTCGAGGTGAGCGACGGAGGCATCGGCACTACCTCGTACAGCAAGAGCTTCAACTGGGACAAGGCAGCCCTCGTGACGGCACAGTTTGGCTGGCGCGACGCTGTCTATGTGGACGGCTCGTACCGCCGCGACTGGTACCGCGCTTTCCGCCAGTTCAAGCACCGCGGCACGCCGGACAACTACGGCTACTTCTCCTTCGGCGCAAGCGCCATCGTCTCCCAGCTGGCAAAGCTCCCGTCGTGGTTCAACTACTTGAAGTACCGCCTCTCCTACTCCGAGGTGGGAAACTCCATCCCCAACACGCTTTACAGCACCTCCTCGTCCAACTACACCACGGGCGCGGCGACCGTGAGCAGCTTCCTCATCAAAAACCCGCGGCCCGAGATTACCCGCTCCTTTGAGACGGGCTTCGAGGCGCAGTTCCTCGACAACCGCCTCGCCGTCGACCTCACCTTCTATAACTCCGGGATGCACCGCTCCTATATCACGCGCGGCATAACCGGCGGATACACCGAGGCAATCAACTCGGCGAAGGTGCGCAACCGCGGAGTTGAGACCACCGTCAGCTACAACTTCTCCTTCGGAGGCGACTGGCGCTGGAAGACATCGCTTAACTATTCGTTCAACAAGAACAAGATTCTCGCCACGGCCCGCGACGCCAACGGCAACGAAACGCCGCTCACCGTGAGCGTGGCAGGCGGAGCCGTGCAGGTGATATACAAAGAGGGCGGCTCGTACGGCGACATGTACGTGAACGACTTTGACCGCTACACCGAAGACGGCGTCGACGAGTACGGCAACGCCGTGAAGGCCGGCTGGATTAAGCTCGACGAGCAGGGCGTGCCTTTGATGAAGACCGAAAAGCAGTACAGCACCTTCGGAGGCAACATGTACGCACGCCATCAGCTTGGCTGGAGCAACACAATCTCCTGGAAAAACCTCTCGCTCTTCTTCCTCATCAACGGTAAGATAGGCGGAAAGGTGATTTCGCTTACCGAGGCCTACCTCGACCGCCTTGGCCTTTCCGAGCGCGTGGGCAAAGCGCGCCAGGCAGCCGAGGCCGCCGGCTTCTACACGGCGGACGGCAAGGAGGCTATGTACTTGCCCGACGGCAGTGGACGCTCCATCGGCATACAGGACTACTACGAGCGCACCGCAGCCGTAGGAAGCAACCTCTACGCAAAGCAGTACACCTACAACGCCACCAACTTCCGCCTCCGCGAGCTGTCGCTCGGCTACACATTCCGCGACCTCTTCGGCGAGAACACCAATCTCACGCTCTCCTTCATCGGGCGCAACCTCTTCTTTATATATAAGGACGCGCCGGTTGACCCGGACGTGGCGCTCTCCACAGGCAACGGCCTGAGCGCTTTTGAGATGTTCAACCTCCCCTCGTCGCGCTCCTACGGCTTCTCCCTTAAGCTTAACTTCTAACACCCCCAAGCAAAAACCATGAGAAAGACATTATATATAGCGGCGCTTGCCCTCGGGGCGGCGGGCATGCAGTCCTGCCTCGACTATCCCGACCCGGGAAGCGAGCTTAACCCCTCCACCACCACCACGTCCGACGTGATATACGTGGGAGAGGCGGACAACATAGACTATAAAAAGGAAATCAGCGACAAGGGCGTGCAGGAAGCCGCCACGGGGCTGGCTACGCAGATATCGCAGGCCCTTGGCGGAGAGTACAGCATGCGCGGCGGAAAGCAGGCCGACGTGCCGGGCGCGCACGCCTACCAGTACCAGTTCTCCTTCGGCCCGGATATGTACGCGCAGTACTTCGTTTCGCCGCACTACAAATACCTCGGCGGCACACTGCGCTCTACCTACGACCTGAGCAAAGACTTCTACGGAGGACCCAACGGCGGCTTCACGCTCGTGAAAAACGCCATCGTGCCGCTCATCAACCATCCGCTCGTCGACAGCATACCCGAAATAAAGGCCATCAACCTTTTGCTGCTCGACTACAGCGCACAGGAGGTGGCGGACATATATGGCCCGTTCCCCTATGTTGACTTCAAGGCCAACAAGACCGAGTACCCGTACACCTATAATGACCTCCGCACAATCTATGTGAACATAGAGGCCAACATCGATACCATCGTGAACTGTCTGCGATACTACGAGGACAACCGCTCCGCGGCCTACAAGGCAGTGGTACAGAACATCCTCAACACGAAAACGATGGTGAACCTCGACGCTATGTTGTACGGACGCGAGGGCTTCGACACGTGGATACGGCTCGCCAACTCGCTGAAACTGCGCATGGCCATGCACATCGTGAAAGTAGACCCCGAGCTCGCAAGAAAGTGGGCGGAGGAAGCCGTGGCAAGCGGCGTGGTGGAGAGCGTAGAGCAGCAGAGCGTGCTCGCCCCGATGTTCGTTGGTTTCACCAATCCGCTCATGCAGATATCCGGCTGGGGCGACATCCGCCTTACGGCCTCGCTCGAGAGCATCCTCACCAGTCTCAACCACCCCTATCTCACGCACGTCTTTGAGGCTAACAACGGCGAGCTTCGCAATGACGCCACCGGCGAAACCCTTGCGAAAGGCACGCGCGTCGTTGGCTTGCGCGAGGGCATCCATCCGGGTGCCGAGCAGGACTATGCGCAGAACATGATGGCAGGCTACTCCGCTCTCCTCGTAGGCGGCGACCTCGCTATGGCTCCGCTTTACATCATGAAATGGTCGGAGGTAGACTTCCTTCGCGCCGAGGGCGCGCTGCGCGGCTGGAACATGGGCGGCACGGCACAGTTCTTCTACGAGCGCGGAATAGAGAACGGCGACATGTGCGAGCCGCTTAACGGCAGCACATGGTATCACGACGCTATGGACGACTATATGGCGCAGGAGTCGGCTACTGACTTCACCTGGCACGACCCGATGGGCAAGACGCCGGATATGCCGAGCGTGACGAAGATTGGCGTGAAGTGGAACGAGGGCGACACCCAGGAGACAAAACTTGAGAAGATAATCACGCAGAAATACCTTGCCCTCTTCCCGTACAGCAACGAGGCGTGGGTGGACATGCGCCGCACGGGCTATCCCAAGGTCTTCCCCGTGCTCAACACCAGTGACGGCGACGGCAGCCTGCGCTACGGCGACCTCATCCGCCGCATGCCCTTCCCCGGAGACGACGCTCCGACGAAGAAGGACATTGAGACCACGGGCGTGCCGGCTCTCGGCGGTGCCGACCTGCAAGGCACGCGCCTCTGGTGGGACGTGCAGGGACCCAACTTCTAAGACTTTACCCATGGCGGGAGGCACGCGGGGAGGGCAGGCCCCGTCCCGCGTGCCGCGCCCCGCAATGGTTTTCCCACACCGATAATCTTATACTAACCTTAATTACTTTTCCAAGAGAAATGAGAAAAACTACGCTCGCAGCCATGGCATTGGTGTGCTGTGGCTCACTGGCAAGCCCGGCGGCTTTCCTAAGCGCGATGGCGCAGGACCAGTCGCCCACGGCGGACAAAACCGTCTTCGACTTCTCCAAGTTCAACGACGAGACGCTTGTGCCGCTCTTCAAGACCGCGCTCGACAACGGACGCAAATATCCGACCGAGGCTGAGTTTGAGGCAGCCGGCATACTGCCCTCCGACATAGCTTTCGTGCGCTCTCACGTGCGCCGCGCGGCCATCCTGCCGCGCACTGACCGCCTCGTGGGGGAGACCTATGAGACCCGCAACCTTTGGATGAACATCCCGATGGATGTGGGAAAGGACGGAGAGGTAGGCTATCCCGACGGCGACTTTGCCAGCGACGTCTTCTCTATGTGGCAGTACACCAACCTCTTTGGCTCGTGGAACCACGGCTTCTTCCAGGCTCCCGGCGCTTGGGTGGACGCGGCGCACAAAAACGGCACGGACATCATGTCGGGCATAAAGTTCTTCGACACCACGGGCGGCCGCGGCGAGGGTGCGGGCGACTGGATGACGTTCTGCACGGAGAAGAACGCAGACGGCTCGTTTGCCTACGTGAAGCCTATCATCAACTGCCTCATGTACTTTGGCTCGGACGGCATCAACTTTAACTGGGAGGCCACGGGATACAGTGACGCGGACATCGTAGCTTTCCACAAGGCACTCTATAAGGAGGCCGAGGCACAGGGCTTTGACAATTTCCACATAGGCATATACACCTCCGTTTCCACGCTTACCGCTTCGAGCGCCAACGCCCTTTACGGCGACAAGACGGGGCAGACAGCGGACCTTATGCTTAACTACGCCAACGGCGACTTCACTTACGGTCTTTCCGCTTCCGCCATCGCTGCGCAGAACGCTACGGGCTCTACCGACCGTCTCTATTCCGGCGTGTGGATTGTGTCTATGGACCGCGGATGGAACCGCCTCGACGCTGACGCAAACGCGCACAAGGTGAACCTTTGCCTGTGGGGCGAGCACGCGCAGAGCCGTTTCTACTCCTACAACACGGGAGCCGACGCGTACGAGTCGCAGGCCAACTACCAGCGCCTCTTGGAGCGCGGCTTCTCGGGCGGCAACCGCAACCCGGCCAAGCGTCCCGCTGTCAGCGCGACGGGCAACAACTGGGAGGCAGACGCAAGCGGCAACCCCGCTCTCTCCACTTTCTGCGGACTGGCACAGTTTATCCCCGAGCGTTCGGCTATCCAGGGAAATCTTCCCTTTGAGACATTTTTCAACCTCGGCAACGGCGACCGCTACAGCTACAAGGGAAAGAAGACCGGCGCTGCGTGGTATAACATGGCCAACCAAGACCGTGTCCCCACCTACCGCTGGCTTGTCTACAACGCAGGCACGGAGACCGTGAGCGACGCAATCCAGCCCGAGTTCAGCCACGCCGACTCCTACATGGGCGGCTCTTGCCTCGAGCTGAGCGGCAAGGCCACGGCTTCGGGCACGGACGTCGTGCTCTACAAGACGCAGCTGAAAGTCTCCGCCGGCTCTCCCGTCGCAAAGATTGCGGTGAAAAACGGCAAGAGCGGCGTGAACGCTTCCTCTCTCTACGTGCTTGTGCGCAAGGAGAGCGACAAAAAGTGGATGGAGTTCCCGGTCGGCAACCTCACGGGCAGCACTTGGGAGGAGAAGACCGTAGACATGAGCGCGCTCGCGACGGGCGACGTGATCGACCGCATAGGCCTGCGCGTCAAGGGAAGCGACGACAGCTATAAGATGTATGTTGGCCAGCTCCGCATAGCCGATGACTTCAAGGCCACGCCCGCAACGGTGAAGGACCTTGTAGCCGAGGTGAAGGGCGAAACAAAGACCACGATGAACCTCAAGCTTAACTGGGGCGTGGAGGCAACGGGCAAGAGCCGTGCCGACTGGGGGCTTGTGTACAACGATGAGGCTAACATCGACCACTTCGAGGTGCTTTACAAGGTCGGAGAGAATGGCCGTGTGAGCGAGGTGGGTCGCACTACGCAGTGGGCCACTTACGTGAACGGCATCTCCTTTGACAACGCCACCGACGTGCCTTACGTGGGCGTGCGCTCCGTTTCCACGGACCTCAAGAGCTACTCTCCCATCGTATGGGTGCGCGTTGACCGCGCCGAGCAGAGCCTCCTTCCCGACGCTGAGAAAGAGGGCTACGGCACGATCGTTATCGATCCCAGCTCGGACGGCGTAGACATCGCTCGCAAGCAGCGTTACCTCGCCGAGGTGAAGACTACCGGCGCCGATCAGAACCTTTCCTACACGGCCACCTCTACGCCGGCTGACGGCACGCAGTATGTCGACGCCACCAGCCACGTGCTCAAGGTGAAGCAGGGGCAGAAGATCACCCTCTTCTTCCGGGCTGCCAACGAGAGCGACGGCTTGAAGTGGTGCCGCACCCGCGCTTGGATGGACTTTGACGGCGACTACGCCTTCAACACTACTTTGCTCACCGAGAAACCCGCCGAGGGCGAGTGCCTCTATGAGCTTGGAACGAAACGCGAAGGCACTGAAACGTTCCAAACCCCCGGGCAGTCTGTAGACATCACCATCCCGTCCGACGCCCGCCTTGGCGAGAGCTGCCTGCGCATGGTCTTCAACGACGCGTGGTTTGACGGTTCGCTCGTGCCCGTTGGTAAGCACAACAAGGGCTTTGCCATCGACTTCGCCGTAGAGATTTCCGGTACCAACGCGCAGCGTCCCATCCCCAACGACATCCACGACCAGGGCACGGCTGACGAGCCCGAGAGCATGACCTCCGGCATCAGCAGCGTGGAGAACGGCAGCGCTGTCTCCTCCGCCGAGGTGACGGACGGCGCAATCAAGCTGGCCAACGTGGAGAAGGCTTGGGTATACGGCACGGACGGCAAGCTCGTGAAGTTTGTCGCCGGCTCTCCCGCCTCCCTCTCTACCCTCGGCTTCGCAGCCGGCACGTATGTGGTGAAGATGCAGCACAACAACGTCATCCGCTCGCAGAAAGTGGTGGTGAAATAAGTTTCACGCCCTCCCGCGAGGGACGCTTCTAAAACCAAGCCCCGGGACACGCCGTCCCGGGGCTTTTTGCGTGGCTGCCGAGTGCCGGGCCGTCCGTTCCTCCTGCAATGATGTCGTGCGCCCGCCGCACTGAATGTTTGGTGCGGATATTTCCTCGGCGTAAGCGAAAGGTTGACGGAGCAGCGGCATTATTATATTGCGTGTTAAGGGCGGGCTGAAAGCCCAAGGAGCGCATAGCCCAGGGCAAGCGGAGCGACACCCTGGGTGGCTGTGCCCCGATGTGTGCCAGCGCCCTGACGGGGCAAAAGCATAACTAAGCAAAGAAATGCGCTTGGCATAGAAATGCTTTTGCTCTTTCAGAGCGCACAAGCACGCCCGATTGTCCCCCAGGGCGCTGCCCCGGGCTATGTTCTTATAGGGCTTTCAGCCCGTTTCTCTTCGGCTGCGGTTAGCCGCGATTGTGTGCGCAAATTCTCTTTTGCGGTGCGTATCTTGCCTTTATGGCTTCCGCAGTTTCTGCAATTAAGCCCCGTCATTGCCGTATACAAGCCCTGCTCTCTATTCGTGCTAATGTTTGTCATATAAAACAAAATCCTGTACCTTTGTCTCGGAAAACAAACATTACGCAAGGAGGATGAAGAGAGTTTTGCTGCCAAAGCAGCGCAGGATGCTCGCAGAGATGGGGGCGCAAATCAAGATGGCGCGTCTGCGGCGCAACATCACTTCGCAGCAGATGGCGGAGCGCACACAGCTCGGGCGCAACACCATTGTCAACATAGAGGCCGGCTCGGAGAGCGTCTCGATGGGCAGCTACTTCCGCGTGCTCGTAGCGCTCGGGCTGGACGGCGACATTCTCAGCCTCGCCAAAGACGACATTCTCGGGCGCAAGCTGCAAGACGCCAAGCTCGTCGTGCCGAAGCGGGCGAAATCGTAAGGAGGCATCAGCTAAAGCATGCCCCTTGAGTTTTGCGCGTAGCGCGTCCGCACCCCGCCTTCCGCCTCCCCTCCGCGCCGGGCGTATGATAAAAAGATAGGCGGCCGGGGCTTGCGCCGCGCTTTTTGTGGTAATTTTGCAAGGCAATACAAACAAACCTTACACAACCGTTTCCTTTATATGAAACCTACACTTTTCCTCCTCGCTGCAGGTATGGGAAGCCGCTACGGTGGCTTGAAGCAGCTTGACGAGCTCGGTCCCCACGGCGAGACCATTATGGACTACTCCATCTACGACGCCATCAACGCCGGCTTCGGCAAGCTTGTCTTCGTCATCCGCAAGGACTTCGAGGAGGATTTCCGCCGCATCGTGCTTTCCAAGTACGAGGGCCACATCCCCTGCGAGCTTGTTTTCCAGAGCATCGACGCGCTTCCCGAGGGCTTCACCTGCCCCGAGGGCCGCACGAAGCCTTGGGGCACCAACCACGCCCTTATGATGGGCGAGAGCGTCATCAACGAACCCTTCGCTGTGCTCAACTGTGACGACTTCTACGACCGCGACGCGTTCCGCGTGATGGGCAAGTGGCTCAGCGACCTGCCCGAGGGCTCCACGGGCAAGTATTCCATGGTGGGCTTCCGCGTGGGCAACACGCTCTCAGAGAGTGGCACGGTGAGCCGCGGCGTTTGCGAGAACGACGCAAACCATCACCTCACCTCCGTGGTAGAGCGCACGAAGATTGAGCGCCAGGACGGCGTGGTGAAATACCTTGACGAGGACGGCACGTGGGTAGCCATCCCCGACACCACCCCCGTCTCCATGAACTTCTGGGGCTTCACGCCCGACTACTTCGCGCACAGCCGCGCCTATTTCAAGGATTTCCTCTCCGACCCGAAGAACATGGCCAACCTCAAGAGCGAGTTCTTCATCCCCTTGATGGTGGACAAGCTTATCAAGGACGGCACGGCCACCTGCGAGGTGCTTGACACCACGTCCAAGTGGTTTGGCGTGACCTATCCCGAAGACCGCCCCGAGGTCGTTGCCAAGTTCAAGAAGCTGGCAGACGACGGCGTGTACCCCGCAAAAATGTTCTAAGCGACAGCCGCACGCTCTGCGGCGCATGCGCTGCCGGCTCTCGCCCGCAAAGGCGCGGCGGGAGGGCGGCAGGCACGGGCAGAAGGGCACTGAAAACGTGTCCCCCGTGCGTGCAGTCCCCTCGGTTTGGATTTTAACACTGAGGGAAATTCGCTTGCATTCGCTTTGAAAATTTCGTATCTTTGTATTGTAAAGAGGGCAGAAACGACGCAGTTTCTGCCCTCTTTATTGCATTATTGATTATCAGCGCATTACGCGGCTCGGAGATGTACATGTAGCGCCGCCGGGATGTACATGTAGGGAAAACTCCAAGTATTCCCGTAGCTACAGTCCCTATTCCTGTCCCGAGAAGGTGCCTTTCTCTTCTTCCAAAGCCCTTTCCCGTGCTTGCGAAAATAGGGCAAAGTGTTTACAAATATGCCGGAAGTGTTAAATCCCTACCCTTGCCGCAATTTTTTTGCCGTGAGCGAAATTTTTTTCTCCGTCCCTGATATTCTTTCCCTTACGCCCGCTTATTCCGCTCTTGCCGCTTTTCCCCTTTGTTCCGCGTCCCGTCTGCCGTTTGTTGCGGTTTCGCTTCTGTTTTTCCAAAAATCGTTGTGCCTTGTTCCGTGCCGGTTTCCGTTCTCCCCCGGCTTAGTTCCGTTTCTTCCCCGTTTCCGCTTCTCTTTCTCCCGTCCTGCTTTTGCTTTCCTCTTGTCCGCTTTTATACACAGCCTTTCCCCGTCCTTGCGGCTTTGGGCGCGGTCGGCCCTCGGACGGAGGGGCAAAAAAGAAGCCGGTCTCTTGTGGAGACCGGCTTGCTTTGCTTGGGGGTTGTGGTAGGGACGATCGGGATCGAACCGATGACCTCTGCAATGTGACTGCAGCGCTCTAAACCATCTGAGCTACGCCCCTTCCGCTGCATGCGGGGGATGCCCCGTTTGCGACTGCGAAAGTACGCCTTTCCTGCCTAACGCCCAAGCCTCCCCGCCGCTTTTTTGCGCCCCGCGCCCTAAAAAGCCCGCCTGCGGCTCAGAATGTGCCGTCCGAGTCGGCGTCAGCGCCCGTCGCGTCTATAAACATCACGTAGTAAACGGGCATGTACGTCACCTTTCCCTCACGCCGCACCTCGCGGGCGTTGGAGAGCACAAGGCCGGAAGCGATGTGGTAGTCGGGCACGGCGAGGAGATTGTTCAGCGCGCTGTGTACCGTGTAGTCTTTCCCCGACTTCACCTCCACGGGCAGCACGCTCAGCGTGTTGTAGTCGTCTATGAGAAAGTCCACCTCGCCGCGCTGGCGGTTGTCGTAGTAGAAGAGCCGGTGCCCGTGCGCGTGCAGCTCCTGCGCCACGGCGTTTTCGTACACGGAGCCAAGGTTTATGCTCGGCAGGTCGCCGAGGATGGGCTTGAGATTGTTGTGGTAGAGCTGCGCGGTGAGCATGCCCACGTCGTTTTGGTAGAGCTTGAGGAGATTTTTCTGCAACGACTCCGCCAGCGGAAACTTTGGGTTGGCTATGGCATGCACGTCGAGCGTCACGCCGGAAGAGACGAGGTACTCAAACTCTTCCGTGTAGCGGCTGAAGCGCTCGCCCTCCTTGCCGCGTATGTCCTTTGCCACGATGCGCTTCTTCTTGTTTTCCATCTGCGAGGGTATCATGGAGAAGATGCGGCGTATGAGCAGCGCCCGCCCGCTGTCTCTCTCGTACTTCGCCGCGTCTTCCCCGTAGAGCTCGCGTATGGACTCCTGCACTTCCCGCACCTTTTGTATGTTGTGGGTGAGGAGGTAGGCGTTGACGGCGTCGGGCATGCCGCCCACAAGCAGGTAGCGCCTGAAAAGCCCCATAAGATGCTCGTGCGCAGCCTCGCTGAGGCTTTCGCGGGCTTCGTACTTGGCACGCACGGCCGCTATGGCCTCTTCGCCGAAGCCGTTGGCGAGGGCAAACTCCTCAAAGTCCAGCTGCGTCATCTCCCGCCGCACTATGCTGCCTACGGGGATGGACGTGGTGGAGCGCAGGGCGACGCCCAGCAGGCTGCCGCTCGCTATGAAGCGGTAGCGGCGCTCCTCGCGCAGAAACTTCAACAGGGTGAGGTATTGCGGGTAGTGCTGTATCTCGTCAAGGAAGACGAGCGTGTCGTCGTACCCGCCGAGCTGCCCGCCAGCCGTCATGCTCAGGGCGAGGTACAGCTCTTCCGCCGTGCGCAGCGACTTAAAGAGCTGCGGGCCCTCGTCGTCGGCGACGAAATTGATTTCTACGAAATTCTTGAAGCATTTGCGCCCCGTCTCGCGTATTATGTACGACTTCCCGGTCTGTCTCGCGCCCTCTATAACCAGTATCTTGTCCGAGCCGGAGGCAAAGTGCCGCTCTATCTCCTTGGAAATCTTCCTGTAAAGCATAGCCTAATACACTTTTCAATGGTTTTTCGTGGTGTAAAACTACACTTTTCAATGAAAAACATAGGGTGAAAACTACACTTTTCAATAGATTTTGCCCCTCCGCAGATACACTTTTCAATGAAAAGGGTTGGGGAAAGCGGATTTTTCAAAGGGGAAAGGTGCGTCTTGGAAAGGGGAAATTGCGCTTTGAAATAGGGGAAGCCGCGCTTAGAAACACGGAAGCCGCGCTTAGAAATGGGGTGGCTTGTGGTTTAAAAGTTGAATGGCGCGTTTTGAAACGGGATAGGCGCGTTTTGAAATAGAATTTTATCCCACAAAAAACGCCTTGGAAAGTGCCGGGAAAGGGCGGGCTGGTGGCGCGGAGGGCGTGTCACTCGCGCGGAAACTGTCGCATCAGCTCGTCGATAAGCTCTATGCCGCGCGGCGTGGCGCAGCCGCGTATGGTAAGCACTGCCGTGTTGACGAAAATGTCGCGGTCGCTGCGGTCGTGCATATCCGGGTTGCGCATCAAAGCCTCCATGCCCTCCATAAGGTTGGCGTAGACGATGCCGAAGTCCACCGTCGGGAGAAAGAAACCCTCGTCGATGCCGCGCATCAGGAAGTCGACGGCCATGCGCTCCTTGCGCTTGCGCTCCTGGCGCAGGTAGGCCTCGGCGCGTGGGTACTTCAGTATCTCGGTGAATAGCCCGAACTTCGTGTCGCCCGTCTCTTCCATCTTCATGCGGAAGACCGTCAGCACAATGTCCAGCACGTTCTTCGCCTTGCCGGCGGCGAGCTCAAGCTGCCTAAGCTCTTCCTCTTCGTGCGCTTTAAGGCACGCCAGCAGGAGTTCCTCCTTGTCGCGGAAGACTTGGTAGAGCGTGCGCTTCGACATACCCATGAGGTGGGACACGTCGTCCATCGTCACGCCTCTGATGCCGCGCTGGCGGAAAGCCTCCGAGGCGGCGGCTATGATGCGGGCGCGTGTCTCTTCTATGTGCGGGGCGGGGGAGGAGGGCATGGCGTGTCGCGGAGTTGGCTTGTATATATAATAGGTATAGTGTGCGGCGCGTGCGGGGCAGGCAACGGCATACGCGGGCGCGGCGTTACGTGCAAGCCGGCGTGTGACTGCATATAGTCAGCGGCGGCTCTGTGCGTGGCGGTCGTGTCGTAATATGTGGCGGCGCAAGGTTGGGGGCAAGTTTGCGTCTTCCTATATATAATTAGGCGTGCGCCAATATGCGAGGGTACGTTCGCCTGTATGTAAGTCTGCGTCTGCCTATATATAATTGTGTGTTTCCTTATATATAATAGGCGTGTGGTGCAGGCTCGGGCACGTTGCCGCGTAGGCGCTTGCGTGCTTTTGTGCATGCTCTGCCGTGTTGCCGCTTGCGCTTCCGTTGCAAAAGTACAAAACTTTTTCGCGCCCTGCGGTTTCCTCCCGCTTTTTGCTTTCCGAAAGCCCTCTTGCGGCGGTTTCGTGGCGGCTTCCGCCTTTCCAAATGTCAAAAAATGGGGGGGGGTTGCCAAAAAACACAAAAACGCTATATTTGCAGCATCCTTATATGCTATATCCGCATTAAAAAAAGCCGTTTGCGGCGGCGCAGGCGCATAGGCGTTGCTCTTTCTTGACCTATGGACGCTTGCGCGGAAAAGACTGTTGCACAAGAAAAACACAACTATACTTACATTAACCGATTCTGCTATGAGAAAGATTTCCACATTCTTGCTGTCTCTCCTCTGCCTTATGGGAGCGACGGCGTACGCGCAGACCAGCTACACCTTCAAGGTGTCTCCCGCCCCCACGGACGGGAACTTCGATTCAAGCACCCATTGGTACTACATCAAAAACAAAGGCGGCGCAAGTGCTTCCGCCGGACAGGTGCAGAATGTCTGGCTTAGCACGGGTGACGACTACCTGACAGACGGAAAACTTGCGCTTAAAAACACTACGCAGCCTACCGATGAAAGCGGTTGGTGGTGCATTGTGGGCAACGAAACCGATGGCTACAAGTTCTACAACAAGGCAAAAGGCGCGTCCTATGTGCTCGGCATGAGCACTACGGCTAATATGACGAGCTCCAGCGCGAAAATGGTGGACGTCAGCAGTGCGGACGCAGACTACGGCGTTACCAACTTTGACTTCCACGCAAGCTACTGCCCCGATGACACCTATTGGGTGCCTGCCGCGCACGGCACAACCCGCGCCTGGAACCAGCAGAACCAGCTCCTTGTCTTTTGGAATAGCGACATGGCATGGTATGGTTGGGACGCAAGTGCTTCAAACCCAGGGAAGGGCGATGACGGCTCCGCGTTCAAGTTTATTGCTGCCAATTCGGTTGTGTACAATGTGACGGTAAACTATACCGTAGACGGCAAGGTGGCAGAGACGAAGACCATCTCGGTAGAGGAGGGTACGGTCGCTACTATCCCCGCGCCCGATAACTCTCTCCTCACCGCCGGCACGCCTTCCAAGACGGACGCGGTGACCGAGAACTGCACCATCACCGTGCCTTGCACCATCACGCTTCCGTTCACTGTCTCCCCCGAGCCTACGGACGGCAAGTTCGCTAAGGACACTAAGTGGTACGCTATAAAGATTAAGTACGACAACTGGTTCAAGGCGGCCGACGACTACTCTGTCACGGGCCACTACCTCTCTTCGTTCCCCTCTTCTTCCAAGGACGGCAGCGAGGTTGACGCTTCCGGGATTACGGGTGACGACTACCTTTGGTGCATAACCGGCAGCTTTGCCGACGGCTTCAAGCTCTACAACAAGAAGGCCGGTACTTCCTACACGCTCAACCGCGCTTCCCTCGGCACGGACGGCGTGGCTTCCCTCTCCACAGACGGAACAAACAACTTGTTCTCCATTACGGGCTCCTCTCACAACGCTACCAAGACCGCTTGCTTCTACGTCAAGGGCGACGCGGGCAAGGTCTTTATCAATGTGCAAGGCGACCTTAGCACAGACGGCTCGCTCAAAGGCTGGCAAAGCAACGACGCCGGCTCTGCCATAGAGTTTGTGAATCCCCTTGAGCTTAAGGCTTCCCTCGTGCTGGCTTGGGCTGACTCCTACAAAGACTACGCCGCGCCCACCGGTCTTCCCGCCGGCGCGATTTTCTTCGGCAACAGCTTCCTTGACCAAAGTGACGACCTCGTCGCTTATAAGAACGCTTACAGCGCTCTTAACGCCGAAAAGACCGAGACTAATCTCAAAGAACTCGTAGAACTTAACGGAAAGGTGGCAGCCGGCGCGTACGGCCTTGAGGACGGCGCGTACTACCGCCTGCAATGCGTGGTGACGAAGAACAAAACGGGCCACGACGTGCTTTCATGGGACAGCAACGCTCCCACTCAGTACGCCGCTTGCGTGACTCAGGACGACGCGAAGAAGCAGGCCGCCTCTGTTTGGCAGTTTGTAAAGAGCGGCAGCAACTATCTCTTGAAGAATGTCAATACGGGCAAGTACCTTGAGCCTATCGTCAACGCTTCCAACAAGCGCCTCCAATTAGTGGAAGAGAGCAGCGCCGGCACGGTGAACGTAGAGCAGCGCAGTGCGGCTTACGGACACTTTATGATTAAGAACACCAACTATACCACCGGCAACCACCACGCCCTTTTCGCTGAGGACGGCTCGGGTGACAACTACCGCCTCTCCGTATGGGACAACCTCGAGAAAGGCGCAGACTGGTACATCATCAAGGCTACGGAGCTTGAGGTTGCCCTCAACACCGTAGACGAGGCAAGCTACGCTTCCGTTTATCTGCCCTTCGGCGTGAAGAGCGCCAATGACAGCAAGCTCTACACGGGCGCGCTCAACGGCAGCACCCTTGAAATGACCCACAAGGACGGCGTGGCAAAGGAGACGGGTATCGTGATTCTTGGCGCGAAAGGCGCTGCTTCCACCACGCTGACCATCAGCGACGACGTGGAAAGCGTGACTGGCAACGCGCTCACCGGCACGCTCACGCCGATGACCAGCGGCCTGGACAGCTACTATATACTCTCTAAGGGCGACACCAGCGGTGAGATTGGCTTCTACCCGCACAGTTCCTCTCTCACCACCATCCGCGCCAACAAGGCGTTGCTCCCCGCTCCCACAAGCGGCGAGGACATGGTGTCGCTGAGCTTCGACGGCGCATTCACGGGCATCAGCGCAGCCGCTCTTAACGGCAATGTCGACGCTTCCGCCCCTGTTTACGACCTCTCCGGCCGTCGCGTTTCGGCTCCCGCTAAGGGCGGTGTGTACATTCAGGCAGGCCGCAAGTACATCGTTAAGTAAAGACGGCGCTTTTCCCATTCACCACAAAAGAAGAATAGACAATGAAGAAAGCATATATCGCGCCCGAGGCACTTTCGGTAAGCCTCCGCGCAGAGGGAATGATGGCCGCGAGCCTTGACATCAAAGTAGACGGCAGCGACACCGGCTCTGTCGACTTCTCCGGCGAGAAGAGCGGCTGGGACAGCGACCTTTGGAGCGGAACGTCCGAGGAAGACTGACCGCAGGACCGGCATTAAGCAGCCAAGTCGCGCCTTAGGGCGTGCGCAAAGGCTCTGAAAACGATATGAGAGTAAGCCCCGGGGCGCGAGCCTGCGGGGCTTATTCTTTTTTTTCGTAAGTTTGCCTTACCGAAAAACGACGAAAACGACACTATGGCGGCATCTACAACGGCGAAAAACCTCAAACTCTACTACTCCATCGGCGAGGTGGCGAAGGAGGTCGGGGTCAACGAGACCCTCCTGCGGTACTGGGAGACGCAGTTCCCGCAGATTTCCCCCAAGAAGGCGGGGCGCGGCATCAGGCAGTACAGCGAGGCGGACATAGAGCAAGTGAAGCGCGTCTACCACCTTGTTAAGGAGCGCGGCCTCAAGATAGCCGCCGCCCGCGAAGCCCTGCAGAAAAACCGCGAGGGCAAGGTGCAGACCGCCGAGGCGGCACGCCGTCTCCGCGAGGTGCGTGCCCAGCTTGTCGAGCTGCGCTCCGCGCTCGACTCCATGTAGGCTTCGGGCTGCGCAGCTCCCGCTTTTTAGG
Organism: uncultured Oscillospiraceae bacterium; assembly: GCA_963625935.1. Lineage (GTDB taxonomy): Bacteria > Bacteroidota > Bacteroidia > Bacteroidales > Bacteroidaceae > Alloprevotella. The sequence continues at coordinate 3,857 of CAVFVD010000030.1, read as the reverse complement.
GGGAGCTCCCGCTCCCGTGGGCGCGGTCAGTGGTTTCGTGGGCGCAACCCAAGGTTTCGGGGTGCAGCTTACGATAGAGTGAACACGGTCCGCTGCACCGGTGGGCGCACCCCGCGCTCTTTGGCTGGCGCAAATATGCCGGGCGGCGTGGCGCGTAAGGCGCGTGCGGCCGCCCTAAGTTTTTCAGGGGAAAATCTCCTTTCTTCCGGCAAGCAAACCTTTGTTTGCCGGCGACAACACCAATTCAAGACAGTGGCGACAAAGACAAAAACCGTGTACGTCTGCTCGGAGTGCGGGCAGGAAAGCGTGAAGTGGGTGGGGCGCTGCCCCTCGTGCGGACAATGGAACACCATGCGCGAGCTGCACCTTGCCCCCGATGCCGCTTCCTCCGCCGCGCCCGGTGCGGCAGCCGCCCGCCGCGCACTCGACACGCTCCCCGGCGGCTCGCGCTCCCCGCAGCCCGTGCCGCTCAGCGAGGTTGCGGCGGCAGAAGAGCCGCGCATCGTCACGGGAGATATGGAGCTCGACCGCGTCTTGGGCGGAGGGCTCGTTCCCGGCTCGCTCACGCTCATTGGCGGCGAGCCCGGCATCGGCAAGTCCACCCTTCTTTTGCAGACCCTCGTGCGAATGCCCGCCCGGCGCATCCTCTACGTCAGCGGCGAGGAGAGCGAGCGGCAGATAAAGCTCCGCGCCGACCGCCTTTGCGGCTCCGCGCCGGCGGCGGGCGTGCTGCTGCTTTGCGAGACGCGGCTTGAGCAAGTTTTCGCCCACGTCAAGAGCGTGCGCCCCGAGCTTGTCGTGGTAGACTCCATACAGACCATGTCCGTAGAGGGCGTGGAAAGCTCCCCGGGAAGCGTCACGCAGATACGCGAGTGCGCCGCCGCGCTGCTCAAATACGCCAAGGAGAGCGGCACGCCCGTCCTGCTTGTGGGGCACATAACCAAGGACGGGGCGATAGCCGGTCCGAAGGTCCTGGAACACATTGTCGACACCGTCCTCCAGTTTGAGGGCGACCGCCACTATATGTACCGCATACTGCGCAGCGTGAAAAACCGCTTTGGCTCTACCGCCGAGCTCGGCATCTACGAGATGCGCTCGGACGGCCTGCGCCCTGTCGCCAATCCCTCCGAGCTGCTGCTCACCGGCGGGGGCGGCGGTCTGAGCGGAATGGCCATCGCCGCCGCCGTTGAGGGCGTGCGTCCTTTCCTGATGGAGACCCAAGCCCTTGTCTCTACCGCCGCCTACGGCACGCCGCAGCGCTCCGCCACGGGCTTCGACCTCCGGCGGCTCAACATGCTCCTCGCCGTCCTTGAAAAGCGCGTCGGCTTCAAGCTCGCGCAAAAGGACGTTTTCCTCAATATCGCCGGCGGCATCAAGGTCACCGACCCTGCCATCGACCTCTCTGTCATTGCCGCCGTGCTTTCCAGCAATGTCGACACGGCCATAGAGCCGGGCGTGTGCATGGCGGGCGAGGTGGGGCTGAGCGGCGAGATACGCCCCGTCACCCGCATCACGCAGCGCGTGGCCGAGGCCGAGAAGCTCGGTTTCACGCGCATACTTGTGCCGGAGGGCAACCTCAAAGGCATCGAGGCCGCGCCGCGCCATATCGAGGTCGTGCCAGTGGGGCGCGTCGAGGCGGCCTTGCGTGAGCTTTTCGGTTGAAATTTACGCCGCTGAGGCGGCAAAACACGTTTCTCCCTAACGATGATAAAACAACTCAACATACGCGTCGCGCCGCACGTGGCGGCAAGCGACAAACTCCTGCTGCGCTGGGTGTCGGAAGAGCTTGCCATAGACGCGCGCACCGTCAGCGCCCTGCGTGTGCGCCGTCGCAGCATCGACGCGCGGCAGCGCAACATTTTCGTCAACCTTTCCCTCGATGTTTTCATAGGCGAAGAGCCGCCCGCGCTTAGCTACGAGCCGGTGACGTACCCCGATGTGAGCGCGGCGCGCAGCGTAATAGTGGTGGGCGCAGGCCCCGGCGGACTTTTCGCCGCTTTGCGCCTTATAGAGTTAGGCCTCAGGCCCATTGTCTTGGAGCGCGGGAAAGACGTGCACGAGCGCCGGCGCGACATAGCCCTCATCTCGCGCGAGCATCGCGTTGACCCGGAGAGCAATTACTCTTTCGGCGAGGGCGGGGCAGGGGCTTACTCGGACGGCAAACTCTTCACGCGCTCGAAGAAAAGGGGCGATACGGAGAAGATATTGAGAGTGTTCTGCCAGTTCGGCGCAAGCACCGACATACTCATAGACGCCCATCCGCACATTGGTACGGACCGCCTCCCGCGCATCATTGAGAACATGCGCGAGCAGATAAGGCGCAGCGGCGGCGAGGTTCGCTTTGGCACGCGCGTCGAGCGCCTTGTCATCGAGGACGGGGCGGCACGCGGCGTGGAGTGCGCCACGGGCGAAACGTTCTTGGGCCCAGTGATACTCGCCACGGGCCACTCCGCCCGCGATGTCTACCGCCACCTGCGCGACAGCGGCGTGCGCCTCGAGGCAAAAGGCCTTGCCGTCGGCGTGCGCCTCGAACACCCGGCGGAAATGATTGACCGCATACAGTACCACAACCGCGAGGGGCGCGGAAAGTACCTCCCGGCGGCAGAGTACAGCTATGTGGCGCAGTGCGGCGGGCGCGGCGTGTACAGCTTCTGCATGTGTCCCGGCGGCGTGGTTGTGCCGGCGGCGAGCGGCGAGAGCCAGCTTGTGGTGAACGGCATGAGTCCCTCTACGCGCAACACGGCGTGGAGCAACTCGGGCATGGTGGTGGAGACGCGCGTGGACGATCTCGACGGCGAGCTTTCGCGCTTCCTCACGGAGGCTATGGCCGACGGCTCTTTCGCCGAGGGACACGCCGATATCGGCGACAAGGCAAACCCGCTGCGCATGATGTACTTCCAAGAGGCTCTCGAACGCGCCGCCTGGCAGCAGGGCGGCCGCCGGCAGACGGCTCCGGCACAGCGCATGGCGGACTTCGTGAACCGCCGCCTCAGCTACGACCTCCCGCGCACAAGCTATGCGCCCGGACTCGTGTCCTCGCCGCTCCACTTCTGGCTTCCGCCTTTCGTCTCCGAGCGGCTCGCCGAGGGCTTCAAGGCTTTCGGGCGGCGCAGCCACGGCTTCCTCACCAACGAGGCCGTCGTGATAGCGGCGGAGACGCGCACCTCGTCCCCCGTGCGCATACTGCGTGACGCGCAAACCCTGCGCCACGTCGACATAGCGGGGCTGTACCCCTGCGGCGAAGGGGCGGGCTACGCCGGCGGCATTGTCAGCGCCGCCATCGACGGCGAGCGTTGCGCCTGCGCCTGCGCGGCGGAGATGGGGGCATAAAGGCGCTCCCCCTCGCCGCCGGATTTCTTTTGAATAAAAACAAGGCAAAACGCCGCCGCAAGCAGCGTGCGGAAAACAACCTCATTGGGCAGTCGTCCCAAACCGCATTTTCGCCGCTCGAGGCTGCATTTCCACCGTCCGAAATCACATTTTCGCCACTCGGAAAACCCCGAAAAGTGTTCTAAATGTCGCTTTTCGAAATATGTATAAGTGTTAACGGTCTCTTGCAAAAGGGGAGAAAATGTATTATCTTTGCCATATAAAAGAGGGGAAACGCTCCGCGCGTTTCCCCTCTTTATTGCCATACTGACTATCAGCGACTTACGAGCCTCCTATATGTACATATAGCGCCGCCGGGATGTACATGCCGGAAAAACTCCAAGTATTCCTGTCGCTCCGGGGCCTATTCCCGTCGCGAGAAGTCCCCTTTTCGTTCCGCGAAAGCCGTTACAAATTGGCACGGGGCTATGGTTTATAGTTAAACTTACATAAAAATGCGCCCCTCGCGCGGGGCGCAAAAGTGTTCT
>CAVFVD010000029.1:0-29830 GCA_963625935.1 uncultured Oscillospiraceae bacterium | reverse complement strand
CGCCGACCCTCTGCTTGTAAGGCAGACGCTCTGAACCAGCTGAGCTAAGCGCCCGGGGCGTTGTCACACTTTTGCCGCAAACGGTCTTGGGGGACTGTGGTGGGCGCTGACGGATTCGAACCGCCGACCCTCTGCTTGTAAGGCAGACGCTCTGAACCAGCTGAGCTAAGCGCCCGGGGCGTTGTCACACTTTTGCCGCAAACGGTCTTGGGGGACTGTGGTGGGCGCTGACGGATTCGAACCGCCGACCCTCTGCTTGTAAGGCAGACGCTCTGAACCAGCTGAGCTAAGCGCCCGTGTCCCCGTTAAGAGCGGTGCAAAAGTACGCCTTTTTTCTTACCCTGCAAACTTTCTCCCGCTTTTTTGCCGTATTCTGCCCCGAAAACCGCTCCCGCAGCGCGTTCCGCCCCCTGTTTTGCGGGCTTTCCGTGTTATTTCCGCGTGTGGCGGAAAGTATCTTCGGCAGAACGCTTCCGGGGAGTTGGACGGCAGGGCATATAATAAATGTCTGCGGGTTGCGGACGCAAAGGCGGAGTTCCGTTCTTCTTTTGCGCGGAGGCGGGGAGGGTGGAGGGCTGGCGCGTTTTTATATGGAAGGGCACTTTCCGCGTCTTGCTTAGCCCGGCGGGAAGTGCGCAGCTCTCCGTGTCAGAGCCGGGACTTGACGGCGAAGTAGGCCTTCTGCCAGTCGGTGTCGAGGGAGAAAGGCGTGAACTCGCCCTTGGTGTTGACGAAAGATAGAGTCGTCTCCTTGTCCGGGTCGTTGAAGAGCGGGTTGCTCTCGGAAGCGCTCATAAAGAGGGACATCTTCTCGCATTGCGCGTCAGAGGAAGCGCTTTTACTTTTTATCAGCTGGTCTACGAAGAGCGTGAGAAACTCGCTCAGGTAGTACGCCTGCGTATTGAGAAGCTCCGCGCTCACCGTGTCGCTCGCCTCGAAGCTTTTGCTTTTGAGGTAGACAAGCGCGGTGCGCTTAAACTGCGCAATCTTCGTCTGCGTGTAGGTGCTTGTGGGGTTGTTGACAACGCGCGTGGCGTTTTCAAGCACAATATTGTAAACCTCCTGCGCCTTGGTTTGCGCTGCGCCGAAAAGCAGTGCGAGGAAAAGCACGAGTATATGTCTCTTCATAAGTCTGCGTTTTAGAAGTGTCATCCGTTTTTTCTGCCAGCCGCGGTCAGGGCTTGCGCCAGCCGGGCGGCGGGCGTGGTGGCGGCGTCGCGTCCCGAGTGCACGCGTGCGGCGTTGGCTTTGGCGTATGCCGCCCACGTTTTCGCGCCGGAGGCGGGGGAAGAGACGGGGCGCGAGGTCTCGAGGTGGTGGCAGTATGCCGCTGCCAGCGCGTCCGTGGCGTCGAGGTAGGGGACATTGTTGTCGGGGCGCAGTCTTAGTGTGCGCCGCAGCATCTCCGCCACTTGTTCCTTGGAGGCCTGTCCGTTGCCCGTGATGGCCTGTTTGATTTTCAGCGGGGCGTATTCGTGGATGGGCACTTGGCGGCTCATGGCGGCGGCAATTGCTACCCCTTGCGCCCGTCCCAGTTTCAGCATGCTCTGCACGTTTTTCCCGAAAAACGGGGCCTCTATTGCCAGTTCGTCGGGGCGGAAGGAGTCTATCACGCCCTGCACCCGCTCGTATATGCGCCCGAGCTTCAAATAAGCGTCCGGGCAGCGGCGGAGGTCAATCACCCCCATCGCCACCATTTCCACGCGCCCGCGCTCCACGCGCAGCACGCCGTATCCCAAAAGGTTGGTGCCGGGGTCGATGCCCAGTATCACTTTCTCCGTTACGCCTTTTCCTCTCATCTCGCAGTGCGGTGCCGGACGCCTCTCGCCCGCCTTTCCGTCGTGCAAATGTACGCAATAGCCCCCGCCGCTTGTATTTAAAGTTGCAAAATTTTCCTATTCTGCGTTTAAGTCCTAATTTTGCGCGAAACAGCCCCCATCCCGCGCGGCGGCAGGGCGTGCGGCAGAGCGCGTCGGCGGCGGAGCGGGTGGCGGGCGAAACTTTTATTGCGATGAAACGTATTGCGGCATTATGCGCCCTCTTGGCGCTGCTCTGCGTGCAGGGCATGGCACAGGCGGTGGCAAAGTTTGAGGAGACGAAGTTCAACTTTGGCACGTTCTCCGAAAGCCAGCCCGTCACACATGACTTTGTCTTTCAAAACACAGGCGACAAGCCGCTCGTCATACAGCAGGCTTACGCCTCCTGCGGCTGCACTGTGGCCAAGCACACCAAAGAACCCGTGGCACCGGGCGCAAAGGGCATGGTGACCGTAACTTACAACGGCAAGGGCAAAGCCCCCGGTCGTTTCAAGAAAGCCGTCACCGTTCTCTCCAACGCCTCAAACAATATGGTGCGCCTGTACGTTGAGGGCAATATGGAAGAGGCAAAGAAAAGCGCGAAATAAGCATCGCACCCAGACACATTATCTATATGAGCAATAATTACCTTGTCATAATGGCCGGCGGCATGGGAAGCCGTTTCTGGCCCATCAGCACAGAGAACGAGCCCAAGCAGTTTCTCGACATACTCGGCTGCGGTCGCACGCTCTTGCAGCTCACGGCCGACCGCTTTAAGGACATCATCGACAGCGATAAGGTAATGGTGGTGACCGTGGAGGAGTACCGCGACAAGGTGCGTCTCCAGCTTCCCGAAGTGCCTGAGGAGAACATCATCTGCGAGCCTTGCCGGCGCAACACCGCGCCCGCCATCTGCTACGCCAGTTGGAAGATTAAGAAACGCAATCCCAAGGCAAACGTGGTAGTAAGTCCGGCGGACCATTTCATACCCGACGCGCGAGCCTTCGCCGCCGTGGTGGAGCAGGCTCTTGGCTTCGCCGCAGAGACCGACGCGATCGTCACCATAGGCATGCGCCCCACGCGTCCGGAGACGGGCTATGGCTACATAAAGGCAAACCTCGGGTGCGCCTCCTCCCGCCGTGACAACATCTACCGCGTGGACGAATTCAAGGAAAAGCCCGACCTCGCCCTCGCAGAGCAATATGTGAAGGACCCTGACTATCTCTGGAACTCGGGCATCTTTATCTGGAACGTCAGCACCGTGGTCAACGCCTTCCGCGTGTACGAGCCGGAGATTTCCTCCATCTTCGAGGAGATGCTCCCCGTATACGACACGCCCGAAGAAAGCGCTGCCGTGCACAAGGGATACGAGGCGTGCCCCAAGATATCGGTGGACTACGCCATAATGGAGAAGTCGGAGGAAGTCTTCGTATGTCCCGCCGACTTTGCTTGGAGCGACCTCGGCACATGGACCTCCCTGCGCGAGCAGATGCCGAAGGACAAGTACGGCAACGTGTGCGTGGGCGAAAACCTCTCCGTCTTCGACACCTACCACACCGTGGTGCACACCACGGGGCTGCGCCGCGTCGTGGTGCAGGGGCTTGACGGCTATGTCGTGGCCGAGCGCGACGGCGAGCTGCTTATTTGCAAGCTCAGCGAGGAGCAGCGCATCAAGCTCTTCCACTAAGCCACGGCGAAGCGCAAACATTTTCCCACAGACTTTTCAGCAGCCCGCCTTTCGGGCTAACCCTCCCCAGACACCACGCTATGCACGAATGGCAGAGCCGCCTACTGGAATGGTATGACACAAACCGCCGCGACCTGCCTTGGCGCGGCGTGCGCTCCCCCTACCTCGTTTGGGTGTCGGAGACCATACTGCAGCAGACGCGCGTGGCGCAGGGGACGGACTACTACCTGCGCTTCATAAGTCGTTTTCCCACCTTGGAGGCGCTTGCAGAAGCCGATGAGGACGAAGTGCTGCGCCTTTGGCAAGGGCTGGGCTATTATTCACGCGCCCGCAATATGCACGCGGCGGCGCGGAAGATGGTTGCGGCAGGAGGCTTCCCGCGCCGCTACGAAGACGTGTGGGCACTTCCGGGCGTAGGTCCGTACACAGCGGCGGCGGTATGCTCGCTCGCGTACGGCGATCCCGTGGCCGTGGTAGACGGAAATGTGTACCGCGTGCTTTCGCGCTACTTCGCGCTTGACACCCCCATAGACACGTCGGCAGGGAAAAGAGAGTTTGCCGCGCTGGCTGGCAAGCTGCTTGACAGAAGCCGCCCGGCGGACTACAACCAAGCTTTGATGGACTTCGGCGCGATGCAGTGCGTGCCTTCCTCCCCCGACTGCGGCGGTTGCCCGCTGCGGGACGGCTGCCTTGCGGCGGGGCGCGGCGAGGTGGCAAACTTCCCCGTGCGTGCCAGGACGCAGAGCGTGGCGCAGCGCCACCTTTGCTACCTTGTGGTCACCTCGCCCGACGCGCTTTGGCTGCGCCGCCGCGAGGGCGGGATATGGCGCGGACTGTACGAGCCGCCGGTCATTGAGTCCGAGAAGCGGATTAAGGTGAACGACGCGCTTAAAAGCCGTTTTGCCTCAACCCTCCCGCCGGATCTCACCCTGCGCACGGTGGCGCGGGGCGTACGCCACAGGCTCACGCACTTGCAGCTTGTGGCGGACTGCTATGAGATACGCTGCGCAGAGACGCTTCCTCCGCCACCGGAGGGCTTTGTGGCAGTGCCGCGCGAGCGGGTGGGGGACTACGCCTTGCCCCGCCTCGTGGAAAAGCTGCTTGCACGCACGCTTGAGGCGGACTGAGGCGCGATTGCCGCAGACGAAGATGCGCTTTGTTGCAGACGAAACAGTGTTTTTCCATAAGCAAAGTTTCGCTTGTCACAGACAAAACGGCTTTTGTCCCTTTCAGAAAAACCACGCGCCCGGCGGGCGCACGCATTATATATATTGGCACATCGGCGTGCATGGAGACTTTCGCGCCGGAAGCATAACACAAAACCAAAGACATCCCAATGTCGCGCAAACGCAAACCCTTACCCGTACTCGAAAACGTCACCATAACGGGAGTGGCCGCCGAGGGGAAAGCCATCGCAAAGGTGGACAACCTCGTCATCTTCGTCCCCTACGCCGTGCCCGGCGATGTGGTTGACCTGCAAATACGCCGCAAGAAGCACAGTTACGCCGAAGCGGAGGTGATAAAGTTCCACACACTCTCAGACATACGCACCGAGCCATTCTGCAAGCACTTCGGCGTGTGCGGCGGCTGCAAATGGCAGTGCCTGCCCTACGAGGAACAGCTGCGCTACAAGCAGCAGCAAGTGGAAGACAACCTGCGCCGCATAGGAAAGGTGGAGCTGCCCGAGGTGCGCCCGATACTCGGCAGCAAGTTGCAGAAAGCATACCGCAACAAGCTGGAATTCGGGTTCAGCAATAAGAAGTGGCTCACGGCAGAGCAAGTCGCCTCCGGCGAGAAGTTTGACGTGATGGACGCGGTGGGTTTCCACATCCCCGGGGCCTTTGACAAAATTCTCGACATAGACACCTGCCACCTAATGGAGCCGCTTAACGACCGCCTTCGCAACGGCGTGCGAGCTTATGCCTTGGAGCACGGCGTGTCGTTCTTCGACCTGCGGGCGCAGACCGGCGTTTTGCGCAATATGATGATACGCCTTTCAGAGACGGGCGAGGCTATGGTAGTGATGCAGTTCTGTCTCCGCTCCGAGGAAGACGAGGCCGCTGCGATGGGCGTGCTTGGCTATATGCACGAGGCCTTTCCCGAGGTGACCTCCCTGCTTTACGTGAACAACACAAAGTGCAACGACACCATCGGCGACCTTGAAGTGAAGACATACAGCGGCACTGACTTCATCTACGAAACGATGGAGGGGCTGCGCTTCAAGGTAGGGCCGAAGAGTTTTTACCAGACCAACACCCACCAGGCCTATGAGCTTTACAAGGTGGCGCGTGACTTCGCGGGGCTGACCGGTGACGAGCTTGTCTACGACCTTTACACGGGCACGGGCACAATAGCCAACTTCGTGGCGCGTGCGGCTCGCAAGGTGGTGGGCATAGAGTACGTGCCCGAGGCCATAGAGGACGCGAAAGAGAACGCGCGGATAAATGGGCTGGACAATACGCTCTTCTACGCGGGCGATATGAAGGACATTCTCAACCGCGACTTCATCGAGCGTCACGGGCGGCCCGACGTGATAATCACCGACCCTCCCCGCGCCGGAATGCACGGAGACGTGGTGGACACGCTGCTATTCGCCGCGCCGCGCCGCATTGTGTATGTAAGCTGCAACCCCGCCACGCAGGCACGCGACCTTGCGCTGCTTGACGCAGACTACCGCGTGACGGCGGTGCAGCCCGTCGACATGTTCCCGCAGACCCACCATGTGGAAAACGTGGTGCTGCTGGAGCGGCGCGGATAAAGAGCCGCAAAGCCTGTTCCCCTCCCGTACAGTTCGCTTTTCGGGAAAATTCTCACTAAGAAAAAAGGGAAAACATTGACCACCCTACGCAGACACAATCCGCAACTCCGCGCGAAACTGCTCCGCTTGGCGGCAGCGGGCGACGGCGCGGGCTTGCTTTCTTTGCTCCTTTCGCTCACCAACAGCGAGCGGCGCACGGCGGGCTACTTGCTTGCCGAGGAAGTGCTTCCCGCCGTCAGCCCCGCGCACTACTGGCAGCTCTTCGCCGCCGTCGTGCCGGCCGACACAAAGGCCTATCTTGTCACGTTCCTTAAAGCCGCAGTCACGCTCTGCGGCACGGAGGGCTTCACTGTGCGTGGAGAAGAGTTTGCACACTTTGCCTCTGCCGCCACGCCCGTTGACCGCGTGAAAGTATTGGAAACCCTCCTCCCCGCGCTTACGGACGCGGACGAGGCCGCCGCTTTGCTCGCGCTCTTCGCCGCCGACGACGAGGAGCTGCGCCTTGGCTCGCTGTTGCGGGCAGGCACGCCCTTGGCCTACTACCTGATGTTCTGCGCTCTGCGCCGCCACGAAAGCGAGCGCGACTTGCTTCGCCACTATGCCACCTTGCTCATACGGCGCGGAGACCAGCTCTCCTTTAATATGGCAAACGTCATACGCTGCTATTTTGGCGTGGACGACATTCCGGGGACATTTTCCATGCAGCTGCCGCCCTATATGCAAAGCCGGCTGGACGCGGGTCCCGAGCTATTCATCAAGACAATAAACAACGGAAAAATATGACATCACCCAAGAAGCTCCTCTCTCTCTTCCTCTGCCTTGCGCTTGCGGGCGGAGCGTCCGCGCAGACCGCGAAGAAGACGGAGAGCGGCGAGAAAGCGAAGACAGAGACGGCAAAGTCCGCCGCAGACAAGAGCGGCAAATCCGCAAAGAAGACGAAGTCCGTCGAGCGCAAAGGCCTCTTCAATGTGACCGCAGACGGCGACAACTGGTTTTTCTCCATCCCCGACACGCTCCTCGGCCGCGAGATACTGGTCACCGTGCGCTACACCTCCACCCCCGCCAACACGGGACAGTACGGCGGCGAGCAGGCAAACCAACAAACGGTGTATTTTGAGAAGTCTCCGTCGGGAAAACTGCTTCTACGCTCGCGGCTTCTTATCAATGCCGCCGACTCCACCGATGCCATCAACCGCGCCATAATCATCAGTAACGCCGACCCCATCATCTCCGCCCTCAAAATAGAGAGCCACACGGGCGGGCGTTATAAAGTGAAGGTAAACCAGCTCTTCATGGAGGACAACCCCGCGCTCGGAATGCGTGCAAGCACAAAGCAGGCGATGGGGCTGCAAGGCCTTGTTTCCGATGCCTCTTACATTGAGAGCATCAAGACTTTCCCGCTCAACACGGAGGTGCGCACGGTGAAGACCTGGACTTCGTCCGGCTCTAAGACCGCCGCTGCTGCCTACACGGGCAAGGTTACGCTGGGGCTTAACGTGTCTTTCGTCCTTCTGCCCAAGACCCCAATGGCGCAGCGCCTTTTCGACCCGCGCGTGGGATACTTCACGGACGACTACACCCTCTTTTCCGACAACCAGCAGCGTGTCGAGCCGCGCCGCTTCATAACCCGCTGGCGGCTTGAGCCGAAAGACAGCGCAGACGCTGAGCGCATGAAGCGCGGCGAACTGGTGGAGCCGAAAAAGCCCATAGTCTACTACATAGACCCCGCCACGCCGAAGCAGTGGCGCCCGTATCTCATACAAGGAGTAAACGACTGGCAGAAAGCCTTTGAGAAAGCCGGCTTCAAAAACGCCATTATGGCCAAAGAGTGGCCCGAGAACGACAGCACGATGTCTATGGAAGACGCGCGCTACTCGTGCATACGCTATCTTGCCTCGCCCACGGAGAACGCCTACGGCCCTAACGTGCACGACCCGCGCTCGGGCGAGATACTCGAAAGCCATATCTGCTGGTATCACAATGTGATGACCCTCGTGCACGACTGGTATATGGTGCAGGCGGGAACGCTCGACGAGGCCGCGCAGTGCATGAAATACGACACCGACCTTATGGGGCAGCTCATACGCTTCGTCTCCTCGCACGAGGTGGGGCATACGCTGGGGCTGAGGCACAATTTCGGCTCGTCTTCCACCGTCCCCGTTGACAGTCTCCGCTCAAAAGCTTTTGTGGAGGCGCACGGACACACGCCGAGCATTATGGACTACGCCCGCTTCAACTATGTGGCGCAGCCTGAGGACAGCATTTCGCGCGTGGGGATATTCCCCCGCATCGGCGACTATGACTGCTGGGCGATAGAGTGGGGGTACACCCCGATGTGGAACGCCTACGACGCCGTGAGCGACCATTGGGAACTCGAAAAACTCACGACCGAGCGCCTGCGGGGCAACCGCCGGCTGTGGTTTGGCGACGGGGAGACCAACCGCACAAACGACTCGCGCTGCCAGACCGAGGACTTGGGCGACGACGCGGTCAAGGCGAGCGAATACGGCATTCTTAATCTTAAGCGCGAGCTGCCGCAGCTCCCCAAATGGACCTATGAGAGCGGCGACATCTACGGTTCCAATTTGAAGGGCATGTACAGCGCGGTGTACAACCAGTTTTATCGCTACTGCCGCCACGTGCTTGGCAACATCGGCGGGCTTTACTGCGACTACAAAACCGTGGACGAGACGGGAGCGGTGTACACTGACGCGCCGCTTTCCAAGCAGACGGCCGCGCTCGACTTCCTCACGCGCCACATCCTCACCGAGCCCACGTGGCTGACAAGGGAAAGCTACATGGACCGCGTCAGCTCCGACAAGCAGAGCCTTACTTCCCGTCTGGGACGCTCTATGGTAGCCTCCATGCTCTCCGAGGGAGTGCTCGACCGCCTGCGCCCCGTCTATCCCGTCGAGGAATACCTGCCCGAAGTGGTTACGCGCATTTTCTCCGAGGCCACTTCCGCGCAGAAGCCCTCCGCCTACCGCATGGATCTGCAAAAGTCCGCCGTGAGCGCGCTCGTGTCTTATTTCAAAACAAACAAGAGCGGGAAGGCGTATGCCACCGTCCTCCAGCAGCTGCGCCGCTTGCAGCGCGTGTGCAACGCCGCCTCCGCGCAGCCGCACTTCGCCGCCCTCGCCGACACAATAGACCGCGCCCTCGTGGTGAAGTGACTTCGCACGGCGTAAAGCGTTTGGCACTCATGCCATAGCAGCTCCGCCCGTGTAAAGTTTACAGTAGCAAAAAGGGCAGCGCAACTTCTTCAAATAATGTCCCGCCCTCGCGTCCTTGAAAAACGGAAGCGAGGGTGGGACTTTGTTTTCCTAATGCCGCAGGGCAAAGACCACAAGGCAAAAGCTTGCCTTCATAGAGTAAGGAAGAGCAGATAGTCCTTCGTGATTAAGGGCTTGGGGATAGACTTTATGCGTAGCCTGCGAAGCGGGATGAAGACCAAAGAAGCGGGGACGGATTTTCGGGCTGAGCCATAATGTTTCGTGACGGAAACGCCGTGGAATGCCGAAAGGCGCAGGCGCGAGATGGAGATGCAGCCCGAAGTTGTCGTACATGCTTAGGCTGCCGCTTGTGCGGGCGTAAAGGTTCTCTATCCCTATACTCGCCGTTCCGCGCGTAATCCACTGGTTGGCCTCGAGCATAGGCGCGGAGACCGTGCCGGGGTTGGAGGCGTTGAAGTGCGTGATGTCTGCGTCGGCATATATCTGCCAGTGGGGCGAGAGGTCATAGCCCAGTTTCACGAAGCCGCCGTATTGCTCGAAGCCCATGTGCGACCGGTGGTTGTCGGAGCGGCTGTACTGTGCGCTTACAGTGGAAGAGAAACGGCCTTTGCGGAATTGGTTGCTCGCCTCGCTTTGGAAGCTGCCCCATGAGCCGGCGCCTATGCTGGCACTTGTGAGGCTTCCGTCGGCAACGGGCTTTCGGGTGACAATGTTCACCACACCGCCCATCGCGTTGGAGCCATAAAGCGCCGAGGCCGGGCCGCGCAGCACCTCCACTCGCTCAGCCGTCATTGTCTGGTAGGAATCGCCGACGCTGTGGCCGTATATGACGTTGTATTGCGGATGGCCGTCTATCAGCACCAGCAGCTGCCCCGCGCCCGACGAAATGCCGCGCAGTGTCATGCCGTCCGACCCGCCCGTCGACACGCCGTACCCCATCATGCCCCATCACAAGGTCAAGGCACGCCTTGTCAAGCGCGATGGGGTCCGTGGAGGCCAGTATGCCTATGTCGCTCATGCGGGGCTGGGCGGGATTGCCGTTGCAGTCGCAGTCAACCGAGAGGTTGTTCATCACGTCGATGTAAAGAACCTTTCCGCCGAAATAGTTGTGCACGGCCTGCGCGGCGGCTGCCATGCTTTCAAGGAACGGGTCCTGCTCGCCGCCCCAAGGGCTTGTGGTGGAGTGGCCTGCCGTGTGTATGTAGCTCTTGCCGCTGCGCGAAGCCACGCCAATGGAGGCGTTTTTAAGCACGCCGCCGAAGCCGCCCATCGCGTGTCCCTTGAAGTGGGCGAGGTTTATCATGAAATCGTAATTGGCCAAGTGGCTGCCCACAATGTCATAGGCTATGTGCTTGGTGTCCTGTGTGGGGATGTGGATAGTGTCCTCCGCGTCCATAATGTCTACGGCGGCTATTTTGTCATACCCGCGCTCGGCTATGGCACGCAGATGGTCGGCCGTGGTGGAGCGGTTGCCGCCGTAGGCGGTGTTGCACTCCACGATGGCGGCGCCGGTCTCTTTGACGAGCGGCTCTATGAAAGCGGGGCGGAGCTGGTTGCTGCGCTCGCTTTCTCCCGTGGATATTTTCAGCGCCACGCGGCCGCTCGGCGTCACGCCAAGGGTCTTGTAAATCCTCACCAACGACTCGGGCGAGATGTCGCGGGTGAAGTAGACGGTGGCACGCTCTTGGGCAAAAGCGGGAGCGGCGAGAAGCGCAATGATAGTGAGGAGAAATGACTTTTTCATATTTAGGGTGGTTTGTTGGTTATCGCTTTTTATAGCCGGATTAGGCGAGGTGCTTTTTATAGGGTAAGGCAAGCGCAGAGCGTCAATTCTGCAACCGCTCAAACGCCTGGAAAGAGTCCTTGTCCTCTTTGCTGGTCTTGTAAATTAAGTTAATGGCCATTTGGAAAACGGCGTAAATTGTATTATCTTTGTGTAGTGGAAAGAGAGAATATGCAGCCCGTGCGTATTCTCTCTTTTGTGTTGTTGATTATCAATATGTTGCACGCCGCGAGATGTACATATAGTGCCGCCGGGGTGTACATATAGGAAAAACTCCAAGTATTCCCGTCGCTCCTAAGCCTATTCCCGTGCCGGCGAAATGCTTTCACGTCCCACGAAAATGCCTTTCAGACGGTACGCGGTTGCTCTGCTACAGTTAAACTTACGTAAAAGTTTGCCCTCCGCACGGCGCACGAGAGTGTACGTCTTTTGCGCTCTTTCCGCCGCCAATCAAAGGCGCTCCGAGCTTGCATACAGCGGTTGTACAAGTGGCTTATCTGGGGCATATTTCAGCATAACTACGAAGCTTAATAGCCTTTTGTTTATACTCCGTATAACGCAGTATAAATTACAGAAATCATATTCTGCACCAAACTGCGGATGTGTCTCCTATGCAGGGCTCATGCAGCCTGCCCGCGAGAGATACGCCACCGAAAACTTCCTTGCCGTTTGCGCGTGCGCCTCTGCGGACATGGCCGGCAGCATGCTTGCGAGTAAAGGCTTCTTCATCGTCCCGCGTTTTGATGGGTTGACGCTGCAAAGTTGCGGCATGGTGTCCGCATATCGTTTACCAATATTACGGGTAGGCTTTACAAAATTCCATATAGGGGCACTGTTAGCGCACAAAATGCAATATAAGGAGACGGGGCAGGCGAAGCGCGGCGTCACGATGGACTTAGGGAAAGCCGACAACGGGCGGGGAAACGTTATCACACGGCGCACGCGTTTAAGGCTAACAAAACTGCCGCCGTGAATAGGCTGAATAGGGAGGCTTCCGTTTTGGGCAAAGCTAATTGATAGAACCACCCTAAAAGAGCCGCCGATTGTCAAGCATCAAACTTGACAATCGGCGGCTCTCAATATTGTCGGGGCGACGGGATTCGAACCCACGACCCCCTGCTCCCAAAGCAGGTGCGCTAACCGGACTGCGCCACGCCCCGTGCCTGCGGTTTTGCTCGCGCAAAACGCAAACGGCACGCAAAAGTAGGGAAAAACGGCGTAATGGCAAAATGTTTGTGTTTGCGGGAGTGTCATTTCTCGCGCTTGGCGGTCTAATCGCCAAGCGGCTTAGCTTTGCGTAATGTGGCGTTAGTTAGCGCAGCAAACGCCCCAAGACCCTTTCGGGCGGCAAAAAAACGGGGGAGGGGTTGCGCCGAAAGATTTATTTGCTACCTTTGCATCCGCATTGCGGCAGTAGCTCAGTTGGTAGAGCATTAGCTTCCCAAGCTAAGGGTCGCGGGTTCGAGCCCCGTTTGCCGCTCTTTTCTTTATATTTTTTGCTATCCGCAAAGTCATTGCTCTATGGTGCTTGTGTTATTGGCCATATTATGCATTGGCCTTGTGCTTATTGCCACCGAGGCGCTCAACCGTATAAACAAAGCGGCGGTGGCTATGTTTGCCGGCGTTTGCTGTTGGATGCTCTTTATCGTAGAGGGCAGGGACTTGGTGACGGCGGCGCATTCGGCAGATTTTTCCGCCTATCTTTCCTCCGGATTTTGCTTGGATAAAACAGCGGCGGTAAAAGAGTTTATTTCCACACACCTTTTCGCTCGTTACGCAGCCAAGGCCGCAGACATTGTTCTTTACCTGCTTGCCACCACAACCATAGTGGAGGTGCTTAACAACAACGGGTGCTTTGACTTTGTCACCGAATGGCTGCGCACGCGCCGCCCGGTTAAGCTCTTGTGGCTTGTCGCGTTGGTGACCGCCGTGCTTTCCGCCAATCTTGACAACCTTGCGGCCGCCGTGCTGATGCTTTCCATCGTGCACCCGCTCCTGGGCAGCGACAGAGCCCGCCAGCTTTACGGCGCGGTCATCGTGATAGCGGCAAACTGCGGCGGCGCGGTGACTGTGATTGGCGACATAACAAGCCTCAAACTGTGGACTGAGGGGCTTGTCACGCCGACAGAGTATTTCCTGCTGCTCGCGCCGCCCGTTGCCACGGCTTTGGTGGTGACGCTTTTGCTTATGCAGCGAAAACTCCCGCGCCGTATATATAAGGAGACGGTCATACCGCCGTACCGGGGCAACGACACGCTGCTCACGCGCCCGCAAAGGCTGGCGATGCTATTTGTGGGCATAGGCGGACTGTGGTTTGTCCCCACTTTCCACCGCCTGACGCTTATGCCGCCTTTTGTCGGCGCTATGTGCGTATTGGGGCTGTTGTGGATAGTCAACGAGGTGTGCAACCGCCAGCTTCTTTCGAGCGACACGATGGTGCGCCGCCGCCTCCCTATGGCTTTGCAGTACGCCAACATACAGAACATACTTTTCTTCATCGGCGTGGCGCTGATGTTCGGCGCGGTGTGCGAGGCGGGTGCATTGGCTCCGCTTTCCTCCGCGCTCTCCCCGTTGGCAGACGGCGCGGGGCTTTACGCGCTTAACGCCCTTGCCGCGCTTTCGGCTGCCGTCTTCGGTCATGTGCCCGCCCTCTTGGCGGGGGTGAGCATCTTTCCGCAAGGCGGCGCGGAGCTACCCGCAGCCTTGCAGGAGGGCGGCGCGTTTTGGCCTCTGCTGAGCTACGCCACGGGCGTAGGCGGTTCGCTGCTCTCCACCGGCACTGTGGCAGGGTATTTGCTGATGCGTATGGAGGGAGTGAGTTTCGGCTGGTACTTGCGACACGTCACGCCGAAAGTCCTCGCGGGCTACCTTTCGGGGCTGCTGGTGATTGGGCTTCTCTCTCTTGCGCTTAACTAAAACATCATACGGGCTGCGAAGGCGGACGCAAGACGGAAGCTTTACGCGCCTTAGACACAACTTAACTTGGGATAATGGGAAAAATAAGATGCATCGGGGTACTCACCTCGGGAGGCGACGCTCCCGGAATGAACGCCGCAATACGCTCGGTGACGCGCAGCGCCATCTGCAACGGCTACAAGGTGAAAGGCATTTACCGCGGATATGACGGTCTCATCAACGACGAAGTGAAACCTTTCACTACGGAGGACGTGAGCAACATCATACAGACGGGCGGCACAATACTGCGCACGGCACGCTCGAAAGAGTTCCAGACGCCGGCGGGACGCAAGCGAGCTTATGAGACACTGCGCAAGGAGTCCATCGACGCGCTCATCGTCATCGGCGGAAACGGCTCGCTGACGGGCGCAATGAAGCTTGCGGAGGAGTACGACTTTCCCTGCATAGGCCTGCCCGGCACCATTGACAACGACCTTTACGGCACAGACAGCACAATCGGCTACGACACTACGCTGAACACCATCACCGACTGCGTGGACAAGATTCGCGACACGGCCACCTCGCACGAGCGCATCTTCTTCGTGGAAGTGATGGGGCGCGACGCGGGCTTCCTTGCCCAAAACAGCGCGATTGCCGCCGGAGCCGAAGCTGCCATCATCCCCGAGGACTCCACAGGCAGCGACCAGCTCATACAGTTTATGGAGCGCGGCATACGCAAGAGCAAGAAGAGCTGCATCGTCATCGTGAGCGAAAGCCCGAAGTGCGGAGCCATGTACTACGCCGACCGCGTGAAAAAGGAGTACCCCAACTTCGATGTGCGCGTGTCCATCCTCGGACACTTGCAGCGCGGCGGCCGTCCTTCGGCCCGCGACCGCATACTCGCCTCGCAAGTGGGCGTCGGCGCAGTGGAGGCGTTGGTGCAAGGGCAGCGCAACGTCATGGTAGGCGTGCGCAACAACGAGGTAGTGTACGTGCCTTTCGTCGACGCGGTGGGCAAGCACAAGGATATGGACAAGAAGCTCATCAAGGTGCTTGACGAGCTTTCCATCTGACGCGGCCGCGGTATTCCGCCCGCAGAAAAGATAGCAGCCGGCTTCCCGAGCAACCCCTGCTTGGAGAGCCGGCTGTTTGTGTAGCAATGTCGCAGAGTCAATGGTATTTACCCGAGGCGCAGACAATGCAAAAGCAATAGGCTAAGCGGTGGATGGACCTCCGTTTAGCCTGCGTTATGTTGATAAAATGAAGAAATCACTTGTCCCCAATGGCGGGATACCCCGCAGCATTCTCTTTGTGATGGCGGTGACGGGCGGGCTTACGGTTGCCAATTTGTATTACAACCAGCCGCTGCTCGAAGCAATGCGCCATAGCCTCGGCGCAACGGAATTGCAGGCCAACCTCATCACGTTCATCACCCAATTGGGTTACGCACTCGGCCTTGTCTTTGTTGTCCCGTTGGCTGACAAAGTGTCACGCCGCAGAATCGTGTCCCTGAATATGTGTTTTGCCGTGGCTTGCAGTCTGGCCATCGCTTTCGCCGATAGTATATGGCTGGTTTGGGCGGCTTCCATCGTCTTAGGCTGCAACAGCGTTGTGCCGCAAATGTTCATTCCCGTGGCAAGTCACTTCTCTAAGCCCGCAAACAAGTCGCGCAATATGGGCATCGTGCTTACCGGGCTGCTGAGCGGTGTCTTGGGGGCGCGGGTGCTGAGCGGATATGTGGGAGAATGGGCAGGCTGGCGCACAATGTTTGTCATTGCTGCCGTGATAATGGCAGTGTGTCTTGTAGTAATACTGCGCACTTTGCCAGCTATGGCTTCAAGCTTCA
Organism: uncultured Oscillospiraceae bacterium; assembly: GCA_963625935.1. GTDB lineage: Bacteria > Bacteroidota > Bacteroidia > Bacteroidales > Bacteroidaceae > Alloprevotella. Next base: position 13,832 of record CAVFVD010000029.1, on the reverse strand, counting down.
GCGGCTCGTATGGCAAACTTATGAAGTCTGTGGTGCGCATATATCTTGACTATCCCGCAATCCGCGTTTATGCGCTGCGGGGCGGACTGAGCTTCGGAAGCATGATGGCGATTTGGTCGTGCATGGCTTTCCACTTGTCCGGCTCTCCTTTCTATGCCGGCAGCGATGCCGTCGGTCTGCTTGGTCTTTGCGGGCTTGCAGGAGCAATGGCGGCGAGCGGCATAGGCAATTTCATTCCACGCTTCGGGATAGAACGCTTTTGTTACGCAGGGACTGTTCTCCAGTTTGTAGCGTGGGCGTTTGCCTTGTGCTTGCCCGACACCTACATAGGTCTTGTCGTGGCTATCATCCTTGTGGACGTCGGGGCGCAGTGCCACCAGCTAAGCAATCAGAGCGGCTGTCTCAATATGGTGCCGGGTGCTGCCAACCGCAGCAACACTGTATTTATGAGCCACCTCTTTGCAGGCGGAAGCCTCGGCACGCTTTGTGCGGGCGTGGCGTGGAACTGTATGGGATGGACTGGCGTGTGCGCCGTGGGGATTGCGTTCGCAACTTTGAGCCTGGTCGTTTCGGCTATGTTTGCTTATTTTACCCGCCGAAACCAATAGGGCAACTACGTATGGCAACCGAACATAAATGCAAAATCACGGTTCTTGAATGCAAATGTTTTAAGGACTATCAGGAGAAATATCTGGCCGACCCTAAGAGCGGCCCTTGCCCGTGCTTCAAACCCGGCGACACATTCCTTCTCGAGCGCAACGGAAAGCGTGACGACTTCTATCACATGCTCGACGGAAAATTTTGCTCTGAGGCGTGGGATGCCATCAGCCGCTATGTGTACGCGGCACTGCAGGGCGGCAGCATAATGAAGGGATGGACTAACGACGAGCGTATGATGATAGCGTGCTGCAGCGACGGCACGCGCCCCGTCATATTCAAGATAGAGCGCATAGACGAGGAAGTGGAGGAGCTTACTTTTGCGGACGGGAGGCAATAAGTGTGGCGCGGCATAATATCTGCGGGTACTCAGAGCTTACTTCGCTTTTGTGGAAATTGACAGCGAAGCCAACGCCTTTCGGCACTTGCCGCCTCAGCCCTCTATTTCGCTCAGCTCGAGCCAGCGCATGCTTTTTTCGTCAAGCTCTTCGGTGAGGAGGGGTAGGCGTTTGCTCTTTTCCGTGAGGTCTTCCACGGATAGCGTGCCCGAGCACAGTGCCGCCTCTATGTCCGCTTTTTCCTGCTCGAGCGCGGCTATTTCCTTTTCAAGTGTTTCGAGCTCGCGCTTTTCCTTGAAGGAGAGCTTGCGCTGACGCTCTCCCTGCCACGTCTTGGCGGGCGCGGATTTGGGGGCAGATTTCTTCTCGGCCTCTTTCTGCGCCTGCTGCTCCTTGTCTTTAAGCGAGCGCCACTCGCGATACTCCGAGTAGTTGCCGGGAAAGTCGTCAATGTCTCCCTCTCCGTTGAAGACGAGCAGGTGGTCAACCACGCGGTCCATGAAATAGCGGTCGTGGCTCACGACAATGACGCAGCCGCGGAAGTCTTGGAGATATTCTTCCAAAATTTGCAGCGTGGCGATGTCGAGATCGTTTGTCGGTTCGTCCAGCACGAGGAAGTTGGGCGCGGTCATAAGCACGCGGCAAAGCTGAAGCCTGCGCCTTTCGCCGCCGGATAGCTTGTAAATATAGTCCTGCTGTCGCGCGGGCGGGAAGAGGAAATGCGTGAGAAACTGCATCGCCGTGAGGTGCCGCCCTCCGCCGAGGTCGACGTACTCCGCCACTTTGCGTATGCAGTCTATTACTTTCTCGTTTTCGTCGAAAGCCATCCCGTCTTGCGAGAAATAGCCGAAGCGCACCGTCTCTCCCACGACGAAGCGTCCCGAGTCGGGGCGTTCTTCGCCGAGCAGCATCTTCACGAAAGTGCTCTTGCCCGTGCCGTTGCCGCCCACTATGCCCATTTTCTCAAATCGGGAGAAATTGTAGTAGAAGTCGCGCAGTATCACCTTTTCCCTCGTTCCGTCTTCCGTGGGGACGGGAAACGATTTCGACACATACTCGGCCTCGAAGATTTTGCTGCCTATGTATCCGCTCTTCACCTCGAGCCGTGCCGCGCGTTCCTCTCTTCGCCGTTTCGCGCGCTGTTCGAGTTCGGCGAACGCCTCTTTCCTGTAACGCGCTTTCGTGCCGCGTGCGCAGGGCATGCGTCTCATCCAGTCCAGCTCCTTTCGGTAGAGGTTCTGCGCCCGTGCTATGTTGGCGTTCTCCGCCGCTATGCGCTGCCCGCGCTTTTCGAGGTAGTAGGCGTAATTGCCCGTGTAGGAGTAGAGCCGCCGCCCGTCCAGCTCGAGTATCTCGCCGCAGACGTTTTCAAGGAAGTAGCGGTCGTGCGTCACCATCAGCAGAGCCTTTGTCGTGCGGCGCAGGTAGTCTTCCAGCCACTCTATCATTGTGAGGTCAAGGTGGTTGGTGGGTTCGTCTAAGATAAGCAGGTCGGGGTCGGCGAGCAGCACGTTGGCAAGCGCGACACGTTTGAGCTGGCCGCCCGAAAGCTCGCCCACGCGCTGGTGGAAATGGTCTATGCGCAGCTTTGAGAGCACTTGCTTGGCTCTTTGCTCAAAATCCCACGCTCCCGCGCGTTCCATCTCCTCCATCAGCTCCGCCAGGCCCGGCGCCCCCTCCGTGAGGAGGCATTTCTCGTAGCGCGCGATAAGTCCGGAGAGATCGCCCGCCCTTTCCAGGCACGCGTCTATCACCGTCGTGTCGGGGGAAAAACGCGGCGACTGTTCAAGAATTGCCATTGTCGCCCCGTTGCGCGTCACGATTGTGCCGCTCTCATAGTCTTCTTCGCCGGAGAGTATGCCCAGGAGCGTGGACTTGCCCGCTCCGTTGTGGGCTATAAGCCCCACTTTCTGCCCCTCGGCGATGGAGAAACTGATGTCTTCGAATAGCTCAAGCGCGCCAAAGCGCTTCGTGAGGTGCTGTATGTCTAATAGAGGGGTCATAGTAGCGGGGTGGGGTGGGCGGGGGAACTTGCTCCTGCCGCGTGGTTTTGAGCGCGAAAATACGAAAAAAGCCGCGCGGGCGTTTGGCGGTAAATTAAAAAGACTAATTTTGCAGTCCGAAAGGCAGGGCACACCTTATTATTCTACGAGGCTCCGTCTTTCAAAATCCCCAAAAGAAATTACACACATCCGCTTGTGGACGTTGCATGCCGCCGAAAGGGCGTGAAAAGCGCGTGCCGCAAGCAAGGCTCTCCGAGCTTCTACGGGAAAAGCCGTTTCCGCCGCGCATGTTTCGCGCCGGCGTGCGGTGTGCGGCGTGTGAGCCGTTTTTTCCGCAACCCAATCACTTATGGAAAATTACACGAAAGACCAGCTGCTCGACTTTGACAATCGCCGTTTGTCAGGAATAGCCGAGTCGCTTGGCATAGAGGGAGCTGAGGAGAAGTCTCCCCGTTCGTTGATATACGAAATACTTGACGCGCAGGCCGTGCGCCAAGCCGGCATCGAGACTGCCGCCGCCGCGCCCGAGCGCCACCGCACGCGCATAGTGAAGAAAGAGAGCGCGGCTCCCGTCTTCTCTTCCGCGTCGCAAGAGACTGCGCCCCGCGTGTCCAAGCCAAGTACGGAAGTGCGCAATATGACGGCAGAAGAAGTGAAAACAACTAAGCCCGCCGCTGCTGACAATAAGGATGCTGCGTCAGATGCCGGGGCGATTGAGCTCCCCAAGCGCCGCCGCGGCCGTCCCAGCAAGGCCGATGTGGCTGCCCGTGAGGCGCTGCTGCGCTCTTTGGAGGCCGCTCGCGAGGCGTTGCCCGAAGCGGAGGGCGCGACAGATGCGGAAGACGCTGGCGCGGACGTGCCGGCTTTTGTGGCCGAGGAAATGAGCGCCGCAAAGGCGAAGCAGACCGGCGAAGCCGGTGACGTGACCGACATGGAGGCTGTGAAGCGAGTGCTCGAGGAGCATCACATGCCCATAGCCGCCGGCAGCACGCGTCCGCACTCAGAGGCAGTAGCCGGTACGGCGGAGACTGTGACGGACAATGCCGCAGACGGCGAGGCGGCTACGGCTGTGGCGCAGGCCAACGCCAACAACACCCCCGACTTCGTCATCGTGAAGGACATACCCGTAATTTTCGAGGGCGCGGAACTCAACGTGCCGACCGCAGAGGGCGATATGCAGCAGCCGCGCTTCCGCCGCTTCAAGGACGATCCCAATATGCAGCCGCGCGTCTCGCAGCAGGGCGCAGCTGCAGAGGGTGGCGACGCGCGGCAGAGCGTCTCCGTACGCGGCGTGACGGCGGCACAGCCCGCTCCGTCCGCCCCGCGCGGCCCGCGCCCCGAGGAGCATTTGCTTGACGGCAGCGGCGTACTCGAGATTGTGCCGGAGGGCTTCGGCTTCCTCCGTTCGTCGGACTATAACTACCTTCCTTCGCCCGACGACATCTACGTCTCGGCGGCGCAGATACGCCAGAATGGCTTGAAAACCGGCGACGTGGTGGACGGAAAGGTGAAGATACCGCGTGAGGGAGAGAAATTCTTCGCCCTCGTCGAGCTTCATTCCATCAACGGGCTTACGCCCCAGCAGGCGCGTGACCGCATCGCTTTCGAGCACCTTACGCCACTTTTCCCCGAAGAGAAATTCAGCCTCTGCTCCGGCAAGGGCGACTCCACCTCCTGCCGCATTGTCGACCTCTTCACCCCGATTGGCAAGGGACAGCGCGCGCTTATCGTGGCGCAGCCAAAGACGGGAAAGACAATGCTAATGAAGGACATAGCCAACGCAATAGCCCGCAACCACCCGGACACCTATCTCATGATGCTGCTCATAGACGAGCGTCCCGAGGAAGTGACCGACATGATGCGCACGGTAAAGGCGGAGGTCATCGCCTCCACTTTTGACGAGCCGGCCGCCCGTCACGTGAAAATTGCCGGCATCGTGCTTGAAAAGGCAAAGAGAATGGTGGAATGCGGACACGACGTGGTGATATTCCTTGACTCTATCACGCGCCTCGCCCGCGCCTACAACACCGTTGCGCCCGCCTCCGGCAAAATACTCTCCGGCGGTGTCGACGCCAACGCGCTGCAAAAGCCCAAGCGCTTCTTCGGCGCTGCGCGTAACATAGAGGGCGGCGGCTCGCTCACCATCATCGCCACTGCGCTCATAGACACTGGCTCGAAGATGGACGAGGTTATTTTCGAGGAGTTCAAGGGCACGGGCAACATGGAGCTTCAGCTCGACCGCACGCTCGCCAACAAGCGCATCTTCCCGGCGGTCAACATCGTGGCTTCCTCTACCCGCCGCGACGACCTCCTGCAGGACGACAACACGCTCCGCCGCATGTGGATACTGCGCAACTACATCTCCTCCATGACCCCAATCGAGGCGATGTCGGACGTAAAGAAGCGGCTCGAAAGCACAAAGGACAATACGGAGTTCCTTATCTCGATGAACGGATAAAGCCGGCTTCAACAAAAAGCGCCGCACCACAGCGCATTTCCCAAGCGGGTTTCCGCCCACAAATCGGCGCGGCAGACCCACAGACACGGCGCAAGCATTTTGCCCGAACCCTTTGCATGACGAGGGGTTCGGGCTTTGTTTTTCCCGCAAAGCGTTTTCGCGAATGACTTTGCGGTGGCAAAAGTACTTTTCGGGGTGAAAACGCCGCTCTGCCGTATGCGCGGAGACACATTGCCGGACGCATTTTTTTCGCGCCTGCGGCAAAGCGCATTTCCGATCTTTCTTCGTAACATTGCACCTGCCGGGGGAAATGCCCCGGACTAACCTTATATTATTTTACCTATACCATGAAGACAGACGAGATACTCCGCTCTTTGGAGGAAAAACACCCGGGAGAGAAAGAATACCTGCAAGCGGTGCGGGAGGTGCTTTCCTCCATTGAGGACGTGTATAACGAGCACCCCGAGTTTGAGCGCGCGAAGATAATAGAACGCCTTGTCGAGCCCGACCGTATAGTCACATTCCGCGTGCCTTGGACGGACGACAACGGGGAAGTGCAGGTGAACCTCGGATACCGCGTGCAGTTCAACAACGCCATAGGCCCGTACAAGGGCGGCATACGTTTCCACCCGTCCGTCAATCTCAGCATACTCAAGTTTCTCGGTTTCGAGCAAACGTTCAAAAACGCCCTCACCACGCTGCCTATGGGTGGCGCGAAAGGCGGGTCGGACTTTGCCCCGCGCGGCAAGAGCGACGCGGAGATAATGCGCTTCTGCCAGGCCTTCATGCTTGAGCTTTGGCGCAACCTCGGGCCGGACCAGGACGTGCCTGCCGGCGACATCGGCGTGGGCGGGCGCGAGGTGGGCTATATGTACGGCATGTACAAAAAGCTCACACGCCAGTGTACCGGCACACTGACGGGCAAGGGCCTCGACTTCGGCGGCTCCATCCTGCGTCCCGAAGCGACCGGCTACGGCGCGTTGTATTTTGTCAGCCAAATGCTCGCCGACCGAGGCGAACGCATCGAGGGCAAGACGATAGCTGTCTCCGGTTTCGGCAACGTGGCTTGGGGCGCGGTGAAAAAAGCCGTAGAGCTGGGCGCGAAAGTGGTGACGCTGAGCGGGCCGGACGGCTATGTGTACGACCCCGCCGGCGTGAGCGGCGAGAAGATAGACTATATGCTCGAGCTGCGTTACTCGGGGCAGGACATCGTAGCCCCGTACGCCGAGCGTTACCCCGAGGCCACCTTCTTCCCGGGCAAGAAGCCATGGGAGCAGACCGTCGACATAGCCTTGCCGTGCGCCACGCAAAACGAGCTTACGCTTGAGGACGCGAAGACGCTGCACGCCAACGGCGTGGGGCTTGTGGCGGAGGTGAGCAATATGGGCTGCACGGCCGAGGCGGTGGATTATTTCATAGAAAACCGCATCTGTTTCGCTCCGGGCAAGGCTGTCAACTCCGGCGGCGTGGCCACGTCCGGCTTGGAAATGACCCAGAACGCCATGCACCTTTCCTGGACGGCCGAGGAGGTGGACGAGCGGCTACACCATATCATGTCGGCCGTCCACGCCCAGTGCCTGCGCTACGGGCGCGAGGCCGACGGATACGTCAACTTTGTGCGCGGCGCCAACGTGGCGGGCTTTATGAAAGTTGCCCGCGCAATGATGGCGCAGGGCATAGTCTGATATATGATTCCCGCCGCAGTCGGCACACTCAAAGTGCGGCGTGCGGTGGCATATAATTGGGTGCGACGCACGGGGCGCGGACTTTGAAAAGCCTGCCCCGTGCGTTTGTTTTGGACTTATATGGTCAAAGAGGGACCTGAAATGAGGCCATAGTGATTAATTATTGCTGTCCGCTAAAACTTTTTCTGCTCAAAAAGTTTTGGCGGACAGCAATAATTGTTTTTGAAGAGCGAGGCGACCGCCCCAAGATTCGGCTCGGGGAGAAAAAACTAAATCTCGCGTGTGAAACAGTCCGCTGCGGATGCACCAAATATCCATGTTTTTCGCCTCAAACACCGCTTTGCGTTTTAACATACAAGGGACACCCCGCTTGCAAAACGCTTGAGAATTTTGTATCTTTGTGAAGAGGAAAGATGGGATATGCACCGCGTGCGTATCCCATCTTTCCTTATGCTGACTATCAACAAGTTACGAGCCGCCTATATGTACATGTAGCGCCGCCGGCATGTACATGCGGGAAAAACTCCAAGTATTCCCGTCAAAACTCCAAGGCATCCCGTGCGGACAAATCCCCTTTTCCGCGCCCCGAAGTCCGTTTTTGCAGCCGCCGGAAGCGTTGCGCGTATTAAATAAACATAAAGAATGTTATCAGTAAAGGGGCGGGATCGGAGCAGATTTTACCTGCAAAATGCTTGAAACGGTCTATCTTTACGCCGGGACTGGCAACGTGCCAAGAAAGGCGCAGCCGAGGTGATGGCGCGGCAATGCTTTTTCAGCGATGGATAGTACGCCTTTGTCGTGAGAAACGATTTCAGTGCGCTTCTGCCAAAGCGGACTTGTAAAACTCAGCGTCCTCCGCAGAGAAGCAACAGAATGTCACGTCGCCCGTATATTTCTTGCCAAGAAGAAAATCCTTTACAACACTTACTGCGATATTCGCTGCCCGCTCTTTCGGGAAGCGGTAAACGCCGGTGCTTATGCAAGGGAAGGCTATGCTTTTGATGCCGTATCTTTCAGCCAAGTCGAGCGCGGTGCGATAGCAGGACGCCAAGAGCCTTTCCTCATTCCGTTTTCCGCCACACCATACGGGGCCTACCGTGTGTATAATCTTTTTACAGGGCAAGTTATAGGCTCGGGTCATCTTGCTTTGCCCCGTCTCGCAGCCGTTTAGCGTACGGCACTCTTCAAGCAGCCCGGAGCCGGCCGCCTTGTGTATGGCGCCGTCCACCCCGCCGCCGCCAAGCAGGCTGGTGTTGGCAGCGTTCACTATCGCGTCAACTTGCAGGCGGGTGATGTCGCCTATTACGACCTTTATCGTGTTTTCAAGTACGGTCATATACATGTGTTCTTGCCATTCATAATCGTGGTCGTCACTGCAAATGTCGCAATATCTTTCAAACGTTACGTCATATTTGCGCGGGTCGAGGGAAAAATGCGGCAAGGCTGTCCCGCTGTCTTTTTTCAGACTGACAGGTCGCATCGATTGGCTTAGTCCGACAGGCTGGCGCATAGCCTCAACCCATTCGTCATTAAGGGAGTGGCCATGGACATAGGCGGACATGTTGCTTTCAAAGTCTGTACGCGCAAATTCGGACAAAGAAACTCCCTGAATGTCACTCTCTGCGTCCAGCCGCTTGAAGTCGAATCCGTGCTTCTCAGCCAGGACGTACGCACCGTGGGGTATCTTCACAAGCAGAATCTGTGTCTTGCCCGCTAAGCGGAACACGTCTGCCACCACGAAGTAGGAATTGCGGTGAATGATGTTTTCCTTGAACGGCAGCGGATTGGGCAACGCCTTGCTGCGCTGCATGCTCAGGAATTGCTCCACGGAGAGAAGCCGTGTCGACACAATCATAAAGCGGACTTTATGCATAGGGCGGAGCAGCTTGTCCGTCGCCTCCATGAAGTCTCCCGCTCTTATCACTTGCCCCTCCTTATAGCAGGAGTCAACGTCAAACTCTGCGTCGGTATCACGGTAGGAGACCTGAAGCGGATTGCTGTTGAAGCCGTCGCAGATGTATTTCCGCAGCGCGCCCGCGAACTTTTCGGAATTAAACACAGGCAGACGCTTTTCCATGACAAGCTCCGGCACATAGCTGTTAAGCGAGGGCGTTTCGGTAATGTATTGGTTCTTTTCCCACTTAGGTATATGCCTCATGCTCCCGCCAAGCTTCATCGCCTTTTCTTTGCCGAAGACCCTTCTGCTGCCGTCCGGGTACAACAGATAGCACGCTTTGCTGTCCTCCGCATACCAGCAGTCTTTGTCCTCGTAGTCGTTCCAGTATATTTCAGTGTATTCCATCGGGAACAACCAACTGCCGTCACACCGCAGGAGACCGTATCGATAAAGCGGCTGGCCGCTGCTGGGGATGATTATCGCTTTCCCGTTCTCGTCAAGCTCTTTCTTTTGGCAGACCGCTGCGCCTTTCTCAAAGTGCAGCGGATAGTCAAACCAGTCGTCGACAATAGGGTTGCCGTCATAGGAAGAAGCGCAGTAGAAATGGTCGGTGCCTTCGGCTTTGCATATAGAGTAGGTGCCGTGTCGAAGCACGGTGTCCATGCTGTCATAGGATAGGTCGTTGACACGGTTCATCTCTTTGTCGACAAATACCCATGCGCCCTCCCACGTGAGTGCCGGGGCTACGCCGTTATGGAATACTCTTACCTCCTTGAAAGGTTTCTTCTTTCCTTTGCTTGCCTGTTTTTCGAAAGGCGAGAAATGCCCGTCTTCGAGCAGCCACCCCTTTGTCCCGTCTTCGTCAACGGCAAAGTAGCCGTTTTTGCGGTGGGCGTTGATTTGGGTGAAGGTGAATTCTGTCAGCGAATTGCCTTTCACGTCTACAAGCCCCCATCCGCCGCCTTTCCGGGCTCTTGCCGTCCCTCCCCAGAATACTCCGAGGTGGGTAAGCCCCTTAGACAAGGGGATAGACTCTTCGCCCTCAATGGAGACGGTGCTATACACTTCGCCTTTCAAGAGGCGAATGTAGCCGTCGTCGTCATAGTCGAGTATTTTGTCGTACTCGCACGGAACGACTTCCCGACCGTTGGCGTCCTGCAGGCCGTAGAGCCCATTCTCTGTGACAATGACAAAGCCCGACTTGTTCATAGAAGCTTATTCTTTTGTTTCGTCACTGCATAAATGCCATACCACCGTCACTGTGTCAGAAACAGCCAAGTCGTCCGGCGTGATGTCGAGCGAAGACGCTTCACAGGATGCAGCCTCGTCAGCCCCATGGATGTTGCGCGCCTGCGAATAGATTTGTATCTCGTGGACGGAGTAGTCAATATGGTTTACGGCTCCAAGTCTGCACCCGCTTGCCTTTGCCATAATGGCCGCCTTTTCCTTGGCGTCCTTCACGGCGCGTTCGAGCATCTTTAACTGTGTGGGGCGTGGGTCTTTCACCGTATAGCCGATATTTATTTCAGCCTGCTTGAGATTCTTCCCTATCGCTCTGACAAGGGTGTTGAGCAGCACGTTGTCCATGCCCAAGTCAATCTTGATTTGGTGGTCGAGTTCAAATCCCAAGAATATGTCCCCGACGTAATGGCCGTTTCGGTCATAGTCATTCTTTGTCTTCTTGTCAATGTCAAGGCTCTTTGTCTTCGGCAGCTCTGCGTCAAGCTTCAGCTCCTCCATAATCTTCCTCAGCTTGTCCGTGTCGCTTTTTGCCTGGCTGTACGCCTCCTCGTAAGAATCGTGGAGGCTTACAAGAGACAGCTTTATTCGCGTCACATCCGGAACCACGTGAATGGCTCCGGTGCCGGTTACTCTAATCATATTTTCTTCCATAGTGCACCTGTTTGTTGGTTCTTGTGTCTGCTCCTGTGTCTGCCGGTTTTACAATGCAGGGCGCTTATTTCCCCCGCCGTACATCCCGAAGCTATTATTCATCTTTCCTGAGCTCGTCGCCCCCGAAGTCTGCTTCTTGTAAGTTTGTTTCGGTCATTGTATATATCATCCAAGTCCTAAACAGGACTGGCTTGCCGCGCAGTTTAGGGACAAGAGTGGGGTGGGGGCGCTCAGCCTCTTTTGTCGGTACAAATATACCTTTGCTGCATTATAGTTTGTGCAAAAAGAAGCGGCATTTGATAAAAAGTCGGGATAGTATTGCTGAGCCACAAATATTTTAGCTATCCCTGCAACGTTTAATGCGCAATTAAAATGAAGCAAAATGAAGTTGGGGGAGATTTAAGCATGCTCGGGCGCAAGGTCGAACTAACAAGGCGAACTACTGACGGGCTAAATGGATTGACCGTAGGTGAGAAACTGTCGCATGTATTTTACGACGGGGCTTACCTTGGCGTGTCCTTGCTTTTTGTCGAGCCGAAGAAGGGGAAATCCAACACCGAAAGTTTGTTTTCTAATAAGCAATGGACTTGCTGAGTTGTATGGACTACCCGTTGTATTCATTTTGCAGTATGGTCTCACATATGAGCGCCAGCTCCTTATGGATAAGGGTGTCTACTTTGTGATGAGTAACCAGTACGCCTATCTGCCGATGCTTGTTGCGCCGGAAAAATATAGTAATCGCATACCTGCAAAGACCTTGTCGCCTGTAGCGCAATATTTGATGCTCTTTCATTTGCAAGTGAAAAGCATAAAAGGGCTGTTTGCAAGAGGAATCGCTCCGGTGGTTCCTTATTCTTATGAAAACGTAACGCTTGGCATAACGTGCCTGACTGACGTGGGGCTTGTTGAGAAAATAAAGACCGGACAAAGGAACCAGGTTATTCATTTCATGGAAAAAGGGAGGAGAACTGTGTGACAAGTCTCAGCCATATTTGAGAAATCCAATTATTGCTGTCCGCTAAAACTAAAAAGGCCATAAAAACTCCTCCCGAAGTCCTTTGAAATGGGACTTCGGGTTCGCTTTTTCAAAAAGTAAGCCCCGTTAGTCAAACAGAACCGGTTCGGGAGGCGTTTTCTTGGTCTCTTGAACCATTTTCGCCTAGTCCTTTTCCGGCTCTTCAAGAAAAGTGCAGCAGTTCACGTAATACATGAGCATTATCCTTACCATTGTGGCCAGTCCGGAGAAGCTCCACGAACGTTCGATACGCTTTTGTATGACCATCAGAAACTATTCAACGGCTGTCCGCTAAAATGCGTACCCTTGTTCATAGTTATGCTATTTTTAGGCTCAAACGGAGGTAACTAAATGGGCTGAATTCCGAGCGAGGAATCCAGCCCTATTTTTTTCTGATCAATAAAGCTTTAGCGGACAGCAATAAAATCCAATAGACAGAATGTTCTATTGTGACGAAATGAACGGTCATGACACATATCCCGAATGCAGCATAAATGCTCAGGCCCATTATTCACGGCTGAATCCTGACGACGAACGGATCTGCCAATAGCCACCCGAAAAAGCGCACATACGTACGATGCCCGATGCAAGTACCTGCGATGGGCAATGCAATAGGCGTCATCTGGCGTTGAAGCCTGCTTCGATAGACTATGAAGCCGATTGCCTTCCACAGGCTAATATTTTGCACAATACATCACATTTCCAAAACCTACACGTCTTTTTGGCATACCTTGCACCATACCTTTGCTGCAGAAAACCAAACCAACGACGATGTGCATGGAAAAAAGAGACAACACACTTGAAGGCAAACAGCCTGTGATGTATTATATCGGAATGGAATCTCTGGGACCTCCACATAAAATAAAACAGTATGTGCTGGATTGGTTCGGTAGTTTGATAAGCGAGCAAGAGGAGAAGTTGAAAGACGTGAAATCAACAGTGTTTCTGTTGGTTCTTCGACAGAATGAAGATAACGATTTGTATGACTATGGCAGCCTATACGTCGAAATCATCTCATGGGTCAAGCGTGAGTTTGACGTTGATTCGCTTTTCAAGGTTAAACATGACTTGCATGCTACCACCAATGGTTTCTATTTCTTTGCCGGGACATTGGACGACGCAGAGTCTTATGAGAAAGCCATAGAAAAGAAGCTATGGTATCATGAATAAGTCTGAGTAAACAATTTAAACTGTATAAAGAAATGAAAATCACAAAGTATGATAGCCCTATTTCAGGGAACGTATCGTCACATAGCAACATGGAGAAAGACTATGCTCTGTTTGCAATTGGCTGTGGGGCAATAAACTCTGCCAATAAAGCATTTGAAAATACAGCACTAAGGGAACAAGTCTCTTTCTTCAAATGTGAGAGCATACAAGAGAAGAAAGATGCCAATCAGCCCCCTAAGGAAACAGCAGAGATGAGCACTGCCATGGTAGAGATACTAAAGGTGCATTCCATTAAAAAGGCTATCGTAGTATCAACCTTGGGCGGACGTACGGGAACTGGATATGCTCCGATTATGTCCAAACTGCTGGCTGGTGCTGGTTGCAAATTGACCTGCATTGTGACATTGCCTTTTAGCTTTGAGGGGCAGTCCAGACTCGAGAGGTCGCAAGAGGCTGTTGCTGAGATGAGCAAATATGCGGGCAGCACAACCATCTTCAATATGGACATCCTTAGGAATTTAGAAAGAGAGAAAAAAGTCGAAGACTTTTTCTCTATAGTGGATAACTATATTGAGAAAGCCGTGACGAACTGCGTGTTGGGGCAATAAGGCTGAAGGAGTGCCGTTATATTTTATGGTAGACTGACTAAAAATTAAGAGACATGCCAGCAAACCAATTCGGACGATATGTATGGCTCATTGATACGCTCCGCCACT
>CAVFVD010000028.1:0-30932 GCA_963625935.1 uncultured Oscillospiraceae bacterium | reverse complement strand
ACCAACGACCCCCTGATTAACAGTCAGGTGCTCTAACCAACTGAGCTACTGAAGCCTGTCTCCCTGCGAGGGACGCGCCCTTGCCGAATTGCGGTGCAAAGGTAAAGGTTCTTTTTGAATTTAGCTATATCTTTGCACGGATTTTTGATATTTTTCGGATGGGAAAAGTTTTGGGAATAGGCAACGCGCTGCTTGACCGGCTCGTGCAGATAGGGAGCGGGAAGCTCCTTGGCGAGCTTGGGCTGCCGAAAGGCGGGATGGAGCTTATCAACACGGCTCGCTACCGCCGCCTGCAAAGCGTGCTCGACGCCTACTCCACGATACGCACGACGGGCGGCTCGGCCTGCAACACGATGAAAGTGATAGCGCGGCTCGGCGGAGAGGCCGGCCTCATCGGGAAAGTGGGCGCGGACGAAGAGGGCCGCTTCTTCGAGGAAAGCTTCGCCCGCCTCGGCGTAGAGACACACCTTATAACAGACAGCCTCCCCACCGGCGTGGCCTCGACATTCATCACCTCGGACGGGCAGCGCACCTTCGGCACATACCTCGGCGCGGCGGCGCGCCTCACGGCGGACGAGCTGCAGGAGGAATGGTTTGAGGGCTGCGAGTACTTCTACATCGAGGGCTACCTTGTGCAGGACCACGCGCTTGTGCGCCGCGCCACGCAGATGGCGCACGCTGCCGGGGCGCAGGTGTGCCTCGACCTCGCCAGCTTCAATATAGTAGAGAAAGAGCGCGACTTTTTCACGGGGCTGATGCCCGAGATTGACATTGTCTTCGCCAACGAGTACGAGGCCTGCGCCTTTACCGGCATGGACGACGCGCAGGCCAACCTCGCCCACCTCGCCGACCTCTGCGAGACGGCCGTGGTGAAAATTGGCAAGCACGGCGTGCTTGCCAAGCGCGGGACGGAGGAAATAAGCTGCCCCGCCCGCGACGTGCCGCGCGTGGTGGACACCACCGCCGCCGGCGACTACTTCTCGGCGGGCTTCCTCTACGCCCGGCAGAGCGGACGCTCGCTCATGGAGTGCGTCGAACTGGGCTCGCTCCTCGCCGGCCACATCATCGAGGTGGTGGGCACGTCCCTGCCCGACGCGGTATGGAACCGCCTCTGCCGCTACGCCCTCGTACAAGGCCGCAAATAAAGTTTTCCGCACACGCGCATACGGCCGCCGCCCTTGCGCGCCATTCCCCCACCCCACAGACCCAAGCGCACACCTCCCACTCGTCAAGACCGCTTATGACACGCCTGCTTTCCCTCCTTCTGCTTACTGTCCTCGCCGCCGCGCCCCTAAGGGCGCAGAAGACGGGGCACAACTTTGAGGTGGCCAAAAACCTTGACATCTTCAACGCCCTGTACCGCGAGCTCGACCTCTACTACGTCGACACGCTCGACGCCAAGAAGAACATCGACAACGCCCTGCTCTACATGCTGGAGCAAATAGACCCCTACACGGAGTATTACGCGGAAGAGAACACGGGCGACCTGCGGCAGATGACCACCGGCAAGTACGGCGGCATAGGCTCTGTTGTGCGCTACAAGAAGAGCGAGGACCGCTGCATCATAGAGCGGCCCCTCGAGGGCATGCCCGCCGCCCTGGCTGGCCTGCGCCCGGGAGACATAATCCTCGCCATAGACGGGAAGGACATTGCCCCCTGCGGGAAACAGGACAGCACCGAATATTCCCATCAAATAAGCGCGAAGCTGCGCGGCGAGCCGGGCACGTCGCTCGTGCTGAAAGTGCGCCGCCCGGGCGAGGGGCGCACGCTTACCGCCAAACTCACGCGCCGCAACATTGTGACCCCATCCGTCGCGCTGCACACTATGGCAAGCGACAGCGTGGGATACATACACGTGTCACAGTTCATAGAGGGCACGTCAAGCGAAATACGCCGCGCCGTCACCGAGCTTAAGCAGCAGGGCGCGCGCCGACTTGTCATCGACCTGCGCGGCAACCCCGGCGGACTGGTGGAGGAGGCCGTAAAGACGGTCAACCTCTTCATACCGCGCGGGCGCACCGTGGTCAGCACAAAAGGCAAGGTGAAAGAGGTCAACCACACTTACAAGACCACTGAGGACCCGCTCGACCCGGACATCCCCCTCGCCGTGCTGACAGACGGATACTCGGCCTCGGCGGCCGAAATAACCAGCGGCGCGCTGCAAGACTACGACCGCGCCGTCGTCATAGGCCAGCGCACCTACGGAAAGGGTCTCGTGCAGCAAAGCCGCGAGCTGCCCTACAAAGCTTTGGTGAAACTCACCACGGGAAAGTACTACATCCCCTCGGGCCGCTGCGTGCAGGCTTACAGCTTCAAGGACGGCGAGCCTGTCCACCTTGCCGACTCGCTGGCAAAGGACTTTCAGACGGCGGCGGGGCGCATCGTGAAAGACGGCGGCGGCATCACGCCGGACATCGCCGTGGAAGAAGACAGCCTCCCCAACCTTGTCTTTTATCTCGCGGCGAGCGACCAGCTTTTCGACTACGCCGTGCGCTACCGCAACACGCACGACACCATCGCCCCGCCCTCGCGCTTCACGCTCACGGCTGAGGAGTACTCCGCTTTCTGCGACTATTTGAAGAAAAACGGCTTCAGCTACGACCGCCAAAGCCTGAAAATGCTGAAATCACTGCGCAAGGTGGCACGCTTAGAGGGCTACGAGACGGAGGCCAAGGCGGAGCTCGACGCGCTCGAAGCGAAGCTGCGCCACAACGAGGCCTACGACTTCGCGCACTGGGAGAAGGAAATACGCGCCATAGTGGAAGCGGCGATTGTGACCAACTACTACTACACGCGCGGCTCGGAAGAGTACAGCCTGCGCGGCGACAAGTGCCTCGAACAGGCTCTGCGCACGCTGCAAAACGACAAAGCGTACCGCAAGCTGCTTTCCGGCGAGCCCGACGCGTAAAGACGGCGCACCAAAGACACGAAAAGCGCGGTTTCCCAAGAAAGGAAGCCGCGCTTTCTATATGAACGGAACGTATAGAAATAGCAGAAACTCTCCCGCAGCACGCACCACGGCACGAGCAAAAAGCAAGCCGACACTCGCGCTACATTTCCGGCTCATACTCGAAGAGAGCCAAGCCCAATAATGCCGCAGAAAACGCCTGCGAAAACGCCGAAAAGTGTTCTAAATGTCGCTTTTCGGAATGTACACAAGTGTTAACGACCTCTTGCAAACGGGCGGAAAATGTATTATCTTTGTGTAGTGAAAAGAGAGGATATGCACCCCGTGCGCGTCCTCTCTTTTGCATTGTTGAGTATCAATAAGTTACACACTTCCAAGATGTACATATAGCGCCGCCGGTATGTACATGTAGGAAAAACTCCAAGTATTCCCGCCGCTCCGGGGCCTATTTCCGTGCCGCGAAGTCCCGTTTCTGTTGCCCGAAATCTCTTCCCCGTGTCCGCGAAGCTGGGTTTTATAGTTAAACTTACATAAAAATTCGCCCTGCGCCCGGCTTGCAAAAGTGTTCTATTTTTCCTCTTTTTCTTGCGGAGTATTGCCCTGCAAAACGGTCACGTGGCACACGCCCAACCGATGCATGTTTTTTCCCAAAAGAACCCCTCAAAAGAGGGCACTCGCGTAGGTGCTTTTGTGCGCGTCCCGACAAATGGGCGGCGCTTGCTTTTGTCCTTAGCCGGATGGCGGCGGGCGTTTCCCGGAGCTCGGCGTAAAAAGAGAAGAGGCTGCGCCTTGTCAGGCACAGCCTCTTTCTTCGTACCCAGAGCCGGGGTCGAACCGGCACGGGTTGCCCCACTGGTGTTTGAGACCAGCGCGTCTACCGATTCCGCCATCTGGGCTGCTTCGCTCACCCTTGCGGGGGCGTTAAGCGGTGCAAAGGTATGCGTTTTCGCCGAAAGGGCAAAAGCACGCGCCCTTATTTCCCCTCTTTAAGGAATTGGAGGGCGCGTTTTACGATGTCGTTGCGCTCGTTCACAAGCCGGAAGTACTCGTTACGCTCCCAAATGTCGTAGGCAATGGCGGCTTTGAGCGTGAAACGCAGGTCGTCCGTAGTGGCTGCCAACTCTTTGTCGTCTTTCGGCTCAATCTTCTTGCGGCGGCCGTCTGCGATGATGGAGTCCACAAGCGCGGCGGGAGCCTCAAAGCCCTCCATATAGTCCTCAAACTTGCGGTATTTGCGGCGCAGCTGCTTGCGGTTTTCGTCCACAAAGCGCAGGACGTGCTCGTTGATGAGGTTGTTGCGGCGCAGGGCGCGATAGTACGGCGTGTACGTCGTCGTATCGAGCGGCACGAAGATGTCCGGCATAATGCCGCCGCCACCGTACACCGTGCGTCCTTTCACAAGCGTGCGGTACACTTTCGCGCTGTCAAGGCGTATGCTGTCTACGCAGGTGAGTTCGCCGTGCGTGTAGCGCGTCTCGAGGTCTTTGTTATACTCCTCCTTCTCCCCTTTCACATAGGGCTTCTGTATGCAGCGGCCCGAGGGCGTGTAGTAGTGCGCCACGGTGAGGCGTATCATAGAGCCGTCGGGCAGGTCGATGGGGCGCTGCACAAGCCCTTTGCCGAAGGTGCGCCGCCCGATGATGGTGCCGCGGTCGTGGTCCTGTATCGCGCCGCTCACAATCTCGGCTGCCGAGGCCGTGTACTCGTCCACCAGCACCACCACGCGGCCGCCGTCCTCCATAAGTCCGCCGCCCTCAGCCCGCAGCTCCTGCCTCGGGGCGCGGCGGCCGTCGGTGTAAACCACCATCGCGCCTTTGGGGAGAAACTCGCTCGCCACCTCTTGCGCCGCATTGAGGTATCCGCCGCCGTTGAGCCCAAGGTCGAGAATTAGGTCTTTCATTCCCTTCTCCTGAAGCTCCTTAATCTTCTTGTGCATCTCTTCGCCCGAAGTCGCTCCGAAGCTGTCGAGGTGTATGTACCCCACGCCCGGAGCTATCATATACGCCGCGTCAAGCGTGTTGAGGGGTATTTTGTCGCGCTCCACCTTGAAGTGCAGCACGTCTTTCGCGCCACGCCGCACGATGTCGAGGTTGGCAATCGTGCCTTTCGGGCCGCGCAGCTTCTGCATAATGCTGTCGCGGTCCATCTTCACGCCGGCTATGCGCTCTCCGTTGACCGCCGTGATGCGGTCGCCCGCCTGTATGCCGGCCCGCTCGCTCGGACCTTTGCTGATGACTTGCAGCACAAGCAGCGTGTCCTTCACCATATTAAACTGCACGCCGATGCCCTCGAAGTTTCCCGTCAGGGGCTCGTTGAGCTTGCGCGTCTCCTTGGCGTTGGTGTAGCTGGAATGCGGGTCGAGCTTGGAGAGAATCCCGTTGATGGCGTCCTCGGCAAGCTTCTTTTGGTCGACGCTGTCCACGTACAGGCTCGTGATAGCCACTTGCGCCATCTGCAGCTTCTTTATCTGCTCGATGTCTATGTCTTCGTATCCGCGCTGCGCCGCCGCCGTGAGGCAGAGAGCGGCGGAGAGCAGCAGCAAAAGTCTCTTCATTGCTTCCTCGCGTTATCTTTTCTACAAAAATAGTTTAGGGTGGTTCTATAAATTACCCTTCCTGTGTCTCACTCGCCTTTCTTCTTGGGCAGAAACTGCGACACGTCCTTCCCGAAAGCCATCAGCTCGCGCACCACGCTGGAGGATATGCTCAGATAGTGCGGCTCGGTGAAGAGAAGCACCGTCTCCACGCCCCCGAGGCGCTGGTTCATGCTGGCAATGTCGCGCTCGTACTCGAAATCCCTTACCGAGCGCAGCCCGCGCAAGATGAACGACGCGCCCTCGCGCCGCGCCAGGTCGATGGTAAGGTCATCGTAGGCCACCACCTTTACGCGCGGCTCGTCGGCGTAAAGCTCCGTGATGTGCCGCACGCGCTCGTCGACCTGGTGGAGAGAGCGCTTCGTCTCGTTGATGCCCACGCCGATGACAATGCGGTCAAACATGGGCAGCCCGCGCTCTACGATGCTGGCGTGCCCCACGGTGAAAGGGTCAAACGACCCCGGGAATATTGCTATCCTCATATATGCAGGCTCTGTTGTGTGCCGGTGTCCTGGGCAGACACCTTATTATAATATGGCGTGGAAGCGTCCCCGTCGCGCCGTGCAGCGCCTTCGGGAGCGTCTTATGCCTCTTCCTCGTCGTCCTCGGCGAGGTCTTCCTCCACCACAAGGTTGTCGATGATGAAGCCCTGCCGCTCCATCGTGTTTTTCCCCATATAGTACTCCAAAAGGTCGCCCACGTTGTCGCTCTTGTGCAGGGTTACGGGCTCGAGGCGTATGTCCGGCCCGATGAAGTCCTTGAACTCGTCGGGCGAAATCTCTCCCAAGCCTTTGAAGCGGGTGATTTCGGGGTCGGGGCCCAGGCGCTCTATCGCCGCGAGCCGCTCCTCCTCGGTGTAGCAGTACACGGTCTCAAACTCAGAGCGGTCGTTGCGCTGCGCCTTCCGCAGCACGGCTGCCCCGGCGGACTTTTCGCCGACGGTGTCCACGCTCTTCGCCGCGCCGCGCACCTTCTTCTTCTTGTTGCGCACGCGGAAAAGCGGCGTCTGCAATATGTACACGTGCCCTTTCTTTATCAAGTCGGGGAAGAACTGCAGGAAGAAGGTCAGCATAAGCAGGCGGATGTGCATGCCGTCATCGTCCGCGTCGGTGGCGACAATGACCTTGTTGTAGCGAAGCCCGTCCAGCCCGTCCTCTATGTTAAGCGCGGCCTGGAGGAGGTTAAGCTCCTCGTTTTCGTAGACAAACTTCTTTGTGCGGCCAAAGGCGTTGAGCGGCTTTCCGCGCAGGGAGAAGACGGCCTGTGTGTTTACGTCGCGGCTCTTGGTTATGGAGCCGCTTGCCGAGTCGCCCTCGGTGATGAAGATGGCCGAGTCGAGGCGCGGGTCGTCCGCTTCGCCGTCGTCCGCGCCCTTTTTCCGGGGCTTCGGGGCCGGGTCGCAAAGGTGGTAGCGGCAGTCGCGCAACTTCTTGTTGTGGAGGTTTGCCTTCTTGGCGCGTTCGCGCGCAAGCTTGGTCACTCCGGCGATGGCCTTGCGCTCTTTCTCGCTCTCCTCTATCTTTTGCTTTATCACGTCGGCCACGTCCGTGTGCTTGTGGAGATAGTTGTCGACGTTCTCCTTGACGAAGTCGCCCACAAACTTATTGACGCTGACGCCCGAAAGCGGGAAGGGGTTGCCCTGCGAGTCCTTGTCGGGAGCCATCGTGAGCGAGCCGAGCTTTATCTTCGTCTGACTCTCGAAGAGCGGCTCTATGACGCGTATCGCTATCGCCGCGACAAGTCCGTTGCGCACGTCTTGCACGTCGTAGTTTTTCCCGAAATACTCCTTTATGGTGCGGGCTATGTGCTCCTTGAACGCGCTTTGGTGCGTGCCGCCCTGCGTGGTGTGCTGCCCGTTGACGAAAGAGTAGTACTCTTCCCCGTACTGCGACGTGTGCGTGAAAGCGATGTCGATGCCCTCGCCCGTGAGATGCACCACGGGGTACAGGCCCGGGGCTGTCATGTTGTCGTTGAGAAGGTCCTCAAGCCCGTTACGGCTGACAATGCGCCGCCCGTTGTGGAAAATGGAAAGCCCGGTGTTGAGGTAAGTATAGTTGCGCAACATATTCTCCACGAACTCGTCGCGGAACTTATAGTTGAGGAAAAGCTCCTTGTCCGGCTCAAAGAAGATGTAAGTGCCGTTCTCCTCCTCCGTCGCGCCTTCCGTGTCGGCCACGAGCTTTCCCTTTTCGAAGACAGCCTCGTGCATTTTTCCGTCGCGGTAACTGCGTGCCACGAAACGGGCGGAAAGGGCGTTCACGGCTTTAAGGCCCACGCCGTTCATCCCGACCGAGGCGGTGAAGACCGCCGTGTCGTATTTGCCACCCGTATTGAGTTTCGAGACTGCCTCTACAAGCTTGCCCAAGGGGATGCCGCGCCCGTAGTCGCGCACCTCTGCTGTGAGCCCGTCAGTTATGTTCACCTCGATGCGCTTGCCGAAGCCTTCGCTGAACTCGTCAATGCTGTTGTCTATGCTCTCTTTGAGCAGCACGTATATGCCGTCGTCGGCGTGCGAGCCGTCACCCAGGCGGCCTATGTACATACCCGGGCGGACGCGGATATGCTCCGTGTCCTCAAGGTGGCGTATCTTGCTTTCGTCATACACCACGTCGCGGCCGCTCTTCGCGCTTCCCGCGTCCGCAGTTATAGGGTCTTTCTCTGTTTCGCTCACTGTGATAAGGTGTTTTTCCTAACGTCTGCCGCCCGCCCCTGCGGACAGTCAGCCAATGTGCCCCTTGTAGCAGCGGCGGCGCTTGTGGCACTCGGTCTTGAAATACTGCCACTGGTTCTGAACCTTATCGTTCAGTTCGAGCTCGGGGTTGCTTTCCGCGTACTCGAAGCCGAGCTTTTTGTACACGGGTATAAGGTCGGTGAAGAGAAGCGCGTTCACGCCCTTGCCCTGATAGTCCGGGCGCACGCCGACAAGCAGCAAGTCGAGCACCTTGGGGCGTTTCCACAAAAGGGCTTTAAGGAGATGGAACCATCCGAAAGGCAACAGCCGCCCGCGTGCCTTTTGCAGGGCGCGGGAAAGCGAGGCCATGGATATGCCCACGGCGACAATCTCGTTTTGCTCGTTTTCCACGATGCTCACCATACGGAGGTCGAGCACGGGGGCGTATGTGCGCACGTACTGGTCTATTTGCGCGTCGGTCATCCGCGAGAAGTTGAAGAGCGGCTCATAGGCGTCGTTGATAAGCTTAAAGATGTCGTGCACCACGGAAGTATGGTAAACCTCGCGGCGACTTATCTTGCGCACATGCAGCTTGTACTTCTCGGCTATTATCTTGGATATGCGCAAATGCTTCTCGGGTATCTCGTCCGGCACGTATATTTTCATTTCCACCCAGTCCGCACCCTTTTCCAGCCCCAGCCTTTCCATGTGGAGCGGATAGTAAGGGTAGTTGTAAATGGTAGACATGGTGGAGAGCTGGTCAAAGCCCTCGACGAGCATGCCCTCGGCGTCCATGTCAGTAAAACCGAGCGGGCCCTCGATGTCCGTCATTCCGCGCTCACGCCCCCAGGCTTTCACCGTATCGATGAGGGCGCGGCTCACCTCGTCATCGTCAATGAAGTCTATCCAGCCAAAGCGCACGGACTTTTTCCCCCAGCGCTCGTTGGCGTTACGGTTGATTATGGCGGCCACGCGCCCTACTATTTTTCCCTCCCGGTAAGCGAGGAAGTAGTCGGCTTCGCAGAATTCGAGCGCGGCGTTCTTCCCCGGCGAGAATGTCCTAAGCATATCGTCGTAGAGGTCGGGGACAGAGTAGGGATTGTCTTTGTAGAACTCGTAGTTGAAGCGGATAAATCGCCTCAGCTCTGCTTTCGTGGTGACTTTTCTTATTTCAACGGACATAAAACCAAGAAAATGCGTTTAGCGCAATACGCCCAGACGGGCGCAGATGCCTTGAACTTGCAAAAGTACCTAATTTTGCGAACATACGGGCAAGCCCGCGACGGGACAGCGGCGGCTGACGACTCTTGCAGCAGGGAAGCCCTGCCCGCTGCGCACACCCTCCGCAGCCCTCTCCCCGCCCCTGCGGCACACGGAAAGGGGCTAAGAGCGCAAAACACGGGATTTCAATCGCGTGTGTTCCAGAGTAAAGGCGTATTTTTGCAGCTTGGAACAAGGTCGTTCCGTGATATTTAGGAGAAAAACTTGAAAACTTTTGAAGAGTTGGGCGTCTCGGAGGAGATCCGCCGCGCCATCAGTGAAATGGGCTACGAGCAGCCCATGCCGGTACAAGAAGAAGTCATCCCTTACTTGCTTGGAGTGGGCAACGACGTGATTGCCCTTGCGCAGACCGGCACGGGCAAAACGGCGGCATACGGTCTGCCTGTCCTGCAGAAAGTGGACGCGGGCGACCGCCGCACGCAAGCCGTCATCCTGAGCCCGACTCGCGAGCTCTGCCTCCAAATAGCCGGCGACCTGAAAGACTACTCCCGCTACATAGACGGGCTGCACGTGCTGGCAGTATACGGCGGCTCGAGCATAGAGAGCCAGATACGCTCTCTGCGCAAGGGCGCGCAGGTCATCGTGGCTACGCCCGGCCGCCTCATCGACCTTATGCACCGCGGCGTGGCTAAGCTTGACGCCGTCGAAAACGTTGTGCTTGACGAGGCAGACGAGATGCTGAACATGGGATTCACGGAGAGCATCGACGAAATCCTTGCCGGCGTGCCGACGGAACGCAACACGCTGCTGTTTTCCGCCACGATGGGGCGCGAGATTGAACGCATAGCGAAGAGCTACCTGCACGACTACAAGGAGATTGTCGTAGGCTCGCGCAACGAGGGCGCGGAGAACGTGAACCACATATATTATATGGTGCACGCACGCGACAAGTACCTCGCCCTAAAGCGCGTGGTTGATTACTTCCCCAATATCTACGGCATCATTTTCTGCCGCACGCGCCGCGAGACGCAGGAAGTGGCGGACTTGCTCATACGCGACGGGTACAACGCGGAAGCTTTGCACGGCGATCTTTCACAAGCGCAGCGCGACCTGACAATGCAGAAGTTCCGCCAGCACCATACGCAGCTGCTCGTGGCAACGGACGTGGCGGCCCGAGGCCTGGACGTGGAGGACCTCACGCACGTGATAAACTACGGCTTGCCCGACGACGTGGAAAACTACACCCACCGCTCCGGACGCACCGGGCGTGCGGGCAAGCGCGGCACCAGCATCTCCATCATACACATCAAGGAGAAGGGCCGCGTGCGCATAATAGAGAAGGTGATAGGCAAGGAGTTCGAGGCAGGGACACTGCCCGAGCCGCAAGAGATTTGCACCAAGCAGCTCTACAAAGTAATGGACGAGCTGGAGCGCATAGAGGTAGACGACAACGAGATTGCTCCTTTCCTCCCCGAGATATACCGCAAGCTTGACTGGCTTACCAAGGAAGACCTCGTGAAGCGCATCGTGAGCCGCGAGTTCGGTCATTTCCTCCGCTACTACGCCAATGCGCCGCAGATAGAGCAGCCCACGGGCCGCCGCGAGCGTTCGGAGCGCGGAGAGAAAGGCACGCGCGGCGAGCGCAGAGAGCGCCGCGCGGAGAACGGGCCGCGCAAAGCCGAGGAGGGCTATACGCGCCTTTTCATCAATCTTGGGAAGCGCGACAACTTCTTCGCCCGAGAGATTATCAATCTCGTCAACCGCTACGTGCGCGACTCTAAGATAGAGATAGGACGCATAGACCTTACCACAAATTGCTCGTTCTTCGAAATCCCGACAGAGGACGTGCCCGAGGTGATGAGCAAGATGAAGCGCGCCAAGGCTGGCGACCGCAAGGTCGTGGTGGACTACGCTGACCGCACGGGCGGCGGCGATGGCGGCTCGCACCGCAAGGAGCGCCGCGGCACGGGACGCACTTACGCCGAGGCCGCAGACCCGCGCCAAATGAAGCGGGGGTGGAAAAACGAGGCCAAGAAGGAGCGCAAGGGCGGGCGCAAGCAGCGCCGCGACGACGCTTCCGACTTTGAGAAGCCCTCAAAGAAGAACGAAGACTGGCGGCAGTTCTTCCAGCACTGACGCAGGCAAAAGCATACGGGCGGCGCGGACGGTTTGAGCAAAACAGCCGCGCCGCCCGTTTTTGGCACGCCGCTTGCAGACTCTAAGAGAAACTATCACGATTCCCTATGAAGAGAAAACTTTTCCCCTTGCTCCTCGCGTTAGCCTTGCTTCCCGCCGCGCTTCCGGCGCAGAACCTGCTCTTTAAGATAGGCGGCGGCTTCTCGTCGCACTATGGGACGGACAAGCCCGTCGGCGCGTATAAGATTGGCGTGGGCTATGAGTGGGAGTTCAACCAAAGCTGGACGTTCACCCCCGTGCTCGAAGTCTACGGAAAGGGATGGAAGGACCGCGACACCCGCGTGACGATGTACGGGCCTGACGGAAGCCCCCTCATCGATGCCGCCACGGGCGACGTGCGCACGGGCTTGATGAGCCGATCCGCCACGGCCAACTACATAGAGCTGCCGCTACTCTTCTCCTATTATATAAGGACGGGCGAGAGCCGCTATGTTGTCTTCTCCGCCGGCCCTTATGTGGCCTACGGACTGACGGGGCGGCAGAAGACAAAGGGGGACGCTGTGCGCGAGGGCAGTGAGAAACTCTTTTATGAGAAAAACACTTTCCGCCAGCCCGGGGCGCACCGCTTCGACGCGGGTTTCCAGACAATGGCGGGCTATCAGTTCCCCTCGAGCCTCATTCTTGGCATTGAGGCGGACTGGGGCGTGACAAAATTCAACGTGCAGGGCAAGCGCAACGTCTCCGCCCTCGTCTCGCTCAGCTACAAGCTGAAATAGGCGCGGCGCGGGACTCGCGGCAGGGCGCGGCGCGCCGTTTCCGCCAAAATACCGCAAAATGGGTATTGCCACGGGATGGCGGCGGGCGTACCTTTGCACCGAGTTAAGTAGAATACTAGATTGTTATGTTCTTGTCCGAAACCGGGGTTGTGCAGAGCGCTGCGCGGCCCCGTTTTCATATTTTATGCACCCGCGCCTATAGGCGTGCGCACAATATAAGCGCGACTTTGTGGAGCTATATTGCGGGAAATAAGTAATTTTGCTTGTTTTTCAGTAAGAGTGCGCCGGCCTTTCGGGCTGTGCGCCCTTGCTTGCCGCAGGTGTCATAGGGCACGGCTTCGCGAAGCCCTTTGCAGACGGCAAAATATTCATTTTCAAAGGAAGAGAAGCATACTTAAAGATATGGAAGAACAGACAAACACAGGCGCGGCCAATTACAGCGCCAGCAACATTCAGGTGCTGGAGGGCTTGGAAGCCGTGCGCAAGCGTCCCGCTATGTACATTGGCGACATCAGCGAGAAAGGTTTGCACCATTTGGTCAATGAGACGGTCGACAACTCTATTGACGAGGCGCTTGCGGGCTATTGCACCCATATCGAAGTCACTATTTGCGAGGACAACTCCATTATCGTGCAGGACAACGGGCGAGGCATTCCCGTCGACATGCACCCAAAGGAGCACCGCTCCGCTTTGGAGGTGGTGATGACCGTGCTGCACGCCGGCGGCAAGTTTGACAAAGGCTCCTACAAAGTCTCCGGCGGTCTGCACGGCGTGGGCGTGAGCTGCGTCAACGCGCTTTCCACGCGCATGGTCTCCAAGGTTTTCCGCGACGGAAAGATTTACCGCCAGGAGTACGCCAAGGGCCATCCCGTCACACCCGTTGAGGTTTTGGGCGAAACCGAGCTTCGCGGCACGCGCCAGCACTTCTGGCCGGACGGAAGCATCTTCACCACCACCACCTACAAGTACGACATCCTCGCCAACCGCATGCGCGAGCTGGCATACCTCAACGCCGGCATAACCATCACGCTCACCGACCTCCGTCCCGACGACGAGGGCAACACGCGGCAGGACGTGTTCCACTCCGACCTTGGCCTGCGCGAGTTTGTGCGCTACATCGACTCCTCCCGCACCCATCTCTTTGACGAGGTTATATACATCAACACGGAGAAAAACGGACTCCCCATCGAGGTGGCTATTATGTACAACACCTCGTACAGTGAGAACCTCCACTCCTACGTGAACAATATCAACACCATTGAGGGCGGCACGCACCTTGCCGGTTTCCGCATGGCCATCACCCGCGTGCTGAAGAAGTACGCCGAGGAGACGGCGGCCAAGCAGCTTGAGAAAGCCAAGGTGGAAATATCCGGCGAGGACTTCCGCGAGGGTCTCACGGCGGTGATCTCCGTGAAGGTGGCCGAGCCTCAGTTTGAGGGACAGACAAAAACCAAGCTCGGCAACAGCGAAGTAACCGGCGCGGTCAACCAAGCCGTGGGCGAAGCCCTCACCAACTTCCTTGAAGAGCATCCCAAGGAGGCCAAGCTCATCGTCGACAAGGTGATACTCGCCGCCACGGCGCGTGTCGCTGCGCGAAAGGCTCGCGAGAGCGTGCAGCGCAAGAGCCCGATGTCGGGCGGCGGTCTGCCTGGCAAACTCGCCGACTGCTCCAGCAAGGACCCCGCGCTCTGCGAGCTCTTCCTCGTGGAGGGCGACTCGGCAGGCGGCTCTGCGAAGCAAGGGCGCAGCCGCGCCACGCAGGCCATCTTGCCGCTTCGAGGAAAGATACTTAACGTGGAGAAAGCCATGTGGCATAAAGCCTTTGAGAGTGACGAGGTGAACAACATCATCCAAGCGCTCGGCATACGCTTCGGCGTGGGCGAGGACAGCAAGGAGGCAAACCTCGACAAACTGCGTTACCACAAGGTGATAATAATGGCGGATGCCGATGTCGACGGCCAGCACATCGCCACGCTCGTCATGACGCTCTTCTACCGCTATATGCCGCAGATTATCCAGGACGGCTATCTCTACATCGCCATGCCGCCGCTCTACCGCTGCAAGAAAGGACAGGTGGAGGAGTACTGCTACACCGACCGCGACCGTCAAATATTCATGGACAAATACGGTGACGGAAGCGAGGGCAGCATCACCACACAGCGTTACAAAGGTCTTGGTGAGATGAACCCCGAGCAGCTTTGGGAGACCACCATGTGCCCGGAGACGCGCCTCCTCAAACGCGTGTCGCTGGAAAACGCCGCCGACGCCGACTACGTCTTCTCCATGCTGATGGGCGACGACGTAGGCCCGCGCCGCGAGTTCATAGAGAAAAACGCCATCTACGCCAACATCGACGCGTAAGGCACACAAGGACGGATGTCCGACAAGAGGATTGGCAGACAAGCGGAACGAGGCAGACAGAGCCTTGCCGCGTCTCTTCTTGTCGGACATCTTTCTTTTTACCGCGCCCAAGCGGGGACGAGGATTCAGGATATTAGAGAAAAACATTAAAGGCATGAAAAAGAACATATTGTACGGAGTGTTTGCCCTCGCGGCTGTATTCTCCCTCACGGCGCTTGCCTCCTGCGGCGACGACGACAAGGACGAAACCACGCAGGAAGCGGCCGGCGGCAGCGGCCAAAGCGGCAAAGGCGACGAAAGCGGGGACAAGGGGAGCGAAGACAAAGACCCTGTCACCACAAAGGTTAACGGCCACGACTTCGTCGACCTGGGACTGCCCAGCGGCTTGCTTTGGGCCGCCACCAACTTGGGCGCAAGCACCACGACCGGGTACGGCAGCT
Organism: uncultured Oscillospiraceae bacterium; assembly: GCA_963625935.1. Classification (GTDB taxonomy): domain Bacteria; phylum Bacteroidota; class Bacteroidia; order Bacteroidales; family Bacteroidaceae; genus Alloprevotella. Next base: position 15,826 of record CAVFVD010000028.1, on the reverse strand, counting down.
ATTTCGCCTGGGGCGAGACGACGGCAAAGACTTCTTTCTCTTGGGAAAACTACAAGTGGTGCAACGGGGACGAGGACCACATCACGAAATACGGGACGGACGGGAAGTCGGTGCTTGACGCCGCCGACGACGCCGCCACTGCTCAGTGGGGCGAGCCGTGCCGCATAGCCACGAAAGAGGAGTTTAAGGAACTCGGAGACAACTGCACCGCCCAATTCACCACTTACAAAGGCGTTTACGGCTGCAAAGTCACGTCGAAGACCAACGGCAACTTCATTTTCCTCCCCGCCGCCGGCCTCTATAACGATGAAGGCCTGCTGACGGACGGCTCACGCAGCTATTATTGGTCTTCCACCGCCGACAGCGATATGCCGGAGGCTGCCTATGTGGCCTACTCTACCGGCAACATCGCTTTTTCCTCCAACACCCTCGCACGCTTCGGCGGTCTGCCCGTACGCCCCGTGGCGAGCGTAAAATAAAAGGAGGCAGCGAGCGCGGCGAAAATTTCGATTTAGAATATCGCCGGATAAAAGATACAAGAGGCTGTGCCATTTTTGGCGCAGCCTCTTTTGTCTCCGTAAGGCCTTTTCCCCCGTCTCTGCGACACCTTCGCGAGCCGCAACAAGGCTTGCGGAAAAGAGGAAAAATAGAACACTGACGACAACCGTGCGAGGGGTGAATTTTTATGTAAGTTTAACTATAAAACACGGCTTCGCGGACACGGGAAAGAGATTTCGTGCAAAAGGAAGAGGGCTTCTCGGCACGGAAATAGGCTTCGGAGCGACGGGAATACTTGGAGTTTTTCCTACATGTACATACCGACGGCGCTACATGTACATATTGGCGGCGCGTAAGTCGTTGATAGTCAATACAGCAAAAGAGAGAATACGCACAGAGTGCATATTCTCTCTTTTCTCTACGCAAAGATAACACATTTTCCGCCCGTTTGCAAGAGGCCGTTAACACTTGTGCACATTCCGAAAACCGACATTTAGAACACTTTTCGGCGGTTTGCGCGGGTGAAAAACGCGCTGATTCTGCAAAAAGCATTTCCCGTCTGAGCGTTCTTGACGAGTGCCGTTTTTAAGTAACAGAGCCGGCGGCTCGGCAAAGCAAAGACAAAAGTCTCCGGCTTTTGCCTTTGCTTTGCACTCGCCTTGCACTATCTTTTCAGAACATAGGCGGCGGCTCGGCAAAGCAAAGGCAAAAGTCTCCGGCTTTTGCCTTTGCTTTGCACTCGCCTTGCACTATCTTTTCAGAACATAGGCGGCGGCTCGGCAAAGCAAAGGCAAAAGTCTCCGGCTTTTGCCTTTGCTTTGCACTCGCCTTGCACTATCTTTGCCTTAAACACCGCTTGCGCCCTAAAAGGGGCAGCAGAGCGAGTGCCGTATAACAGAAAAACCTTAGTCGCTTTTTATGAAAAACATCCCTTGGCAGGAGCGCCCGGCAGGCTGCTCTGACGTGATGTGGCGCTACTCCGCCAACCCCGTGATAGGACGATACGACATCCCCACCTCCAACAGTATTTTCAACAGTGCCGTTGTGCCGTTCGGAGACGGCTTCGCCGGCGTGTTCCGCTGCGACAACCGCCGCGTGCAAATGAACATCTTCGCCGGCTTCAGCAAGGACGGCCTGCACTGGGACATTGACCACGAGCCCATACACTTTGAGCCGGGCAACACCCAGATGATAGAGAGCGACTACAAGTACGACCCGCGCGTCACATGGATAGAGGACCGCTACTGGGTGACTTGGTGCAACGGCTACCACGGGCCCACCATCGGCATAGCCTATACCTACGATTTCAAGCGCTTTTACCAGTGCGAGAACGCCTTTCTCCCCTTCAACCGCAACGGGGTGCTCTTCCCGCAGAAGATAGGCGGACGCTACGCCATGCTTTCGCGCCCAAGCGACAACGGGCACACGCCCTTCGGAGACATATACATAAGCTACTCCCCCGACATGAAGTACTGGGGCGAACACCGCTGCGTGATGACGGTGACGCCTTTCGAGCAGAGCGCGTGGCAGTGCACCAAGATAGGCGCAGGGAGCGTGCCAATCCTCACCGACGAGGGCTGGCTTCTCTTCTACCACGGCGTGATAACCACCTGCAACGGCTACCGCTACTCTATGGGCGCGGCCTTGCTCGACCGCGACGACCCCTCCCGCGTGCTTTACCGCTCAATGGAGTACCTGCTCGCACCCGCCGCCCCCTATGAGCTGCAAGGCGACGTGGCTAACGTGGTGTTCCCCTGCGCGGCCCTCAGAGAGGGCGACAAGGTGGCGGTGTACTACGGAGCGGCCGACACGGTGACGGGTCTGGCTTTCGGGCGCATAAGCGAGATTATAGATTTCCTCAAACGGCAGTGACCCCGCACGCGCAGTAAGCCAATGGCTATGAAGAAGAATGCTCTCCTCCTCTTTCTGCTTTTCGCCCAGCTCCTACCCTGCGGGCTAAGGGCGGAGAAATCGCCCGTCGACTACGTCAACCCGTTTGTCGGCACTACCAACTTCGGCGCGTGCAACCCCGGCGCAGTGTGTCCCGGCGGCATGATGAGTGTCTCGCCCTTCAACGTAATGGGCTCGGATCTCAACCGCTACGACAAGGACTCGCGCTGGTGGAGCACGCCGTACGAAAATACCAACAGCTACTTCACGGGCTTTTCCCACGTCAATCTCAGCGGCGTGGGCTGCCCCGACCTCGGCAGTCTGCTGCTTATGCCCACATTGGGCGACACTCTTGTGGTAGACTACCACGGCTACGGCTCGGAGTACACCGACGAGAAAGCCTCGCCGGGCTACTACTCCAACCGCCTCACCCGCTACGGCATACGCACCGAGGTGACGGCCACGCCGCGCAGCTCGATGGCGCGCTTTACCTTCCCGAAAGGGCGCGGGCACGTGCTGCTCAACCTTGGCGAGGGACTCACCAACGAAAGCGGCGCCGTGGTGCGCCGAGTGGCCGACAACGAAGTGGAAGGCTGCAAGGTGCTCGGCACGTTCTGTTATGTCGCCACGCAAGCCGTCTTCCCCGTATACTTCGTGCTTAGGGTGGAAAAGAGCGGCGTGACCTCGGGCTACTGGAAGTTTCAGCGTCCGAAGAAAGGCGTGGAGGCAGAGTGGGACCCCGACGACAACAAGTACAAGCTCTACACCCGCTACCGCCGCGAAATGGCGGGCGACGACATAGGCGCGTGGTTTGACTTCGACACCACAGAAGGCGAGCAAGTGGAAGTGCGCATGGGCGTGTCGTTTGTAAGCGTGGAGAACGCCCGCGAGAATCTGGAGCGCGAGCAAGGCGGCCGCCATTTCGACGAGCTGCGTGCCGAAGCCCGCGCCCGCTGGGAGAGCGACCTCTCCCGCGTGAAAGTGGAGGGAGGCACCGAGGAGCAGCGCTCGGTCTTCTACACCGCGCTCTACCATATGCTTATCCACCCCAACGTCCTGCAAGACGCAAACGGACAATACCCTGCCATGGAGAGCGGCGAGGTAAAAACCACGACGGGCAACCGCTACACGGTTTTCTCCCTATGGGACACTTACCGCAACGTCCATCAGTTTCTCACCCTCGTCTATCCCGAGCGGCAGAGCGATATGCTCCGCACCATGCTCGATATGTACCGCGAGCACGGCTGGCTTCCAAAGTGGGAGCTGTACGGTCGCGAGACCTACACCATGGAGGGCGACCCCTCCATCCCCGTCATTGTGGACTCGTGGATGAAAGGCCTGCGCGGCTTTGACGCGGAGCTTGCCTACGAGGCCTGCCGCAAGGGCGCGGCGACGGCGGGGAGCGAAAACCTCATGCGTCCCGACAACGACGACTATACCAAGCTCGGCTTCGTGCCCTTGCGCGAGGAGTTTGACAACTCTGTCAGCCACGCCCTCGAGTATTATATTGCCGACTACGCCCTTTCCCGCTTCGCCGAGGCCTTGGGAAAGAAAGACGACGCGCGTCTCTTCCGCACGCGCTCGGAGGGCTGGCGGCACTATTATAGCAAGGAGTACGGCACGTTCCGTCCCCTTTTGCCCGATGGCAAATTCCTTTCGCCCTTCAACCCGAAGCTGGGCGCGAACTTCGAGCCCAATCCCGGCTTCCACGAGGGAAGCGCGTGGAACTACACTTTCTACGTGCCGCACAACATTCCCGGTCTGGCGCAGGTCATGGGCGGGAAGCGCGCTTTTGTGGAAAAGCTGCAGAAAGTCTTTGACGAGGGGCTTTACGACCCCGCCAACGAGCCGGACATAGCCTACCCCTACCTCTTCTCCTACTTCAAAGGCGAGGAATGGCGCACGCAGAAGCTCACGCGCGAGCTGCTCGCCAAGCACTACACCACGCGCCCGGACGGCATCCCGGGCAACGAGGACACCGGCACTATGTCCGCGTGGGCAATGTTCTCAATGATGGGGTTCTACCCCAATTGCCCCGGCGACCCCACCTATATCCTCACCGCCCCCGTCTTTGACCGCGTCACCATAAAGCTGCAGCCCGGCTACTACAAGCGCGACAGCCTTGTGATAGAGGCTCCCGGCGCGACAGGCTCGGCGGCCTACGTCAAGGAGGTAACGCTGGGCGGGCGCAAAGTCGGCGGCAGCATCGTCCGCCACGAGGACCTTGTGAACGCCGGCGTAATGAAATTTGTTTTCGACAAGTAAATAAACGCCCCTGCGCGGCTTGTTTCCGCCCCGGGGACTAACGCTTCGCACAGAGGAAGGCGGACGGTCTGGCAGGCTGTCCGCCTTCCTCGTTTTTACCCGCATCCGCCGCGCTGTTCCGCCCGTGCTAAAAAAAAGAAAGGCGGCGTTTGTCACGGCGGAAATGGCTATATTAGCACGCAGAAAAGGGCGGCGGACAGAGCGGTCTTGGCACTCTGCGCCGTACCTTGTGGACTATCAGAGAAAAGCACTATGGAAGAGATACGCAAAAACGATTATTGCGTCATACTGGCGGGCGGAATGGGCCGTCGCCTGTGGCCGGTGAGCACGGAGAGCCTGCCCAAGCAGTTTATCGACTTTTTCGGCACGGGGCGCACGCTCCTGCAACAGACATACGACCGCTTTGCCGCCTTTATCCCCGCTTCGCGCATATTTGTCTCCACCTACGAGGGATATGTCTCCCTTGTCAAAGAGCAGCTGCCCGACCTCCCCGCCGCCAACATACTGCCCGAGCCCGTGCAGCTCAACACCGCGCCGGCAGCAGTATGGTGCAACTGGCACGCGATATTGGCCGACCCGGCGGCAAACCTTGTCATCACACCCGCCGACCAGCTTGTGCAGTACGCGGACCGCTTCGAGGAGCAGGTGCGCCACGCGCTGCGCTTTGTGGAAACGCACGAGCTATTCCTCGCCTTAGGCGCACGGCCCACAATGGCAAACACCGCTTACGGCTATATACAAATGGGACGCCCGCTTGACGAAGGCGCGGGGCTGTACGAGGTGAAGTCGTTCAGCGAGAAGCCTCAGCAGGGCTACGCACGCGCTTTCATGGAGAGCGGAGAGTTTTTGTGGAACACGGGCATCTTTCTCTGGAACGCCCGCACTATGGCCGCTATGCTCGCCGGACTTGCCGGCCGCCCCTACCACGACGCGGAGGAGGTGGCGCGCCAAATGGTGACGATAGAGGAAGAGGTGGACTACGTGCGCTCTTGCTTCCCCGGCGAGCTGCCCCGCTCCATAGACCTGCTCATACTGGACCGCTGCCCCAACGTGGCGGTGAAGGAGTGCGACTTCGGCTGGGCGGACATAGGCTGCTGGACGGCCTTGCACGAAAGCTGCCGGCAAGACGCCGACGGAAATGCTGTCTCCGGCGGCGGAAGGGTGATGTTTTCCGGCACGTCCCGCTCTATGGTGAGCCTGCCCGAGGGGATGGACGCCGTCATCTGCGGACTCGACAACTATCTCGTAGCGCAAAAGGACGGAAAGTTGCTCATCTGCCCCAACACCGACCCCGACCTCATACGCAGGCTTATCAACGAGGCACGCTTCAACGAGTGACGCGGCCGCGCGGCGGCTCTGCCTTCCGCCAGAGCGGCTCGGCGGGCGGCTTCCTTGCCCGCCACTCGCCACTTTGTGCTAACTTTGCGTGCATTTTAAAAGGAAAAACGTGAAGTCAATGGCTTTGTCAGACTACGAGATAATGGCTCCGGTGGGCTCGCGCGAGTGCCTCGCCGCCGCGCTCAAAGCGGGCGCGGACTCTATATACTTCGGTATAGAGGCTCTCAATATGCGCGCCCACAGCGCAAGCAAGTTCACCATAGACGACCTGCGCGACATCGCCGCGCAATGCGCCGAGCGAGGCGTGAAGTCGTATCTTACGGTGAACACCATCATTTACGACGAGGATATGGAGCTTATGCGCCGCATCTGCTCCGCCGCCCGCGAGGCCGGCATCAGTGCGGTCATCGCCTCCGACGTGGCTGTGCTGTCCTACTGCCGGGAGATTGGGCAGGAGGTGCATCTCAGCACGCAGCTCAATATTTCCAACACCGAGGCTCTGCGCTTTTACGCCCGCTTCGCCGATGTGGCGGTGCTGGCGCGTGAGCTGAGCCTCGACAAGGTCGCGGCGATACACGAGGCAATAGAGCGCGAGCACATCTGCGGCCCGGCGGGAGAGCCGGTGCGCATAGAGATGTTCTGCCACGGAGCTTTGTGCATGGCGGTGAGCGGCAAGTGCTACCTCTCTCTCGACAACCTCGGCCGCTCGGCCAACCGGGGCGAGTGCATGCAGGTGTGCCGCCGTGGCTACACGGTGCGCGACCGTGAGACTGGGACGGAGCTTGATGTCGACAACAAGTACATAATGAGCCCGAAGGACTTGAAGACCATCGGCTTCATAGACAGGATGATGGAAGCCGGAGTGCGGGTTTTCAAGATAGAGGGCCGCGCCCGCAGCGCAGAGTATGTATACACCGTCGTCAGCTGCTACAAGGAAGCCCTCGCGGCCGTGCTTGACGGGACGTTCAGCCCCGAGCGCGTGGAAGAATGGAACAAGCGCCTCGCCACGGTCTTCAACCGCGGCTTCTGGGACGGCTACTACCTCGGGCAGAAGCTGGGCGAGTGGAGCGCGGTCTACGGCTCAAGCGCCACGGAGCGCAAGCAGTATGTGGGCAAAGGGCTGAAATATTTCTCGCGCCTTGGGGTCGGGGAGTTTTACATCGAGGCGGGCGAGTTCGCCCCCGGTGACAAGCTCCTCATCATCGGGCCTACCACCGGCGCGCTCTATGTCACCGCCACCGACATACACGGCGACAACGGCGCGGTGGAGCGCGCTTGCAAGGGGATGCGGGTCTCCATCCCCGTGCCTGAGAAGGTGCGCCCCTCGGACAAACTTTACAAATTGGTGAAAGCGTAATAGCGGCTATGGTTTTACTTTTCGACTTCGGCGGCGTATTGGTCGACCTCGACCGCGCCGCAGTGACGCAGGCTTTCGCCCGTCTCGGCATTGACATCGCGCCGCACCTTGGCACGTACAAGCAAGGCGGCATGCTCTCCGCCTTGGAGCGCAACGGCGTGACCGTTTCGGCTTTCTGCGAGGGGCTTCGCGGGCTGTCCTCCCTTGAGCGCAAGCCCTCCGACACCGATTTGATTGAGGCGTGGGACGCTTACACTACGCACGTCCCCGCCGAAAGGCTGGAGATGCTCCTTAAAATAAAGAAGAACTACCCCGTCAGCCTCCTGAGCAATACCAACGTGATACACTGGGCTAAGGCCCGCTACGAGTTTTTCCGCTACGGCGGGCGGCAAGTAGAGGACTTCTTCGACCAGATATTCCTTTCCTATGCGATGGGCGTAGAGAAACCCGCGCCGGAGATATTCCGCCGCGTCGTGGAAATGCTGCGCGTGCCGGCCGGCGAGGTTCTTTTCCTTGACGACAGCGAGGCAAACTGCGAGGCGGCGCGGCAGTGCGGCTTGCGGGCGCGTGTGGCTCCCGCCGACAGCGGTTGGCTTCCCTTCTTTGACAGTGAGGGGCGGTATTTGGAAGAGACGGAATAAAAACAAAACCCGACTATGCGCCAATACACATTATACAGACTTCACGCGACGGGGCATTTTGAGGCAGTTGCCTCAGACGCTCTGCTGGGGGAGACAGGCTGCTGCGCGGCCATCGGCTTTTTTGACGGCGTGCATCTGGGACACCGTTTCCTGATAGACCAGCTCAGGGCTGAGGCAGCCCGGCGCGGCGCAAAAAGTGTGGCGGTGACTTTTGAGGAACACCCTCGCCTTGCGCTCAGCGGCGCACACTATTGGCCCGAGCTGCTTACTCCCAACGACGAGAAGCTAAGACTGCTTGCCCTCGCAGGGGCGGACTATTGCGCGATGCTGCACTTCGACCACGCTATGTCTATGCTCACCTCCGCCGAGTTTATGGAGCAGGTGCTGAGAAACGGTCTTGGCGTGCAGTGCCTTATGGTTGGCTACGACCACCGCTTTGGCTCTGACCTCTCGTCCGGTTTCGCCACCTACGTGCGGCAGGGAAAGGACTTGGGGATAGACGTCCTGCGGCTGCGCCCTTACGATGTGGGCGAACTGCGCGTAAGCTCGTCCGCCGTGCGCCGTTTCCTCGCGGCGGGAAACGTAGAGACTGCGCGCCTTTGCCTTGGCCGCCCCTACCTTTTAGAGGGGGAAGTGGTGCAGGGAAGGCACGCCGGCACGCTGATGGGCTACCCCACCGCCAATCTCCAGCCGCTCTGCGCCGAGCAGATAGTGCCCGGACGCGGCGTGTACGCTGTGCGGGCTGAGGTGGACGGTTTCACTTACATGGCAATGCTTAACATTGGCTGGCGTCCTACGATGGACAACGGCGACGACCAGACCGTGGAGGCGCACCTCCTCGACTACGACGGCGGCGACCTGTACGGCAAGCGCATCAAAGTATATTTCTACCAACGAGTAAGGGACGAGCGCCGCTTTGCAAGCGTGCAGGACTTGCAGGCGCAGCTTGCCGTCGACGCGGACACGGTGCGCGACATTCTCGCCAAGGTGTGACGGCTTCCGAAATACGGCTTTGTGCGTATTCCCATAGGCACATTCCCCCGCAGATTGTTTGTTTTGACCCCAACAAATAGAGCTTAGGCTTACTCTCGTATGTGGCGTTCGCTTGTTTACTTTACCCTTTTCGTCGTGGCGCAGGTCTTTGCCGCCGCGCTTGCTTTGGCGTACGTCGGGACCTGCGGCGGGACGGCAGACACCGCCACGCTGATGACGGAAGAAAACGCCGTGCCGGTAGGCGTGTCCCTGCTTGTGGCGGAGGGCATGCTGAGTCTTGCGCTGGGCTGGTGGATGCTTGCGGGCAGAAAGCTGCGCCGCCTTTCGTTCCTAAGCTGCGGGGCGCGTGAGATAGAGCGGAAAAGCAGCACAAGCACGGACGTGCTGCGTGCCGTAATGGGCGTGCTGCTTCTCTCTGTGGCAGTGTCCCAAGTGTCGGACATCTTTTCGCTGCCCGACGGCGGAACGGCGGCACTCTTTGAGGGAATGCGGCACAGCCCGCTCTGCCTTTTGCTGATATGCTTTGTAGGGCCGCTCACCGAGGAGCTTGTTTTCCGCGCCGGCATAGTGCGCTGCCTCTCCCTGCGGGGCTTGCAAGGATGGGTGGCGGCCGTGGTCTCCGCCGCAGCTTTCGGCGCGGTGCACGGCAACTTGGCGCAGACCCTGCCCGCCTTTGTCATAGGCGTTGTGCTGGGCTTGCTGTACTTGCGCACCGGAGATCTCCGCATGTGCCTGCCGGCTCATGTCGCCAACAACGTTCTTGGCGTCGCGCTGCTCTGTTTCCCCTCCCTCGAATCGGTGAAAGGATCGTGGACATTGGCGGCTGTGTCGCTTGCGGCAGGGGCGTATTTGCTTTACGGCGCTTTGTCGTCAGAAAAGAAAGAGAAGAAAGACTGAGAAGATATGAAGATAGGCACGCTTGACCTTGGCGACAAGCCGGTGCTGCTTGCACCGATGGAGGACGTGACAGACGTGGGCTTCCGCCTGCTTTGCCGCCGCTTGGGCGCGTCAATGGTCTACTCCGAATTTGTGGCGGCCGACGCGCTGGTGCGCATGGTCAGCCGCAGCTTGGAAAAGCTCACCGTGTGCGCGGACGAGCGCCCCGTCGCCATACAGATATACGGGAAAGACCCCGTCGCCGTGCGCGACGCGGCGCAGATAGTGGAAGAGCGGGCGCACCCCGACGTGATAGACATCAACTTTGGCTGCCCTGTGAAGCGCGTGGCGGGCAAGGGCGCGGGAGCCGGACTCTTGCAAGACGTTCCGCGCATGCTCGAGATAACGCGAGCGGTGGTGGACGCGGTAAGCACGCCCGTCACCGCCAAGACGCGCCTTGGCTGGGACAGCGAGCACCGCATCATCGTGCCGCTCGCCGAGCAGCTGCAGGACTGCGGTATTCAGGCTCTGACGATACACGGGCGCACGAGGGCGCAGATGTACACGGGGGAGGCGGACTGGTCGCTCATCGGCGAGGTGAAGCGCAACCCGCGCATGCGCATCCCCGTCATCGGCAACGGCGACATCACTTCCGGCGAGCGTGCCGCCGCGGCTTTCCGCAACTACGGCGTAGACGCGGTGATGGTGGGCCGCGCCACCTTCGGGCGGCCGTGGATTTTCAAGGAAATACATGACGCGCTGCACGGCGCGGACAAGGCTGTGGACGGCGTAGTGCCGAGTGTCTACCCGCCGATGTCGGCAGACTGGAAATTGGACGTATTGAAGGAGCAAGTGAGACAGAGCGTCGAGCGCATAGACGAGTACCGCGGCATTCTGCACGTACGGCGTCACCTTGCGGCCTCGCCGCTCTTCAAGGGCATCCCCAACTTCCGCCAGACGCGCATAGCCATGCTCCGCGCGGAGACCACAGCAGAGCTTTATGCCATTATGGAAAGCGTGCGTCCCTTGCTGCACGCGGCGGCGGAGAGCGGAGAAGAGGCATAGGGGCGGCGCGGATTTTCCAATGTCCTTAGTGCAAGAAAGCACGCGACCTATTGTTGTTATTGGAAAAAACACCCTACCTTTGCTGAGGATAGGGAGTAAGAAAACACTATGTACTAAAAATTCCAGAGAAATGAAGAACTATCGCATCGAGGCCATTATCCTCGCCGTGGGCACGGCAGTGCTGGGCTTGTTTGTCTATTTCGGTCTGTCCGCTTTCGCTTCCAAGGACCGCGTGGTGTCTGTTCGCGGGCTGGCAGAGCGTGAGGTGAAAGCCGACCACGTCATTTGGCCTATCGTGTACAAAACTACGGGCAACGACCTTGCCGCGCTTTACAACGACGTCAATGGAAAATGCACGCGCATCGCGGCCTTTCTCTCCGAGAACGGTCTGCCCAAGACCGACATTGAGGTGGGCGCGCCGCAGGTGGTAGACCTTTACGCCGACCGCTACGCCTCTGACAACGTATCCCAGCGCGACCGCTACAACATCACCACCGTCATCACCGTCTCCTCGTCCCAAGTCGACAAGGTGCGCAGCCTGATGACCCGCATGGGCGAGCTGCTGCGCCAGGGCATAGCCATCTCCGCCGGCGACTACGACACGAGGGTGCAGTATGACTTTACGAGCCTCAACAAAATAAAGCCCGAGATGATAGAAGAGGCTACGCAAAAAGCGCGTGAGGCCGCGGAGAAGTTCTCCGCCGACTCCGACAGCCGCCTCGGCAAGATAAAGAACGCCTCGCAAGGGCTTTTCTCCATCGACGACCGCGACCAGTACACGCCGTATATAAAGAAGGTGCGCGTGGTCACCTCCGTCGACTATTTCCTCGAAAGCTGAGACAGCCGCGCGGCGGGCGCAAGCCTTTGCCGCCGCATTTGGCCGTCACTAAGAGCCGCAGGGAGGGCAACGCCGCCCCCTGCGGCTCTTAAAGTTATGCGGGGAAAAGGCACTTTTTGCGCATTTCCACTACTTTTGCAAGCAACAAGTTATTGCAAGAATGAAATTTGCGTTGATAGGCTACGGCAAAATGGGCCGTATGATAGAGAAAATAGCCCTTGAGCGGGGGCATGAGATAGTGAGCGTCATTGACGTGGACAATCCGCAGGACTTTGACAGCGACGCCTTCCGCAGCGCGGACGTGGCGATAGAGTTCACCAGCCCCACCGCCGCTTACGGCAACTACCTGAAAGCATGGGCGCAGGGCGTGAAAGTGGTGAGCGGCTCGACGGGCTGGCGCAAGGACCACGAGGCCGATGTTCGCCACGCCTGCGAGCAAGAGGGGCACACGCTTTTCTGGGCTTCAAACTTCTCGCTCGGCGTTGCCATCTTCTCGGCGGTAAACAAATACCTCGCCCGCATAATGAACCGCTACCCCGCCTACGACGTGAGCGAGGTGGAGACCCACCACGTGCACAAGCTTGACGCTCCGAGCGGCACGGCCATCACGCTTGCCGAGCAAGTGTGCGCCGAGCTCGACCGCAAGACCGGCTGGGTGAAGGGCGAGGTGCGCGAGGCGGACGGCACGCTCACGGGCTCGAAGGACCAGCCCGCCAGCCTGCTGCGCATCGACGCGGTGCGCGAGGGAGAGGTGCCGGGCATACACACGCTCACCTACGACTCCGAGGCAGACATGATACAGATAACCCACTCGGCGCACAACCGCAGCGGCTTCGCCCTTGGCGCGGTGCTCGCGGCAGAGTACACGGCCACGCACGAGGGCCTGCTCTCCACCGACGACCTCTTCGACTTCTGACGCCGCACCTTAAGTCCGTTACACTTTTCCGTACATACCGAAAATGCAGAATAGCAACGCCCCTGGTGGGCAAAACACCGCCGCCGGCACGCCCAAGGGCAAAGCGGGCGCGTGGGCAAAATTTGTGGTACTCACCGTCCTTTACCTGCTCTTCCTCTATTGGGTGGGCTGCTGGTGGGGCATAGTGGTGGTGCCCTTCATATACGACCTTTACATTTCCCACAAGATAAAGTGGGGCTGGTGGCGCGAGCCGGAGGTAGGCCCAGTGACGCGCTTCGTCATGGGATGGGTGGACGCGATAGTCTTCGCCCTTGTGGCCATCTACTTCCTTAACCAGTTTTTCTTCCAAAACTTCGTAATTCCCTCCTCGTCCCTTGAGAAGACGCTTCTCACGGGCGACTACCTGCTTGTCTCCAAGCTTTCGTACGGTCCGCGCATCCCGCAGACGCCGCTCTATATGCCCCTCACGCAGCACACTATGCCCGTGCTCGGCTGCAAAAGCTACATAGACTGGCCGCACTGGGACTACCGCCGCGTGAAAGGCTTCGGCGACGTGCAGCTCAACGACATTGTGGTGTTCAACTACCCCTCCGGCGACACCGTAGCCCTGCACCAGCAAAACCAGGACTACTACCGCCTCGCCTACCAAATAGGCGACCAAATGATGGGCAAGCCCTCGGACACGCCGGCAGGCGGCGTAATCCCCGCCTCAGCGGCCATCTCGCCCTCCATGCCCTACGAGCAGCAGCAGGAAATATACCGCCGCATCTACGCGGCGGGCGTGGCGCAGATGCGCTCAGACGAGGAGACGTACGGAAGCATTGCCGCGCGTCCTGTCGACCGGCGCGAAAACTACGTAAAGCGCTGCGTGGGACTGCCGGGGCAGACGCTCGAGATACGCAGCAACGTGGTCTTCCTCGACGGCAAGCCCAACATCGAGCCGGAGAATTCGCAGTACCGCTATGACGTAGACTTCAAGCGCTTCCCCGATGAGGATTTCTGCAAGGAGTATGGCATCACCAACGAGGACCTCACCACCGAGACAGCGGGAAGCGTGGTGTCCATGCCGCTCACACGCCGCGCCCGCCGCGCCTTGCAGGAAAGCCGCGACATGGTGCGCTCCATAAGCCTTTCAAAGCCGTACGGCGACTGGCTCTACCCGCAGAACATGGCGAAGACGTGGACCACGGCAGACTACGGCCCTGTGTGGATACCCAAGAAAGGGGCTACGCTGCGCCTCACCCTTGACAATCTGCCCATATACGAGCGCCCCATCCGCGTGTATGAGGGCAACAAGCTCGAAGTGCGCAACGGGCGCATCTACATCAACGACAGCCCCGCCAGCTCGTACACCTTCAAGATGGACTATTACTGGATGATGGGCGACAACCGCGACAACTCCGCCGACTCCCGCTTCTGGGGCTTCGTGCCCGAGGACCACATCGTGGGCAAGCCGCTCTTCGTTTGGTGCTCGCTTGACGACGACTACGGCTGGGGCAACGGACACGTGCGCTGGAGCCGCATCTTCAAACGCGTGTGGGACATCAAGTGAGCCAAAACGCTTAGTCCGTAAAATGCAAACAACCCGATAAACCCCGACCAACCACCATGCCCCCGGCGTTCCTGAGAAAAGGCAAACCGGGCCGCGTCGCACAAAGGGCGTTGCCCGTGGTGCTGGCAGCCGCGCTGCTGCTGGCGGTGCGCTCCCTGCTCCTCATGCAGGTGGGCGTAGGGGAAGGGACGGCCGTGAGGGGGATGGAGCGCGGAGGCCGCGCTTTGGTGAGCCTCACTTGGTACGGACTCAGGCTTCCGGGCGAGCGCTTCTACGGCTACCACCGCTTGGGCTACGCCGTGCCGCAAGGCGGCGAGGCGGTGGCCTACCGCGCAGTGGGCGGCTCAGACTTGCGCGTGGGCGTATGCCGCGCCGTGCTTGCCGACACCACCTGCCTTTTGGAGACCGCGCCCGGCACGGTGGCCGCAGTGCCGCACGAAGAGCTTGTGGGGCGGCTCGTCTTCAAGGTTTTCCCCAACGGCTGGCGTTTCCCGTGGTTTGAACGCGTGGAAAAGTCGGAGTGATTTTTCTTATTCAATAAATCAGCCCATAACCCGGCGGGGAGTTATGGCGCGAATCCCTTACCCGCAGCGCACACAATGGCTAACGAAACACAAGAGAAAGGCACGGCGGCGGACGCGGAAACGCTTTTAAGCGCGGGCGCTCCGGCTCTTGCCACCGCCTATCTCGCCCCGGTGCAATACTACGCCTATCTTTACGCCTCGCCCCGGGGGGCTGTGGAGGACGTGTGCGAGCACTACCGCAAGCAAACCTACCGCAACCGCTGCTACATCGCCACCCCGCAAGGGCCGCAGCCGCTCACCGTGCCCGTGGAGCGGGGCGACGCAAGCCACACGGCGGTGCGCGACATCCGGCTCTCCGACCACGGCGAGTGGAGGCGGCAGCATTGGACGGCACTGGTGTCCGCTTACGAGCGAAGCCCTTTCTTTGAGTACTACGCGGACGACTTACGCCCCGTGTACGAGCGCGGGTACAAATACCTCGCCGACTTCAACGATGCGCTCCGTTCTGTTACGCTCACCCTCCTTGACCTCGACCGCCCCGTGCTTCGCTCCGACCATTATCTCTTGCCCGCCGAGGTTCCCTCCGGCACGCCCGACCTCCGCGAGCTTATTTCGCCGAAAGCCGGCACGGAGAAGGACGCGCGTTTCCGCCCCGTGCTCTACTACCAAGTGTTTTCCGCACGCACGGGCTTCCTCCCCAACCTCAGCATAGCCGACCTCATCTTCAACATGGGACCGGAGAGCCGCCTCGTTCTGCGCGACAGCCTGCGCTGAAAAGCGGCTTCCGGGCAAGCGAAAAGAGCCCGCCGCCACAACAAGGCAGATAGGGGAAAACGTCAGGCTGCGACTTAGGCAAAACCGCATTTTTTCCGCCCGCAAAATCCCCGAAAAGTGTTCTAAATGTCGGTTTTCAAGATGTGTACAAGTGTTAACGCCCTCTTGCAAACGGGCGAAAAATGTATTATCTTTGCGTAGAGAAAAGAGGGGATATGCACCGCGTGCGTATCCCCTCTTTCGTAGTATTGAGTTTCAATAACTTACACGCCGCCGATATGTACATATAGCGCCGCCGG
>CAVFVD010000027.1:0-31049 GCA_963625935.1 uncultured Oscillospiraceae bacterium | reverse complement strand
ATTTTCTGTTTGAAAAAGTTTTATTCTTGACTTATGTTAACAGTAAATATGCTTATAAATGCAGATTTTGTAATTTCCAATTTAGCAATCCGCATGCCTAAAGTTATCACTACACTAAATCACCGCATAATATATATACGGATAATTTAGTGTAGTGATAAGCATAATTCGATACAAAGAAAGTTGCTGACCAAAAGAAAAATCTAGCGGCATACCCATCACTGTGCCGCATCTTGAATTGAACCTTCGTCAATCCAGTCCTCTCCACCCTCTGTGCCCTTTTCTCTTTTCGCCAGCAACCTCTATAAACGACAATATTGCGCAGAAGTCACCGTTAAAAAGTCTTTAGCAGTATTTGAGCGAAAATGAAGGAATTATGAAGGAAACAAACGTAACCAAAAGCACTTATCCCACTACAAGTTCTGTGGTATCAACGTGGGAACAATCAAAAGAATAAGAATAATATTCATATTGAATATCAAGTACTTATACGAATAGTGTAGGTTTAGCGTGGATACGCATCGTGCGCGTATCCCCGCTTTTGCATTATTGAAAATCAGTGGCTTACAAGCGTGAAGATGTACATATAGTGCCGCCGGGGTGTACATGTAGGAAAAATTCCAAGTATTCCCGTCGCTCCGGGGCCTATCCCCGTGGCGGCAAGCCCCGTTTTCGCTCCCAGAAACTCCCTTAAAATCGCGCGAAACCGTATTGCCATCGTTAAACTTACATAAATATTTCGCACGCAAAACAGGTCTCGCGCGAGTATGATTTTACCTCATCCCGCAAAAAGCAAGCCCGGAACTTTGACTGCCAAAGCTCCGGGCCGTAATTATGTATTTCTGCTATATTTCAGGCACGCGGCAGAACCGGTCTGCGGACTTACGCCTACCTGCATTAGTGCGTCTCCCGCCCGCAAGGCTTCACTCCGCCGCCGCGCCGCGCTCCTTGTCGAGTGCCTCGTAGCGCGAGTGCTTGCTGACGTACTCGGGCACTATTTCCTTCATTTTGCGCACGGTGGCCATATCGTCGTAGCGCGCTGCCACCTCTTGCAGCTCCTCCACCGCCGCCTCGGCGTCGGCGTACTCGTACTTGCGCACCTCGGCGATGCGTATCTTCTTGTGGAAGGACGGGCGCGTGTTCTCGTTCTCGCTAAGCACCTCCTCGTAAAGTTTCTCCCCCTCGCGCAGCCCCGTATACTCTATCGTCACGTTCTTGGCGCCGCTGAGCAGTATCATACGCTTCGCAAGGTCGGCTATGCGCACGGGCTCGCCCATGTCGAAGACAAATATCTCGCCGCCCTTTCCGTGCGTGCCGGCCTCAAGCACCAGTTTGCACGCCTCGGGGATGAGCATAAAATAGCGTATGATGCGCGGATGGGTGACCGTGAGCGGTCCGCCCGCCTCGAGCTGGCGGCGGAAAAGGGGTATCACGGAGCCGTTGCTGCCCAGCACGTTGCCAAAGCGCGTGGTGACAAACTGCGTCACACCCTTTACCTTGCCGTCTTTGATGGCCTTGTCGAGGCTCTGCACGTATATCTCGCAGATGCGCTTTGAACACCCCATCACGTTGGTGGGGTTGACAGCCTTGTCGGTGCTTATCATGACAAACTTGCGCACGCCGCACTTCACGCTGAGGTCGGCTATCACCTTCGTGCCGTACACGTTGTTCTGCACGCTCTCGCTTGGGTTGTCCTCCATCATGGGGACGTGCTTGTAGGCGGCGGCGTGGAAGACGTAGTCGGGACGGAAGGTGGAGAAAATCTCCTCCATGCGGTCGGCCTTGCAAATGGAGGTGACGACGGTGTGCGCCTTCACCTGCGGAAAGTCCTCGGCCATCATGAGCCGCACATCGTGCTGCGGTGTCTCGGCTTGGTCGACGAGCATCATCTCCGCCGGCCCGTACGCCGCCACCTGCCGCACAATCTCCAGGCCAATGGAGCCGGCGGACCCGCTCACAAGGACGCGGCTGCCGCGCAATAGCGCGCCCACGCTTTCCATGTCCACCTCTATCTCGTCACGCGGGAGTAGGTCTTCCACGCTCACTTCGCGCATGCCGATGCGGGGTTTGTTGTCGTCCTCTTTCTCTGCCAGCCACTTCTCGGCGTTGCGTGCTACGAATATCTGCACGCCCTCTGCCAGCAGCATGTCTTGCAGCTCTTTGTTCTGGCGAAACTTGTCCTGCTTCATCGGAGAGACGAGCACCACCTTTATTCCCTCGTGCCTTATCACCGGGCGCAAGTCCTCGTGCACGGAGTAGACGCGCTTGCCAAGCAGGCGCTCGTCGTAATGCTCGCGGTCGTCGCCTATGAAGCCGCAGATGTGGTAGGCCACGGGCTTTTCGTTGCGCACCTGTCCGGCAAGGGCTATGCCGCCGCGGCGGGTTCCGTAAATCAGGGCGGGACGTGCGGACGAGCTCACCAAGGACGTGTCGTACATAAGGCGGATGACTACGCGCGAGGCGCACATCATCACCGCCGCGCCCAAGTAGAGGGCTACGCACATGCGTCCCGCCATAGGATAGAACGTTTCGTCCCACCCCGCCGAGCGCACTACGAAATTGAAGCCCAAGGAAAACACAAACGCCAACAGAATCCCCTGCACCACGCGCACAAGATCCTCAAACTGCGAATAGCGCAAAACGCCCGAGTATGTATGGAAGACGCGGAAGCCCGCGACGCAAAAGACGGCATACACGCAGAAAGAGCGCATAAGCCTGCCGGCGTCGGAGGCAAGCGAGGACAGCGGGTGCAGCAGGACAAACATCAGCAGCCCGCCGATGGTGAACATCGCGAGGTCAAACACCACAATGCCCCAATAAGGCAAGGCCTTGCGCCCGAAATACCAATTAAAAAGTCTCTTAAGCATAAAGTGTTTCGCTTACGCCTGTGGCGGCCGCCGATGCAACGGCTGAGCCGACAGGCAGCTCCCCTACGTTAGCGTTTCTTAGGGTTTTGTAGTCTACCCGGCTCCAAGGGCCAAAGCCCCGAGCTTTGTTTTCCAGTTGTCCGCGCCCGGTGCTCTCGTCCGGGCAAACGAATTTCAAGTTGCAAAAATAGGCAAAAATATTCGTTGAATGGCTAAAAATTTTAGGGGGGGCAAGGAGTGCGTTTTTCCTTATAAAAGTGCGCCCGCGTTCTCCCTTTTCGCAGTGACATACGCCCCTATGTCGGCAAACCGCGCTATTCTTTATACGAAAGGCGTATATGGGCGGGGACGCGGCTACGGGAAGTATGGGCCTAACCGCAGTACACGCGGCTATGAAAAGCCGGCGGCGTGCTATCCAGATGCGGGCGGACGGCGCGAGAGACGCGCATTTTCCCCTCAGAGCTACGGATGAGCTGCACAGAGAGCAAGCCGCGCGGCAGAGGTACGCATAAAAATTCGTAATTTTGTAACGTTTCCGCCGGCGCGGACGGAGATTTTTCCACCTAAAAGCAAGAGAAGAAAAGCAAAAGACGCTCATGTCCGACACGATGACCCGCATATTCGACATTTTAGCCGTATTCGCCACGATTGGGGCGTGTGCGGTGCTGCGCGGGCTTGCCCGCTTTGTCCGCGCCACAAGAGCTGAGGCGAAGACCTGCGGATGGCGCAAGACGCTGCTAAGGCTGTGCGAGAGATACATGTACCCTGAGGAAGACAAACCCCAAGAGTACAAAAGCGAAAGCCAAGCTTCGGGGGGCGCGTATACGCTCATCGACAAGGATGAGGCTCTGCGCAGCCTTGAAGCCGCGTTGGAGCGGATGCAGATACACTTCCAGCGCAGAGACGGCGGGGAAAACGGCGAGCCGGCAAGCTACCGCTTCGAATACCAAAACGGCATGTTCGTACTGAACGCCGCGCCCCTCACGCAGTCGATAATAATGCCTTACGTCTACTCGGCGGAGCTTGTCGACACAGCCTGTGTGCGCATAGCCTGCAACGAGCTCAACACGACATCGCAGCTTGTCACCGCCTACTACATCATAGACAAAAACGAGGAGGATGGGAAAACGGAAGTGTCCTGCCACCTCAGCGCCGCCGTGCCGTACACCACAGACGCGGCGCAAATCACGCGCGACCTGCACATAGCCTTGCGCTCGCTCTTCGCCGCACGCGAGAAGCTCGGGCAAGACATCGCCCCGCTTTTGGAAAAGAGCGCGGAGATGCATGTCTCCGACATTGAGTTCGACCATTATAGCGAAGATTTCATTTACTCCCTGCTCGACCGCGAGGAAGCTATGCACAGCCAGCCCAAGGACGGATTCCTGTCATTCGGCGAAGCTCCCCGCGAGGAAGAGAACGGGGACACGCCCGCCTACAATTGCCCCGCCGTCCCCACCATCGGCGACTGGCTGCGCGGAATGGGGCTTCTCACTGGAGCGCAACTGCTGCGCCTGCGCATAGTGACGGGCGACAGCATGCAAGTCATAGAGGACGAGGAGAAAATTGCGGGATACGTGATTGACTACGCACTGGTCTCACAAGACGTTCCCTATAAAGAGGACTGCGAAGAATACGGCCAGGCCGAAGAGAAAACGACGGAAAGCCGCACGGCCACGCTCTTGCTCTCCTACCGTCTGCCGGGCGACGCGACGGGAACGCTCGCACACGCGCGGCAGCTTACCCTTGTGCTCGAAGAAGACGGCTCAAACACGGGCGAGGGCGAGGTTATGCGCTACCGCCTTACTTACTCCATGCCGCGAAAAGAGGTGCGCGCCCCCTACACCGGCGCGGCGGTCAAGGAAAACGCGCGTCCGCTCTGCGGCGCTATGACTATGTCCGCCGACATGCGCTTGACCGCGCAAGCGGCGGCGGAGTTCCGCTACAAGCTCGCCGAAGCCAAGGAGGCTGCCCGCAAGGGAGAGCCGCTCACCGCCGAGCAGCAGGAGATGGTGGCTACGGAAAACCCCAACGACTCCTACGACCTCTTCTGGGGAAACCGCTTCCTGCAGCGCGGAGACTACTTCGACGCCGCGCTCCACTTCCAGCGCTGCTGGCACAGAGCAAACCGCCGCCTCGCAAAAAAGAGAGACCGGCGCACAAGACGCTTCTTCTGCGACCTGAGCTACCGCACGGGCCTCTGCCTTAACCGACTCGGGCTGCACCGCTCGGCCTACTTCTACCTGAAAGCCTGCGACGTGACAGAAGACCCGAGCCACGTGATGGAACTGATAAACTGCCTCACCGACGCAAAGGACTACCGCGCCGTGGAAACGGTGGAAGAGGTCATCGCGCCTTTGGAAAAGCGCATAAGGCAGTGCGAAGACGACGGAGATGACGTGCCGCCCGCGTTCACCCGCCTGCACAATTTCCTGCGCCGCCGCCGCGTGTACCTGCGCGTAGAGTACGGGCAGACAGAGCAAGCCGAGCGCGACTGCCACGCTATGCTCGACGAGCCCGAAAACGCTGACTTCGCCCTCGGCGAGCTTGCCCGCATACAAAAGCTGCGCGAGGAAAGCGAAGGGAAAGGCGAGGAAGACGAAAAGGCATAGGAGGCGTAAGCGCGAAGCCGCAATCCCAAGCTCGCGCACTTACACATACAGCGCACGCATTATATACACAAAGCTCACACATTATATATATACGGCGCACGCATTATATATATACGGAACACGCATTATATATAAGCGCACACAGATACTCACCGACGCGCTTCTGCGTACAGAGCGCCAAAAGACAGACTACAAACAAGCAAAACAATAAAGCAATGCCACTCATATCCCCCTCGCTGCTGTCGGCGGACTTCGGCGACCTGCGCCGCGACATAGAGACACTCAACGGCAGCAACTGCGACTGGTACCACCTCGACGTGATGGACGGCGAGTTTGTCCCCAACATCTCCTTCGGCTTCCCCGTCATGGAGGCGATGGCGCGGCACGCCCGCAAGCCGCTTGACGTGCACCTGATGATAAACCGCCCGGAAAAGTTCATCAAAGAGGTGAAAGCTCTCGGCGCAAAAGTGATGAACGTGCACTACGAGGCTTGCCCGCACCTCCACCGCGTGCTTCAGCAGATTAAAGACGAAGGGATGATGGCGGGCGTTACGCTCAATCCGCACACGCCCGTTTGCGTGCTTGAGGACATCGTTTGCGAGGCGGACGTTGTTATGCTCATGTCCGTCAACCCCGGCTTCGGCGGGCAGAAGTTCATTGCCCACAGCGTAGAGAAAACGCGCCGGCTGCGCCGCCTCATAGACGAGAGCGGCTCGAAAGCCCTCATTGAGATTGACGGCGGCGTGAACCGCGAGACGGGCCGCCTCCTCGTGCAAGCCGGCGCGGACGTGCTTGTGGCGGGCTCGGCAGTTTTCCGCGCCGCAGACCCTTGCGCCGAGATCGACGCACTCAAAAGCCTCGCCTAAGCCATGAACACTGACACGCAAGCCCCCGCCCTGCCGCAGCTTCCCCCGTTGCTCTCCGCCGAGCAACTGCTCGCGCTCATGCAAATAGTGCGCGAGAGCCGCTCCATCGTAGTCTGCGCCCACCGAGGACCGGACGGCGACGCCGTAGGCTCGTCGCTCGCCTGGGCCGAATACCTGCAATCTATCGGCAAAGACGCGCGGGTGATACTCCCCAACCCTTTCCCCGACTTCCTGCGCTGGCTTCCCAACTCGCAGACCGTGCGCTTCTACGCCCGGCACGAGGCGGAGGCGACACGCGCCTTGGCCGAAGCCGACCTTGTCTTCTGCCTTGACTTCAACAGTCTGCCGCGCCTGCAGGACATGCAGCAAGCCGTGCGCGCTTCCCGCGCCCGCCGCGTCATCATCGACCACCATCTCAGCCCGGACACCGACATGGCCGCGCTCACCATCTCTTTCCCGGAGATGAGTTCCACGAGCGAGATTGTGCTGCGCCTGATATACCAGCTCGGGGGCTTTGACTCGCTGACGCGGGGCGGGGCCACGTGCCTCTACACGGGCATGATGACCGACACGGGCGGCTTCACGTACAACTCCAACAGTCCGGAGATTTACCAGGCCATATCCCTCTTGCTCACGAAAGGCATTGACAAGGACAAGATATACCGCAACGTCTTCCACGTATTCTCCCCCGACCGCATACGCCTGACCGGCTACATACTCTATGAGAAGCTGCGCTTCCTGGCAAACGGCCGCGCGTCGCTCTTCACGCTGACGCGGGAGGAGATGAAGCGGTTCAACTTCATACGCGGCGACGCCGAGGGACTTGTCAATATGCCCCTGCAGGTGAAAGGCATGCGCGTGAGCATTTCGCTGCGCGAAGACACCGAGCGCGACGTTGTGCGCGTGTCGCTCCGCTCTGTTGACGACTTTCCCTGCAACCGCATGGCCGAAGAGTTCTTTAACGGGGGCGGCCACCTCAACGCTTCGGGCGGCGAGCTGCCTTTCCCGCTCGACGAGGCCGTGCGCACCGCCGAGAAAGCCATTGAGGCCTACGCCGAACTCCTATGACCCTCACACCACAAAAGCCCATGACCGCCAAGCCCTCCACGCCGCTCACGCTCTTCACCCTCTTCGCCGCCTTCCTCAAAGCCGGCGGACTGACGCTCGGGGACGGATATGCCACCGTCGCGCCTTTGCGCCGCGTCTTGGTGGAGCGCAACGGCTGGATGGACGGCGACGACTTCGAGCGTCGCCTTGCCGTGGCGCAAGCCATGCCGGGCGTCTTCAACGTGAACTTAGCCGTCTACCTCGGCCACGCCTTGAAAGGCTGGCAGGGCGGCGCGGCGGCGCTCGCGGGCATGACGCTCCCGCCCGTGCTGCTGCTTCTTCTCATAAGCACATTCTTTGACACGCTGCGCTCCCTCGCGCCCGTGGCGGCTTTCCTGCGCGGCGCTCGTCCCGCCATCGTGGCCGTGGTGCTGCTGCCCGCCTTGCAAATGCTGCGCTCCGGCAGCGTGTCGCTCAGCACCGTATGGATACCCATCGGGGCGGCGGTGGCGATAGCCCTGCTCGGCATTTCGCCCTCCTACATCATACTTGGCCTGACGCTTGCCGCCGTCTTGTACGCCCTGCTCGTAAGGCCTGAGGGAAAATAACCCTCTCCGCGCCAACCGCGCCCCGCAACCACTATCAGCAAACAGCACATTCCCATGCTCCCCCTTATATTCGTCTTTCTCTCAGCCCTTCAAGTGGGGCTGCTCGGCTTCGGCGGAGACACCGCTCCGCTCGCGCTGCTTGAGCACGAAACCGTGACGCTGCACCACTGGCTCACGCCCGCGCAGTTTGCCGACCTCGCCGTCTGCTGCCGCCTGCTCCCGGGCGGCACACTCCTGGGCGGCGGCACGATGGGCGCGTGCATGGCCACGGCAGAGGCGGGCGCATGGGTCACGCTCGCCGCTTGCGCCGCCGCGCTCACAGGCTTCGCCGTCCCTGCCGCCGCGTGGACAGCCATCGCCGCGCGTGCCAGCCGCCACGACACGGGAGCCGAGCTGCTGCGCTGCGTGGAGTCATTGCTGCGCCCCCTTGTCCCCGGCCTCGTCGCCGCGGCCGCCATGCTCCTGATGACGGCGGACAACTTCGGCTCGCCCTCCGCCTCGCCCTGGCAATGGGGGGTGAGCGTCTTCCTCTTCTTCTCCACGCTTTTGGGCACGGCCGTTTTCCGCATCAACGCCACCGTGATGGTCATTCTCTGCGGCATTGCAGGCTGCGTGCTTCTTTAAAGCGCGGCAAAGCAGGCATCGCGACACGCCGACACCTGTCTCACACTCATTTAAGCCGCTTTTAGCGCCGTTTACGCCGCCTTTTGGCAAGCGGGTTTCGCAGCGCCGCACGCTAAGCAAAGTACTTTTCCGACCGAGCCGCAATAGTGCGCCGCGCGTGACTGTTTTCTTACACTTTCGCCGTAATTTTGTAACAAAACAGAGTATAACCCCTCCAAAGGGCAATGCCGCCCCCTGAGACAAAAGCGCGGCAAGCGTCATGAGCTTCAACTTACCGAAAACAGACAAAAAGCGCGTCGTCATCGTAGGCGGCGGCTTCGGCGGCCTGAAACTGGCCGAGAAACTGCGCGGCAGCGACTTCCAGGTCGTGCTTGTAGACAAAAACAACTACCATCAGTTTCCCCCGCTCATTTACCAAATAGCCTCGGCGGGCATCGAGCCGAGCTCTATCTCCTTCCCCTTTCGCAAAATCTTCCAAAAGCGGCGCGACTTCTTCTTCCGTATGGCTGAGGTGCGCTCCATCTTTCCCGAGCACAAGATAATACAGACCTCCATCGGCAAGGTGCATTACGACTACCTCGTGCTCTGCGCCGGAGCCACCACAAACTTCTTCGGCAACAAAAACGTAGCGGCCGAGGCCATGCCGATGAAGAACGTGAGCGAGGCCATGGGCTTGCGCAACGCCCTGCTTGACAACTTTGAGCGCGCGCTCACCTGCGCCACCGACCGCGAAAGGCAGGAACTGCTCAACGTGGTCATCGTGGGCGGCGGCGCGACGGGCGTGGAGATTGCCGGTGCGCTTTCGGAGATGAAAAACTACGTCCTCCCGAAAGACTACCCCGACCTCCCCACCAGCCTGATGCACATCTACCTCATCGAAGCCGGGCCGCGCCTGCTCCCCGCCATGAGCCAGGAGTCGTCGAACCGCGTGGAGAAATACCTCCGCCGTATGGGCGTGAACGTGCTGCTTAACAAAATGGTGACAGACTACCAAGGGCACAACGTGATGTTGCGCGACGGCAGCTCCATCGCCACGCGCACCTTCATCTGGGTAAGCGGCGTGGCGGCGCAGCCCGTGGGCAACCTCGATCCCTCGCACCTCGGGCGCGGCCGCCGCATCGTGGTGGACGCCTTCAACCGCGTACCGGGACTCGACGGCGTTTTCGCCATCGGCGACCAATGCATCATGCCCGAGGGGGACGACGACTGGAAGGGCGGACACCCGCAGCTGGCGCAGGTGGCCATACAGCAGGGCCGCCTTCTCGCCAAAAACCTCCGCCGCATAGAGAAGGGGCAGGAGCCGAAACCGTTCCGCTACAAAAACCTCGGCACCATGGCCACCGTGGGCCGCAACTGCGCCGTGGCGGAGTTCAGCCACATGCGCTTCGGCGGCTTCCCCGCGTGGGTGCTCTGGCTTGTGGTGCACCTGCGTTCTATCCTCGGCGTGCGCAACAAGATGATAGTGCTCTTCAACTGGATTTGGAACTACCTCTCCTACTCCCAGTCCCTGCGCATGATTATCTACGCCAAGAAGGCCAAGGAGGTGATAGAGCGCGAAGAGCGGCTCGCCTCCACGCACTGGGGCACGGACCTGCTCAGCGAGGGCTCGGAAGACACCACGCACACGCCGGAAAAGACGGCATCGGCGGACAGCGCGAAAGCATAAGAGCCGCGAGACACGCACTTTATACAGCATATCGCAGCAAAGACGCGGCACACACGCAAAGCAAGCGGCCGCAGAACCGGGAAAACGGAGGGAAAACGCTCCGTCCCGGCTCTGCGGCCGCCTTATTTGTTATAAAAACTCCTAAGCCCCTCGCCTAAGATGACGCGCACGGGCTGAGCAAACGAATGCCCGCTTATCGTGTTTCGCGGACGAGATAAGACGCCGTTTTGTCCGTTTACCCGATAACAAACTTTATGTTTTTTTAAGTCGCGCAACGCTTCCAGCTGCGGCATAGACGCTTTTGGGAGCGCGAAAAAGGGAGCTTGTCCTGACGGGGATACTTAGAATTTTGACGGGAATACTTGGAGTTTTTCCTACATGTACATCCAAGCGGCGCTACATGTACATATCCGAGCCGCGTAACGCATTGATAGTCAGCAATGCAAAAGAGAGGGTACGCACAAGGTGCATATCCTCCCTTTTCTCTACCCAAAGATACAAAATTTTCAAGCGTTTTGCAAGTGGGGTGCCGCCGATATGTTAAAACGCAAAGCGGCAGTTTGAGGTGAAAAAACGGAGTTTTTCGACCGAAAATGGGACGAAATCTTCGCCCGAAAGGCATCGGTTTTCCCAAAAAACGCTCCTATCCGGCGAAGAGGCTTGCATACGAGAATATCCCCGCCCGAGTCCTCTTTGCAAGGGGACGGGCAGGGATATACAATCTTTTCGGAGCTTGACTGAGGGCTGCATTACGGAGCATGGGCGAGCCTCAGCCCCGCGCATCGTTGCGCGTCAGTCCTCGGGGTCGGGCGTGATGAGCTTGTAGCCCTTTCCGTGCACATTGAGTATCTCCACGCTCTCGTCGGCACGGAGGTGCTTGCGCAGCTTCGTAATGTACACGTCCATCGAACGGGCGTTGAAGTAATTGTCGTCCACCCAGATGGTCTTGAGCGCGTAGTCGCGCTGCAGCACCTCGTTGGCGTGGGCGCAGAGCAGGCAGAGCAGCTCGCACTCCTTGGTGGTGAGCTTCGTCTGCGTCTCTCCGCGCGTGAGCACCTGCTTTTGCGTGTCAAACATGAAGCTGCCTATTTTGTAGTGCACGCGGTCGCGATTTTTCTTCCCCTTTACGCGGCGCAGGATGGCCTCAATGCGGAAGGTCAACTCCTCCATAGAGAAAGGCTTGGTAAGGTAGTCGTCGGCGCCGAGACGGAAGCCCTCGAGAATGTCCTCTTTGAGCGTCTTGGCGGTGAGGAAGATGATGGGCAGCTCCTCGTTTGCGGCGCGTATGTCCTTGGCGAGGCTGAAGCCGTCCTTCTTGGGCATCATCACATCGAGTACGCAAAGGTCAAACTTCTCGCGCACGAAAGCGCGGTAGCCAGCCTCTCCGTCCGGGCAGAGCACGGTTTCGTACCCCTTTGCCTGCAAGTACTCGCGAAGCAGCATACCGAGGTTTTCGTCGTCTTCGCAAAGCAGGAGGCGCTGCTTGGTCTCGTTGGCGATTGTGGCGGTCACGTTGTTTTCCATATCTGTAAGTATTTGTTTGTATTTATATTGTTTCTGTTTCTCTCAGCCGTTCGGCGTTTTGCATTTCCCTGTCTGCGGCGCAAATCTCCCCCGCTCTCGCGTCACGCCATCAGGGGCAGCGTGATGACAAAGCGTGTGCCGTGCCCGAAGTCGCTCTCGGCATGTATGCGCCCGCCGTGCGCCCGCACCACGTTGGAGACATAGGCCAGGCCCAGCCCGAAGCCCTTCACGTCGTGGCGGTTGCCCGTGTGCACGCGGTAGAACTTGCCGAAAATTTTCTTCAAGTCGTCGCGTCGTATGCCAATGCCGTTGTCCGCTACCACTATGAGCAGCTTGCCGCCCTCGTTGCGCGTCGACACGCTCAGCTGCAGCGGGCGGTCTTCGGCGCGGTATTTCACGGCGTTGTCCATCAGGTTGAACACTACGTTGGTGAAGTGCATCTCGTCCACGAAGACTATGGCGTTTTCCGCGTCAAGCGCCGCGTCGAGCTTGCCGCCCGAGGCCTCCACCTTTAGGCGGAAGGTGTTGACGGTGTCTTGTATGAGCGCGTTGGCGTCGGCCTCGCGGCGCTTGAATGTGGCCGCCTTGCGGTCGAACATTGACATTTGCAGCACCTTCTCCACCTGGAAGCGCAGCCTCTTTGTCTCGTCCACGATGACCCCGGATATGTGGGCAAACATCTTGTCGTTTTTCGCCACGGACGGGTCTCCAAGCATCTGCGCGGCAAGCGAGATAGTGGAGATGGGGGTCTTGAACTCGTGGGTCATATTGTTGATGAAGTCGTTCTTTATCTCCGAGAGCCGCTTCTGCCGGAAGATGGTGTAGATGGTAAAGACAAAGACCACCAAAAGCACCACCGTGAAAGCCAGCGCGGGCAGCATGAA
Organism: uncultured Oscillospiraceae bacterium; assembly: GCA_963625935.1. Lineage (GTDB taxonomy): Bacteria > Bacteroidota > Bacteroidia > Bacteroidales > Bacteroidaceae > Alloprevotella. The sequence goes on along the minus strand of CAVFVD010000027.1, from coordinate 18,354 downwards.
GCGCACGCTGGAGAAAATGTAGCGCGGCATATCGGGGAAATGGATGTAAAGCAGTCCTGTCTGCGCCGCAGGGTCGTTGGGGTAGAGTATCTGGCGGTAAGTGAAGCGGTCGCCCTCGCTCGTGTAGTCGGGGCACTTGTACACGCAGCGGCCGTCGGAGGTGGTGACGTAGAAGTGGTAGTTTATCGACACGCCGTTGGCTTTGAGGGCGGAGCGCAACGCGCTGTCCAGCTCGCGGAAGTCTACGCGCTCGGCGAGGGGCTTGTCGCCCGCCTTGTAGAGTATGGAGCAAACCACCTCGTCCAGGAATGAGCGCTGGTAGACGTACCTCTGGCGCACGCTGTCGCGCAGGGCGTCGGAAAGGCCTGAGGAGGCGGGGTTATTAAGGAAGTACCCCTTGTGCGCCATCTGGGCTACACCCACGCGCCCCGTTGGTTGCTTTTCCACTGCGCCGTATGCCGAAGCGGTGTCTGCCCCGGTCCCGTCGATGTCCAAAGCAAGCGAAACGGTCGTGTCTCTCTCCCCGCCTGTGGCATACCCGGCAGAAGCCGCCGCCTTACGGCGTGCCTCGGCCTCAAGCCCTTTCTTCGTCTCTTCCAGCTCAAGGGTGCGGGCTGTGCGGTACAGGCTGCGCGTCACGGCCGCGTCAAACTGTTCCTTTCGCATGTCTATGACTTCCTCGAAGTAGCTTGCCTGCAAATAGAGCAAGGCGAGGAAGGACACGCCCATCACGATGGCGACCGCCCAAATAGTGGATTTCTTCATGCCCGCAAAGGTAGCCGGACGCTTCCCGCCGGCTCCGCACGCCGTGCCTTATTTTCACAAATTCAGATAATATTAACAAATTATCCGCCCCTTACTTGCTGTTTTGTGAAGTAAGCCGCCCGCAGCCACACCCGCCGCATGTGTTTCCTCCACATTACGAGGAAAGAATGACAAAGCACGGGATAACGCCATAACTTAACGGCCGCCGCAATGCCGGAAGTGCGGTAACGAGCCACTTTCTGCGGGAAAGGCGAAACGATTAGCAGAGCAGATGATGCCGCTTAGCAACAAAGGCAGGACGCTTAGGGAAAAAGGCGAAGCTATTTGCGGAAAAGGAGAGACGCCTGGCGGAAAGGGCAAGACACACTTAGCGGACAAGGCAAAACGGATTACGGGAAAGCCGATACAATTTGCGGGGTAGGCGAAACGAGGCGTATAAAAGCAAGCCGGGGCGCGTGCTTGTGTCGCACGCACCCCGGCAGCATTGGTATAAATAGGTTTTTCTTTCTGTCAAAGAGTATTATTGCTCTTTCGCAACGGCAATCACCACGCGGTTAGCGTCGTTGTCGGCGAAAGGCTGAACGGTGTCGCCCTTGCTGTCCACGGTCAGGCGGGAAGCGTCAACGCCGTAGCGCTCAACAAGCACCTTCTGCACGCGCTCAGCACGCTTCTGTGCAATCTGGGCATTGTAAGCCGCCGTACCCGTACCGGCATCGGCGTAACCCGTAACCTGTGCCTTGGCCGTGGGATGCTCTTTCATCCACTGGGCAAACGCGCGGAGCTTAGCGTCCTCGGCATCGCTCACAGCGCTCGAAGCAATGGTGAAGTGAATCTCCTCCTTGGTCTCAGCAAGCACGCGAGGCTTGGGCTGCGGCTTAGGCTCGGGCTTGGGCTCCGGTTTGGGCTCGGGAGCAGGTGCGGGAGCGGGAGCTGGCGCAGGTGCGGGGACAGGAGCGGGAGCGGGTGCAGTCTTGCCGCAAGGTATCTTGAACGTCACGCCCACCAAGCCCTGAAGCTGCCAGTCGCCTTTTCCGTTGAGCTTAGAGTTAAAGCGGTCGTGGTAGTTGTTGGCCGTGACCTCGAGGTTTACGCCGAAGTACTTGTTGATATCGGCCGCGAGCTGCATGCCAACGCGGAAGTTGTGCGTAAGACGGTCGTCGCTCCAACGGAGGTTAATGCCGTCGTTTGCAGCTTCGGCAGCCACGCCGTTGAGGTCGTCATTGTCCCACGCGTAGCCAAGGCCCGCGCCGCCAATGAGGTAGGCGTTGAGCAGATGGTTCTTGCCCGGGGCGAAGATGTTGCAGAGATTGAGCATAAGGTCAAGGTTGCTCGTGACAAACTTGTAGTCGTACGTCTGCCCGATGCTCTTCAAGCCACCCTTCTCGTTCAGTCCGCTGACATGCAAGCGAGCGCCTACCGCCGGGGTGAACATGCCGCCCACGCTCACCGCGCCTATCGGGGTGATGAGCTTATTGGCCTTGTAGTTGGTAAAGGTGGCCTGCGCGCCGCCCTGCACCCCTATAAAGACGTAAGGGTAGCTGTTGCGCTGCTTCTTCGTCTCCTGAGCGAAAGCGCTCTGAGCGCTGATGCCAGCCCCAAGGATGAGGGCGAGCATTGTCTTGACAATTTTCATATCTGTCGGTATGATGTTATGTTTTTCCCTGTTTCTGCGCGTCCGCCTCCCGTTTCTCTGAGACAAGGAAACCGGCGGACGGGGCAGGACATTACTCCCCTACCCGCCGCAAAGGTATAATATTTTTATTTTTTTGCACTCCGTACCTTAAAGAAATGCAGCCGCCGCGCATTTCCTTTGTCCTGCGCCGCGCCGGACCGCTTGCAAATGCGGCGAAAAAGGGATAACTTTGCGGCGTGTGAAGACAAAGGGGTGCCTCCGCGCCGCGTCCGAGCGGCGGAAAAGGGGGCTGAGATGATACCCTTACGACCTGATGCAGATAGTGCTGCCGTAGGCATTGTTGTTCTCTCGTTTTTATCACCCTAAGGCCGTGCGCCCCCGCCAAACGGGGCGGCGCGCTTTCCCCGCAAGTCTTTCCACCGTGCAAGGGTCGCCTTGCCGAGAAGCCTGACCACGTGCCGCCGGACGGCGGACGCACACATTATTATAATAGGAAAGACAATGAAGATTTTCGTAAACGCCAAGGAGACCGACACCCAAGCCACGACGCTCGCCGCGCTGGTGGAGTCGCTCGGCATGCCCGCGCAGGGCGTGGCCGCCGCTATCGACATGCGCATGGTGCCCCGCACCGCCTGGGCAGAGACTCCGCTCGCCGAGGGCGCGAAAGTGACCATCATCAAAGCCGCCTGCGGAGGCTGACAACACGCCTGCGGAGGCTGACGGCGCACACGGCAAGAAATTATGCGCCCCTGCGCCGCCGCACCGCGCAAAACGGATAGCCGCGCCGCGCGAAGCGGCAAAATCCCTATCGTCCATAACATAAGCGTCCCTCTCCCGCTCTGCCACACGCGCGGCGGTAGGGCGGGCGCGGCAATACATACATACCCAACATGGAGAAACTAATCATAGCGGGACGGGAGTTCGGCTCCCGCCTCTTCCTCGGCACGGGGAAATTCAGAAACAGCGAAGAGATGTCGCAGGCAATCGCCGCATCGGGCACGGAAATGGTGACTGTGGCGATGAAGCGCATCGAGCTGGGCGACAGCTCGGACGACATGCTCTCGCACATCAAGCGCGACGGCCTGCAGCTGCTTCCCAACACCTCTGGCGTGCGCGACGCCGACGAGGCGGTATTTGCCGCGCAGATGTCGCGCGAGGCATTCGGCACTGAGTGGCTGAAACTGGAGATTCACCCCGACCCCCGCTACCTTCTTCCCGACAGCACGGAGACGCTCCGCGCCACGGAGCGTCTCGCCGCCATGGGCTTCAAGGTGCTGCCCTACTGCCAGGCGGACCCCACCCTCTGCAAGCGGCTCGAGGAAGCGGGCGCGGTGGGCGTGATGCCGCTTGGCGCGCCCATCGGCACCAACCTCGGCCTGCGCACGCGCGACTTCCTGCGCATCATCATTGAGGAGAGCGGCGTGCCCGTCGTTGTGGACGCCGGCATAGGCGCGCCGAGCCACGCCGCCGAGGCGATGGAGATGGGCGCCTCCGCCTGCCTCGTCAACACGGCCATAGCCGTGGCGGGCGACCCCAAGGCTATGGCAGCCGCCTTCGCCAAGGCGGTGCAGGCCGGGCGCGAGGCCTACGAGGCTGGGCTGGGCGCAGTGGCGCACAACCTCGAGGCAAGCGCAAGCTCGCCCCTCACGGCCTTCCTCGACTGACGTGCCCGCGCCGCCTCACGCGGGCGGCGCAAAGCGCAGGAAAGGATCACTGCGCAGACTTTATACTTACAAAACAGCAAGGATGTTTTCTGACGAACTTTTGAAATACTCATGGGACGAGACCACCGAGGCCATCGCCTCAAAGACTGAGGCCGACGTGCGCCGCGCCCTGGCCAAGACGCGCTGTGACGCGGACGACTTCATGGCGCTCATATCCCCGGCCGCCGAGCCGTTCCTTGAAGAGATGGCGCGGCTGTCGCGCCGTTACACCGAGGAGCGCTTCGGGCGCACGGTCTCCCTTTTCATTCCGCTCTACATCACAAACTCGTGCACCAACTCGTGCGTGTACTGCGGCTTCCACGTGGCCAACAAGATGCGGCGCACCATCCTCACGCCCGACGAAATGGTGCAGGAGTACGAGGCAATAAAGCGCCTCGGCCCGTTTGAGAACCTGCTCATCGTCACCGGCGAGAACCCGGCAAAGGCGGGCGTCCCCTACCTCGCGCGCGCCCTCGACTTGGCAAAGCCTTACTTCTCCAACCTCAAGATTGAGGTGATGCCGCTCGCCGCAGAGGAGTACGCCGAGCTGCGCCGCCACGGAATGAACGGCGTGATATGCTTCCAGGAGACCTATCACCGCGAAAACTACAAGCTCTACCATCCGCGCGGCATGAAGTCCAACTTCGAGTGGCGCGTCAACGGCTTCGACCGCATGGGGCAGGCGGGCGTGCACTCCATAGGCATGGGCGTGCTGATAGGCTTGGAGAAAGAGTGGCGCACGGACCTCACAATGATGGCACGCCACCTGCGCTACCTGCAAAAGCATTACTGGCGCACGAAGTACAGCGTCAACTTCCCGCGCATGTGCCCGGCTGAGAACGGCGGCTTCCAGCCCAACTGCGTCATGACAGACCGCGAGCTGGCGCAGCTCACCTTTGCCATGCGCATTTTCGACCACGACGTGGACATATCTTACAGCACGCGCGAGCGCGCCTCCTACCGCGACCACATGGCCACGCTCGGCGTCACCACGATGTCGGCGGGCAGCAAGACGGAGCCGGGCGGCTATTTCACCTACCCGCAGGCCCTCGAGCAGTTTGAGGTAAGCGACCCGCGCACGGTGCCCGAGGTAGTGGAGGCCTTGCGCCGCGCCGGCGTGGAGCCCGTATGGAAAGACTGGGACGCGTCCTTTGACCGCGTGTGCCAGAGCGGGGAGCAGCAAAAGCCGGCGTAAAGGGCGGAATCCCCACCACCTTACTGGCACTGCCGTAAATGGCTGCGACCGCATTTCGCTTGCGTCTTTTTTGCGCCAAGGGAGGGGCTGAAGTCCCTGCAAGCCCTTGGCGCAAAAACGCACGAAGTGACAGGACGGGCTGAAAGCCCAAAAGAAAATAGCCCAGGGCAAGCGAAGCGACACCCTGGGTAACGCAGACGCCCCATCTCCGCGCCCTGAAAGGGCAAAAGCTTATTTTCCATGGCACAATCTCTGAGCAAAATCTACATCCACTTAGTTTTCCACATCAAAAGCACGAGTCCGCCCATCCGGGAAGAGGATCTTGACCGCGTGCATTGCTATATAGGGAAGCTGATAAGTGCCACCGGATGCAAAGCAATACTTGTCGGAGGAGTCTGTGACCACATCCACATTCTATTCTCCTTATCAAAGGATGTCGCCATCTCGCACGTAGTGGAAGAAGTCAAGCGAAACAGCAGCCGATGGATAAAGACCACGGACGCATACTACCGATCCTTTTCATGGCAAAACGGATACGGCGCATTTTCAGTTAGCCAATCCATCGTTGACAAAACTCTTGCATACATAAAAGAGCAACGCACGCACCACAAGAAGTTATCTTTTCAGGAAGAATACCGAATGTTCCTGCAATCATACGGCATAAGCTACAACGAGGAATACGTGTTCCGCGACTAATGCTTTTGCCCTTTCAGGGCGCGTGGGTTGCACGCCGTATTCACCCAGGGTGCCGCTCCGCTTGCCCTGGGCTATGTTCTGCTGGGCTTTCAGCCCGTCCCGGCGAAAACGCATCGCAATGAGCCAAGCCATGCAACTTGGCACAAAGCGACACCGCATAGACGGGCTGCACAGGGTGGGAAAGAACATTCTCTACCTATCGGAAGGAACGCAAAGCGTCATAACGTACCGCAGTCCTATACCTCAAACCTGCGTTCCCGCAGGAAGTTTTTAAGGAACAATATTTAAGAAAAAACAATATGCACACAACACCAAACGAACCCTCACGCTATGACCGGCAGCTTATGCTGCCGGAGATTGGGCCTGAGGGACAGGAGCGCCTGCGCGGCTCGAGCGTGCTGGTGGTGGGCGTGGGCGGCCTCGGGTCGCCGGCCTCGCTATACCTCGCCGGCGCGGGCTTCGGGCGCGTGGGCTTGGTGGACGACGACGTCGTATCGCGCACCAACCTCCACCGCCAAGTGCTTTACGGCGAAAGCCTCATCGGACGGCCGAAAGCGGAGGAGGCGGCACGCCGCCTTTCCGACCTCAACCCGGACGCGCACATCGAGCCGCACCCTTTCCGCCTCACGGCGGACAACGCGGCGGATGTCATCTCGCGCTATGACTTCGTGGTGGACGGCTGCGACAATTTCGCCACGCGCTACCTGCTCGACGACACGTGCGCCGCCCTCGGCAAGCCGTACCTGTACGGCGCGGTGCTGGGCTTCGAGGGACAGGCGGCGGTCTTCGGCTGCGGCGACACACCCCGCCGCTACCGCGACCTCTACCCCGACGAGCAAGCCACGCTCTCCATGCCCCACCCGGGCAAGGCCGTAGTGGGTATGTCGCCCGCCGTGATTGGCAGCGTGCTGGCGGCTCAGGCCGTGCTGCTGGCCTGCGGACACGCTTCGCCGCTCGCGGGACGGCTGTGGACGATAGACTTGCGCACGATGCAGACTTTCTTGCTGGATCTCTGACGCCTTGGCGCAGGGGCTGCGAAAAGGGGAAAACTGACACGCGAAATGCCTTTGCGGAGCGAGCCGCATTTTAACACTACAGTGCCAAATGCATTTTGCCCCCTTGCAAACCGCCCGAAAATTTTGTATCTTTACAGTAGAGAAGAGGGGAAACGTGACCGTACGTTTCCCCTTTATTTGTAACATTGATTATCAGCGCATTACGGAGCGCGTATATGTACATATAGCACCGCCTGGATGTACATGCAGGAAAAACTCCAAGTATTCCCGTCGAGACTCCAAGTATTCCCGTCAGAAAAAGCCCCGTTTCCGGCGTAACAAAGTCGCGCCCGGGCGTTTCTTCCCCTATTTCGGTAGTTAAATAAACGTAAACATTGTTAACCGCAAAAGGCGATTTTCACCCTTAAAACGGATTTTCCGCCAAAGGGAAACGGACGTTTTCAAAGCAAAAACGGGTACGCGCACCCGCAAACGGCGCGCAAGGAATAAGTCCACACTTTGTGGGGGAAACACCCCGAACTTGTGCCACCGAAATAACCAAGAAGTGACGCAAGAAGCCCTCAAGCCGCAGCCTTGCTCCGCGCCGAGACGCCTCGCAAACGCTTTGAGGCCATCTGGCATAGTAGCTTTCTGACCAAAAAACGGGCAGCCCCTCCCCGCGCCTATGCTTGGCGCGAAGGAGGGGCTGCTTATGCGTTCTGCACGCCCGGACGGGCGCGTTTACTCCTCAGTTTTGGGCTTTCTCTTGCCCATGGGACCACGCGTGTACCCGCGGTTGAGCTCCACGCCGTGCTTGTTGAGCACACGGAAGACTGAGCTGCGGCTGCGGAAGCCGCTCGCAAGCCAAATGCGGTCTATGTCCGTCCCCTTCTTGTACATCTCGACGATGTTCTGCTCGCGCTCCTGACGCGTCTCAGAGAACTTCTTTTTCGTGCGCTTGCCGAGCTTGCGCTTCATGTCCGCCACGTGCTCCTCCGCCTTGCGAAGCGCCATTGCCTGCCCCGGCAGCGCGCCGAACATACTCAGGACATCGGCGGCGGTGGTTTCGGGGAAAAGCTCGGAGGCGGTGTCCAGCTTGTCGTGAATGGAGACCACGCGCACCGACTTCTTGCGGCAGAGGTCGAGGAAAGCCGACAAGGAGCGTATGCCGCGCACGGCGTTGCTGAACTTGCTTACCACTATCTCGTCGCCGCTTTCCAGCGCCTCAAGAAGTTGCGCCCACTTAGGCCGCTTGCGCTCGTCGCTGGCAGCTTCCTCGGCCACCATTGTGCAGCCAAACTGCTTCATCCACTCGAGGTCGGCATTCAAGCCCTCGTCGCCGGGCGTCTTGTATATGTACCCTACTTTTGCCATTTTCCCAGATATTTTTTGGATTGGTTTTATGTCAGATTACCGCGCACAAAACGCACGCTCGGGGATATTTACGCTACGTCCCGCCGCGCGTTTCGGCTTTTCATACCGGCAAATATAGCAAACGTTTCAAGACGAAGTACATATTAGCACGCGCAAGATTCAAGCAAAATGCTTTTCAGACCGCATTTTACGTGAAAATCTTTGTTTTTCCTCTGATTTTCCAGCCTTTCAAGAGAATTTTCCCCGCGCAAAGTCACAAAAGCCCCGCCATATAGATCGGCAGGTAGGCGATGCCGTAAGATTACCTTACGTTTCGTACCCTGATGTTTCCTACCCTCCGCGATTATACACCAATCCGCGATTATCAGGAACGCCATTTCGCACCAATCCGCGATTATTTATCGGCTGGAAATACACCAATCCGCGATTATCGAACGGGCTTTTTCGCACCAATCCGCGATTTTCTGCGTGTTTGCCCCGATTTATGAGTATGTCGGACACGTACACGCGCCCTTATTCACGCGACGGACTAAGGCGCGAGGTTTGCCCATAATGCCAGCTTCCGCAGCGCTGGGACTACACCCCCGTCCGCCACGAAAAGCTACGGACGTGAAAAGCGTTTTTCTAAGACTTACGCCTACACTCGCACAGAGAGGCAAAAAGAAGTCCGCCGCCTCTGACCGTTTTACCGGAGAGGCGGCGGACTTTAATACAGTGTCACTGCGCGGGGCGCTTACGCACGGTCGCGTCCATGGCAGTTTTTATACTTTTTCCCGCTTCCGCAGGGGCAGGGGTCGTTGCGCCCCGGCTCGCGCTGCTTCACGACGGGCTGGCGCTGCGGCTCGCGGGTGTCGCGGCCGGCGGCCTCCTGCTGCGCGTTGCCGTCCTCGTCGAGCGTCTCGTGGGTAGTGGTGAGCTGCTGCTGCGGAGTCTCCTCCTCGGGAGCGGCCTCCTGCACCTCCTCAGGGGCTTGCACGGGTATCTGTCCGCGCATGAGCGTGCTGACAGTCTCGTTGTTGATGCGGTTAACCATCTTGTCGAAAAGCTGAACGCTCTCAAGCTTGAAGACAAGGAGCGGGTCTTTCTGCTCATAGGAGGCGTTCTGCACGGACTTCTTCAAGTCGTCAAGCTCACGGAGATTCTCCTTCCAGGCATCGTCAATGTTGTGCAGGAGGATGGCTTTCTCAAAGTCCTTCACCACCTCGCGCGACTCGCTCTCGTAAGCCTTCTTGAGGTTGGTGCGGATGTTGTAGACGAGCTTGCCGTCGGTGATGGGCACAAGTATATTCTCGTACATCTGCCCTTGCAGCTCGTACACCTGCTTAATGACAGGCATCGCCACCTCGGCAAGGCGGTCGGTCTTGCGCTTGAAGTTGTCCATCGCGGCTTGGAACGCCTGCTCGTAAAGGTCGTCGCGCTTCTTGCCGTCAAACTCTTCCTCGGTGAAGGGAACCTCCATGGCAAAAATGCTAATGAAGCCCTCGCGGCAGCCCTCATAGTCGTTTTTGTCGACAATATCTATCACGCGGTCCCAAACCATATTGGCGATGTCCATACCCACGCGCTCGCCCATAAGAGCGTGGCGGCGCTTCTCGTAAATGACCGTGCGCTGCTTGTTCATCACGTCGTCGTACTCAAGCAGGCGCTTGCGGATGCCGAAATTGTTTTCCTCCACCTTGCGCTGCGCCCGCTCGATGGCGTTGTTAACCATCTTAGCGTCGATCATATCGCCCTCCTTGAAGCCAAGCTTGTCCATCACGCGTGCGATGCGCTCGCTGGCGAAAAGGCGCATAAGGTTGTCTTCAAGAGACACGAAGAAGACGGACGAGCCCGGGTCGCCCTGACGGCCGGCACGGCCTCGCAGCTGGCGGTCTACACGGCGGCTCTCGTGGCGCTCGGTGCCGATGATGGCAAGTCCGCCGGCCGCTTTCACCTCGTCGGTGAGCTTGATGTCGGTGCCTCGGCCTGCCATGTTGGTGGCTATGGTCACGGCTCCGAGCATGCGCTCCTCTTCGTGCTTGTTGCCTTGCTCGTCGGTCACGGTCACTTTGCCCATGACGCTCTGACCGGCGCGTGCCACGATGTCCGCCTCCTTTTGGTGGAGCTTGGCGTTGAGCACCTGGTGGGGTATGTGGCGCAGCTGCAGCATGCGGCTGAGCAGCTCGCTGACGTCCACGCTCGTCGTTCCGACAAGCACCGGGCGGCCGGAGAGGCGCATTTTCTCTATCTCTTCAATGACCGCAGCGTACTTCTCGCGCTTTGTCTTGTATACGCGGTCGTTCATGTCGACGCGCTGCACGGGGCGGTTGGTGGGAATCTCTACGACGTCGAGCTTGTAGATATTCCAAAACTCGCCCGCCTCGGTGCTTGCCGTACCCGTCATGCCGGAGAGCTTGTGGTACATGCGGAAGTAGTTCTGCAACGTTATGGTGGCGAACGTCTGCGTGGCGGCCTCCACCTTCACGTGCTCTTTCGCCTCGACAGCCTGATGCAGACCGTCGCTCCAGCGCCGTCCCTCCATGATGCGGCCCGTCTGCTCGTCCACAATCTTCACCTGTCCGTCCATCACGACATACTCCTCGTTGATGCGGAACATAGTGTAGGCCTTGAGCAGCTGCAAGATGGTGTGCACGCGCTCGCTCTTCACGGCATAGTCCTGCAAGAGCTCGTCCTTGCGGGCTACTCTCTCCTCGTCGCTGAGCGTTGTGTCCGCCTCGAGCTGGGAAAGCTCGGACGTGATGTCGGGGAGTACGAAGAGCTGGTCGTCACTCACGGTGTCGGCAAGCCATTTGTTTCCCTTGTCGGTCAAGTCCACGCTGTGCAGCTTCTCGTCTACGACGAAGTAGAGCGGCTCGACGGCCTCCGGCATGCGGCGGTTGTTGTTCTCCATATAGATCTCCTCCGTCTTGAGCATACCTGCCTTGATGCCGGTCTCGGAGAGGAACTTGATGAGCGGGTTGTTTTTGGGCAGTGCCTTATGGCTACGGAAAAGCTGCAGGAAGCCCTGCTCCACTTTGTCCTTGTCGCCCGAGCCGATGAGCTGCTTCGCCTCGGCGAGGTACTGCGTGGCGAGCTTGCGCTGCACTTCCACGAGACGCTCCACGAGGGGCTGGTACTGCTCGAAAAGCTGGTCGTCGCCCTTGGGTACGGGACCGGAGATGATGAGCGGCGTACGCGCGTCGTCGATAAGCACGGAGTCGACCTCGTCGACGATGGCGTAGTTGTGGCGCCGCTGCACGAGGTCCTTGGGGCTCATTGCCATGTTGTCGCGCAGGTAGTCGAAGCCGAACTCGTTGTTTGTGCCGAAAGTGATGTCGGCTTGGTAGGCGCGGCGGCGGCTCTCCGAGTTGGGCTGGTGCTTGTCTATGCAGTCAACCGACAGCCCGTGGAACATGTAAAGCGGTCCCATCCACTCAGAGTCGCGCTTGGCGAGATAATCATTGACGGTCACGACGTGCACGCCGTTTCCAGTGAGCGCGTTGAGGAAGACAGGCAGCGTGGCGACCAAGGTCTTGCCCTCGCCCGTTGCCATCTCTGCAATTTTTCCCTGATGGAGCACCACGCCGCCGAAGAGCTGCACGTCGTAGTGTACCATGTTCCACTTCGTGTCGTTACCGCCGGCGACCCAATGATTCTGGTAGACGGCCTTGTCGCCGTCAATGTGCACAAAGTCGTGCGTCGCGGCGAGCTCGCGGTCGAAGTCGGTGGCGGTGACCTCTATTGTCTCGTTCTCGGCAAAGCGGCGCGCTGTGTCTTTCACTATGGCGAAGACCTCGGGAAGCACCTCGTTGAGCGCTTCCTCCATTCTGTCGAGCACTTGCGTGTCGAGTTTGTCTATCTGCGTAAAGAGCGGGGCGCGGTCCTCCAAGGGAGTTTCCTCTACCTTGGCTTTTAGAGCCTCTATCTTCTCTTTGATGTCGTCAGCTGACGACTGCACCTTGGCTTGCAGCTCTTTTGTCTTGGCGCGAAGCCCGTCGTTGTCGAGCTGCTGTATCGCAGGGTAAACTTCCTTCACTTTCTCCACCCAGGGCTGTATGAGTTTCATGTCTCGGGTGGACTTGTTGCCGAAGAGTTTGCTTAGTATCTTGTTTATGTCCATTTTCTTTTTTGTCTTGTCTGTATTTTACTTGGGAAAACCTGCGGGCCGGCCGCTCGCGTGCTGTTGGTGACGCGCTTCACATCCCCTCTCCATTTCTCAGAAGAGCGGCTGCAGGGCGCAGGCGTTGGGGGCGCGGATGCGCGCCGCCTTTGACAGCGTGGGCGCGACGTAGTCTATGGTGACGGGCGTGCCGAGCGTGTCCGCCGCGATGCCCGCTCCCATGAAGATGACGGGGAACGGTATGTAGCTTTCCCTGACGAGCTGCTTCTCGCCCGTCTGGCTGTTGGCGCAATGCCAGCCCGGCGCCACCTCCACCAGCACATCGCCGGAGTAGCGCGGGTTGTACGCGCCGCGTATCTTGCTGATGCCCGGCGTCCAAGCCCCTTGCAGGAGGCGCGTGGAGGTGTACACGTCCTTCACGCCCGAGAGCTGGAGGAGGAAGTCCTGCGAGCGTTCGAGCACCTCGCTTAGGCTGAGCTGCTTCTGCTCTATGAGTTTGTGGTCGAGGTAAAGCTGGCTTCCGTGGCTGGCTTCCACGTACTGCCCTTGCCCGTACACGGCGACGAGGTACATATTGAGCAGGCCGGAGGCCCACTTCATGTCGAACGTGCCCGTGGGTATGCGGTATTTGCTCAGGTCCGCGCTCTCCGTGTCGGAGTAGCCTGTGGACGTGAGTACGAAGAGCGCGTTGCCCTTCCCTACTTTTCCCTCCACGGCGCGGAGCAGCTCGGCCACGGCGCGGTCGAGGCGCACGTAGGTGTCTTGCTGCTCCATCGGGGCTTCGTCTGCCGCGCGGTGCTCGTAGTTGCCGGCGTAAAGGGTCACGGATAGGTAGTCCGTAACCTCGTCCGCGCCGAGCATCGAACCCTCCACGCACATCCGCGCCGCTTCGGCGACGGCGGCATTGACTAAGCCGCTTGTCTTGTAAGACACGAAGCGTCCGTCGCCCTTGAACGTGTGGGCGAACGGCTTGCGCATTCCGCCAGAGAGGAAATAGCTGTAGCTCCCCACAAGGTCACTCGAGGGTTTCCAAACCGCGCCGCCCGCCTTTGAGGGAGCGAGACTGCCGGAATTGAGCACATTTGTCCAAGCGGGGAGAGCCGAGCCGTAATAGGAAGTGCCGCACCACAGGCCCGTGCGGTCGTCAATCCACACGGCGGCGTCGGCGGCATGGCCGGCGGTGAGTATCGCCGCGTCGCGGAAAGGCGAGACAGCGTACACAAGGGCCTTTCCCTCCGTCGCCACTTTCAGTTCGTCGCCGAAGGTGGACACTCCGAGGAAGGCGGGGGCCGACTTGTCTGCGGTCTGCAGCCCTGCGTAGCGGCTGTCGTCTACGCAGAAGACGGGCCGGAGCGTTTCGCGGTCGAGCCAGCGCAGTCCCACGATGCCGTGGTTGTAGGGCGTGGTGCCGGTGGCAAAGGTGGCGGAGGCGGAGGCGCGGTCGGGGCTGGTGTGCGGATACTCCGCCTGCGTGTAAACCCGCCCCTCGCGCAGCAGCCTGACAAGTCCGTCCTGCCCGTAAAGGGGCATGAAAGCGTCAAGATAGTCCGTGCGCAGCTGGTCTACCAAGATGCTCACCACAACCCGCGGCACGCCCGTGCCCGCCGCGACCGCTTCGGGCGTGGAAAGCACGCTCATGGCGGTGAGCAGCGACAAAAGCAGAGGCAGCCGCGTGACTGGCACGCGACGACTTATGTCGGTATGTCTGTGGTCGTTGTGTCGCAAGTTGGTGTCTTTATTGTTTTGGCGGGAAAACCTGTTTCCTGCCCGTGCGTCTTTATCTCTTTATGCGGCTAACCGCGTGCTTCTATATATAATATGGTGTGTCCTATTATAAATAAGGTGTGTCCCATATATTATAAGGCGTATGTCCCCGACTGCCGTCTGCGCCCTCACCCTCTCCGCATCCGCACCAGCGCCACTGCGCAGCGCAGTCCGAGGGTGGCGAGTATGAGGTACATCTCCATAGGATAGCTCTGCAGCCCAGCTAACCCCGCCACGAGACACACGGCGAGCATCACCGCCTGCCCGTACATTCCGTACACGGGGCGGCATTGCGCGGCCTGCTTCATATACCACGGGAAATAGAGGAGCGGCAGCGGATTGAAAACCGTTACGAGCCAGTTGCTCCCCACCGCCGGATGGGCGGAGAAGAAGAAGAGGAAAGCTATGACACAGCCGGCCAGCCCTTGCGCGAAGAGCAGCAGCGCGTCAAGCCACCAAAGGCAGGCGTGACGGCGAAGCTCCCACGCGGTGGCAAGAGCCACCACGGCGAGCAGCGCGGTGAAGACAATCGCCGGCGTCACGGGGCAAGGGCGCGAGGGCGCAGCCGCCTCGGGCAGCAGCGTGACGACGGGGGCGGCCAAAGGGCGCGTCGTACCGTCGTTTGCCTTTACCGCCGCGCCGGCGGCAAACTTCTGCGCGTAGAGCGGGGCAAACATCTGCCCGCGCACGCCGGCAGGCTTGTCGGCCTCAGCTCCGAGCAGCAAGTCCTGCCCGAATTTGTCCCACGGGCTTGCCGCCGAGTACTGGTGGACTATGTCGCGGAGCGTCTTTGTGGAGTCCACGTCCGGCCAGGCTATTTTCCCGTCCAACGCGCCGGCTATGGCGTCCACGGCGCGTGTGGTGCAGTTGTCGTAAAAGAAGTTGTAGCGGTAAACGGCATTGGCCGGCTCGAGATTTTTCCCGAGAAACTGTTCCAACCTCCGCGCCTCGTCCTGCGTGAGACTGAGCCTTTGCTCGGTGATGGCGCGTCCCTCACGGGCGTAAGCCTCGTAGAAGAACGGGTATGGGGTCACGCTCAGCGAGTAGTCGGTCTGCCCCAGCACAAACCGCCAGACAAAGTGCGGCTGGCGGAAAGAGAATGTGCCGTAATTGAATACCCAGTCGTCAGCCCGTCCGCGCTTCACGCGCAGGGCCGTATGCCCGTAGAGCTCGTAAACGGCCGAACCGGGACTGCACGTAAGCAGACTGACAGTCAGTCCGCCGTCCTCGTCGGGTTTCGCGCTTTCCGCGTCTCCCGCTGCCGTCTGCGCCGCCACGGCTGAGGGGAGCAGGGCAAGGAGGAGGGATATTATGGTAAAAAGCAGAGACTTTTTCAAAACGCTTGTCGCTTTTGGCTCTCGCAGACCGCACGCGCCGCACCCGCGTCTGCACGGGGCAAGCGGCGCGGCATACGCACACGCCATCAAAATTGCGACAAAATTACTAATTTATAGGCACTGGGCGGAGGCTGCGCATGCTTTTCTTCCCAAAACCCGCACGCCCCACGCGCTTGGGCGCATCATCTTTTCTCATGCACACGGGCCCACCGCCGTCTCCCTACAAATAAGGATTGCGCGGGACGGGGCACGGCGGTAATTTTGCAGGCAAAACAAGAACACAACTGTATGCTTTCCCTTTTCCTGCCCCTTGCCGCGCCCGCCGTGCCCGCTGACACGCTGCGGAGCTTCGACATAGAGGAGGCCGTCGTGGTGGCCTCGCCGAAAGAAAACGCACGCCTGCGCAGCCAGCCCGTCGCCGTGTCGCTTTTTGACGGGCGCGCGCTGAAATGGCGCGGCACGTCGTCGCTGAAAGACCTTTCGACCGCCGCGCCTTCGCTCTACATGCCCGACTACGGCTCACGCCTTACCTCCGCCGTCTACATTCGCGGCGTGGGCTCGCGCATCAACACTCCCGCCGTGGGGCTTTACGTGGACAACATACCCTACGCCGACAAGACATCGTATGACTTCTCCTTCCTCGACGTAGAGCGCGTGGACGTGCTGCGCGGCCCGCAGGGCACGCTCTACGGGCGCAACACGATGGGCGGACTGGTGCGCGTGTTCACGGCGGACCCGCTGACGCACAACGGCACGGAGCTGAGCGCGGGCTTCACCACGCGCACGGCGGGACGGCGCGCCGCGCTGACCACGTACCTCCACCCTACCCGCAACTCGGCACTGAGCCTTGCGGGGCACTACGAGGGGCAAAACGGCTTTTGGCGCAACGCCACGACGGGACGCAAGCAGGACGCGAGCGACGCGGGCGGCGGCCGCCTGCGCTGGGCATGGAACGCGTCTCCGCGCGTGCGCCTTGACTGGACGGCCTCTTACGAGCAGAGCAACGAGGCGGCCTGTCCGTACTTTCTTCTTGGAGCGGAGGACGGGACGGCGGGCATAGGCTCGGGAGAAATAGGGCAAAACCGCCCCTCGTCGTACCGCCGCCGTATTTTCAACACGGGCGTGGGCGTAGAGCACCGTCTGCCGCGCGTCACGCTCACTTCCACCACGGCCTACCAGGGGCTGAGCGACCGTCTCTTTATGGACCAGGACTTCACCTCGGCGGACATTTTCTCGCTCTGCCAGCAGCAGCGCATCCACACCGTGAGCGAGGAGATTGCGCTTAAAAGCAAGACGGGGCGCAACAAGCGCTGGACGTGGACAACCGGGGCTTATGCCATGTACCAGCACCTGCGCACCACCTGTCCCGTGACTTTCTACGCCGAGGGCGTGGACTACCTCAACACGCAAATGGCCTCGGGCATGGCGAAAAGCCCCGCGCAGGTGGCTTTCACGGGCTCGGCGATTCCGTTCGCCTCGCGTTTCCAGACGCCAACGGTCAATGCGGCTGTTTTCCACCAAAGCACCGTGAAGCTGCTCCCCGCGCTTGAGCTGACGCTCGGCTTGCGCGTGGACTACGACCATCACAGCCTCGACATCGACGCGGACACGGAGGGCGGTGCCGTGCCTTACGCGGTGCATGTGGCGATGGGGAGCGCGATGACCTACGACACGGAGCTTTCCGCCGCGCCCGCGCTCCGGGGGAAACACAGCCGCGACACTTGGCAGGCGCTTCCCAAGGCGGCACTTAGCTACACGCTGCCGCGCGGACTGGGCAACATCTACGCAAGCGTGGCGAAGGGCTACCGCTCGGGCGGCTACAACATACAGGCTTACTCGCAGCTGGCGCAAAACGCCTTGCGCCGCGAAATGATGGCGGGCGTGAGGGATTATTGCACGGAGCAAATCAATGCCATCCCGCACATGCCGCAAGCCTCAAAAGACAAGGCCATTGCGGGAATGACCGCCGTGCTCGACCGGCTCACGCCCGACGCGCCCGCAGCCTCCGAGCTTTGGTACAAACCCGAGTACACGTGGAGCTACGAGGCGGGCATCCACCACAACCTCGCGGGGAAGGCCTTGCAGCTTGACATAGCGGGGTTCCTGATGCGCACGCGCGACCAGCAGCTCTCGCAGTTTGCCGCCGGCGCGGGCTTCGGGCGCAACGTGGTGAACGCGGGCAAGAGCCGCAGCGCGGGCGTGGAGGTGTCCGCTCGCTCGCAGCTGCTCGCCGACCGTCTGAACCTCTCGGCGTCTTTCGGGTGGACGGACGCAAAATTCACCTCTTACGACGCCACGACTTCGGCGGGCGAAACGCTCTCGTACCGCGGCAAGCGCGTGCCTTTCGTGCCGCAGCACACTTTCAGCGCGTCGGCGGACTTCCGCCAGCCGCTCTCCTCCGGCTTCCTCCGCGCGGTCGCCGTCGGGGCTGACGTGAAGGGCGCGGGACGCGTGATGTGGGACGAGGCAAACAGCCACTCGCAGCCTTTCTACGCACTGCTCGGCGCACGCTTTGAGGCGGAGCTCGCCGGCGGCGTGTCCGTCTGCCTTTGGGGACGCAACCTCACCGCCACGCGCTACGCCACATTCTCTTTCACAAGCCTCTCCCAACGCTTCGCGCAGTACGGCACGCCCCGCCGCTTCGGCCTGGACGTGCGTTGGAGCTTCTGATTTCAGACTTAAAAGAAGAGTCGGTATTCTGCCGCGCTGAGTATGAGAAACGGGAATATCACCCTTTTCTGCATACCGCAGCGCGGCAGAATTTTTATGTAAGTTTAACGGCCGGACTTAGAC
>CAVFVD010000026.1:0-33930 GCA_963625935.1 uncultured Oscillospiraceae bacterium | reverse complement strand
GCTTTCGCGGGACGAAAAAGGGACTTCTCGCTACGGGAATAGGCTCCGGAGCGACGGGAATACTTGGAGTTTTTCCGGCATGTACATCCCGGCGGTGCTATATGTACATCTTTGCGCTGCGTAACTTATTGATATTCAACACAACGAAAGATGGGATACGCACGCGGTGCATATCCCATCTTTTCTCTACACAAAGATAATACATTTTCTCCCCGTTTGCAAGAGGGCGTTAACACTTATACATATTTCGAAAAGCGACATTTAGAACACTTTTCGGGCTTCGCGGCGGCAGATTTTCCGTCTTTCTCGCGCCGAATATTAGCGTCATTCCTCGTCCTCCCGAGACGGCAGATTTTCCCTTATTTCTTCAAGAAGCGCGGCGCAGGAGTCCTCAAGCAAGTCTATGACAAGACGGAAATCGTCCTCGCCTCCGTAGTAAGGGTCGGGGATGCGGTCGAAGCCGTCATGGCGTGTGAGGTAGCCGGCCATACCTTTTATTTTGCCCCGCGCGGCATCGTCCGGCGCAAGGCGCGAGAGCCGTTTGAGATTGTCGCTGTCCATTCCCACGATGAGGTCAAAGCGGGCGAAGTCCGCCGCCGTGACGGGGCGCGAGCGGTGGGTGAGGCGGTAGCCGGCCTCGGCGGCGTGGCGGCGCATGCGGCTGTCGGGCAGCTCGCCTTGGTGGTAGTCGATGAGTCCGGCGGAGTCGGCCTCAATGTCGCGGGAGAGGTCCGCCTGGGCGGCGAGCGTGCGGAAAATCTCCTCCGCCGTGCAGCTGCGGCATATATTGCCAAGGCACACGAAAAGTACGCGGTACATGAGTCAGAGTGTTTTGCTTTGTGTCGTTTGGTAAAGAAAGAAAAATCCGGAAACGGCCCTGCGGCTGCAAAGCCATTCCCGGATTTCCCGTGTAGGTTTTCTCACGCCGCGCCCCCTTTGCGCGTGGGACGCGGGCGGGCGAGTCTTAGTAAACCACCTTGAAGCTCTGCTTGCCGGCCTTTACTATGTAAGAGCCGTGCGGCTGGCCCGCGATGGAGAGCGTAAGGCTGTCGGCCGGAGCCGCCGTGTGGGCGGAGGCGACACGGTGGCCGCCGAGGTCGTACACGGCCACGTCGGTGTCGGCCGCAATGGCACCCGTGCAGCAAATGTCGCCGCTTGCCGTAGCGTGGACGCGGAGGCTCGGCAAAGCCTTTGCCTCAGTGCTGCCAATGCCGGTGGGGACAGCGGAGAGCGGGCGGATGCGCACCTTGTTGGTGTACGTGCCGCTGGAGGGGCACTTGTACTTGTCGAGCGTGCCGGTGTTTTGCCCGCAGCTGGCGTTGCCAAGGCCGCGCTGCGTGTAGTCGAGGTGCAGATAAGTGTTTTTCTGCCCCGAGAGCTCCCATACGTGCATGGTCTTAGCCATCTCCTGGTCGTCGTAAGGCAGGAGCTGGAAGTCTACCTTGCCCTCCGTCGTCACTTGGATGCCCACATTGGTGCCGTCCTTGTAGAGCGTCAGCTCGCGCAGGTCGAGGCGGTTGCCGGAAGTCTCTGCGCGGGAGAGCGCCTCAAACATGTCGGCCACGCTCGAGGTGTAGCGTCCGAGGAAGGCCGCGTTCTGGCGGTCGATGTAGTTGTCCCACGGGCCGCGGGCGTAATAGCTTGCCATGTCGAAGCCGGCCGGGAGCGTGAGAAGCGTGCCTATGCGGCGCAGGTCGTAGGAGCTGGGCGCGTAGGTCGTGGAGAGGTCAATCGAGCCGTCGGGGTAGAAGGTGTAGTCGTACGTGGTGGTACAGTACGAGCCGCTTGTCTTCGTCGTGAGGCTGACCGTGCCGTCCTCGTTGGCGGTGGGGCCGGAAACGATAGAGGGCGTGTTCTTGTCGCTTTGGTAGTTGTCGGTAGAGTTGTAAGCCGTGTTGTCGTTCTCTACCCAGCGGTAGTTGGAGAATGCGGGGCCGCCGGCGCTTTCAATGAGGCTCTCGCCGTCTACCTCCCACTTGGTGAGCAGACCGCTGGTGCGCACGGCGAAGGTGACCTTGTCGTTGGCTATTTGCGTGTTGCCGCTCGCGAGGCGCTGCATTGTGAGCGGTTCGCCCTCGGCTTTCAGCTCGGGCAGGCCGTCCTCACGATCCTGCAACACTATCTGCGTCTGCGCCACGGGGTAGCCGGCCTCGGCCCAGCAGGTGTCCGCCTTGAGGCAGAGGCTCACGTTGAGGCAGTACTCCTTGCCCTCTTCGAGCTTGGTGGTGTAGGGGATGCTCACAATCTGTTGTGAGCCGGGCGACACGGCGGGCATGTCCTTCGTGACCGTTTCCACTTCCTCGCCGTCGCAAAGCACGGTGTACTTAAGAGCGAAGCTGCTGAGGTTGGTAAAGTTGTAGGCGTTGTTGATGGTAAGCCGCTTCTGAGAGGGATACCAAACGCCGAACTTCACATACTGGTAGACCTGCTTCACATCGGCCAGCTTCGAGCTCCAAGCGCGGGAGGCGGTGATGAGACCGTTGTTGACGAAATTGCCTTGGTGCGGAGCCTCGGCGTAATCGTAGCCCGACATATAGTACGGGAAGCCGTTGCGCAGAAGCTCGTTGTCCTTGATGGCGGAAGCGGGGTAGATGGACTGGTCAACCCAGTCCCAGATGCAGCCTCCGATGCCGTAGCGGCTGCTCTCAATGATGTCCCAGTACTCTTTGAGGTTGCCCGTAGCGTTACCCATGGAGTGGGCGTACTCGCACATGAAGTAGGGCTTGTTGGCGTAGTTGGCGGCACTCTCCACGGAGGAGGTCTGCGGATACATGACGCTGTAGATATCGGTATACGAAGCGTTGCCGCGCGTCGCGCCCTCGTAGTGCACGGGACGGTCGGGGTCAAGCTCCTTCACGCGGTTGTAGGCGGCTTGGAGGTTGCTGCCCGTTCCGCTCTCGTTGCCCAGGCTCCAGAAAATTACGGACGGGTGGTTGCGGTCGCGGAGAACCATGCGCTCCTCGCGGTCGACGATGGCCTTCTTCCAGGAGTCGGTGCGGCAGATAGTGTTGCCGTCCTCCCAGTTCTTATGGCACTCCATGTCAGCCTCGTCCATGACGTAAAGGCCATAGTAGTCAAACATCGCGTACATCTTCGCCTGCCGCGGATAGTGCGAGGTGCGGAAGATGTTCATATTTGCCTGCTTCATCATCGTTATGTCGCGCAGCATCGTCGGCACGTCCATCGTGCGGCCGTGTACGGGGTGCGTGTCCTGCGCGTTAGCGCCTTTGAAGTAGACCTGCTGCCCGTTGATGTAGACGCGGCCCAGCTTTATCTGCGTGTCTCGGAAGCCGTACTTGGTGGCGAACGCCATCTCCTCCTCGCCGTTGGAGACGGCCACCTCCAAGGTGTAGAGGTTGGGAGTCTCGGCGGTCCAGGGCAGGATGCCGGTCAGGTCAAACTGCACGTAGGGCGTGATGTCCGTCTCGCCGTCTGCGAAAGTGGCGGTAGTGGTTTTCTCCGCCACAAGAGTGCCGTCCGGCGCAAGGAGGCGCAGGGTCACGTCGCGCTCGGCCGTGCCCTCGGACGACGTGCGCGACATGAGGAGCGCGACGGTCATTTCCCCTGAGGTGTAGTCGCTTGACGCGTCGAGCTCGGAAGAGATGTAGTGGTCCTGCACGTACACCTTAGGCGTAGCGTAAAGGTACACGTCGCGGTGGATGCCGCTCATGTGCCACATGTCCTGCCCCTCGAGGTAGGAGCCGTCGCTGAAGCGGAACACTTGCACGCTTATATTATTCTCACCCTTACGGACAACGTCCGTGAGGTCGAACTCAGCGTCGTTGTTAGCCCCTTGCGTGTAGCCTACGTAGCTTCCGTTGACCCACACATAGGCTGCAGAGTAAATTCCGTCAAAGTGCAGCACCACGCGCTTGTCTCCCACCCAGCCGTCGGGCAGGGTGAAGGTGCGGCGGTAGGAGGACACGCCGTTCTCGCAGCCGTAGTTCATGCTGATGTACGGCGGGTTGTCGGAGAAGGGATAGTTCACGTTGACGTAGTAAGGGTTGCCGTATCCCTTCATCTCCACGCATGAGGGCACGCTGATGGTGTCCCACGCGGAGACGTCCGCATTGTCGGCGTAGAAGTCCTTTTCGCCTGGGCGCAGTTTGGGGGCGGAGACCCAGCTGAATTGCCAAACGCCGTTGAGCGACTGCCACATTGCGCCCTGAGGGTCAAGCCACGGCTTGTCGTAACGGGCCTTGTCGGCACGCAGCGCTTTCGTGTTGGCGTAGGGCATAAAGGTGGCGTGGCCGTCAAGCTTGTTCACGCCGATGACATTCTCGTTCTCCCAGTTGTCCTGCACGGGCTGCTCCGGCTCAGTAGTCTCCTCGAAAGTGAAATAGGAGCTTTCGCCCGACAAGTCGGTGGTGAGCTGCAGCACGCCCCATTCGTTGCAGTTCACAGCCATGCTCTGGTTCTTGTTCCATACTATCTGGTACGCGTCGGCCACTCCGTCTACGGCCTTGATGCGGAGCTGCTGGTTGACGTTCGTTCCGTCTGTCGTCCACTGTAAGAGGTAGTAGCGCGCGTTGGGGTTCACGTCCGCGGACATTGTGGAGTAGTAGGCGTTGGTCAGGGTGAAAACGCCGTCCATGCCGTCCACGCTCTGCAGCTTCCATTTCTGGCCGTTGTCCTCCTCGTCCTGGCTTACCATGTAAAGGTACTGGTTCTTGTTTCCGTTGCCCATGTTGGACAGGACATACTCATCGCCGAGGTAGACATTGCGGATGTAGTAGCACTTGCCCGCTTGCGGCGGGTTGTCCGCCCACGCCGCCGGCGACCACAATAGGGCCATCAGCAAGGCGAGCAGCGAGCCGGCTCTCCCGGCACGCTTGGCGCGATTGTTTTTCATAAGTGTGGGTGTATAAGTAGTTAAGTTGTTCCTCGCAAATCCCCCGCAGCCGCGCGGAGGGGCTATATAGTGCCGCGGCAAAAGTACTTATTTATAAAAAATAAAGCGACTTGCGCGGCGCGTTAATCGGCGAAACGCGGCAAGTCTGCGACAAAGCGCGCGTTTTAGGCTTCCGGTGGTGACACTTCGGCGAATATTGGGGCGGAAAAGCGTGCGGGTGTGCGTTTTCCGCTACCTTTGCACAAACTGGAAGCGTGTCTCTGCCTCTTCGGCGGGGACGCGCGGCGCAAGGCACAGACCCCAATGAAACTCATATCTTGGAACGTGAACGGGCTTCGGGCCTGCTACAAAAAGGGCTTTGAGGAGGCGTTCGCCGCCTTGGACGCCGACTTCTTCTGCATACAGGAAACGAAGATGCAGGAGGGGCAGCTTGACGCGGACTTCGCTGGCTATCGCTCCTACTGGGATTACGCGCAGCGCAAGGGCTATTCGGGCACTTGCATATTCACGCGCCACGAGCCGCTCTCGGTAAGCTACGGCATCGGGGAGGCGGAACACGACACGGAGGGACGCGTGGTGACGCTGGAAATGCCCGGCTTCTTCCTCGTCAACGTATATACGCCCAACTCTCAGGACGGGCTCGCTCGGCTCGACTACCGGATGCGCTGGGAGGACGCCTTTCGCGCGTACCTCACGGAGCTTTCCGGGCGCAAGCCGGTCGTTGTGTGTGGCGACATGAACGTGGCTCATGAGGAGATAGACCTTAAAAATCCGAAGACAAACCGGCGCAACGCGGGCTTCACTGATGAGGAGCGCGGCAAGTTCGGCGAGCTGCTCGCGGCGGGCTTTGTCGACTCTTTCAGAGAGCTTCACCCCGACGAGCGCGACGCTTACACGTGGTGGTCGTACCGCTTCCACGCCCGTGAGAAAAACGTGGGGTGGCGCATCGATTACTTCCTCCTCTCGCAGAGCCTGAGAGAGCGGCTGCGCTCCGCCTCCATACACAGCGAGGTGGCGGGGTCGGACCACTGCCCCGTAGAGATAGTGCTGGACATCTGACGCTCCGCCGCGGCACGCAGGCACGCGCTTCCGTGCGGGAGCAAGGATTTTTTTGCGGAAACTACACATTATATATATAACACATACGGATGAAAGAATTTTTCAAGTACACCCTCGCCACGGTCGTAGGCATATTGTTTCTCGGGCTCTTTTCGCTCCTGATGTCCCTCCTCTCGATGGGCATCATGATGGCTTCGGGCGACGAGGAGACAAAGGTTAAGGACGGCTCCGTGCTTCGGCTGTCGCTTTCGGGCATTCTCTCCGAGCGCGCCTCCGAGGACGAGTTTGCGAGCATGCTTGGCATTGACAACTTGGAGACACAGGGGCTTGACAACCTCCTTGCCGCCGTGAGGGAGGCCGCCACCAACAAGAAAGTGAGCGGCATCTACCTCGACTGCGGCGCGTTGGAGGCCGACTTCGCCCAGCTTCAGGAGCTGCGCAAAGCACTTCTCGACTTCAAGAAATCGAAGAAATTCATCGTGGCTTACGGAGACACCTACACGCAAGGCACTTACTACGTCGCCTCCGTGGCCGACCGCGTCTACATCAACCCCGAGGGCCTTCTCGACTGGCACGGCATAGCCTCGCAGCCTATCTTCTACACCGACCTCTTGAAGAAAGTGGGCGTGAAGATGCAGGTATTCAAGGTGGGGACGTTCAAAAGCGCGGTGGAGCCCTACATCCTCACCGGCATGAGCGAAGCCAACCGCCTTCAGGTGCAGGCTTATATCTCCGACATCTGGAACGGCGTGTGCGCCGACGTTTCCGCTTCGCGCAAGGTCAAGGTTGACAGCCTTAACGCCTATGCCGACCGCTACGCCGTCTTTGCAGGGGCAAAAGAATACGTGCGTATGGGGCTTGCCGACTCTTTGGCGTACGTGGACGGAGTACGCTCCGCGCTCCGCACCCTTTCCAAGAGCGAAAAGGTGACCTTCGTGAAGCCCTCTGCCCTCGCCAAAGCGGCGAAGAAGCCTAAGAGCGACAACACCATCGCCGTTTACTATGCCGAGGGCGACATTGTAGACAACGCGGCGGCCGGGGCGCTTGGCGGCAACGTCACTCAGATTGTGGGCAAGGACGTGGTGAAAGACCTTGACGAGCTTGCCAACGACGACGACGTCAAGGCCGTGGTGCTGCGCGTCAACTCCGGCGGCGGCAGCGCATACGCCTCCGAGCAAATGTGGCACGCCGTGCAGCTGCTCAAACAGAAGAAGCCCGTCGTGGTTTCGATGAGCGGTCTCGCGGCATCGGGCGGCTACTACCTCTCCTGCGGCGCGGACTACATCGTGGCGGACGCCGGAACGCTGACGGGCAGCATTGGCATTTTTGGCATGATTCCCGACTTCTCCGAGCTTATGACCGACAAGCTCGGGCTGCATTTTGACGTGGTGAAAACCAACGCTGCCTCCGATTTCGGCGCGATGGGCCGCAGCTTCAACCCCGCTGAGGGCGCGGCATTGCAGGGTTACGTCAACCGCGGTTACGCCCTCTTCCTCAAACGCGTGGCTGACGGGCGCGGCATGAAGCCCGCCGACGTGGACAAGATAGCCCAAGGGCGCGTGTGGACGGGCTCTCAGGCTTTGAAGATAAAACTTGTCGACAAGCTCGGCACGCTCGATGATGCAATCGCTGTTGCCGCTTCCCGCGCGAAGCTGGCCGACTACAAGACGGAGGCTTACCCCGCCGCCAAGTCCTGGATGTCCAAGCTGCTCGACAAAGCCACGAAGAACGACTATATGGAGACCCGTCTCCGCACCGCGCTCGGCGAGTACTACGCCCCGCTCAATTTCGTGACTTCGCTTCGCGGACGCGACTGCCTGCAGGCTCGCATCCCCTACGCGCCTAACATTAAGTAAAAACACCGGCGGCGGACGGCACGCAGCGGCAGGAAGAATGCCCGCGCGTGCAGTCCGCCGCTTTTTTAGGTGGAAAACAATTCCTCCAAGCGGGGCAAATCTCCATTCAAACGGCTGCGCTGTTTTTCCAAAAGAGAGAAATATCCCCCGCGCTTTGAATAACGCCCTTCGCAAGGGATTTTCTCCCAAAGCCCCTGCACTTGTCCCCAACAACAACCCAATTCAGATGCCCGTTTCCCCAATCCTTTCCGCCCTCTTCCGGCGCGTGTCGTGGCTTCTTGCCCCCGCCGCCGGACTGTACGGCGTGGCGGTGTGGACGCGCGGCAAGCTGTACGACTGGGGCGTGTTGCGCTCGCGGTCGTTCCCCGTGCCGGTCATCTGCGTGGGCAACCTCAGCGCCGGCGGAACGGGGAAGACGCCGCACGTGGAGTACGTGCTGCGGCTGCTGCACGGCAAGGGCTTCCGCGTAGCCTCCCTTTCGCGCGGATACCGCCGCAAGACGCGCGGCTTCTTGCTATACGCCGACGGCGTGACAAGCGCGGAGATAGGCGACGAGCCGTACCAGATAGCCCAAAACTGCCCCTTCGCTGCCGTAGCGGTGTGCGAGGACAGGGCGAAAGGCATAGAGCGCCTGCTGGCGCAGGAGGAACCGCCGCAGGTGATAGTGATGGACGACGGATTCCAGCACCGCCGCGTGCGTGCCGGGCTGTACGTGCTGCTCACTGACGCGGCGCGGCTCTACACGCGCGACCGTCTGCTGCCTTGGGGGCTTTTGCGCGAGCCGCGCTCGGGCTGCCGCCGCGCCGATGCGGTGGTGGTGACCAAATGCGCCCCGGGCGAGCGTCCGCCCCTCGCGGTGGAGGCGCGGCAGGGCTTGTATTACAGCCATATCGCCTACGCCCCGCTGCTCAGGGCCGGCGGCGTGGCGGGCGCGGAGACGGCGGACTGCAAAGGGCGGCGCGTGCTGCTTTTCACGGGCATAGCGCGTCCCGAGCCGCTCCGGCGGCATATCGTGGCCTCGGGCGGAGAGGTGGCGGCGGAGATAGCTTTCACGGACCACCATGCTTTCACCCCGGCGGACCTCCGCCGCTTGGAGCAGGTATTCGTCCGCTGCGACGCGGAGCTTGCCGTGACCACGCAGAAAGACGCCGCAAGGCTCGGAGCGGCGGCGGCAGACTTTGCGCCAAGGCTATGGGACGCTCTGTGCGTGCAGCCCATCGAGGTCGCGGTGGAGCGCGGACGCGACGACGAAAAGACGTTTAACCAACTAATTACAGACTATGTTGACAAAAATAAAAGAGACGGCGGCGTGGATTGAAAGACACACGCAGATGCGCCCCC
The DNA here is from genome assembly GCA_963625935.1 of uncultured Oscillospiraceae bacterium. Classification (GTDB taxonomy): domain Bacteria; phylum Bacteroidota; class Bacteroidia; order Bacteroidales; family Bacteroidaceae; genus Alloprevotella. Next base: position 24,822 of record CAVFVD010000026.1, on the reverse strand, counting down.
TCACCGCCATCGTGCTGGGCACGGGGCTCGGGCGTCTCGCCGCAGAGATAGAAGTGGTGGACGCGTTCCCCTACAAGGACATCCCCAACTTCCCCGTCTCCACGGTAGAGGGACACTCCGGCCGGCTCATCTTCGGCCGCCTTGGCGGCAAGGACGTGATGGCGCTCGAGGGGCGCTTCCACTACTACGAGGGCTATGACATGAAGCAGGTCACTTTCCCCGTGCGCGTGATGTATGAGCTGGGCATCAAAAACCTTTTCGTGAGCAACGCTTCCGGTGGCGTGAACCCCGACTTCGAAATTGGCGACCTCATGCTTATTACGGACCACATCAACTTCCTGCCCGAGCATCCGCTCCACGGGCCCAACTTCCCCACAGGCCCGCGTTTCCCGGACATGCATGAGGCCTACGACCACGCCTTCCTTGACATGGCGCGACAGATAGCCAAGGAGAAGGGCATAAAAGTAGTTGAGGGCGTGTACCTCGCCACGCAGGGCCCCACCTATGAGACACCTGCCGAGTACCGCATGTACCGCCGTTTCGGCGCGGACGCAGTGGGCATGTCCACCGTGCCTGAGGTCATCGTGGCGCACCATTGCGGCATACGCACCTTCGGTGTGAGCATCATCACCGACCTTGGCGTGGAGGGCAAAATTGTGGAAGTGAGCCACGAGGAGGTGCAGCGTGCCGCCAACGCCGTGCAGCCGCTTATGGCGGAGATATTCCGCGAGATGATACATCGCTTCTGACGCGCGGCATATCCATTACCCTTACAGCGGGGGCGGGGCTTGCAGGCCTCGCCCCCGTTTTCTTTGCGCAATGTCGTGCTTGGTGTCCGCCCAAGCCGCCGCTTAGCGTCCGGCTGGGCGCGGCGGGCATAAGCGCAAAAGTGGTTTTCTGCCGCGTTTCCTCGGCACTCCGAAGACCATACGGCGGGGCAGCGGAAAAGAGGAAAAATAGAACACTTTTGGTCTCCGTCCGAGGGGTGCATTTTTTATGTAAGTTTAACTATAAACCATAGCCCTGCGCCAATTTGAAACGGCTTTCGCGGGACAAAAAGGGGGCTTCTCGCCACGGAAATAGGCCCTGTAGCGACGGGAATACTTGGAGTTTTTCCTACATGTACATCCCGGCGGCGCTATATGTACATCTACGCGGCGCGTAACTTACTGATACTCAATACAACAAAAGAGGGGATACGCATGCGGTGCATATCCCCTCTTTTCTCTACGCAAAGATAATGCATTTTCTCCCCGTTTGCAAGAGGCCGTTAACACTTATACATATTTCAAAAACCGACATTTAGAACACTTTTCGGGGTTTGGGCAGGGTGAAAAAGCAGCTCTCGGGCGAGTGGTTGCGCCATAATTTTCCGGGGAAAAGTCGGCGGCGGCGCGGGGCGTGCGGCGGGCGGGATTTTTGCCGGATAAACGCTACCGGCACTTGCGCCTTAGCGGCACAGGGCGCGGCATACGCGGTCCTGGAAGTTGCGCCCCGTGGAGGTGTAGCGTATGCCTTGGTTCATGATGGCGAAGCAGAGCGTGTTGCCCGCCGCCGTGGTGCAGTAGCCCGCCAGCGTGCTGACGCCCTCCACCGTGCCCGTCTTGGCGCGCACGTTGCCGGCAGCGGGCGTGCCGCGCATGCGGCGGCGCAGCGAGCCGTCCACGCCCGCTACGGGCAGCGCGGGGAGCAGGTGGCGGTATATGGCGTCGTGGCGGTAGGCGTAGCGCAGCACCTGGCCGAGGAGTTCGGGCGTGGCGTAGTTATATAAGGACAGTCCCGAGCCGTCCGCTATCTGGTAGTGGGCGGGCTCGAGCCCCACGGCGCGGACAAGGCTCTCCACGTGCGCCGCCGCTTGCTTGCGTCCCGCTTTCTTGCGGCCGGACAAGGCGGCGAGCTGGTAGAAAAGAGATTCGGCGATGAGGTTGTCGCTGTTTTTCATCATCGGGAGAAGCGCCTGGTCGATAGAGCGCGTGCGAGTGCAGAGCAGACGCGCCGAGACGGGCGTTTCGCGCTCCTCCGTCGCGCCGTCCCAAGCCACGCCGGCGTCGCGCAGAGCCGTGCGGAAGTGCGAGGCAAAGGTGTCGCGCTTCTTGTAAAGCAGCGGCGTGAGCGGCGTCACGTCGTCGTCCCAGCACCATCCCCAGCCCATGCGTTTTTCGTCCTTGAAAGTGAGGTCGAGGCACAAGGGCGAGCCGATGCGCCGCACGCCCGCCTCCAGAAGCGCCGAGGCGAAAGCCCGCAGGTCGTCGCCGTCGAGCAGAGGGTCGAAGCCGCCGCGCACGTAGACGCGCCCCCGGAAGACGGAGTCGGTGTCGCTCGCCTCGCCCTCTATATAAAGATGCGTGCGGTACTGGTAGTCCGTCCCCAAGTCGCGGAGTGCGGCGACGGCGGTGAGGGTCTTCTCGTTGGAGGCCGGGCGCATGCACTGCCGCTCGCCGTGGGCGAAGACGAGGGTGTCTGCCGTGAGGTCGTACACGTACAGCCCCACCTGCGTGCGCTCGAAGATGTCGTTGCGTAAAAGGGCTTCCATGCGCTCGGGAAGCGGCACAAAGGCCAGCGCGCTGTCGCTGTCGCACGCCAGCGTGTCTTCCTCGAGCGTGTCCGCCGCGAGGCTGTCGGCGGAGATGCTGTCTGCCGCTCCAGCCCTTGTGCTTCCGCTTGCCCGTCCCGCCGCGCCGCCTTGCGCAAGGGCGGACAAAAGGGAAAAGGCAAAGACGAGGAGGAGAGGGAAAATATGTTTCGTGCGCATGGGCTAAGTCTTGTTTTTGTGCAAAATACGCCCCGGCGGGAGCGAGCCGGCGGCAAAATTACGAATTAATGCGCCGCGCCGTCCCGCAAGCCGCGCAAATAAGGACGCAAACGCAATTTGCAAATTTGGAAAATACGCTAACTTTGCGCAAGTTAGACTTACCTTTCCATAAAACCCAACAAGGATGAAGACAGACATAGAAATTGCGCACGAGACGCAGTTGCAGCCCATTGAGGACGTGGCGGCGAAGATGGGCATCGCCCCCGATGACATCGAACACTACGGCAAGCACGTCGCAAAGCTTCCGCTGCGGCTCATCGACGGGGAGAAGCGCGGCAAGCTCATCCTTGTCACCGCCATAACCGCCACCCGCGCCGGCATAGGCAAGACAACGGTGAGCATAGGTCTGGCCCTCGGGCTCAACGCCATAGGCAAGCGCGCCACCGTGGCTTTGCGCGAGCCGTCGCTCGGGCCCTGCTTCGGCATGAAAGGCGGAGCGGCAGGCGGCGGACACGCGCAGGTGCTGCCAATGGAGAAGATAAACCTCCACTTCACGGGAGACTTCCACGCCATAACCTCGGCGCACAACATGATTGCCGCCCTGCTCGACAACTATCTCTACCAGCACGCAAAGGACGGCTTTGCCTTGAAAGAGATACTGTGGCGGCGCGTGCTTGACGTGAACGACCGCTCCCTGCGCAGCATCGTGACAGGCCTGGGACCTGCGACCAACGGACTGACGCAGCAGGCTGGCTTCGACATCACGCCGGCCTCGGAGCTTATGGCCATACTCTGCCTCGCCAGTGACGAGGCGGACCTGCGCCGGCGCATAGAGAACATCATCCTCGGATACGCCTACGACGGCACGCCCTTTACCGTGCGCGACCTTGGCGTAGGGGGCGCAATCACAGTGTTGCTTCGCGACGCCCTTTCGCCCAACCTCGTGCAGACGACAGAGAACACCCCCGCCATAGTCCACGGAGGTCCGTTCGCTAATATTGCGCACGGCTGCAACTCGCTTGTTGCCACGAAAATGGCGCTTACTCACTCCGACTACACCATTACGGAGGCAGGCTTCGGCGCTGACCTCGGCGCGGAGAAGTTCTACAACATACTCTGCCGCAAGTCCGGCCTGCAGCCCGACCTCACGGTGATTGTCGCCACGGCGCAGGGGCTGAAGATGCACGGCGGCGTTGACCTCGACAAAATAAAAGAGCCTAACCTCGAGGGGCTGCGCAACGGGCTCGCCAACCTTGACCACCACGTCCGCAACCTCCAAGGCTTCGGGCAGACGGTCGTTGTGGCGTTCAACCGCTTCGCCGCCGACACCGACGAAGAGATGGCTCTGCTGCGCGAGCACTGCGAGAAAGAGCTCGGCGTGGCTTACACCGTCAACAACGCCTTTGCCGAGGGCGGAAAAGGCGCGGAAGACATGGCGCGCGTAGTAGTGGAGGCGATAGAGAAAAAGCCCTCCGCGCCGCTGCATTTCACCTACGAGGACGACGACCCCATCAAGGTGAAGATAGAAAAGGTGTGCAAAACCATATACGGCGCGGGCAGCGTGACATTCGCCAAGCCGGCGCTCACGCGCATAAAGAAAGCCGAAGAGCTCGGGCTTGGACGCTTCCCCGTGTGCGTCGCCAAGACGCAGTTCTCTTTCTCCGCCGACGCAAAGCAGTACGGAGCGGCGAGCGGCTTCAACATCGTCATAAAAGACTTCGTGCTGAACGCCGGCGCAGAGATGAACGTCGCCATCGCCGGCGACATACTGCGCATGCCGGGGCTTCCCCGCGACCCGCAAGCCAACCACATCGACATCGTCGACGGGGAAATAACCGGGCTGAGCTAAGCCGCGCCGCGATTTTATCCGAAAGACTAACAACAAAACTATACCGCAGATGAGAAGAAGACTTCCCGCGCTGGCCCTCGGTCTGGGCCTGTGCGCAGTCTGCCCCCAGCACGTGTGGGGACAGACCATCACGGCCGCCAACATCACCAACCAGTCGGCAGACGCAAAAGCCGCAGCCGTGAGCGTGACCCTCACCGGCACGCTCAGCACTACGGGCAACTCCGACTTCCGCCAGTTGCGCGACCTTTGCTACCAGCTCGAAAACCTCACGCTTACTTCGGCGACGTGCACGGATATTCCCAACAACGCGCTCCACTCTCGCCATAGGCTCAAAACCCTTTTGCTGCCCACCAGGGTGCAGACCATCGGCTCGCAGGCCTTTTACTGCTGTGACGCGCTCGAGGGCACGCTCACCCTTCCCGCCAACATGACAAGCGTGGGAGCGTCCGCCTTCTCGCGGTGCGCATCCCTGCAAGGGCTCAGCATACCCTCGACGAGCAAAATCACCAACATCGGCTCCTACGCCTTCCAAGGGTGCACGAAGCTCGCCGGCACGGTGACGCTCCCGAAAAACCTCCACACGCTGCGTGACGGCGTTTTCTCCGGCTGCTCCTCTTTGGAGGGCGTAGAGCTCCCCGCCAGCTTGCAGACGATAGGGGCTAACGCCTTCGCGGGCTGCTCCTCGCTCACCGGGGCTATGGCTTTCGACCGCATGGTGACCCGCATCGGCGCGTCGGCCTTCGCGGGCTGTTCTGCGCTGACCGAACTTTCCATGCCCCGCGCCTTGCAGCAGCTCGGCGAGGCCGCTTTCTTTGGCTGCTCGTCCGTTAAGGGCGGCGTGACCATCCCCGCCAGCATCGCGGAGATTGGGGCTGCCGCCTTCCAGGGCTGCTCTTCCTTGGAGAGCGTGACGCTTCCCGCCACGCTGGCCGAGGTGAAAGCCGCCACATTCGCCGGCTGCACGGGTCTGAAAGAGGTTAAGGTGTACGCCACCAACCCGCCCGCAGCCGACGCGACGGCTTTCGCCGGCGTCGACTGCGCCAAGGTGAAGCTCCTCGTGCCGGAGGAGAGCCAAGACGCTTACGCCAAGGCAGACGTGTGGAAGAACTTTGACATTGACAAAATAACCGCCATTCGCACAGCCACAGCCCTAAGCGGCGTGACAGCGGAGACGGCGGACGGACGTCTTTGGGTACGCCAGCTCCCCCAGGGCGCGAAGGTGCAGGTATACAACGCCAAGGGCCAGCAAATAGCCAGCACGATGGCAGAAGGCGACACCAGCTTCCCGCTTGCCGAGCGCGGCGTGTATATGGTAAAGGTTGACGGAAAAACCTTCCGCGTGGCTTATTGAGAAAACAACACTAAGGCAACACAAAACAGATTTTCCCATGAAAAAGATAACAAGGCTCGCCCTTGCGCTTGCCCTCGCGCTTACGGCGACGCACACGCCCGCCACAGCGCAGAACCTCATCCCCGTTCCGCTTAAGACCGAGCAGCTTGCCGGGCAGCCCCTCGTGTGGCTCAACGTGGGTTCCATCGAAGCTCCCGCAGAGCTGCAGAACGAGGTGGAGCACGTGCAGCGCATCCTCTCTGAGCGTGCCGGCATGCCGCAGCTCACTGACGGCGGTTCGGCTAAAATCACGCTCTCCATAGACCCCACGCTCTCCCATGACGAGGCTTACACGCTCACGCTTAACGCTGACGGCGTGCAGATAGCCGGAAAGACGGCGGCGGGCGTATTCTACGGCATCATGACAATGGAGCAGCTGATGATTGACAATACGGCTTCAGCCCTTTGCACGCAGACCGCCGCCATTCACATAGAGGACGCGCCGCGCACGCAGGTTCGCGAGATGATGATAGACCCTGCCCGCATCTTCGTTCCCTATGAGGATTTGAAGAAGGTCGTTCCCGAGATGGCGCGCTATAAGTTCAACAGCATCCACCTCCATCTTGTGGACGACCAGGCCTGGCGCATTGAGATAAAGAAATATCCCAAGCTCATCGAGAACGGCACGTACCGCGTCGGGATGGACGACATGCAGATACCCATCTCGGGCTACTACACGCAGGAAGAGATGAAGGACTTTGTGCAATACTGCGCGAAGTACCACATTATGGTTGTGCCGGAGATAGAGATGCCGGGCCACGAGGTTGCGGCCGTTCACTGCTACCCCGAGCTTACTTGCGGCGCCAAGGAAGTGCCTATCCGCACCACCTGCGGCGTTTCCAACGAGCTCCTCTGCCCGGGCAACGAGTTCACCTATGAGTTCCTCGGCAACGTCTTCCGCGAGCTGGCGGAAATATTCCCCTGCAAGTACGTGCACCTCGGCGGCGACGAGGCGGGCAACCCGGCTCTCGACTGCTGGACAACCTGCGAGAAGGACAAGGCTCTGAAGACGAAGCTCGGCATAACCACTACGGACCGCTCGGAAAACTGGCGGCTGCAAGAGTATATGTTTGACCGCATCATAGACACCTTGCAGACGAAATACGGAAAGACCCCGATGTTCTGGTATGAGACCGACTTCAAAAACATCCAGGCCGGCTGCGTAACCTTCGCCTGGCGGCACGGGCTGACACAGGCCGCCATCAACGCCGCAGTAAGCAACAACGCCAAGATAATGCTCTGTCCGGGCGAGCACTGCTATTATGACTACCCCATGCGCAGCGGCGATATGCCGGAAAAGAACTGGGGCATGAACATCATCACGCTCGAGAGCGCTTACTCGCTTGACCCGGCGTGGGGAATGGACGCAAGCTTTGAGGAGAACAACCTCTTCGGCGTTGCCTGCCCGCTTTGGAGCGAGTGCATCAACACCCCGGAGCGCATCTTCTACCAGGCGTACCCCCGCGCCCTGGCTTTGGCCGAGGCAGGATGGAGCGCGCAGAAAAACCGCTCTTGGAAGGGCTTCCTCAAACGCCTCAAGCCCGTGCTGCTCGATATGCAGCGTCGCGGCGTGACGTTCTCTATGCCCACGGACTATATTGACCTGCAATAATCCCTTAGCACAATGAAAGCAATGATAAACAGACTAAGCATACTCTTCGCTCTGCTGCTGGCTTGGACGGCTCAGGGCGTGACTGCGGCGGAGATAGAGAGCGGCAGCATATACCGCATCTGCACGGCGGACGGCACGGCGGCGCTCACCAACGGCGGCTCCGCGTCCAACAACGTGATACTGAAAATGAAGGCCCTTGACGACTCCGACATGGGGCAGCTCTGGGTAATTTCCAAAGGAAGCGACGGCTATTGGCAGATAAAGAGCTCGGTGGGCAACGTTTGCATGGACAACCCCAGCGAGTCGCACGCCAGCTGGAAATATCAGCTTTTGCAGTGGCAGACTTCGGGCGGAAACAACCAGAAATGGACTTTCGAGGAGGCCGGCGACGACTGCTTCTATATGATACCCTATGAGAGCTCGGACAAGTCGAAGTCGTACGGATATGACGACAACGGCACGTTCACCTATCAGACGAAGGGCGGGGACAATACGCGCGTGAAGCTTGTCAAGACCACGCTCGCCCCCGAGCCTCGCGCCAAGGTCGCGGGCTTTTACGCTATCCAGGCGGTCAGTGTCTACCCCGACTACTGCTATAAGGCTGACGGCAAATTCCTTTCCTTTGCCACCAACTCCGCCGCGAAGCTGGACAACAACTACTCTTACGCCAACTCGCGCTTTATCATCAGCACCAACGAAAGCGGCGAGGCTTACATCTCCCTGCCGAGCAAGCTGAAGTACGTCTATTACAGCGGCACGGGGCTTAAGCTTGCCGACTACACAGACGAGACGCAGACGGGCTCGTCCGGTTTCGTGTTCTTCATGAACGAGGACGCGCTCGGCCTTAACACGCTTGTGGCGATGCAGGCCGGCACGTCCGACGCAGACGCGCTGACCGAGAGCCTTCCGATGGTAGTGCCGCAGGCTACAGGAACGACCATCACCATCAATTCCCGCTCGCTTGCCAAGGCGTACTGCTTCCGCCTTGTGAAGCTCCCCGCTCAGGACGAGGCCGAAAAGCTCTATGACGCCATACAAGAGGCAAAGGCCGCGCTCGAGAAGCTGAGCGGCGACGCCGCTGCCGCTTTGAAGAGCGCCATCGCTACGGCTGAGAACGAGCTTGACTATCCTTACCTCACGGCAGACGACGTGACGGCGGACGTGGCCGAGCTTGAGGCTGCGGTGGAAAAGGCAGCAAAGGAAAGCGGCCTGTCCTTGGACGGCAATCCCACGGGCATCGAGTCGATGGCGTCGCTCTCCGAGGCCGTGACGATAACCACTGACGGCGGCGTAGTGCGCGTGAACGGAAGCACAAAGGGCTTCACGCTGCACAATGCGCAGGGGCAGCTGCTTCCCGCCGGTCAGCCGGTCAACGCCGGCGCGTACATCGTGACGCGTGACGGCAAGAGCTACAAGGTGAGCGTACAGTAATACTTGCGGAAATAGCGAAGACGGCGGCAAGTCCGCCATTCCCACCCACCAAGGCGGGCGGAGGAGACGCGAGAGCGTGCCTTCGCCCGCCTCTCTGTATATAATAGGACCCAATGGAGCAATTTGGCCTATGGGCCAATTGACCTATAGAGGAGTGCAAACCATTGAATTGGCGTTTGAAAGTATTGCTGTCCGCTAAAATGCGCACCTTTGTTTCATAGTTATCCTTTTTTTAGGCTCAAACGAAGGTTGTTAATGGGCTGAATTCCATACAAGGAATCCAGCCTTATCTTTTTCTGCTCAAAAAGTTTTAGCGGACAGCAATAATATAATATATGCGTGCGGGACGTAAACCCGCGTCTGTCCCGCACGCACAATCGCAAAAGAGACGGGGAGGAAGACAGAGCGCGTGCTCCGTTTTCCTCCCCGTCTTTTCCGTATTTCCGACGCGCTCCGAGCGCGGCTTTATTTTTCTTCCTCAGGCGTGGCGGCGAGCGTCTCGTGCTGCTGCTCCTGCTGCTCCTGCCACTTCTCGCGGGCAAGCTCCTGCATGTCGGTCACGGTGTCCTTTTCGTCCACAATTTCCGTGCCGAGCATCGTCTCTATCACGTCTTCCATCGTCACTATGCCGCGGAAGCAGCCGTACTCGTCTATGATGGCGGATATGTGCTCTTTGCGGGCGAGCAGCGTCTCCCATATTTTCGACACGCTCTCGCTCTCGGAGAAGGTGAGGATAGGCCGCACGATGTCGGAAAGGCGCATCTCAAACTTGTCCTCGGAGAGTTTTTCGAGGATGGTCTGGCGCAACACGTAGCCCGTTATGTAGTCGTCGTTCTCCTCGTTGAAGACGGGTATGCGCGAATATGTGTTGTATGCCTCGTGCTTATGAAACTCGCGCAGCGTCATACTCTCCTCCGCCATCTCCACGACCGAGCTCGGCGTCATAATATCGCGGGCCTTCACGTCGTCAAGCTTGAGGAGATTTTGTATCATGCTGTTCTCCTTTTTCTCCAAGACGCCCTCTTCTGCGCCTACGGTGACCATTGCGGAGACCTCTTCGCGGCTTACGGAGAGCTGCTTGTGGCGGGACACGAGGTGGGTTATCACCTCGGAGAGCAGCACAAACGGATAGGTGACTATCACCAACGCGTGTATGACGCGGGCGCAGGGTATGGCAAGCGAGCGCCAGTAGGCCGCGCCTATCGACTTGGGGATAATCTCCGAGAATACGAGGATGAGGAAAGTGAGGACGGCGGACGTCATGGCAAACCACTGGTTGCCGAAGACCACGTCGCTCTGCGCGCCCACGCCGGCCGCTCCGACGGTGTGGGAGATAGTGTTGAGCGTAAGTATGGCCGAGATGGGTTTGTCTATGTCGAGCTTGTACTTTTTAAGGAGCGCAGCTCCGGGCCGCCCTGCCGTCTCGAGCATGGATACGAAGGACATCGGCACGGACAGGAGCACGGCCTCAAGCACCGAGCATAGAAAGGAAATGGCTAAGGCCGAAAAGAGATAGAGTAAAAGTAGCCCCATGAGGGTTGGTGTTGGTTTGACTTGTCCCCCGCGCCTCAATCGTCCGGGCGCAAGCCCCGCGCCGCCGCTGTGTCGCGGCGCGGCATAAAGCCGGGGCTCTGCAAGGGGAGGCGGGCGGAATAGACCCTGTCCGCGCTTCTGCATCGTAATATCTTGCAAAGATAGTGCAAAGCAAGCGTATAAGCGCATTGTTGCGCCCTAAGGGGCGAAATCTTAACAAGAAGCATGACACAAAGGCAGGCGGGGAGGGCTGAAAGGTGACATTTTTGCTCGCTGCCAAGTCCGTGGCTGGCCCGCAGGGTGACACTTCGACACATAACGAGGTCCGTTTTTCCGCCTCGTGGAAAGCCGAAAAATGTTCTAAATTATTGCTGTCCGCTAAAACTTTTTGAGCATAATTGGGCTGGATTCCTTGCTTGGATTTCAGCCCAATTATTTACTTTCGTTTGTGCCTAAAAAGGATAACTATGAACAAAGGCGCGCATTTTTGCGAACAGCCGCTGAATAGTTACTGATGGTCATACAAAAGCGTATCAAGCGTTCGTGGAGTTTCTCCGGGCTGACCACAATGGTAAGAATAATGCTTATGTATTACGTGATCTGCTACACTTCTCTTGAAGAGCCGGAAAAGGATTGGGCGAAAATGGTTCAAGAATCCAAGGAAACGCCTACCGAACCGAGTTTGTTTGACTGACAGGGCTTACTTTTTGAAAAAGCGAGCCCGAAGTCCCATTTTAAAGGACTTCGGAAGGGGTGTTTATGGTCTTTTGAGTTTTAGCGAACAGCAATAAAAGGAAATGCCGAAAACGGAGTATAATCACACTCTGGCGCAAGCCGTCTATAGGGAGAATTTTTATGTAAGTTTAACGGAGAACCTAAGCTCTGTCGCCACGAAAAAGGAGCTTTGCGGCACAAAAGGGGGACTTCACGCTACGGGGATAGGCACTGTGCCGACGGGAATGCTTGGAGTTTTTCCTACATGTACATCCCGGCGGCGCTATATGTACACATAGGAGTTGTGTAAGCTACTGATTATTAATGCGATAAAGAGGGGGTACGCACGCGGTGCATATCCCCTCTTTTCTCTACACAAAGATAATACATTCTCGCCCGTTTCCCAAATCACCATTAACACTATTTATGGGGGATAGAATAGGCAAATCAAACTCAACAAAAGATGTCACGCCGCAAAAATGCGACTCAAAAACATACAGCACGCGGCAAAGCGCAACTGCTTTACCAGACGGACTTACTGCGCTTGTGTCAGACAAGGCATCTCCACGGGAAAGGGGGAGCGGAAAACATTGCGGCTGTGCACCCATCGCCCTCTTTTTAATACATTTGGGGGCATTTGTCCCGCACAATAAAGCTGCAGCATAAGACCCGCATAGAAAACTCGGGACGCAGCCGATTCCGCAAAGTTTCGCCCCGTCTCAGAAAGAAACCGCCCCGATTAGTATGACGGAGAAACGGGCTGCGGCATCAGAGCATCACGCTCTTGACGGCGGGCACTACGGACGCGAGCTCGTCCACGCACTGCTGGCGCGGCACGCCCTCCGCCACCACGACGAGTATCGTGTCGTCGCCCGCCACAGTGCCGGCGATGGAGGGCAACTTGTGCGAGTCGATGTCCGTGGCAAGGCCGGCGGCGTAGCCCGTGCGGGTGCGTATCACCGCAATGTTGCCCGAAAAGGCGATGGAAAGGAAGCCCGTGTTGCGCAGATACTCCGGCACCACCTCGGGCTGCACCGTGTGGAGGTAGTTGGGCGTCTCGGGCAGCGTGTAGTGGTATCCCTCGCGCCCGAGCACCTTTGACGCGTGCAGGCGGTTGAGGTCGCGCGAAAGCGTAGCCTGCGTCACGGCATAGCCGTTGCGGGACAGCTCGCGTAATATCTCTTCATGGCTGCTCATCTTGCGACCCGAGAGTATGACGCGCAACGTCTCCAGCCGCTCAAACCTTTTCTTTATCGTCATGCCGCTTCCTGTTGTGCGGCGGAAAGTGAATAGTTATTCACCCCCGCCTTGGCGTTTTTGCAAAAATACTTAAAACGGCGCGTGCAATAGGTTGTTTATGCAGAGAAAATGCATTTCTATCGAATTTATGCAGAGCTTATGCAAGCGACCGGCGGCTTTATGCAAAAGGGAATATGCGCCGCCTAAGGCGAAAGCGGTTTTATCCCCAAAGTGAGCGACACTGCGCAAGCCGGGAGCGGTCTTGCGGGTACGGGAAAAGGTCTAAATCTTTTTGTAAATGTATCGCGCGAGGCCGTAGATGTAGCGGCGGAAGCCCGGGCGGTAGGCAAGCAGGCGGTCAAACCAGCCGAGACGCTGGCTGAAAACGCGCACCCCCGCGCCCACGTAGAACATGGCGAAAAGCGTGCCGATGCCCACGATATGCCATTGCCATTCGCCGAAAAACGCATAGCATGCCACGATGCCAAGCACTACGAGGCTTGTGTCCACAAATATCTTCACCTTTGGAAAGCTCGCGCCCGTCACTTGGCTCACCGCCACGGGGAAGCCCTCGCCCGGCATCGTCACGCTTCCGCACCTCACCTCAAAGGCTATGCCAAGGGCGAGGATCGTGCAGCCCGCCACTTGTGCCGCCGCCTTCGCAAGTAGTGTCGTGGGGGCAAGCCACGCGGTGAGCAGCATGTTAAGGTCGATGAGCGAGCCAAAGACGAAGCCCACAACGAGCTGGAAGAGCTGCACGCACTCAAAGCGGCGGCGCAGCACGGCAATCTGCCCGAGGACAAGCAGACCGTTCATGATGTAAGTGTACTGCCCGATGGTGAGCGCCGGGGCCAGGCCCTCCTTGCCCGCGCTCTGGAAGACGTAGGGCAGGACGCTTATGACGCTCGAGCCGAGCATTGACCGCACGCAGACGGCCACGCCGGCCGTCATGATCCACAGTGACACAAGCAGCAGAAGATGCTGCCAGCAAAAAGAGATGACTTTTTCCTTCATAGGCTTACGGGACTCTGCGCACGGGCGGCGGCTCTCGCGCCCCCGTCCCCGCTGCGGGGGCAGAGCGTCACAAGCTTTCGCCCGTCCGGGTCGCCCCAAACAGGATATATGGTTAATAATAAAAAGGTGTTTCCCTGAAGTCTTTGGGCGCGGGCCGCGCTCAGAGCCCCAGAAGAGCTTTGACGGCGAAGAAGACTATCGGCATAAGAAGCGCCGGCAGCAGGTTGGCCGTCTTGCAGTCCTTTATGTGCAGCACGCCAAGTCCGGCTGCGGCTATCAGCACGCCGCCCACAATGGACACTTCGCTTATGAGCGCGTCTGAGATGAAAGTCTTTGAAAGCAGGGCTATGGCGTATATCGCCCCCATCCAGCAGAAGACCGCCACGGCCGTCAGCGCGGTGGCGAAGCCGTACGACGAGGCCAGCACAATCATTGTGACGAGGTTCAGCGTCGCGGCTGTCATCAGGTAGGTGTTATCCCCGTAGAGCGCGCTCATGACGGGGCCCATCATGGCAAGCGTGCCCGTGCAGCACATCAGTATCCCCGCTATCACGCCCTCGGCGGCGTTGCTGGTGGAGATGCGGCGCGTGGCCTTTTCCATACGCTCGTCAAGGCGAAGCACCGTCCCGAGCAAGCCTCCGAGCGAGAGGCAGAAAATGAAAAGCACGGGATACTGCGACTTCTGCAAGTTGGCGATGGCCACGTTAAGCCCAAGGGCGAGGGCGGCAAGGCCCATCGCGGTGTTAAGCACGTGTATGTATTTCGCGCCGATTCCTTTCCGGGCAGCCGCGCCGATGGCGCTGCCGAGGACTACGGCCACAGCGTTGATGATTATGGCGTACATTTGCGGGTTGGGCGGACTCGGCGGAGGGCCGCGCCCTCCGTGTCCTGCGCAAAGTTAACATATATTTCGAAACCTTGCGCCCTGCTCCGCGCCCTAATCCCCGTCAGCCTCGCCCTAATCCCCCGCGCCAGTGTTCCTGATTTCGCTCTGCCTGCGTCCTGCCGCGTTGCGGCTGTCCGCAGGCGTCGGGCGCGGGGCTGCCTTTCGCGCGGCGGCGTCAGTTGATTTTGTAGTCTATTCCCTGCGTCTCTGCGATGAAGTCAAGCAGTTGCTTGCTCACGGTGAGGCGGCAGGTCTTGCTGTGCAGCGTCACCTTCATCTGGCTCTCTATGTCCGTGGCGAGAATGTATACGTCCGTGTTGCCGGGAGAGTTTTGCAGCAGGCTCGAAAGCTCTGTGGCCGTCGCGGTGTCCAGCTCGTCGAGGCGCACGCTTATGCTGATGCTCTTCACCTTGCTCTCTTTCACGTCGGGGAGGAACTCCACGCGCCCTATGCGCAGGTCAAACGCCCCTTCCTTGTAGCGCCGCGGCTCTACGCGGGCGGTGATGAAAAGCGAGTTGCCTACGGTGAAAAATCCCATCTGTCTCGCCCAGTCCTCGCCGAAGAGCGCTATCTCGCCCGCGCCGCTGAAGTCCTCCATCTTCACTATGCCGTACGGCTTCCCGTTACGTGTCTGCCCCGTGCGCACCGAGGTGACGATGCCGCCAAAGGTGATGTCCTGGTTGGCAAGCTTGGTGAGGTCGTCAAGCTGGTCCATGTGCGTGCTGCACACTTTTTCGAGGATAATGCTATACTCGTCGAGCGGGTGGCCAGATATGTAAATGCTGATAAGGTCGCGCTCGCGGTTGAGGCGCTCGAGGTCGCTCCACGGCGTGTAGTCTTTCGGCGGCACGGGCTTGGCAATCTCCACCTCCTCGCACGCGCCGAAGAGCGAGACGGTGTTGGTCTGCTTGTCGGTCTGGTAGCGGTTGCCGTACCGCACAAGGAGGTCGAGGAAAGTCTCGTGCGGGCCGGTCTCAGCGACAAACTGCTCGCGCTTGATGTCGCCGAAGCTGTCGAAAGCGCCGGCAAGGGCGAGGTTCTCGAGGTTCTTCTTGTTGCAGGCGCTCAGGTTGACGCGCTCGACGAGGTCGTAGATGGAGGTGAACGGGCCGTCTTTCTTGCGCTGGGCAAGTATCTCGTTCACGGCGGCCTCGCCGACGCCTTTCACTGCGCCCATCCCGAAGCGTATGTTGCCCGTCGGGTTGACGCTGAACTTAAGCTGGCTCTCGTTGACGTCCGGCCCGAGCGTCTTTATGCCCATCGTCTTGCACTCGTCCATAAGCTTCGCGATGGTGGAAATGTCCGCAAGGCTTCGGCTCATTACGGCCGCCATGTACTGCGACGGGTAGTTTGCCTTCAGGTACGCCGTCTGGTACGCCACCCAAGAGTAGCAGGTGGCGTGGCTCTTATTGAAGGCGTAAGAGGCAAAGGCCCGCCAGTCCTCCCATATCTTCTCCAGCGTCTTCGGGTCGTGCCCGTTGGCCTTACCCCCGGAGATGAACTTGGGGTACATGTGGTTAAGCTTCTCGATAAGCTTCTTTCCCATCGCTTTGCGCAGCGCGTCGCTCTCGCCTCGGGTGAAGTTGGCAATTTCGCGGGAGAGAAGCATGACTTGCTCTTGGTACACCGTGATGCCATAGGTGTCCTTGAGGTACTTCTCCATGCACGGGAGGTCGTAGGTTATTGGCTCTTCCCCATGCTTGCGGGCGATGAACTGCGGGATGTACTGCATAGGGCCCGGGCGGTAGAGGGCGTTCATGGCGATAAGGTCCTCGAAGGTGGAGGGCTGCAGCTCGCGCAGGTACTTTTGCATCCCGACGGACTCAAACTGGAAGGTGCCCACCGTGCGCCCGTCGCAGTAGAGCTGGTAAGTGGCGGGGTCGTCAATGTCCACATTGTCGATGTCCACTTCTATGCCGAGCGAGAGGCGTATGTTCTCTAACGCCTCCTTTATGATAGAGAGCGTCTTCAGTCCGAGGAAGTCCATCTTGATGAGGCCCGTCTCCTCGATGACTTTCCCCTCATACTGCGTGCAGTGCAACTTTTCGTGCGTCTCCTTGTCCTCTGCCGTGGAGACGGGCACCCAGTCTGAGATGTTGTCGCGGCAGATTATGAAGCCGCAGGCGTGTACGCCCGTGTTGCGCACATTGCCCTCAAGCATCTTGGCATAGCGTATGGTGTCGCGCAGAAGCGGGTCGGGCGAAGCCTCCGCCTCGCGCAGCTCGGGAATTGCCGCGATGGCGTTGGGGAGGTTAAGCTTCGGTGATTTGCCGTTAGGCCCTTCGGGGAGTTTGTCGGGAATCAGCTTGCAAAGGTGGTTGCTGATGTCGAGCGGGAGCTTTTGCACGCGGGCCACGTCTTTGAGCGCGAGCTTCGTGGCCATAGTCCCGTAGGTGATGATGTGCGCCACGTTGTCCGCGCCATACTTGTTGGTGACCCACTGAAGCACGCGGCCGCGCCCGTCATCGTCAAAGTCGACGTCGATATCGGGGAGCGAGATGCGGTCGGGGTTGAGGAAACGCTCGAAAAGCAAGTCGTATTTGATGGGATCTATCTGCGTTATGCCCAGGCAGTAGGCCACGGCGCTTCCCGCCGCCGAGCCGCGCCCCGGGCCTACGCTCACGTCCAGCTCCTCGCGGGCTGCGCGGATGTAGTCCTGCACGATGAGGAAGTAGCCCGGGAAGCCCATCGTCTTCATTATGTGCAGCTCAAACTTGATGCGCTCCCTCGTCTCCTCGTCAAGCGGGTCGCCGTAGCGGCGTGTGGCTCCTTCGTATGCAAGCTTGCCGAGATAGTCGGCTTCGAGCTTTATGCGGTAGAGCTTGTCGTATCCTCCGAGCTTCTTAATCTTTTTCTCGCCGTCTTCCCGGCTCATCACCACGTTGCCGTTCTCATCCTGTGTGAACTCGTTGTAAAGGTCTTCCTCCGTGAGCCGTTTGCGGTACTCCTCCTCCGTGCCGAAGTCCTCGGGGATAGCGAAGTTGGGCATAATGGGAGCGTGGTCGATGGAGTAGGTCTCGACCTTGTCGCAAATCTCACAGGTGGTGGAGAGCGCGTCGGGCAGATCGGCGAAGACTTCGTTCATCTCCGCGCGTGTCTTAAACCATTCCTGCTTCGTGTAAAGCATTCGGTTTTCGTCGTTCAAGTCACGCCCGGTGGCGAGGCATATAAGGCGGTCGTGCGCCTCGGCGTTCTCTTCGTCGACAAAGTGGCTGTCGTTGGTGCAGATGTATTTTATGCCGTGCTTCTCCGCCAGCCGCAGCAGCTCCGCGTTTACCTCTTGCTGCAGGGGGTAGGTCTCGCGGTTGGCTCGTATGGACGGGTCCGTCACCTCGTGGCGCTGCAGCTCGAGATAGTAGTCTTCTCCGAAAACACTCTTGAACCACAGCACCGACTTCTCGGCTTCCTCCAAACGGCCGGCAAGGATGTGCTGCGGAACTTCGCCGCCTATGCACGCCGAGCATACTATGAGGTCCTCGTGGAATGCTTCAAGGTCTTTGTGGTCGGTGCGCGGCCGCATATAGAAGCCGTCCACCCAGGCGCGGGATACGAGCTTGACGAGGTTGTGGTATCCGTGCTCGTTCTTCGCAAGCACTATGAGGTGCCAGCCTCCTTGGTCGGGCTTGCCGTCGCGCAGCGACTTGTCCCCGCGCCGCGCCACGTACATCTCGCAGCCGAAGATAGGCTTGAAGGCAGCCTTTTTGCGCTCTTTCTCCAATGCTTTCTCCGTCTCCTCGATTAGTTGCTCGGAGCTTTTCCCTGCGTCCGGGTTGGAGCCGTCCTTGCCCGGCGTGGGCGTGAAAGTGTTTGCGTGCAGAGCGGCAAGCTTCTCCTCTAAATTCTTAATGTTGTCCTTCGCCTTGCCCTTGACTTTGTTGGCATAATTAAAGAACTCTTTGATGCCCATCATATTGCCGTGGTCGGTCACAGCCATTCCGCGCATGCCGTCGCGTATGGCTTTGTCGACGAGGCGCGGCACGGAGGCTTGGCCGTCAAGCACAGAGTATTGGGTATGTACGTGTAGGTGGACGAAGTCTTGCATTGCGGAGGGACAATTAGAGTTTTCCCCGCAAAGTTAAGCAAGCGCGGCGGAGCGCAAAAGCGTAAGTCCGCGCAAATGGCTAACTTTGCAGCCGCGAAAAAGAGACACAACACACAAAAACAATACACTTAGGAAAAATGAGTAAGAACATTCATCTTGAGACTGGCAAGGCCGGCAGCTTTCTCCCGGCAGGAGCTGTGGAGGCGTTTGCGCCCCGCGTGAAAGCCGCGCAGAAGGCTTTGGAGGAGAGTACTTGCGCCGGCAACGACTTCCTTGGCTGGATGCACTTGGCCTCAGAGACCACGCCCGAGCTCCTTGCCGAGCTGAACGAGACGGCTAAGGTGCTGCGCGAAAACTGCGACACGATTGTCGTGGCCGGAATCGGCGGCAGCTACCTCGGCGCGCGTGCCGTGCTTGAGGCTCTTGGCAACAGTTTTGAGTGGCTTACCAACGACGGCACTAATCCCGTCATGCTCTTCGCCGGCAACAATATCGGCGAGGACTATCTCTATGAGCTCACCGAGTATCTCCGCGGCCGCAAGTTTGGTGTCATCAACATCTCCAAGAGCGGCACGACGACGGAGACCGCGCTCGCTTTCCGCCTTCTCCGCAAGCAGTGCGAAGAGCAGCACGGCGTCGAGATGGCGCGCAAGGTAATCGTGGCAGTGACTGACGCGCACAAGGGCGCGGCTCGCACCACCGCCGACAAGGAAGGCTACAAGATCTTCGTCATCCCCGACAACGTGGGCGGCCGCTTCTCTGTGCTGACCCCCGTAGGGCTTCTTCCCATCGCCTGCGCCGGCTATGACATCGAGGCGCTTGTGAAGGGTGCCGCCGACATGGAGGCTCTTACCGCCGCGAGCGTACCTTTCGAGGAAAACCCCGCCGAGCAGTACGCAGCCTTCCGCAACGCGCTCTACGCCGCCGGCAAGAAGATAGAGATAATGGTAAACTTCCAGCCCAAGCTCCACTATATGAACGAGTGGTGGAAACAGCTTTACGGCGAGAGCGAGGGCAAGGACGGCAAGGGCATCTTCCCCGCAGCTGTCGACTTTACTACCGACCTCCACTCGATGGGTCAGTGGGTGCAGGACGGCGAGCGCACTATCTTCGAGACCGTAATCTCTGTGGAGCAGCCGCAGCACAAGGTGCTTTTCCCGCACGATGACGAGAATCTCGACGGCTTGAACTTCCTCGAGGGCAAGCGCGTGGACGAGGTGAACAAGATGGCGGAGCTCGGTACACAGCTTGCGCACGTGGACGGCGGCGTTCCCAACCTGCGCCTCGTAGTGGAGAAGCTCGACGAGTACCACATCGGCCAGCTCATCTACTTCTTCGAGCGCGCTTGCGGCATCAGCGGCCTGCTTCTTGAGGTAAATCCGTTCAACCAGCCCGGCGTTGAGGCTTACAAGAAAAACATGTTCGCGCTCCTCGGCAAGCCCGGCTACGAGGCAGAGACCGAGGCGATACGCGAGAGACTGAAATAAGCGTTTCTGACCTAATGGGAGAAATCAGAGAAAAAGCGGGCGAAGCCGTCAAGCAGTACCTTCTGCGCAACGGCTTCGCCTCTTTCCGCCCGAAAGCCGTCCTCTTCGATATGGACGGCGTGCTTTTCGACTCCATGCCCGGACACGCCAACTCGTGGGCGCAGGTTTGCACCGAGTTCGGCTTGAAGATGGAGGCCGAGGAGGCTTATATGCACGAGGGGCGTACGGGTGTGTCCACCATAAATATACTCGCTCAGCGCTACTGGGGGCGCGATGCCACGGAGGAGGAATGCAACCGCATCTACGCGGAGAAGTGCCGCCTCTTCAACGCGCTTCCCGAGGCTCCGAAGATGCCCGGCGCTGACGCGCTGCTTGCCCAGGTGCAGCAGGCGGGTCTCACCATCGCCGTCGTTACGGGCAGCGGGCAGAAATCCCTGCTCGACCGCCTTCACCACAACTATCCCGGCGTTTTCGACCCCTCGCTTGTGGTGTCGAGCAAGGACGTGCGCCACGGGAAACCCAGCCCCGAGCCCTATCTCGCCGGTCTGGAGCGTGTGGGCGTGCAGCCTTGGGAGGCCATAGTGGTGGAGAACGCGCCGCTTGGCGTGCAGGCCGGCGTCGCAGCCCGTGTCTTCACCGTGGCACTCAATACCGGGCCGCTGCCGCCTTCCGCGCTTACCGACTCCGGAGCCGATTTGCTTTTCCCCTCAATGCAGGCTTTCAGCGACGCTTGGGCGGAGCTTGGGCTCGCAGCCGGGGCGGACTTGTAAGGCAACGCTGTCTGCTATGAGTAAAAAACAGAGGAAGAACGTAGAACTATGGGCATAGAGAAAGCCATATTCAACCGCACGGAGCGTCTCGTGGGTGCTGACGCAATGGAGCGCATCGCCGGCAAGCGCGTGATAGTCTTTGGCGTGGGCGGCGTGGGCAGCTGGTGCGCCGAGAGCCTTGTGCGCACGGGCGTGCGGCGGCTCACGGTGGTGGACTCCGACCGCGTGTGCGTCACCAACGTCAACCGCCAGCTCATGGCTACGATGAAAACCGTCGGAATGGTGAAGGTGGACGCTTTGCGCGAGCGCCTGCTGTCCATCAACCCTAAGGCGGAGATCGAGGCCGTGCAGCGCATTTACACGGCCGACACGGCGGACAGCTTCCACTTAGACGAGTACGACTATATTATAGACGCCATCGACTCTCTGAGCGACAAGGCGCTGCTCATCCTTAACGCCTGCCGCACTCGGGCGCGTTTTTTCAGCTCGATGGGCGCGGCCTTGAAGCTCGACCCTACGCGTGTGGCGGTGGCAGAGTTCTGGAAAGTGAAAGGCTGCCCGCTGGGAGCCGCTCTGCGGCGGCGTTTCAAGCGCGACGGTGTGAAACCCCGCCGCAAGTTCAAGTGCGTGTACAGCGAGGAGCTGCTTCCCAATCTTGGTGACAACCACACTTGCGGCACGGGGGCGTGCATGTGCCCAAAGGCAGCCACAGGCCCGGGCGACCCCGCCCTGCTCAACCACGAATGGTGCAGCTCGAAGGCGCAAATCAACGGCACGCTGGCGCACATCACCGGCATCTTCGGCTTCACCCTCGCCGGTCTCGTGGTGCAGGATATGCTGCGCGAGGCGTGACAATGGCGGCGGAGACGCAACAGAAAGTATATAAAGCAAAGCAGCCCTTGGCGAAGATGCCATTGGGCTGCTTTGTTTTTTGTGCGTAAGTGTTGTGCCAGTCAGAATTGGGCTTTATCCCCCAATCGTTCGGCACTTTCCCGTTGTGTGCTAAACTAATAAGGTCAGACGGCGGCGAGTTCGCGCCCGAGGAGGCGCAGCGTCTCCTTGATGCGCGTAAGCCTTTCCGCGCTGGGATGGCTTATTCCGTAAATATATTTGGCGAGCAGGCATTTGTTGATGCCTGCGCCACGTGCCACCTCGGATAAGTTGAGCTGCGGGAAGCGGCGGAAAATCGCCGCAACCTCATTGTCGGGATCGGGTTCGGCGGTTTCGTGGAAAGAAGAGATATGTATGTCCTCGTCTATTTCGTCCCAGCGCAGAGCCTCGCCCCGTGCCACAATCCTGAAAGCGGCACGCTGCGCGTCAGTCGCCTCCGCCAAGAGAGGGAAGGCTTCTAACGGACGGCTGTAAACCTTTCCAAGGGAAGAGCGCATATATATGCGCCGGTTCTCAAACCAAACGTTCTCAATGGTTTCCATAAGGCGGTTATTCGCTGAAATATTCGTCCCATTTCGCCAATATCTCTTCGCGGAACATCTTGGCGAGCGCGAGCGCGCGTGCCGCGTCTCTTTTCTTCAAGCCGTCGTTGCGCACAAATCGCACATTAGGGCTAACTCTATTTTTGCGCTTTCGTCTCCTTTCACGACGTGGACGTGTATGGGCGTGTGCTCGTCGGAGTAGAAGAAAAAGCGCAGGCCGAAAGCCTCAAGCACTGTGGGCATACATCAAAAAGGTATGCGGCAAATATAAGGATAATTTTTAAGCCGACACAGATAGGGCTATATAGAGCTTCCTCCGGTCATCCCCCTACTTCCCCAAGAACTTCGCCGCGATGTAAGCGTTGAGGTTGTCCTTGTAGCTGTCGCCCACGGGTATCTCGTCGCCGGTGTCGAGCAGTACGCGGCTTTTGTTGATTTCGGCGATGTGTTTCAGGCTGATGATGTATGACTTGTGCACGCGCATGAAAGCCGATGAGGGCAGGCGCTCCTCCATGCGCTTCATGCTGAGCAGCACGGTGAGCGGCTTTTGCTGGGAGAGCTGGTGGATGCGCAGGTACTCGCTCATGCCTTTCACGTAGACGATGTCGGCGATGAGCATTCTCACCACGCGGTACTCCGTCTTGAAGAAGAGCGCGTCGTCTTCGTCGACGGGCGAGAGGCTCGCCGTGTGCATGAGGTCGTAGCGCGCCTTCACTTTGTCGGCCACGCGCATGATGTCCGCCAGGCCGAAGGGCTTCAGCAAATAGTCCACTGCGTCGACCTTGTATCCCTCGACGGCGTACTCCTGATAGGCCGTGGTGAAAACCACCATCGGCGGGTTCTGCAAAGAGCGCACGAAATCGAGTCCGTTAAGGTCGGGCATGTTGATGTCAAGGAAAAGCACGTCTACGGGGTCTTTCTCCAGATGGCGCATAGCCTCGAGCGCGCTGTGGCACTTTCCCGCCACTTCAAAGAAAGGCACTTTCTCCAGGTAGGCCGTCAGCTGCTGCAGCGCGAGCGGCTCGTCGTCAATGGCAAGGCACTTGATGTTCATAGTGTAAGCTGTGTTTTTTCAGTTTCCCCGTTTTTCTCCGCGCAGGGCAGCAGCGGGAAGTCAAGCCGCACGCGGTACTCGTCCGCGCCGGGCTGTATGTCGAGGTTGAAGTCTTTTCCGTATGTCAGCTCGAGGCGTTTGCGCGTGTTGGCAAGCCCCACGCCGCCCTTGGCGTGCTTGCGCTGGGGACCCACGCTGTTGCGGCAGGCGAAGTAAACCCTGCCGCCGCGCGTCTCCACGCTTGTCTCGATGAACGAGTCGCGCTCGTAGCTCACGCCGTGCTTGAAGGCGTTTTCCACAAAGCACACGAAGAGCAGCGGAGGCACCATCCCCTCCGCGCCGCCCTCGGGAAAGCGCGCGTCGATGCGCACGCTCTCGGCGTAGCGCAGGCGCATAAGGCGTATGTAGTCGTCCAGGAAGGCGAGGTCGCGCCCCATCTTCACGAGCGGGCGGTTGCTTTCGTACAGCACGTACCGCATGAGGTGGGAAAGCACCTCTATGGTGTGCTGCGCCTGCGCCGGGTCGATGTCCACAAGGGCGTGGATGTTGTTCAGCGTATTCATGAAGAAATGGGGGTTAATCTGGTATTTCAGATATTCCAGCTGCATGCGCTGCCCCTCGCGCTCCATCCGCTCCAGCCGCTTGCGGTCCTTGGCGGACTTGAAGAAATATTTCACGCCGATGTTGAGTCCCCAAAGCAGACTCATAATGATGGTGGCCACCATGTCTTTCCCGCCGAACACCATCGGTGGGGTTGGCTCGTGCCGCACTCGTCCGCGCCCGTCTTTCCCTTGTGGTGCGTCTTCTCTGCGGTCGTCCGGCGCGAAGAGCGCGGTGGCGTCCGCCGTCCCGCCGTCTTCGCGGATGTTGTCCGGCAAGTCTCTGCGTGCTTCCATAGGCTCGCGCCCTCCGTGCGGGCGCGGGTGGGGGCGGGCAAAGCACTCGTACGCCTCAAAGCCTATGAAAAGCGCGGCCAGTCCGGCAAAATACCGCCATTTGCGCCCGTGGTAGACAAGCTGGGGGGCAAGCAGGAAATTGTGCACCGCGAAAGTGGCGAAAAACATCGCCAGCAGCCCCCACGCCGCCAGCACCTCGCTCCACTCGCCCCGCTCGCCGTGCGTGGAGAGCCGCTGCACGTACATGGAAAGCACGGGCGCGGCGAAAAGCACAAGCCAAATGGCGAAGTAGAGCAGGTTCTCGGCCTTGTCGCGTGTCTTTATAAGGGGGATGCGCATAGGGTTTCGGGTGTTTGCGGGCGGGCGGCGGCCTGCCCTTGTCAAGCGTAAGACGAATTTACGCCCTTGCGCTCGCTCGGGCAAATGTATTCAACCAATTCCGCCTTATCTTCTGCAAAAACGTGTGCGGACGTTTTTCCCCTCGCTTACGGGACGCGGGCGGCTAAAAGTAAAATTGACCAATGGAAAATGGGACTTTTTTATGCATCTTTAACTCGCTCCGCCCCGTAAAAGGCTCTTGGGCGAAGCCGGAAAAGGGTTTCGGCGGGGCGAAAAGGGGCTTTCTCGGGACGGGAATAGGCCCCGGAGCGACGGGAATACTTGGTGTTTTTCCTACATGTACATCCCGGCAGCGCTACATGTACATATAGGAGTTGTGTA
>CAVFVD010000025.1:0-36558 GCA_963625935.1 uncultured Oscillospiraceae bacterium | reverse complement strand
AAGAGAAGAGGGATGTAGTAGTACAACGCTAATACAACGCCGAAAGCCCCACGCCAGTGTGACTATATAATGCACCCTCTCCGCCAACGGACGGCGGCATGCCGCCCGAAGACAATGAGGGCTGTATATAATACACCACATAGGACGTTCTTTGCTGCTTTGTTCTTGACTTGTCTGTGAATTTGCGAGATTCCAATCCGTCAAAACAAAAGCGTACAAAAACGCCTTTACCAATATGTATATCTGCCCTGCCTCTGCCCATCGGAGCTTCCGGTATAGGTGCAGACGTTGCAAAACTAAACAATCTATTCGGAAACGCAAGCCTGAAAGCCCTATTTCCTATTTTGAGCCTGCCCCTGCCCACCCGCTGCCAGCGGGAAAACGGGCGCGGCGGGCTTTTCGTCGCAACGAGCGGCAAGCCTCTTGCGGGAATTTTGCAAATTTGCAGTGCGGGAGCGGCGCATAAGCCGCCCGCTCGCGGCCGCCCTCCCACGGGGACGGCCTTGCATACGTCTATTTCTACCCACACCCCTATCCTGTGCCGATAACAGACCCCACTTGGATATTTTTCACCGTCCTGGGCATCATACTCTTCGCCCCGATGCTGCTTGAGCGCCTGCGCGTCCCTGCGATTGTGGGGATGATATTCGCGGGCATACTCGTCGGACCGCACGGGATACACTTGCTCGACCGCGACGGCAGCTTCGACCTCTTCGGCAAAGTGGGTCTGTACTATATCATGTTTCTCGCCAGCCTTGAGATGAACCTGCAGGACGTGCGGCGCATCAAGGGGCAGGCGCTGACGCTGGGACTGCTCAGTTTCCTATTCCCTATGGCGCTTGGCGTGGGCGCAAACATGTGGCTGCTCGGCTACGGGGCGGCGGCAGCCACGCTGATGGGGGCTATGTATGCTTCGCACACGCTGATAGCCTATCCCGTCGTGCTGCGCTACGGTCTTGGGCGGCTTAAAAGCGTGAGCGTGGCGGTGGGCGGAACTATCGTTGCGGACACGCTGACGCTCCTTGTGCTGGCTGTCGTAGGAGGTATGTTCAAGGAAAACGTGACGGGCCTCTTTTGGCTATGGCTCGTGGTGAAAGTCGTAGGCTTGGGCCTGCTTATCCTTGTGGCATTCCCCCGGCTCGGGCGGTGGTTTTTCCGCCGCTACGACGACGGCGTGGCGCAGTACGTCTTTGTGCTGACGCTCGTATTCCTCGGCGCAGGACTGATGGCCTTGGCGGGCATGGAGGGCATTCTCGGAGCCTTCCTCGCGGGCATCGCGCTCAACCGCCTTATCCCTCCCTCCTCGCCTCTTATGGCGCATATAGAGTTTGTGGGAAACGCGCTCTTCATCCCCTATTTCCTCATCGGCGTGGGAATGATTATCAATCTCGGCGCGCTTTTCTCAAGCAGCGGAGCCGCCGTGGTGGCCGCCGTGATGGTGGTGGTGGGACTTGCGGGAAAGTGGCTCGCCGCCTTTGGCACGCAAAAGATATTCGGCATGTCGGGGGACGACCGCGGCATGATGTTTGGCCTGACCGGCTCCCGCGCCGCCGCCACGCTTGCCGTGGTGCTGGTGGGTCACGAGATAGTGCTGCCCGGCGGCGAAAGGCTGCTTGGGGACGAAGTGCTTAACGGCGCAATGGTGCTGATACTCGCCACCTGCGTGGTAAGCTCGTTTGTGACAGAACGCACCGCCCGCCGCCTTGCCGTGTCGCGGCGCGACACAGACGACGACGAGGGGCAGGGCACGCCGCAGCGCATCCTCATCGCCTTGAAATACGGAGAGAGCGTCTCCCCGCTGGTCAACATTGCCCTTATGATGCGCACGCCGCACACGCCCTCGCCCATCGTGGCGCTCAACGTGGTGCTTGAAGACGAGCCCGCCGCGCGCAAAGACGGCTTGGCCTGCCTTGAAAAGGCGGAAAAGCTCGCTGCCGCCGCCAATGTGCGCATACAGACGCACAGCCGCTGGTCGGTGAACGTGGTGAGCGGCATTTCGCACTCTGTGAAAGAGAACAACGCCGCCGACCTCCTCATAGGGCAGCACCAGAAAGCGAAGCTCAGCGACAGCTTCTACGGAAAACTTGGGCACGACATACTTGACAGCGTGAAGCAGCAGGTCATGATATACCGAGGCTCGCTGCCGCCCAACACACTGCGCCGCATACACCTTCTTGTGCCTAAGAAGGCTGAGTACGAGCCGGGCTTCGCCCATTGGATGAACCGCGTGGCGTTGCTTGCAAGCCAATTGGGCTGCCCCGTCGACGTGTACGGGCACGAGCAGACGCTTCGCGCTATGGAGGCGCACTGGGAGAGAAAGCACGCCTCGTTGCAGACTGCCTTCCACCGCTTCACTTCGTGGGGCGACTTCCTGCCGCTCGCCCACCTTGTGCGGCAGGATCACATGATAGTCTTCGTCTGCGCGCGCCGAGGGTCTATCTCACGCCAAGCCTATCACGACCGTCTGCCGCAACAGATAGAGCGCTATTTCTCCTCGCGCACCCTGATGCTTGTCTACCCCGCCCAGCCCGCCGCCGCTTCGGGAAAGACGGCGGACTTCCGCGCAGGAATGCCGCTTAACGTGCGCTGACCAAGGGCTGGACGCTGCAGCCTCTTCTTACGCGAAACATCCAAAGTGAAAGACATTTGGAGTCGCTTGCCACAGAGCCAAATAAGCAACGAACATACATAGGAAGAAAGGGTAACAGCTTTGCTCGTAAAAACGCAAAAAGCCGTCCCGCGCGGCCAAGTGGCTTGTGCGGGACGGCTTTTTGTCGTTGTTTATTGCGTGCCGGCTTACGCCGGAGAAGATTGCTTACTTCTTCGTGGCAGGCGTAAGCTTGGCAGCGGGGGTAGCAGCCGACTTGGCAGCGGCGTCCTTAGCCTTTACCTTCACCACCTCAACCTCGAAGATAAGCGTAGAGTTGCCGGGGATGGTGGGGTTGCCGCTCTCGCCGTAGCCAAGGGCGGCGGGAATGTAAAGATCCCACTTCGAGCCTTCGGGCATCATCGTGAGTGCCTCGCGCCAGCCCTTGATAACCTGGTCGGGGCGGAACGTAGCGGGCTTGTTGCGCTTGTAGGAGGAGTCAAACTCCGTGCCGTCGATGAGCTGGCCACGGTAGTGCACGTCCACCTCGGTGGAGTCTGTTGCAACAGGGCCGTTGCCCTCGGTCAGCACGCGGTACTGCAAGCCGCTGGGAAGCGTCTTCACGCCCTTGAGCTTCTTATTGTCGGCAAGCCATTTCTCGTTGGCAGCCTTGTAAGTGGCACGCTGGTAGTTGATTTGCTGGTCGACGATGGAGCGTGCGCTGTCGGCGGAGAGGATGCCGGCTTTCGCTGCTACTGCGTCGCAGAGACCGCGCTGAAACTCGGACTGGCTCACGTACGTGGTGTCTTCCTTGCCGGCGGCCTGCTTGTTGAACATAGGCAGGGTGCGCTTGTTCATGTCGGCGATGCGCAGACCTGCGGCGTAAGCCTCGCGCTGCTTGCGCTCGGTCTCGCTCACGTTGGCCTGCATGCCCTCAAGGGCGTAGCTGACGTATGCGGAGTCGACGCCTTCGCGCTGTATGAGGTACTGCTTGAGGCTCTGTCCCTGTGCCACGCCAAGGGCGTAGCTGAAGGTCGTGCCGTCCACGGGCTTGAGTGCGGGAGCGGCTGCGGTGACTTTGGCGGTGTTTTTGCTCTTGCTCTTCTTGCCGCCCTTCTTCTGTGCGGATGCCGTGCCGCAGCATACGGCGGCGAGGGCAATCACGAGAATGGATTTCAACTGCATTGTGCTTGTTGTTTAAGTCCCTCCCCGCCGCCGTCCTCTCCTTTGCCGGAAAAGACCGGTGGCGGGTGCGGGTTTGTAGTGTCTGTGTGCTGTTTGCCTTAGGGTGGTTATATGAATTGCCACCCTTTAAAGGAGGCTTACTTCACCACCTTTACGAGCGTTATCTTGAAAGTGAGCGCGGAGTAAGGGGGAATGCCGCCCACGCCCTGCTCGCCGTAGCCGAGGTCGTAGGGGATGTAGAGTTCCCACGTCGCGCCTACGGGCATCTGCGGGAGGGCAACCTGCCAGCCCTTTATCACGTTTTTGAGGGTGAGCGTCACCGTGCCGTCGGGCTGGCGCTCGGAGGTGTCGAAGACCGTGCCGTCGGAGAGCTTGCCCTCGTACTTAACCACCACGCTGTCCGTGCCCGTGCAGCGCTCCGTGCTTTCGCTCGGGGTGATCACTTTGTAGAGTATGCCGTTGGAGAGCGTCTGCACGCCGGGCTCCTTTGCCTTCTGTGCGAGGTACTCTGCGGAAGTGCGCTTGTTTTTGCTGAACATATACTCCATCAGGTTTTTGTTGGCCTGCTCGCGGTCGACAAGCTTGCCGTCGATCTTGAGGGAGGTCTTGTTCTTAGCCGAAGCGGCGTAGCCTGCGATGTAGTTCTTTATGCTGACCTTTTTCGTGGAGTCGCCCGCGAAGAGCTGCATCTCTACGTTTTTTAGGTTGGCTTTTGCCTGCAAGCCCTGCATCAGACCCATGTAGTGGGCCATTTGCTTTTTGTCGTCGCCCGTCTGCACGCCCTCGATGAAGCCTTTGAGGTACTCGTCCACGTAGGCCGAGTCGCTTCCGGCCTGCGCGAGGTAGCCCGGAAGCTCGGTGCCCGGGGACATCACCATACCCAGCTCGTAGCTGACGGTGTCTACGTCGGTCTTCATGCTCGCCTTAGGCGAACCGTTGTTGCAGGAGCTGAAAAGCGCGGCGCAGGCAACGGCTGCGAAGAATAACTTTTTCATTTGTCTGTGTGTATGTGTTTTGTTTGTTTTCTCTTTTTCCCGCCCCGGTCCGCGTAGCCGTGTGGCATCACTTCTGGGGACGCGGCGCAAAAGTCCGCGCGGGGGCTTAGAGCACCTCTATGAGCTCTACGTCGAAGACGAGGGCAGAATAGGGAGGGATGGTCTCACCCGCGCCGCGCTCGCCGTATGCGAGGTTGTAGGGGATGAAGAAACGGTACTTCGCGCCCTCGCCCATCAGCTGCACGCCTTCCGTCCAGCCGGCAATCACGCCGTTGAGGGGGAATACTGCGGGCTCGCCTCGGCGGTATGAGGAGTCAAACACCGTGCCGTCGGTGAGCGTGCCCTCGTAGTGGCACTTCACGCGGTCGGTGGCTTTGGGGCGCTTGCCGCTTCCCTCCTGCAGCACGGTGTACTGCAAGCCGCTGGGCAGAACGGTCACGCCCTCTTTTGCTGCGTTTGCGGCAAGGAAAGCCTCACCCGCCTCGCGGGCTGCCTGTCCGGCGGCCTCCTGCTGCTTTTGCAGGAAGGAGGTGACCATTTGCTGCGCCTCGGCGGGCGTGAGCGCGGGAGTGATGCCGGCGATGGTGTCGTTCACCGCTTTCGCGAAATCGTTGCTGTCAAGGTTGCTTACACCCAAGCCTTTGAGGTTCTGTCCGATGACCATGCCAAAGGCGTAGCTGAGCTTGTCCATTCTTTTTCTTGCTCTTGTTTAGTTATGCGGCCGCTGCTTTCCCGTAAGCGTTTCGCCCTTGCCCCGGCAGTATGCCGCGCGGCGTGGCGGGGAAACGTCGGGCATAGCGGCTCTTAGTTGTTTTCCAAGGGGCAAAAGTACTATATTTCGCTAATATGGATTGCCGCGTCCCGCCGCTAAGTGAGGGCAAAACGCCGCTCTGCGGGGCGGCGGACGGGGCTTGCCTGGGGCGGCGGGAAAGATTTATGTTTTTTTAGTACGCGCACAAGGTGCGGAAAGGGCTCGCGAAGCCCGCTCTTGGGCTTTGTGGCGGCGGAAAGGCACTTTCTTGCGCGGAGATGTACATCCCGGAGCGACGGGGTTACTTTCCGTCGGCACAAGGTTGCTTTCTGTTTGCGCGTAATACACTGATTATCAGCATAGCAAAAAGAGGACAAACGCCGTGCAGCGTCTGCCCTCTTTCTAATACAAAGATACGAAATTTTCTCTCGTTTTCCAAATCGGCTACAAATAGTGTTAAGGCGACAACGCCTTTTTGTGTCACTGCGCGTCACTCTTTTCGGAAATGGCAAAACAAGGGGCGAATTAACATTTTCGCGGCTTCGTTTCGGGACGGTCAAATGTATTTTTTGCGGCGTGTATGGGTGACGCGTCCATTTATACTGAGGTCGCGTTCCGAACCGCGTGCCCAGAGCCTTTCGCCAGACCCGGCAAACGCAGTCTATAAGGCTATGGAGCGGCGGAACGGGGAAAGAAACGCAAGAGGGAGACATCGCCGTGCGGACGATGCCTCCCTCTTGGTGTGTGTGTTACGGATGTTGCTGCCAAAAACTGGACGCAACGGGATTCCGTCTTATTTCTTTGCTACTGCCTTTACGGCCTGAGCCTTGGCTTTTGCCTTGGCGGCGTTGTAGGTCTTTTCAGCCTTTGCCTTAGCCTTAGCGTCCGTGGCCTTGGTCACGTCGTCGTAGAGCTTCCAAAGGTTATACTTAGCGGTGGCCGTCTTCTGCGCGGCGGTGTAAGCCTTGGCGGTGCTTTCCACAGCGGCCTCCTGCTCAGCGGAAGCGAAAGCGTGGTGGAAGCCCTTCACCTCGTCCCAGTGGCCGCGGGTGAAGTCGGGGATGGCTACGCTGGCGGAGTTGTTGTCCATAGAGAGCGAGCCAAGCTCGGCGAGCGAGCACCACTCGGCAAGGTCGTACACGTCCATGTCAAGGGGCAGGCCGTTTTGCAGACAGTAAACCAAGCGGCTGTCCATAATGAAGTCCATACCGCCGTGACCGCCCACTTCCTTTGCCATCTCTCCGTACTTCTTGAGAATGGGGTGCTGGTATTTCTTCTCAAGCTCCTGCTTCTCGGCGTCGGGCATAAAGGCGTGCGAGCTAAGGTTGTCCACCTTGGGCTTGTGCCCCGTGGCGCTGAGCTGCTTGGCGTCGACGGCGTAGCCCTCAACGGGGTACTTGTTGGCAAAGCCCTTGGTGCCGGTGAGCTGGTAGAGGCGGTTGTAGGGCTGCGGGTTCATCACGTCGTGCTGTATCTCTATCACCTTTCCGTTCTCGGTGCGGATGAGCGTGGTGGTGTGGTCGCCGTTGCGGAAGTCATTGCAGGGCTTGCCCGTCTTTTTCTCCACGAGCTCCTTGCCGTGCGAGCTCTTCGTGTCCATTGCCACGAGCGTCTTCATACGGTCGCCGCGGTGTATGTCGAGAGCCTGTGCCACGGGGCCAAGGCCGTGCGTGGCGTACACGTCGCCGCGGTTCTCCTTGTTGTACTTCAAGCGCCAGCCGAGCTTGTTGGGGTCGCCGCCCTCGGGATTCTTCCAGTAAGCCTCCCAGAAGTCGTCGAGATTGTGGATATATGCGCCCTGAGCACGGAGTATCTCGCCGAAGACGCCGTTCTGCGCCATGTTGAGCGTGTTCATCTCAAACCAGTCGTAGCAGCAGTTCTCCAATATCATGCAATGCTTCTGCGTCTGCTCGGAAATGTTGATGAGCTCCCAGCACTGCTCGAGGTTCATAGCCGAAGGCACTTCGATGGCCGTGTGCTTGCCGTTGAGCAGGGCGCACTTGGCTACGGGGAAGTGGTGGTCCCAGTCGGTAGCGACATAAACGAGGTCGATGTCAGCACGCTTGCAGAGCGTCTCGTAGCCCGTCGCGCCCGAGTAGATGTCGGCGGGGGGAAGGCCCGCGCTCTTCAGGTACTGCTGGCAAGCCTGAGCGTTTTCGGGGCGGTAGTCGCAGAGAGCCACAATCTCAACGCCGGGGATGTGGGTGAAACGCTCCACTGCGCCGGGGCCGCGCATACCGAGGCCTACGAAAGCCACGCGGAGATTCTGTATCTTCGGGGTGGCGAGGTTAATAACGTCCTTCTGTCCGGCGGGGCGCTCGGGGGTGTCTACCACGATGGTGCCCTTGTCCCAGTGCCACTTCGTAGAGGGCGACGTGGACTGCGCCGATGCCGTGCCTGCGCCGAGGGCGAGGAGACCGCACAGAGCCAGGGCAAAACAATTCTTCATTCTCATCATTTCGCTGTATTAGCTGTTTGGGTTAAGTTTTTCCTTTTGAGAGATTCTCTTCTATACTGCCACGAGGCATATAATTATAGAAAATCCGCTTTCTCCGCGTCTCGCTTAGCGCACGGCGGCTTTCACCGTGCCGTTGGCGTGGCGCAGGAGGTACGTGCCGGCGGGAAGCCCCTTGCCCCAATCCGTGTAACGGGCGGAGCGCAGACGGCGGCCGTCGGCGGCGTATACCTCGACAACAGAGTCACCGGCAGGCTGCGCTGTCTCCACGGACTCAATGCCCGAGGGGAGGGTGACGCTTTGCAGGTCGGTCCAAGTAGAGGCGGTTTTGTCGTTGACAGCACGCACGCGCCAAGAGTAGGTGGCTTCGGGGTTAAGTCCCGTCACGGCGTAGTCGGTCTCCTGCGTGTTGACGGAGATGTGCGCCGCGCGTTTGGCGGGAGTCCGCAGTGCTACGCTGTTTTCCTCTGCAAGGTCCTCGGCGGTGTATTCGCCGTCGTATATGTCGAGCATCTTCGTGAGGAAGCAGCGTTTCACGGGGCGGAACGCCACTTTGTACTCAGCCGTGACCCCGTTGAAATTCACAATATGCTCGCTGCCGCTAAGCACGATGTCCTCGGTCTTCAAGTCCTTTCCGGCCTTGTTGACAAGAGCCACGGTGACGCGCTTCGTATCGAGATTGTAGCTCTGCTCGCTGAAGCGCACGGTCACATTGCCCGAAGTGGGGGCGGAGAAGAGGGGCGAGACGAGCGAGCCGGACTTGGAAGACGCGCCGATTTTGGCACGTGCCGGACCTTCGTACACTTTCTCTCCCGTCCATCCCGGAGTGCTGATGATGGCATCAAGGCGCTCGGAAATGTCGGCGTTGCTGTCGGACGTGAGATCCTTGCCCCACTTGGAGAAGTCAATCTCGTCCGTCACATTGTCGGAAGGGAGCGTGCTGCCCGCCTCGCGCACCTCGAGGTCGTAGGACGTGGCGTCCGCCACAGCCTGCCAGTGCGCAGTGAAAGAGGTGGAGGAGATGTCGGTAGTGGAAAGTCCGGACGGGGTGTCTATCTGTTTCCCGCCCATAAAGTTGAACGAGATGAGTCCGTCGTCCTCAAATATCTCCGTGATGGGCTTGCCCATGTACTTGCTGCCGTCCGAGTTGGCATTGTAAAGCGTGGCGGCGGGCTTCGTAGCGTCGGTGAGCGAATGGTTTGCACTTGTCCCGGGGAACGGGTCGCCGGCAAGTCCGCTGTCGGAGGTGGAGAATGTGTTGTCGGCGGGGATGATGGTGCAGCGCTGGCGTTTGGCGACGTTGTTCACCGTATTGTTGGCCCAGACAGTAGCGTCGTAGTCCACATGCACAACAAGCATGCCGTGACCGCCAACGTACTTGTCGAAATCCTTTTGCTGACGGTTCTCGAGAAGATAGTACTCGTTGCGGTTTGCATCGTTATAGACAATGTAGGCTTCGGGACTGTCGACAAGGGCTTTCATCCCGGAGACCGAGCATCCCTGCTTAAGCTCCGTGGGAGTAAGCCAGCCGCTGACCATGCGCTCGTAGGAGGTATAGGCCGTCGGCGTGCAGCTGTCGTCGTTGTAGCTTCCGTAGTCCATAAGGCTCCACGTGTTCAGCCCGAAGTTGCTGCCGCCGCTCGTGTCGTAGAGGTCGGGCAGGCCGAGACAGTGGGAGAACTCATGACAAGCCGTGCCGATGCCGTCGATGTCGTTGCCGTAGCTGCCGCGCAGCTCGCTGCTGCAGCCGTAGATGTCTACTTTCTTTCCCCCGAAAGTTTTGTCGTAGCCATAGTAGGCGAGTGTGGACTCGTGCGGCCAAATGGTGCTTGCCGCGCCGCCCTGCGCCTCGTTGTAGCCGGCGTAGATGACGAAAACCTGGTCAATGTAGCCGTCGTTATCCCAGTCATAATCGGCCCAGTTTGCGGCGGGGTCGTCAGCGATAAGCTCCAAAGCCTCCTCCACCATAATGTGGGGGTATTTGTCGTAGCCAGCCTCGCCGTTCACATTGGTGCCGTAATAGGACATGTTGCGGGAAACGGTGACAGGGCCAAGGACGTCAAACGAGAGGTTGAACTTGCCGTACGACTGCTTATAGAAGTAGTCGTGCACGCTGCCGTGGTTGCCGTTGCCCGTATATCCCTCCTTGTTCATCATATCGTCGAAGACCTGGCGGGTGTGCGCCTCGTTCATCTTCTTGTCCTTGAAGTTGACAAGGATGACAAGTCCCTTGCGGTCGCCCGTAATAGCGCCGTTCATCTCCCCCACGCGGGAGCTCGCGGCAGAGGCTGCCATACGACGGCTGACGCGGGCGGCACGGCGAGCGTTGCGGGCTTGCAGGCGCTCGGCCACGATGTTGTTCAAGTCTTCCGCACGCGCCACGCTCTGGCTTATGAAGAGTTTTTCGTCCTCGGTGCGCGCCTCAGCCTCGTGCGCGATGCGGGCGGTCTCGGAAAGCTGCCCGTCACGCAGGGCTGCGTAGCAGTAGGTGCCGTCCGCGCGTTTCATGACAGGCACGCCGTCGAGCGTGCGATAGTAATGGAAAGATTCGTCCCCGGTAAGCTGCACGGAGAGCGTGGTGCCGTCCGCCTGTTTCACTTTCAAGGTGAAACGCTTCGCGGGTACGGCGAAAAGCGAGCCGGCCATGATAAGACCCGCCGCCAAAGATACAAGATGTCTAAGCATCGGTATAAATATCGGTGACAAACGGGGGCGGGGCATGCCTTTCGCACGCCCGCCCCCGCGTTTTCCTACAATTTCTGCTTCACTTCCACCTCTTGGAATGTCTCGATGATATCGCCCTCCTTGATGTCGTTGCAGTTGGTGAGCGAGATACCGCACTCAAAGTTGGTGGTGACTTCTTTTACGTCGTCCTTGAAACGCTTCAAGGCGTTGATTTCACCCGTGAAGACAACGATGCCGTCGCGTATAAGGCGCGCCTTGTCGCTGCGCTTCACCTTGCCGTCCAGCACGTACGCGCCGGCAACGACACCCACCTTGGAGATGTGGTATACCTGGCGCACTTCCACGTTGGCGGTGACCTCTTCCTTGATGACAGGCTCGAGCATGCCCTCCATTGCCACCTTGACATCCTCGATGGCGTCGTAGATGACGGAGTACTGGCGTATCTCCACGCCGTCGCGCTCGGCAAGCTTGCGGGCCTGCTGGGACGGACGCACCTGGAAGCCGATGATGATGGCTTCGGAGGCGGCGGCAAGCGTGACGTCGTTCTCGCTGATTTGTCCCACGCCCTTGTTGATTACCTTCACCACAATGTTCTCGGTTGAGAGCTTGATGAAGGAGTCTGCCAATGCCTCCACAGAGCCGTCCACGTCTGCCTTGACAATGATGTTGAGCTCGTGGTAAGAGCCGAGCTTGAGGCGCTTGCCGATTTTCTCCAAAGTAAGCACCTCTCGCGTGCGGAGGTCTTGCTCGCGCTGCAGCTGCTCGCGCTTGGTGGCTATCTCGCGTGCCTCCTGCTCCGTCTCCATCACGTGGAACTGGTCGCCGGCCTGCGGCGCGCCGTTGAAGCCAAGCACCGTGGCGGCCATCGCAGGGCCTACCTCTTGGATGCGCTGCCCACGCTCGTTGAAGAGTGCCTTTACGCGACCGTAGTTGGTGCCGGCAAGCACCACGTCGCCTTGGCGCAGCGTGCCGTTGGATACGAGCACGGTGGCCACGTATCCGCGTCCCTTGTCAAGGGAAGACTCGATGACCGTGCCCACAGCCTTGCGGTTGGGGTTGGCTTTAAGCTCGAGCATATCGGCTTCGAGAAGCACTTTCTCCAAAAGCTCGCCGACGCCAAGGCCTTTCTTGGCGGAGATGTCCTGACTTTGGAACTTTCCGCCCCAATCCTCCACGAGGAAATTCATAGCGGCCAGTCCCTCCTTAATCTTGTCGGGGTTGGCGTGCGGCTTGTCTATCTTGTTAATGGCAAAGACGATGGGCACGTTGGCAGCCGTGGCGTGCGCGATAGCCTCCTTCGTCTGTGGCATTATGTCGTCGTCTGCGGCGATGATGATGATGGCGATATCCGTCACCTGCGCGCCTCGGGCACGCATCGCCGTGAACGCTTCGTGACCCGGGGTGTCGAGGAAGGTGATGCGGCGGCCGTTGTCGAGCGTCACGTTGTACGCGCCGATGTGCTGCGTGATGCCGCCCGCCTCGCCGGCGATTACGTTTGACTTCCTTATATAGTCGAGCAAGGAGGTCTTTCCGTGGTCGACGTGTCCCATTACCGTCACGATCGGGGCGCGGGGCTCGAGGTCCTCGGGGTTGTCCTCCACTTCGGCGATGGCTTCCTGCACGTCGGCGGATACGTACTCGGTCTTGAAGCCGAATTCCTCTGCGACGAGGTCTATGGTCTCTGCGTCCATGCGCTGGTTGATGCTGACCATGATGCCGATGCTCATGCAGGTGGCAATGACTTTCGTCACAGGCACGTCCATCATCTGCGCCAGCTCGTTAGCCGTCACAAACTCGGTAAGTTTGAGCACCTTGCTCTCAGCCTTAGCCTCGCGGCGTTCCTCTTCCTGACGGGCGTGCACTTGGTCGCGCTTCTCCTTGCGGTACTTGGCGCCCTTGCCCTTCTGCTTGTTGGTGAGGCGTGCGAGCGTCTCCTTCACCTGGCGTGCTACGTCCTCGTCGCTCACCTCTGCGGGCTTCATCTCCTTTGCGTGGCGGTTGCGCTCACGGGTGCGTTTGCCGTTGGCGTTTTGCTGCCCTGCGCCACCTGCGCCGGGAGCTCCGGGCGTGCGGCGACGGTTGCCGTTGTTGTTGCCAGCGGCGGAGGGCTGATTGGCTGCGGAGTTGACATCGACTCGCTCGCTTCCGATGCGTGCGCGCTTCTTGCGCTGTCCCGTCCCAGCGGCTGCCCCTGCGGGCTGTCCGTTAGCACCACGGCGGCGGTCGTCTTTCGAGCGCTTCTTCGGACGCGTGTTGCTGTTGATTGCACTAAGGTCAATCGTTCCGAGCACCTTCGGACCGGTGATTTCCGGCGTGGAGTGGAGCTTGAAGACGTTGTCTTTCTCCTCTCCTATGGCTGCCGTGCGTGCCTCCAAGTCCTTCTTAGCGGCATCCTCCTTGTCGGCGGGCGTTGCGGGCGCGGGCTTCTCAGCTGCGGGTGCGGCTGCGGTGATCTGACCACTGGCTGCGGGCGCAGAGATTGCGGCTTCGGCTTTCACGTCCGTAGCGGGGGCTTCCGCTGCAGGCTTTGCGGCTTTCTCCTCCTGCGCTTTTGCGGCAGGAGCTGCTTTTTCAGCCGAAGTCGCTGCAGGCGCGGGCTTCTCAGCTGCGGGTGCGGCTGCCGCAAGAGCGGAAGCTGCGGGAGAAGCCGCAGAAGCGGCGGAAGCGACTGCGGAAGAAGTTTTCGACTCCGTAACAGGCGATGTTGTCTCCGTAACAGGGGATGTTGCCTCCGCAACAGGCGATGCTGTCTCCTTAGGCGCGGCAGCCTCCTTAGGTGCGGCGGTCGGCGCGGGTGCGTCTCCCTTCACGCTCTTAGGCTCTTCCTTTGCGGAAGCCTTGGGCGAAAGGTCGATGTGCCCCGTCGTAGTGATGTGCGGGCGCAGCTCTTCGGGCACGGTGGTCTCTATCACCGCCGGCGCGGCCTTTTCCGCTTTCGCCGCCTCCTTGGGCGCGGCGGCGCGCTTCTCTTTCATGCGCGACTTCATCATCTCCTCCGCCTTGCTGCGCAGGTCCTTGTCGGCGCCGAACTCGCCTTTCAGCAGTTCGTATTGTTTCTCGTCCAGCTTCTGGTTAGGTCCGTCAGGCACGTCGTAGCCTTTCTTTTTGAGAAAGTCCGAGGCCGTCTGGAAGCCAATGCCGAACTCTTTGATTGCTTTATTTAGTCTGATGTTGCTCATGCAGGTTTTATAGGAGTTAGGAGGTGGGTTATATGTTTTGTTCGCGGGGGCGGGAGGTTAGGGTCTGTGCGTGCCGACTGGCAAACGGAAGGTTGTCCGCGAAGGCAATCCCGACTTCCGGCCCCGGCTCCCACGTCTGCTAACTTTCCGTTGCTGCCGTCTCGTCGCCGGCAGGCTCGTCTGCGTTGTCTTCCGTGTTTCCGGCTTCTGCCTCGGTCTCGCTGTCGGCTGCGCCGCTTTCCGCGTCGCCGGAGTCTTGCGTCTCTGCGGGCGCGTCGTCTTCAAACTCGGCTTTCAGTATGTGGATGACCTCGTCCACGGTGTCCTCTTCAAGGTCGGCCTTTTCTATGAGCATTTCGCGCGGGGCGTTGAGCACGTCCTTGGCGGTCTCGAGACCTATTTCCTTGATTGCGTCAATCACCCACTGGTCTATTTCGTCGGCAAACTCATCGAGGTAGATGTCCTCCGTTGTCTCTTCGCCGTCCACCTCGCGGAAGACGTCGATGGTGTATTCCGTGAGCATCGAGGCAAGCTTGATGTTCAGTCCGCCCTTACCTATGGCAAGGCTGACTTCCTCCGGGCGCAGGTAAACCTCGGCTTTGCGGTTTTCCTCATCAAGGCGTATGCTCGACACTTGAGCCGGGTTGAGCGCGCGCTGTATGAAGAGCGATGTGTTATCCGTGTAGCTAATCACGTCGATATTCTCGTTGTGCAGCTCACGCACCACGCCATGTATGCGGCTACCTTTCACGCCGACGCAAGCCCCCACGGGGTCGATGCGGTCGTCGTAGCTCTCCACGGCAATCTTTGCACGCTCGCCGGGGATGCGGGCAATGCGGCAGAGGCGTATCAAGCCATCGCCAATCTCGGGGATTTCGCCCTCCAAGAGGCGTTGCAGGAACGCGGGGGAGGTGCGGGAGAGGTAAATCTTCGGGTTTCCGTTGGTGTTGTCCACGCGGTCTATCACGGCCCGCACTATGTCTCCCTTGTGGAAGAAATCGCGGGGAATCTGCTGCGACTTGGGAAGGTAGAGCTCGTTCTTTTCCTCGTCCATCAGGAGCGTTTCGCTCTTCCACGTCTGGTACACCTCGGCGGCGATGAGCTCGCCCACGCGGTCCTTGTACTTATTGTAGAGCGCGTCGTGCTCCAGTTCGAGAATCTTGCTGGCAAGCGTCTGGCGCAGGGTAAGTATGGCGCGGCGGCCGAAATCGGCGAAGTGAATCTCCTCGCTCACGTCCTCGCCCTCCTCATAGGTCTCGTCAATCTTCTGCGCCTCGGAGAGGGCAATCTGCTTATTGGGGTCTTCCACCTCGTCGTCACCCACCACTACGCGGTTGCGGTAAATTTCGCAGTCGCCCTTGTCCGGGTTCACGATGACGTCGAAGTTCTCGTCCGAGCCGAAGAGTTTCGCTATCACGCTGCGGAAGCTCTCTTCCAGCACCCCCACCATAGTGGCGAGGTCTATGTTTTTGTTTTCCTTGAATTCGGCGAACGTCTCTATGAGACTGGCGGTCTCCGTCTTTTTCTTGGCCATGCTCTGTATGATGTTACTCTTGTTTCTCTTATGTCGTATTCTTTCCGCCGGGCTGCGCTAAGCGTGTGGCAGCTCGTGCCGCCCCGCCGTTTGAAGTCCGGGGCTTTGGCGGCTTACTTAAAGTCGATGAGGTATTTCACCCATTTCACGTCCGCGTAGGCGAAGCGCAGGTCGCGCTCTACCGTTTTCGGGCGTTTCGCCCCCTCTTCGCGCACTTTCTCCTCTATGGCGAGGGTGAAGCCGTCCTCGGTCACGCCGGACAGCACGCCTTTCAGCTTGCGCCCGTCGGCGGTGAGTGCTTCGACGCGCTCTCCCTGGTGTATCTCGTACTGGCGCTGCACCTTGAAAGGCTGCCCGATGCCGGCGCTGCCCACCTCGAGCTCGTAGTCTTCCTCGTCTCTGTCGAGGCGGCTCTCTATGAAGCGGCTCAGCTCCACGCAGTCCTCTATCCACACGCCCTCTTCGTGGTCAATCTCCACCACGATGCGGTCATCCGCGCTTACGGTCAAGTCGGTCAGGAAATAGTCTTTCCCGTCCAGCCACTCGTCCACCAGCGCCTTCACCTGGTTTTTGTCTATCATGCGTTGCCTTGGGTCTTTTGGGTCTTGCGAAAGTTCTCCCTTAAAAACAAGTGAGGAACTTTCTCGAAAGCCCCTCACTCAATCTTGCTTGCAAAGATAAGCACTTCTCCTTGTAGGAAAAACATTTTTAATGCTTTTTTCGGCGCATTTTCTTTTGTTTCCGCGTCACGCGCCCGCCCTGGCGTATTATGCCGCAGTAGTGTGGCGTGCGTGGGCGGCGGGCTGAAAAGTTTTCTTACCTTTGCCCCAAGGGACTTGCGGCTTCTTTTGGCTGCATGCGCCGCAGTGCGGCAAAATTCACAATAGCTTAATATGGAAAAACTCTTTTCCCTCGTCATCGAGGCCGCCGTCCGTGCGGGCCGTGCCGTGATGGAAGTGTACGACAGCCCGGAGGCTGACTGGCAGGTGGAGCGCAAGGCGGACAACTCCCCGCTCACGCTTGCCGACCGCCGCTCGCACGAGGTGATTGCCGCCGCTCTTGCCGGCACGCCCTGGCCCGTGCTTTCCGAGGAGGGGGCGAAACAGCCCTACGCCGAGAGGAAGGATTGGGCAAAACTTTGGGTAGTAGACCCGCTTGACGGGACGAAAGAGTTTATTAAGCGCAACGGCGAGTTTACCATAA
This sequence comes from uncultured Oscillospiraceae bacterium, assembly GCA_963625935.1. GTDB lineage: Bacteria > Bacteroidota > Bacteroidia > Bacteroidales > Bacteroidaceae > Alloprevotella. Next base: position 19,984 of record CAVFVD010000025.1, on the reverse strand, counting down.
ACATCGCGCTTGTGGAGAACGGCTCGCCCGTGCTTGGCGTGATATACGTGCCTGTTACCCGCCGCCTCTATTGGGGCGCGAAAGGGCTTGGGGCTTTCACCGCCGAGGTGGATGCCGCCACTTGGCAGCCCGTCGGTGTGCGGACTATGCCGCAGCCCGCGCAGGAGGGGCGGACTTTCCGCGTGGTGGCTTCGCGCTCCCATCTTTCCCCCGAGACGGAGAGCTTCATCGCGACTTTGCGCGAGAAGCACGGCGAGGTGGAAACCGTCTCCGCAGGCAGCTCGCTGAAGATATGCCTCGTAGCGGACGGCGAAGCGGATGTATACCCGCGCCACGCCCCCACGATGGAATGGGACACGGCGGCGGGACACGCCATCGCCGTTGCCGCCAGCTGCAGCTTCACCGACGCGGTGACGGGAACGCCACTTATATATAATAAGGAGGATTTGCACAACCCCTGGTTCATAGTCTCGCGGTAAGCAATCCGCAGAAATTCTCACCCCAAACACGCATCCTGTTTTGAGTTTCCAAGCCGTTTTCGTCATAGTCGTTTTGGCGTTGGTCATCACCGCACTGGTGAAGGACCGCATGCGTCCCGGGCTTGTGCTGCTCTCTGGCGCGGCGGTCTTCCTCTGTGCCGGCATCCTCTCGCCCAAGGAGATGCTGGAAGGGTTCGCCAACAAGGGGATGATAACCGTGGCCATGCTTTTCCTCGTGAGCGAGGGCGTGCGCCGTTCGGGGCTTCTTGAAAAACTCCTCCAGTCGCTTCTGCCCCGCGACAAGGGCGCAGGCGTGCGGAAAGTGCAGGCACGCATGCTGCCCGCCATTTCTTTCATCTCCGCATTCCTCAACAACACGCCCGTCGTGGTGATATTCGCCCCTATGATAAAGCGCTGGGCGGAGAAACACGGCGTTGCTGCCACCAAGCTGCTCATACCGCTCTCATACGCCACCATCCTCGGCGGCGTGTGTACGCTTATCGGCACCAGCACCAACCTCGTGGTGCACGGCATGGTGATAGACTCCGGCTTCCGCGGGTTCACCATGTTTGAGCTCGGCAAGGTGGGGCTTCCCATTGCCGTCGTGGGGCTGCTGTATATATGGATTTTCTCCAAACGCCTGCTTCCCGACTCCCGTGAAAGCAAGGGCGACGGAACGGGCGAGGCGGGCAACAACCTCAACCGCATAGAGGTGGTGCTCGGGGCGCGTTTCCCGGCCATCAACCGCCGTGTTATGGACTTTGACTTCCGCCGCAAGTACGGCGCGACGATACTCGAGCTGCGGCGCGGCGGCGACACGTTCCTCATGCACGATATGCGCGGCGTGCGCTTCCGCGAGGGCGACACGCTGGTGTTGCTTGACGAGGGGGCTTTTATGCCAAACTGGGGCGACTCCTCCTTTTTCCTTATGGTGACAGACGGCCGCGAGCCGGAGCAGTCTATGGTGCCCTGGAAGCGCGTGCTTTCTATCGTGCTGCTCTTCCTTATGATAGTGGGCGCAACCATTGGCGAGCTGCCTGCCGTGCGCGAGGCTTTCCCGAAGATGAAGCTCGACATGTTTTTCTTCGTCACCGTGGTGACGGTGCTTATGGCGTGGCTCAACATCTTCCCCGCCCGCAAGTACACAAAGTTTATTTCGTGGGACATCCTCGTCACCATAGCCTCAGCTTTCGCCATCAGCCGCGCCATGCAAAACTCCGGAATGGCAGACGCCGTGGCCTCGCTGGCTTTGGAGCTTAGCCGGAGCCAGAACCCCGTGCTTATGCTCGCCTTCATCTTTGTGGTGACAAACGTCTTCACGGAGATAATGACCAACAACGCCGCCGCCGCGCTTGCTTTTCCCATTTCGCTCTCCATCGCGCAGCACATGGGCGTCGACCCTATGCCTTTCTTTGTCACCATCTGCGTAGCGGCGTCATCAAGTTTCAGCACGCCGATAGGCTATCAGACCAACCTCATCGTGCAGGGCATAGGCAACTACCGATTTTCCGACTTCGTGCGCATTGGTCTCCCGCTCAATATCCTCGCGCTCGTGCTTACCGTCCTGCTCGTGCCGCTCATCTGGCCCTTTGCCTGAGCTTACTGGAGTAGCGCGCCGTACACATTATATATAATAGCCGCACAATATTATATATAACATAGGTGCGTGCAACAAAAGAAAGTGCGAATGAGCGGGGCAGCCGTATTTGCGCATTCTTTTATTCTGCTCTTCCACCTGACGCAGCCTATGCCCGTGACGTGTATTTTGTAGGGATTTTTTACTTTTCCCCGTGCCAACGCGGATATTTTTACCACAAAGTGCGCATTTTCTTCTACTTTTCTTCTTGCGTATAGCTTGCCGCGCTATATTTGTCTTTGCATAGGAAGAGCCTCTCCTTTCTGCGCGTGCGGCGCGGCTTAGCTTTCGCGCGTCCCCCGCACGTACTCTATTCTTTGTCTAATACCTCTAAAACTGCCACATTTTATGCGAAAAACATTTTTGCGACAGACGCTCGCGGGCTGCACGCTCTGCGCCGCAGCGGCTTTTTTACTGCCTTCATGCGTGGACAGCAGCTACGACCTCAGCGAAGACCTTGACCTCACGATGTCGCTCGGAAGCGAGGGGCTGGGCGTAAAACTGGGAAGGACGCAAAAGATATTCCTTGCCGACATTCTCGACACGCAGAAAAACGTCAAAGTAGACGGCAGCAACGTGTACTATATGGTGGAGGACGGCTCCACTACCGTAAAGTTTGAGGTGGCTGCCGCCACTGCCAAGGTGGAGAACAAAACCATCGCCAACTCGCAGCGCGCGCTCGATTTCAAGACGCTTTGCCGTCAGATGGGCGTCGACCCGTCCGCCGTTTCGTCCGTCCCCGTCATGAGCGGAAAGACATTCACCGGCACGGCGAAGAGCACGGACGGAGATAACGTTTCGTTCCGCTTCGAAAACGTAGGCGAGGAGATAGTGCGCGTAGACGCAGCAGAGCTTCGGGACACGCCCGTGACGCTTACCTTCACCGTCAAGCAGTCTTCCGGATCGCGGCTCACCGTAAGCCGTGTCAGCGGCATGCGCATTGTGATTCCGGAGTTTCTCAAAGTGAAGGACGCAAGCGTGGGCACGGTTTCGGGCAACGTGATAACCATCCCCGACGCCGCAGTTTCCTCCAACGGCGAGCTTTGCCGCTTGACGGCATACGCTGTGGACTTCGGTAAGAACGGCGTATCGCGCACAGGCTCTACGATGACCCTCTCCGATGAGCGTTGCGCGGTCAGCTATTCCGGCAATGTGGAGTTCCGCGCGGCGCAGAGCTTCAATTTCTCGTCTTCCGATTACGCCGACCTTACGATGAGCTTCGCCATAGGCGCGTCGCGCCCCTCCTCCACGTATAGCACGGTGTCGGTGAAAAACGTCACAGGTCGTTTCAACCCGGAGATTTCGCCGGATGTCAACCCCATCGACGTGCGGCACATGATTCCCGACTTCCTCGATGACGCGGAGGTAAAGCTGGCGGTAGCCAACCCTACGATGAAGTTTGTTGCCGATTTCTCGCAAATACCCGCCGACCTTAACGTTTCCGCAAAGGTAAGCGCGGTGAAACGCGGCACGGGGGCTTTCACCCAAACCATCATGCTGCCGGGCGCAGGAAAGACCTTCGCACTGGCTAAAAACGCGGTCAACACCGTTTACTTCCACGAGGCGGAAACGCCCTACGACCCCAATGGCGTAACCGGGGACGCGCAGAAAATACGCATAAACGCCGAAGACAACCGCCTCTCCTCCCTGCACTACAACATACCCGACGAAATTCAGGTGGACTTGAAAGACGGACGCGTGCAGATGCCGCAGGACAAGAGCTACACAGTGGAGTTTGGCAAGGAGTACAAGGCTAAGACGGAGTACATTATGTACGTGCCCTTTGAGTTCAGCGAAGGGCTTGCCATCGTCTACCGCGACTCTACAGAGAGCATGGCCGACGACTTGAAAGGATGGAGCGCGAAAGGACTTGTGCTTACGGCCAACTGCACCAACACCATCCCGCTCTCCGTTGTGGGGAAAATAGCCGCCATCGACAGAGACGGCAATGTGCTTCCCGGCGTGCGCTTTGGCGAGTTTGAGATAGAAGCGGGCAACGACAGAGCCACGGGTGCGGCGGCAAGCACCGTCACTCCCGTCACGGCGGAGGCCACGCTCGACAATCCCGACGACCTGTCCCGCATCGACCGCCTCGTCTTCCGCTTTGACGCGGCAAAAGGCGAAAGCGCGGCCACGCACACCCTATACTCCACGCAGTACCTGCGCTTTGACGACCTCCTCTTAAAGCTGAAAGGCGCAGTGACGGCTAATTTTAACTGACAAACTGCGGGACTGCCTGAAAGAGCAGAACGCCGGGCTTTCCCAGACGCGGCGGAATTTTTCAGCGTCCCCATACATACAAACGAAAAGCATACCTACGATGAGAAAAACACTTTGCACCCTCCTGCTTGCCGCGCTTGCCGCGCTGCCGGCCTCGGCGCAAGAGCTGCGCACTGCCTATTTCATGCAGAACGCGCAATACAAGCACGAGCTCAACCCCGCTCTGCTTGACGGTCCGTATGTCTCTATGCCGCTTTTCTTCGGCTACATGAATGTGGGCACAGAGGGCAACCTCGGTCTGAAAAAGCTTGTGTACAAAATGGAGCCGGGCTGGCAGGGATACAACGTAGGCGGGCGCACGCTCACCACTTTCCTGCATCCGCAAGTAGACTCCGGCGACTTCCTCGGCTCGCTGCGCGAGCGCAACACGCTGGGAGTGCATCTCAAATACTCCCTCCTCGGCGTGGCTTTCAAAGGCTTCAAAGGCAACAACCTCATAGAGCTTAACCTGCGCTCCAATACTACCGCCTCCATGCCCAAGTCTCTCTTCGACTTTATGAAGAACGCGGGGGCGAAAGACGAGTACAAACTGGGCAACATAGGCCTGCGCTCGGAAAGCTATATGGAGATTGCGCTGGGACACCAACACAATATAGGCGACAAGCTCTCCATCGGCGCGAAGATGAAGTTTCTCCTCGGCTTGGCGTACGCCGACCTTGACGTGAAGAAGCTCGACGTGCGCCTCGCCTACGACCGCTGGTCGGTGGACGGCGACGCCAGCCTCTCTGCGGCAGTGCTTTCCTCCGACTTCAAGTACAAGGACGACGACTTCGACCCCGCCACCGGCCGCAGGCGCGTGGAGGGAGTGGACAACATTAGCGGCGGACTTGCCGGCGCGGGTGTCGCTTTCGACTTGGGCGCGACCTACAAGGTGCTTCCCGACCTCACTGTGTCCGCAGCCCTGACCGACTTGGGCTTCATCAACTGGAAAGGGGTTAAGAAAGGCAGCTCGAAGGCCGAATGGTCTTTCGAGGGCTTCAAGAAAGACATCTACACCGGCGGCGGCAACGAGGACGGCAACAAGCTCAGCGACCAGTTTGACGCGATAGGCGACGACCTTGAAGACCTCTTCGCCGTGTACGACGACGGCGAGGGCAAGGAGTGCCGCGCCCTGGCCGCCACGCTCAACATCGGCGCGGACTACACGCTGCCCGTATGGGGCGGCCGCATACACACGGGCTTCCTTTACAGCAGCCGCATACAAGGCCGCTACTCGTGGCACCAGGGCATGTTCTCCGCCACGGTGCGCCCGGTGAAGTGCCTCGAAGTGGGCGCGAGCGTGGGCTTCACCTCCGCCGGCGTGACGGGCGGACTTATGCTCGACCTGCGTGCCAAGCATTTCAACTTCTTTGTGGGCACGGACCGCATCATGGGCAAGGTATCCAAGGAGGGAATCCCCCTCAACTCCTCAAACGCCAACATCGCAGTGGGCATCAGCTTCCCGATGTAAGCCCCTATACAGAGAGCCTCCCGCTCCATATACAAGAAGTCCGGCACGCTACTGAGGCGTGCCGGACTTTTTCTGCAGCTCCCCGTAGCTGTCTCTTTTGCGTATATTCCGACATTGAAAGACACCGCAAAAATATGCGCAAGAAGCTTCCCCCACGTTGCGCAAAGGAAAAATAGAACAATAGAATCGGGCGATTTTTTAAGAATAATTATGAACCCGGGAGACGCAAAACCGGCGAAGCGGGGACGGGAAGGGACTTTCGCGCGACGGAAATAGGGACTGTAGCGACGGGAATACTTGGAGTTTTTCCGGCATGTACATCCCGGCGGTGCTATATGTACATCTCTGCGCCGCGTAATCTATTGATAATCAATACAGCAAAGAAGAGGGGAAACGCGCGGTTGCGTTTCCCCTCTTCTTTATGTAAAGATACGAAATATTTTTTCCGTTTGCAAATTGTGTCAATTGGCATCTGCGGCTCACATTCCGCCAAAAATGCCAATCTCGGACGGGCTTCCGCGCTGTGAGAAAGAGACGGTGGCGGGAAACGCCGCACACACTCTTTAAGGGCTAACGGCGGCGCAAAGCGCGGGCCTAAGCCTCAGCCTTCACTTCCTCGCCTTGCAGCGTGGCACTCGAAGAGCCGGTGACACGCACACGCACATAGTCGCCCGGACGGTGCGTTCCGCGGTCAAACACCACTACCTTGTTTTGCTCCGTACGCCCGAAGAGCTGGTCGCGCGAGCGTTTGCTCACGCCCTCCACAAGGATGTCGTACTCACGCCCCACGCAGCGGCGGTTGCTCTCCGCGCTCAGCTCGTTTTGCAAGGCTATCAGCTCCTCCAGACGGCGCACCTTGACCTCCTCGGGCACGTCGTCGGCAAGATGCTTTGAGGCATACGTACCCGGGCGCTCGCTGTACTTGAACATGAACGCCGAGTCGTACCCGCACTCGCGCATGAGCGAGAGCGAGAGCTGGTGGTCGTCCTCCGTCTCGCCGCAGTAGCCCGCGAAGATGTCCGTGGAAAGACCGCAGTCCGGCACAATGCGGCGCACAGCCGCCACGCGCTCCAAGTACCACTCGCGGGTGTATTTGCGGTTCATGCGCTTCAGCACGGTGTCCGAGCCGCTCTGCACGGGCAGGTGTATGTGCCGGCACACGTTGGGCTCTTCGGCGATGACGCGCAGCGTGTCGTCGCTCATATCCTTGGGGTGGGACGTGGAAAAGCGCACGCGCATAGAGGGCACGGCACGCGCCACGGCACGCAGCAGACCGGGGAAAGCAAGGACAGTGCCGTCGGGCGACGTCCAGCGGTACGAGTTGACGTTCTGCCCAAGGAGCGTCACCTCCTTGTATCCGCGAGCCTCGAGGTCGCGCACCTCGCGCAGTACGCTCTCCACGTCGCGCGAACGCTCGCGGCCGCGGGTGTAGGGCACGATGCAGTAATGGCAGAAATTGTTGCAGCCGCGCATTATGCTCACGTAACCCGAAATGCGGCTTCCGCAATAGCGCGTGGGGACAATGTCGCGGTAGGTCTCCGTAAGGCTCAGCTCTATGTCCATCGCCTTATGCCCCGTCTCGGCCTGCGCGATGAGGTCGGGCAGGGAGAGATAGGCGTCGGGCCCGGCCACAAGGTCGGCGCCGTGCGTGTTGAGCAGTCCGTCCTTCACGCGCTCGGCCATGCAGCCCAGCACGCCTATGACGAGCTTGCGCCCGCTCTTGCGGCGGAAGGCGTTGAGCGCTTCGAGGCGGTGCACAATCTTTTGCTCGGCGTTGTCGCGCACGGAGCAGGTGTTGAGGAAGACGGCGTCTGCCTCGTCAAGCGTTTCGCAAGGCTCGTAGCCCGCCATTCCCATGACGGAGGCCACTACCTCGCTGTCGGCCACGTTCATCTGGCAGCCGTAGGTCTCTATGAGTAGTTTTTTCATACGTTTTCTAAAGCGTGTGGTACGCGCCGCGCTCTTTGCCCGCCGCCACGCCCTAAGTAAGGGGGCGGGCACCGCGTGCAAAAGGCGCAAGCGAGGGCGCGCCGGAAAGCTCCGCTGCGCGCCCTCGCCCCGTTTGCTATGTGTATGTCTGCGCTATGGGCGTCACTTCACTGCCACCTTGCCGCTTGCGGCAGCGCGTCCGCTCTCTTCCACACGGTAGAGGTAGACGCCCTGCGGCAGAGTGCCGAGGGAAAGGCTGCCCTCCGCGCCCACGCTCGCGCTGCGCACGAGACGGCCGTCGGCGGCGTACACGCCCACTTTGCGCTCGCCCGCTGTGGGGAAAGAGAAGCGCAGGGCGGAGCCGTCAAAGCGCACGGCGTTCTTCGCGGACGAGGCGACCCCCTCTATGCCCGATTTATCGGAGTAGGTGAAGACGCTGGTGAAAGTGAGTATCTTCTTCTCCACGTCAGCGTCTTTCTCCTTGAAATAAACCTCTGTCTGCGCCTCATAACTGCCGTACTGCCCATCCAAAAACTTTGCCTCAAACTGCATAGAGAAAGACTCGCCCGCAGTCCTGTCCCGGAAGAGATTGAGCACTTTGGAAGCGAAACTTACACAGCTTCCCTGAATGCCGCACACGCTCAGATATTTGTATCCACCGGTGTAGGTCTTCGTAATGGTGATGTAGGTGCGAAGCGTGCCGTCCGCCGTTATGTGGAAAGTGGGGTCGTCGCTTCCGCCTGCCTCGTAGGGGAGTCCGGGCACGCTCGGAGCATGCGCCTCAAAGGTGAGCACGTCGCCGTCGTTGACCGTCTTGCCCTCACGGGTCAAGACCACCTGTGCCTGAGCGGCTGCCAGCGAAAGCAGCGCTACGGCAAAAAGCGAGAAAATCTTTTTCATACCGAATGCCTTGTTTGAATTTTGTGTCTTGTATTGCTTGTCGCGGCGCGGGGCAGCTTATTTCGTGCACCCTCGCACGCCTTTGTGTTTTCCTTTTCCTGCGTCAGCGCGGTCCGTCCAAAGAAGCCGGAGACTCCACCTTAGCGTCAACCACCTGCGTCACGCCGTCTGCCGCCGTGACGAAGAAGACCACGGCTGAGAGGTTGGAGGTATCCCAGTCGCTGCGCGTGACAGTGTAGGTGTACTCGCACTCCTTCTTTTCGTCAGCCGCCACAGAGAACCCGTCGCCGTAGGGAGCTGAGACAGCCGCGCGGAATACGTGGTTGTGCACGTAGGAAGTGTTGTAGTTGCCCTCAGGCATGCGCTGGATGGCCGTAATGTTGCTCTCAGTGAGCCATACGTTAAGCTCGCCGCTGACACTCTCGTTGCCCTCCACGCTTACTTTTACGGTGACGGACTTCGAAGCTGCGTCATATTTCGCCTCCTTTATGTCGAGCGAAACCTTGGGCGCGAGGCTGAAGCGAGAGAGCGCGGCGGCGTTCCATTTCTCATAGTCGAGCAAGCCGCCCTGACGGTCGACAAGCCCCATAGGGAAAGCCTGCACGCCCCAGTGGCTCACGTAGTCGTTGCCCTGCGGCGTGGCGAGACCGCGTATGCCGACGAGGTCCTGGTCGAGGGAAAGCGAGCCGCCGTGTATAGATACCGCCACAAGGCGGCTTACGCCGTACACCTGCTGCATTTCGTGCAGCGCGTCGGCTGCCTTGGGGCAGTTGGTGCAGCTTTGTCCGGTGAAGTCTTCCACCAGCACGTTTTTCTGCGCCTCAAAGGCAAGCGGCCCTTCAAAGCGCTTGCTCTCGTCCACGTCGTTGCAGCCCGTGAGGGACACGGCGGCGAGGACGGAGGCTATGGAGAGTATAAATGGTTTCATACGAAGAGACTGGCCGAAAAGGGCGTTAGAAATTGAAAGTATAGGAGGCTGTCACGCCCTTCGAGGCAGGCACGAAGCGGCACACGCCGCCCGAGCAGTTGTAGCCGGCGCGGGTTTTGCCGTAGCCCACTTGCAAGCGGTGGGCGCGGTGGGTGAACGTGACAGAGCCCATAAGGTAGTGCTCCTTGTGCGTGCCGCGGCTCTCGTCCTCAGCACCGTCGGAGGTGTAGTAAGGCACGTTGCCGTTGTACTGGTCGCTGACGGTGAACATAAAGTTGGGGAGGAAGGAAAGCTCAAGCAAGCCGTACCACCAGTCGCCCTGGTCCTGGCGCGTGTGGAGATACTGCGCCTCGCCGCGCAAGGTAAGCCGTTTGTTGAACTGGTACTTGCCCTCCACCACGGCGATATGGCTCTTCACTATGCCGCCGTGACCCTCGATGACCGTCTTGTTGTACTGCTGCGCGGCATACATAAGGTTGAGCTTGAAGCTCTTTGTGATTTTCTTCTCCACCTGCACGTTGATGTCCTGATAATAGGTGGCGTGCCCCATTTGGAAGAACTTAGAGCCAAGTCCGTTGCCGCCAATCCCGTCGGTGTGCGTGGCGTCGGCGTACTGGTCTATGCCGCGTATGTGGGAGAAGTTGACCTTCACGTTGGTGCCATACTTGCCGCCGAGCGGGGTCTTGCGGCGGAAGTTGTAGCCCACCTCTGCCTGAAACGCCCACTCTCCCGGCGTCATCTGCGTGGCGTAGGGGTAGAGCGACGCAAGGGCGTAGGTGTGCTGCATAGAGAAAGCGGGCAGGTGGTTGATGAAGCACGCGGTGGAGACCTTGTCTATACCGCGGCGCGAGCGGTAGGACATGTCCTGGCTGCGCTTTGCCTGCAAGAGGAGGCTCATGCCGCGCTTCGAGTAAGAGCCGGAAAGGAGGAGCGTCTGTCCGTGCTGGTAGGTGTAACCGTTGGCGCTGGAGGGGTCCTGCCCTTTCCATGCGTACTCGGCAAGCACGCTGTAGTTGCCCTTCTGGAAGTTGGCGCGCACGTCATACGCCGGCACGGTTTTGGGCATACGCAAGCGGTAGGACCCATATATGGCTTCGCCCGTGACCGCGTCCGTCTGCCCTGTGGGGCGCGTGGTGACTATCTCGGGCAAGGAAGTCGAACCGTTTGCGACGGCGGAGAAGCCAAGCGTGAGGCGCGTGCCGCTCTCGTCCATAGGGCGCACCCACTGGTCGAGCGAGAGCTCGAGGTCGGCTCCGTACGTCCACGGCGTGGAGTTGTCAAGATTGCGGTGGTGCCAATAGTAGCGCTGCTGTCCGGCAAGGGCTTTGAAGCTCACGCCCTTGTAGGGCTTGAGCGCGAGCCGCCCGCCGCGCAGCGAGTTGTCCACGCCGAGCGAGCGTTCCTCGTAGGTGCGCAGCACAAGTCCGGAGCCAAACTGCTCGTAGAAGTCGCCCAACGTCAGCTCCGCCCATTTGTAGCGTCCCTGCGCGTAGAAGTAAGGCACGCCCCAGCCTTTGAAGTCGTCCTCATAGCCGGGGAGCGGGTGGTCGAGGTATTCGAGGCGCGCACCGGCGGAGAAATATTTGTTGAGGAGATGGAGCTCGGCGTAGGTGTTGGTAAGCACCTTGTCGTCGTAAGTGCCCGTGCCGATGCGGTTGTCCTCTTGCGGGACGAGCACGTCGCTCTGTATGCTACCCTTGAGGGAGAAAGCCGACTTTCCGCCCTCGCTCTGCGCGACGGCGGCTAACGGCAGCAGCGCGAAGGCTGTCCCTATGGCGAGTGTTCTCATAAAAACCAAAAATACAAAAATGCTGTGGTGCGCCTCCGCCGCTTTTATGTTACGCCCAAAACGAGGCGTAGCCGCACCCGCTGCGTTTGTCTGCGCTTTTTGTGGCAAACTTTCCGCTTCCATACGGCATTGCCGTCCTTTCTGCGGCACTCATGCCCGAAAAACGGAAAGGGCGCGAAAGGGCAGGGCGCGGGAAAGGCGCGAACTTAACGGGGCGAGCAAGAAAGACGGCGTATGCCGTCCAGATGCACCTTATTCCTTTAAGCGGCTTATTTCTTACCGAGCAGCTCTTTCACTTTCTCTATAAGATGCTGCTCGCCGCCCTCGGTGTAGCCGCTGCGGCTCTCGGCTATCTTGCCGTCTCCGTCGATGACGAAGACGTGGGGTATCATGTTCACGCCCATAGCGCGGCGGAAGTCGCTGTTGGGGTCGAGCAAAACCTCATACTCCCAGCCGGCGGCGTCTACCATAGGCTTTACCTTTTGCGCGTTTTGCGCCTCGTCGATAGAGATGGCCACCACCTTCACGCCGGTCTCGTCCTGCCAGTCGGCATACACCTCGTTGATGGCTTTAAGCTCGCGGTTGCAGGGCTTGCACCATGTGGCGAAGAAGCTTATGATGAAAGGTTTCCCGTCGTTGTTGAGCTTGGACGTGTCTACGGTTTTGCCGTTGATATCCTTAAGCTGCACGGAAGGGAGCTGGGCGAAAGCCGTGCCGCACACGCCAAGGAAGAGCGCGAGGGCAAGGAAAAGGGTCTTTGTCTTCATCTTAGTTTCGTTTTCGTTCCGGCCGCTGTCCGCAAGGCGCAAGTTTTGCACGCGACTGCCCCGCGTTTTCGCCCGAAAGACGGAAGCGCATTTGCCAGCAACCAAGCTGCAAAAGTATCAAATATGTGCATATTACGCCCCCACGCGCTCTTTTTTTATGCGGAACGGGGATTTTTGCCGACTATCGCAAGCGTTTGTACCCATACTTGCGGAAAAAGATTTTTCTCCCCTCAGACCTTGTGGCGCTGCCCGCCGAAGAGATAGGGGCGGCGGGGGAAGAGTGCGGAGGGACTGGCGGCGGGCGCGTTAAGCTCGGGGTAGGCGATGCGGGTGTGGTAGATGGTTTTCAGGCTTTCCACAAGCACGCGTTTCGCCTCGGATATGTCGCGGAACGTGAGCGGGCATTCGCGGAAGTACCCCTCCCCCACTTGTCCGTCGACAATGCGGTCGACAAGCTCGCGGAGGCTTTCTTCGGTAAACTCTTTAAGCGAGCGCGAGGAAGCCTCTACGGCGTCGCACATCATAAGTATGGCCTGCTCGCGCGTGAAAGGGTTGGGCCCGGGATAGGTAAAGAGCTTAGGGTCCGGCTCCTGCCCCTCGTGCTTGTTTTTCCACTGAATGTAGAAATACTTCGTGCGCGACACGCCGTGGTGGGTGGCTATGAACTCGCGTATGACGCGGGGCAGGTGGTATTTCTCGGCAAGGCGCAAGCCCTCGGTCACGTGCGAGATGATAATCTGCGCGCTGCGTTCCTCGCTAAGTCCGTCGTGGGGGTTGACGCCCGTCTGGTTTTCGGTGAAGAAAGCGGGATTGAGCATCTTTCCCATATCGTGGTAGAGCGCGCCGACGCGGACGAGCTGCGCCTTCGCCCCTATCTTGTCAGCCACCTCGGCGGCGAGGTTGGCCACCTGCATAGAGTGGGCAAACGTTCCCTGCGCCACTTTTGCCATCTTGCGGAGTACGGTGGTGTTGGTGTTGGAGAGCTCGACAAGCGTCACGTCGGAGGTGAAGCCGAAGACTTTCTCCATAAGGTAGAGCAAGGGGTAGGCGAAAAGCAAAAGCACGCCGTTGACCGCTATATATATATACAAGGAGCGGTCGAGGTGGGCGAAGTCGACGCCTTGGGCGAGGTCGTAGGAAAGCATAGTGACCATGCTGACCACCGCCACAAGCAGCACGACGCGCAAAAGCTGCGCGCGCTCGGTAAGGTCGCGCAAGGCGCAGACGGCGGTCATCCCCGCCATAAACTGCACAAGGACAAACTCGTAATTGCTATGGAGCGCAAAGGAGGAAAGCACCACCGCGCACACCATTGCCATGAAAGCCGTGCGGGAGTCCAGGAATATGCGCACGAAGATGGGGACCATTGCGTACGGCACCATATACACGTTGAAGAACTTGTGGTCGACCATCAAATAGGTGGCAAGCGGGAAGATGACCACAAGCGTAGAAAGGAGCAGTATGCTGTGCGGCGAGCAAAGATAGTCGCGCCGGAAAAACTTGAGATAGAATATCAGGGCGGCAAGCACAAGCGCCACGAAGAGCGCCTGCCCCACTATCACCGTGCGGTAGCCCTGCGAGGGGTCGCCGCGCCGCACCGTCTCGCGCTCAAAGGACTGCAGTATCTTGTAGAGCTGCGGGGTGACCATCTCGCCCCGGTCTACGATGCGCTGCCCGCTTTGCACCATCCCGTCGGCCGTAGCGACGGCGGAGAGCACGTCCTCGCGGGCGGAAGCGGTCTTGGCGCTGTCGAGCGTGAGATTGGCTACAAGGTATTTGTTGAGGTTGCACTGCGCGATGAGTTCGCGGGAGAAGCGCACGGTGTCGTTTTGCACTATATACTCATAGGCAGAGCGGGTGCTGTACAAGCCGCCGAGCTGCACGGGACGTGCTTCCTTTCCTTCCACCACGCGGATGCCAGCCACGCGCTGGCGTGCCATTTCGGCGAGTTCGTCACTCTCTACGATGCCGCCCTCATACACAGCCTCCAAAAGCCGCGCCACGTGCTGCACGCAGGCGGCCGGCACGCCGGGAAAAGCTCCGTGTCCGTAGTCGGCGCGGAAAGCGGCGGTCTGCGTGCGTCCCATTGTGGCGTTTTCCACATAGAAGGGCATAAAGTCGCGCAACGCGCTGTCGCGCCCGGCGGCAAGCTCCTCGGTGGTCTTGTACACGGGGAAGTCGAAAGCTGCGATGAGGGTGTTGTACCGCCAGGGCTTGCCCGTCTCGTACTCGTAGCCGAACTTCGTGTCCCTCGGGAGGAAGCTCACAAGCAGCAACACGGCCACGCAGAACGCGCCCGCCGCAGTGAGCGCGCCGTGCAGACGTGAGGATGTGGCGTTTGTGTCGTTTGCCATAAGGGTCTTGCTTGTGATGTTTTCCTTGAAATTAGCCGCCGCGCCGTTCGGGCGGCAAGTTAGCACGTTGCAAACTTACATATTTCCGCCGGAACGCGGGACATGCGCCCCTTGCGCGGAGCGGACTCCGCAGATGCAGGACGCGGGAAAAAGGATGGCAAGAGCGAATGAGGCAAACAATAAAAAAGGAAGCGCAACCAAGCGCCGAAGCCATGTAGGAAAGCACGCCGCAAAAGCCGAAAGGCGCATACATAAAAAGAGGTATTGCTGTCCGCTAAAACTTCTTTGAGCGGAAAAAAGATGGGGCTGGATTCCTCGCTTGGAATTCAGCCCATTTAGTTACCTCCGTTTGAGCCTAAAAATAGCATAACTATGAACAAGGGTACGCATTTTAGCGGACAGCCGTTGAATAGTTTCTGATGGTCATACAAAAGCGTATCGAACGTTCGTGGAGCTTCTCCGGACTGGCCACAATGGTAAGGATAATGCTCATGTATTACGTGAACTGCTGCACTTTTCTTGAAGAGCCGGAAAAGGACTAGGCGAAAATGGTTCAAGAGACCAAGAAAACGCCTCCCGAACCGGTTCTGTTTGACTAACGGGGCTTACTTTTTGAAAAAGCGAACCCGAAGTCCCATTTCAAAGGACTTCGGGAGGAGTTTTTATGGCCTTTTGAGTTTTAGCGGACAGCAATAAAAAAGAGGGGAGAAGCCGTAAAGCCTCTCCCCCTACTTTGCAGCCCTCAGCACGCATGTACGCGCCGAAGAACACTATGACCGAGCTTAGCCTCCGCGTCAAAGCGGCGCGGGTGGATTAGTTCTCTACCGCTGTCCGCTGAAATAGTACGTGTAGTTGGCTTTGGTTGAAAACGTGAACGTAATGACGCCATTGGCGTAATTCCCGCGAATGCTAATGGAACTCTCCGGAGTCAAATCCGCCTGTCCCGTCCCGCTTGGCGTCACAGTCATTATTATCTCATCCATATTCGTCAGCCCGTACTCTGAGCAGGTCAGTTTCACCTTCACGCTGCTGGCCGACATACGCGTCACCTCTGCATACGCGGTGGCAGGTGCATCCGTATAACCCACATACGTCATTTTCCCAGAATAAGTCCCCACAATGAGATCCGCCGTCACGGTAGCGGGGGCTGCCGTCTTGTCGTCATCGTCATCGTCGCCGCAAGAGCAGAACGTCACGGGAACGGCCATAAGGCAAAGGAGCGCGAGTGCCCCGAAAAAAGTCTTCTTCATGTCTTTTGTTTTTTAGGTTTACGCAGACGCTCGCCCTACAACCCGGGGACGAAAGCGCGGCTTCTCACTGACGCAAGCAAAAGCCGCCGCCTGCAAAGCAAAATTAGCCTTTTGAGACGACGATTTTCAGCCGTCGCCCCCCCCCGATGAACAAACAACGCTAAACGCAGCCTATGCGGCAGCAAAATGTGCTTATATGGTGCATATTTATCACACGCACAGACCCATGTGCGTCACGGTTCTCTGTCTGATAGAATACAGCACGGAAAATATGCACCCCTCTAACGGACACAACATAGGCTTTCCGAAAGGTGGAACGAGGAAAACAAAAAGCCAAAAGGAAGGGAAACTTGCCCGCGTATGGGCAAAAACGAACATTCGGTAAAAGTCCGAAGCCAGCGCTTGCAGGTTTCCCCAAACCAATAGGAACAAAAAAGATTGTGCCGCGCGAAGCAATGCTTCACGCGGCACGATGCCTTATCTGTTTTCAAGGAGAGACGCTGCGGAAACTTCCTCCGCGCCGTTCACCTTATATAATATGTCTGCCTTAGGCCTCCTGCTCGGACTTGGCAGCCTTCTCGCGGTCTTTGCGCCCGAGCGTGCGGTAAGCGATGGGGGCGGAAAGGAAGATGGAGGAAAGCGTGCCGAAGACAACACCGAGTATCATCGCGAACGAGAAAGAGCGGATGCTGTCACCGCCAAGCACGAAGATGCACACAAGCACGAGGAAGGTGGTGGACGATGTCATCACCGTACGCGTAAGGGTGCTGTTGAGCGATTCGTTGAAGAGACGGAAGTGGTCGCGCGTGGGATAGAGCCGGAGGTTCTCGCGCATACGGTCGAAGACTACCACCTTGTCGTTAATGGAGTAACCTATCACCGTAAGTATTGCACCGATAAACGTCTGGTCAACTTCAAGCGAGAAGCCTATCCAGCCCCAACAGATGGAGTACACGCCCATCACGAGCACGGTATCAAACGCCAGACCCACCACGCTGCCTATGGAGAAGGCCACGTTGCGGAAACGTATGAGGATATACACGAAGATGGCGGCGAGGGAGAGTATCACGGAGATGATTGCGCCACGCGTCATATCGGCTGCGACGGAGGGACCCACCTTCTGTGCGGAGATGATAGAGCCGCCCGTGTGGTTGTCGCGGTCAATAAAGGTCTTGTAGTCTGCCTTTATGAGTCCCTGCTCGTGCAGTGCGTCAAAGATGAAACGCTCAACCTCTTGGTCGATGTTTTCGCTGTCGTCCTCAATGCGGTAGTTGGTGGTGAGGCGCACGGCGTCGTTGCTCGTCGTCGTGATGGCGATGGCGTTGACAATGGCAGTAGCGTCTTTCGCGTGCACTTTCTCTGCCACGGCTTTCTGCACCTGCTCGGGCGTCACACCTTTCTGCTCGAACTCTATCACGTAGTTGCGGCCGCCGGTGAAGTCGATACCGCTGGAAAGTCCGCGCGTGAAGAGGAAGCCGAGGCTGATGACTGCGAAGACAACGAAGACGGTGATGCTCTTGCCGCCCATCTTCATGAAGTTGATCTTCGTGCCGGTCAGGAAGTTCTTGCTCATCTTCGTGGTGAACGTAAGACCGAGCCACTTGTCTTTGTTGAGGAAGTGTTCGTACACGATACGCGTAATCCACACTGCCGTGAAGAAGGAAGCGACGATACCAATGCCCAGCGTCATAGCGAAACCGCGGATGGGGCCTGTACCGAAGTTATAGAGTATCACGGCCGTAATGATGGACGTGAGGTTGGAGTCAAAGATTGCGGAGAACGCGTTGCCGTAACCCTCAGCGAGGGCTGTCTTGATGTTCTTGCCGGCGGCGAGTTCCTCCTTCGTGCGCTCGTATATCAGCACGTTTGCGTCCACTGCCATACCAAGCGAGAGCACGAGACCGGCGATGCCGCTCATCGTCAGTGCCGCCTGGAAGCTAATCAGGATGCCGAACGTGAAGAAGAAGTTCAGTATCAGAGCCATGTTTGCCACCATACCCGGAATGAATCCGTAGAAGCAGCACATGAATATCATAAGGAGAACGAATGCCACCACGCACGCCGTGAAGCCTGCCTGAATGGAAGCTGCGCCGAGGCTCGGACCTACGGTCTCTTCCTGCACAATCTTTGTCGGCGCGGGCATCTTACCGCTCTTCAGCACGTTGGCGAGGTCGCGGGTGTCGTCGGTGGTGAAGCTGCCCGATATCTGCGATGTGCCGCCGGTAATCTCCGACTGCACCACGGGGGCGCTGTACACATAGCCGTCAAGCACGATGGCCACGCACTTCTTGAGGTTCTTCTTGGTGAGGGCAGCCCACTCGCGCGCGCCGTTCTGCGTCATCGTCATGGAGACGATGGGCTGGTGCTGCTGGCTGAACTCGTCCTTTGCGTCTGCCACAACCTCGCCCGCCATAGAGGGCTGACCGTTTATGGCACGCAGGGCGTAAAGCTCGAAGACGTTGCCCTTCATGCCCTGGGCGGACTTCACGCCCCAAGCGAGACGGAGGTCGGAGGGCAAAACGCTCTTGGCTGCCTCGCCGCTTATCATAGCATTGATGGCGGCGGTGTCGGCTGCTTGAGCAAAACCTACAACGCAGCTACCGTTTGACATGCCCTGAAGCTGAACGAGCTTGCTAAGCAACGGATGTTGCTCTTTCGCGCCCTTGGCCGGCTTGGTCTCTTCCTTAGCCACAGCCTTTGCGCTGTCGCCGGCTGCCGCGCTTGCGGTGTCGGCAGAAGCGGTCTCGCCTTTGGCAAGGCGGCTGTCAAGCGCTTGCAGATAGGAGTAGGTCTCCTGCAAGGTATATGTTTCCCAGAACTCGAGGTTTGCGCTACCCTGCAACAGCTTGCGCACGCGCTCGGGCTCTTTGATGCCCGGCATCTCCACCATAATCTGGCCCATCTGACCCTTGCCGCGCAGCACCTGAATATTGGGCTGAGCCACGCCAAAGCGGTCGATACGCGAGCGCACCACCTTGTTGGAGTTTTCCACGGCTGCCTCCACCTGCTGGCGGAGCGCCTTCTTCACGTCCTCGTCAGAGGAGTTGTAGGAGATATTGCTGTCTTTGAGCTTCGTGGCGAAGATGCCGCCAAGCTGCCCCTTGCCGTTGGCTTTCTGGTAAGCGTCTACGAAAGCGTCCACGAAGTCCACGTTGCCCTTCTTCGCCACAGCCTGGGCGTCTGCCGCAGCCTTGACAAATTTGGGGTCGCTCACGGCCTCGCCGGCGAGGTTTTTCACTACGTCGGGCACGCTCACCTCAAGCACCACGTTCATGCCGCCCTTAAGGTCAAGACCCAAGCTAATCTGCAACTCCTCGCATTCCTTGAGGGTCTTCCAGTTGAGGAAGACTTTCTCGTTGCGCATGGAGTCAAGGTAGGCCGCGCCGTCCTTGCCCTGCGCCGTCATCTCGTCCGCTTTCTTCTCATAGTGACCCGTCACCACAGAGAAAGAGAGGTAGAAGAGGCAAATCAAGGAAAGCAGTACGGCGATTACCTTTACGAATCCTTTGTTCTGCATTGTAAGTTTATTGTTGTTTTGTGATTGTTTCCGCTCTCGCCGCGCCGCCCGCACGCCTTATATATATAGGGGCGCAAATAGGGCTGTGCGCGTTCAGGTACAAATAACGCGCAAATATACACTAAAAAAACGAAAAGCCCCCGCACGCCCTTTCCCTTTCGTCTCTGACCCTGCGGGCGCGACGCTTCGGAAAGGCGCGCGGGAGCGCGTTTGCCCCGCTCCGGCTAAGGCATTTGGCTTAAAACAGACAGATGCCCGACAAGCCTACGCCGTTTATAATAGGCGGGGAAGTGTCGACTTACAGTTTCAACTACCCCACAGGAAAACTTTACTTCTCTGCGACGGGGCGGACGGTTCGCCCGTAGTAACGGTAGTTGGCGAAGTACGGGGTGCGGTCGCCGCTGGAGAAGTCGAGGAAGTACGCGCTGCGGGCGTTGCCTGAGTTGAGCGTAGCGGACCAGTAGGGGCCGTGCGAGCCGTGGTAGTCGAGGCTGCTCCCGTCGCGGTTGCCCGAGGCCGGGAGGAAGATGGAGTTTCCGTTTGTGCCGGTGACGGTGTAGCCGTTGTGCGAGGAGTTCCAAGTCCAGGTGCAGTTGTTGTTGAGTTCGGTGAATTCGGCGTATGTGGGCATACGGTAGCCCGCGCCCCAGTTGGCGGTGGCGGCGTCGTCTTCCGCGTCGAGCACGGTCTTGTCATCGGTGAAGC
>CAVFVD010000024.1:0-38885 GCA_963625935.1 uncultured Oscillospiraceae bacterium | reverse complement strand
AGGAATCCAGCCCTATCTTTTTTGTGCTTAAAAAAAGTTTTAGCGGACAGCAATAGCTTGAAATACTTGGGGGCGAGGGTGAGTAGGACGAAACGCTTGACGACATTGTTAGGTTGTCAGGTGGAGACGCGTTGTCCCCAAAGTCTATATCCATAGAATTCCAAACTATTAGATATGCCTAATCATACACCCGAAAACAAAGGCTTTGCGACGAGCGAGTTCGTGGAGTGGTATCTCGGTCGTGGCTTCGGCTCAATGAACAAGAATGACTTCGAGGTGTGGATATTCAATTATCTCTTGAAGACAAAATGTTATGAGATGTCTAATTACGAGGTCAGCGTATGGTTGAAAATTCCCGAGTCGAAAGTCAAGCGTTTGCGCTATGAGGCAGAGTTGAGGTTTTCAACGGCTAATGAGGACGAACGCAAGGAACAGTTGGCAGAGAAGATAAGGTGTGCCCACTTCGAAAAAACAAAAGGAGGGCAGATAAGATTTTCAATTGACAACAAGGTGCTTCGCTCCTATCTTCAGGATGTGTTGACGAGAGACGGGCGGTTTTATGACAGTTCGTTCGTGTCGAGCATCATAGTCTTGTCGGTAAGCGACTTCCTTTATCTTCTTCAGCAGGTTTATCTTGATGACTGGAAGGATATGGTGAAAAAGGCAAAGCGCGATGCCAATGAGCCAAATGACTTCCCTAAGACCTTCGCAGAAGCGCTAGGCGATGCGGGAAAGGGGTTTTGTGCGAAGTTGCTCGACAGGGTGGCGGGTGAGGGTGCCCAGGGGCTCATTGCTTGCGCCAAGATTGTATACAAAGAGATTATAAACAAAGGAAATAACAAATAAAGCGTGTACAATGGAAGAAGTGTCTGACATTATAACCCAGCTGCTCGATTTCAATGGCAATCCGGAAAACGATAGGGTAAGGAGCTATTACGAAAGTCCTAATACGTGGAAAATGCTTGGCATTGAAACCAAAGAGTTGTATCATAGCCAGTTCCTCGCATGGCTGTTTGATATTGAACTTGGCGGCGAGAAGGTCTTTCTGAAGCAATTTGTCAATCTGCTGGTTCGCAAAGGAAGTAATTCAATAGAGGGCAACAAAGACTTGCTGGCTCTAAGGGATGCTGTAATCACAGGTAGTCTTAGTATCGTATCGTGCAGCATCAAGACGGAACGTCTAATCAGTACCCTTTCAAAGATTAGGTCTTCTGACAGGCTGGATATCTATGTGAAAGCAGAAATAGAAGGCGTTGACAAATACACTACCCTTGAGCTGATTATTGAAAATAAGGTTGGCTCAGAGGAAGGTAAACCAAAGGAGGATTCTTCTAAGAATATAAAGGAACCCACAGAGGAAGAGCTGGTATACGGGGATAAAAGCCAAACCGAGCGCTATTATTATGCTTGTAGCAAACAGAATGGCTTGCGTATAGAAACAGTAGAACGAAAGGGGATGTTGGATTCCACCATTCAAGCTTTTGTGTATTTGTCTGTCTCTGACCATGCCAAAGATCCTAATTTTATCAATGTCAGCTATCAAGACCTTGTGGACTATGTGATAGAACCCCTCAAAGAAAGAGAAGGCCTTGATGCTTTTACGCAGCAGTCAATTCGAGATTATTTGAAAAACCTGTACAACCCCTTAAATACAATAAAAATGGCAATAACAAAATCAGAAAAAGACCTTCTCAAGCAGTTCTATGAACGTAATGAGACTTTGTTCCTTGCGGCGCTGGAAGTAATGAGTAAAGACGACGGCAATACAGAGGAGCAACAAAAGGCTTTAGATGCGGTGAGAGAAATCGCAAAGCAGAATAAGGCATCAAGAAGATTCTTCTGCATAAACAATGCAAGTGGGCAAAGGCTGCGAATGTACGAAGTCGTTGCCGAATTTATCCAATTCAGATTGAGAAGCGGTGTCGCTATTGACCTGATTGAGAACGAAATACGAGAATGCGCTAAAGAGCCGACGCAGATGCACGTATCCACAAACAAATCAGAAGTAAAACGTAGCGAAAAAAGTTACGAGTTTGAATGCCAAGGCACAAAATATTACCTAACTAAGGAATGGGGATTAGTTGAAGACAGTGGCAGAAACTTTGACGGCTTTATGAAACACGTGAACGCTACGTACCCCGATTTCAAGATAGTCCAGTTTTAATTCAAATCAGCAAATCAGAAAGTTTTAATCCTTAATAATTACCAATATGAAAGCAAATAAAATCAAGTGCTTGGCAGCAACATTTTTGTTAGCCGTTATTTCTTCTAATCAGGTAAAGTCTTTTTGTCAAGCCACTACTGATGCGAACAGCAGTACGGTCGTGAACGAAAAGAAAGATACGAATCCTAATAATGAGGAATTAAAATCGGAGCTAGATGCGTGTAAGCTTGAAGAACTGGGATGCTTTCCTGTTGAAAAGGGAAGTTCTTTCGAAGGATGTGTGTCTAATGGGAAAAATATGTGGGCAAAGTATAGATACGCCCTCAATTTAAAACCGGCTTTTTGCGCCTATAAACAATTTGCTGCAGTAAGAGAAGAGCTAGGAGATGCGTTGCCCGATTATGTGGAAATGGTGTCTAACAAAAAAGTTGCTAAGCAGCTAAAAAAGTTGATAGGTTACAGCCCGGATATAACTGGAATTTTTACAAAAGAGCAGTTCCAATCTTGGTATAATTCAGCAAATATTTATGCCAGAAAAGATATTATAGACAAATATATAGACATAAGCCGATACGTGTTACAGTCAAAGGATTGTTTCTTGAAGACTAAGTTGTCGCCTGATTTCACTGAAAAACTATTTTCGAATAGTAGTTTTTTTGATGTTAAGGGTAGGGAGCTCTTAAGACGTGATATGTATTACAACTCTCAGCTAGATACTTTGATTTCGCAAGCTGTTACATACGGTAGGGAAATTCCAGATTATTTAGAGCGGTGTCGTCTTGGTATTTGGGGTGTTCCTTTTGATACAGACGAAAGTCTAGACAAATCAGGTAAAATAGATACTATTAACTTTATATACAAACTAAGTGTATTTTTCGAGTCGAAACGGGAAAGTGGTATATTCTTAAAGTTTTTAAGAAGTGATTATGGCGATCTAATTTATGATGGCATCGCATTCTACAATGACGATAAAACAGTTATAGAAATGCATAAAGCAATTTTTCATAGATTGAAAGATGGGCGATGGCTTGTTCGATATTACACACCTGGTAGGGGTTTTCGTTTATGTATATTTAGCTTATCAGTTACGCCGGAAATGATTGCTGCTGCGAATGAGGTTCACATTCGTGAAAACGCGATAGAGATGGACTCTCTGAAGATACCTTGTCTCGTAGAAGGCACTTTTATAAAAAAAGACAAAGTAAAGGACAAGAGTTTCTACACGCAGATGGATAGAGTAAATTTCTGTCCAGGAGTAGGCAATAACCCAGACGCAGAACTCTGTGATTATTTGGCTCGAGTAGGCAAGGGTATTGGTTATGGGTTTTTCTACGAAAATGATTATAAAAATAAACTAGAAATTGTAAGTGGACTTACGGAAATAGTCCCTGAAGTGATTAATAATTTTAATGAATATGCACTCCTAGATGGAACTGATTTTACGCGTCCCTCAAATGGGAAACCTTATACAGTATACACACTGGGGTATCCCTATGAAGAACTTGCTCCACTAATAAAAAAGGCAAAAGCAATGGTGGCAGCTAAGGATAAAGAAAGAGAGAAAGAACGAGAAAGAAGAAAGAGGGAAATCTTCATAGGAATGTCTCTTGATCGCTTCTCCCAATATTACAAATATAAGGTTGTGAGACAAAGCAGTAGTGAAATCGTGGTTAAACGAAATAACACCTATTACTACTTCGAAGCAACAGGGTGGTTAGGTATTCTATGCCTTACCCAAATAGTGAATTATTAATATCGATAAACTCAGAGTAAGCGTTTAAACCAATAATCAAACCATTATGAAAACATTAAAATTTTTGGCAATGGCAGTGCTGACAGTCTGCCTAGCTGCGTGTGGGAGCGATTCTGCCATTAAGCCCACCTCGAAGAAAATCAATGGTCCGCTCGGGCAGTTTTATGAGATTGTGGAACGTGACTACGGCTTGAACGGAGGGGAAATGTCGATTGAGTTCAAAAGGATCGCCGAGGGTGGACCTACTGATGCCTCTTGGACAACAGAACCCACTTTTACTGTAGAACTTCTAGACGAGACGGGGAATGTCCTCTCTACGGACGTTACTAATGTTGTATTCGACAGTGAAGGATTAGAGGGCGTGTTCTCGCTTGCTGTTGGCGAATCCACATCCATCACGTTTAAGTTTGAGAAAACAAAGGGCGCGGCAAAGTTCAAAGTGTCCAGCAAGTGGGACGCAAATGAAAAGGAAGAAAGCTCCTTGTCTTCGTCCACTTCTGATGCTTCGCCGACAGAAGAAACGGAGAAGAGCGGACTGCAACCATCTGACGTTATTCTGCCCAGTGTGTTGAAAGGCAAGGTAGAAATCATCAACGGTGAGAATGGTTGCATGCCCATTGAAAGTGGCATTGGCGGCATTCCACACCTTAGCATTACTTTCAAACTATTGAAGAACGTGGCCACCAAATCGTTTGAGAACCCCTATGGTCAGGTGTTCGTATACGGCATACCGCAGGATAAGAGCGGACGCACCGTGTCGGAGGTGATGCCGAACTACGGCGAATGGCGTCCGGACGACAGTGACGGGTCGCAGTTCAAGGACTTCCTAAAAGGCGATGTGGGTGGAACTATCACACTCACATTCTCTGGAACTTCGCCGGAGTATAACGAGAATTGTGACAACGAAAAGGGCTGCCCCAAGATAGCCAAGTTCAAGTTGGCGTTCAGTAGGCTTTGACATTAGGCTTCTTCTTTAATCAACATAGAAGGGGCTTGATATTATTGCTGTCCGGTAAAATGCCGTCTATACCCCGTTGTTGCGTTTTGTTTGGACAAGCTAAGTTTACCCAAAAAGTGCTGGCGCATTACGAGGTGCGTCAGCACTTATTTTCTCAACCTAAGAAAGTTTTACTGGGCAACAATAATGGAATACGCGCAGTAAACATTGGGCGTTAGTGTCCTATCCCCCCATTCTTATGAATGATGACTCGAAGGCATTAGTGCTTTCTTGTATGAGGTCTTAAAGCAGGCGGCGCGTGAGGTAGCGGACGGGCCACCACACGGAGGCGAAGCCTACTATTACCACTGTGGCGAGCACCAGCGCCACGTCGGTGGCTTGGATGCTGACCGGGTAGGCGTCGACAATGAAGCCGCCCTCCGAGCCACCGAGCCGCAAGAGGCCGTAGCTTTGCTGCAGCCAGCAAAGCAGCAGGCCCAGAGCCACGCCAATGGCCGCTCCGAGCAGCACGATGAGCCGGCTTTCGTAGAGGAATACGCGGAAGACAAGCCGTCCGTCAGCCCCGAGGCTGCGCAGCGTGCGCATATCCTCGCGCTTGTCAATGATAAGCATGGAGACGGAGCCTATAATGTTGAAGCAAGCCACAAAGAGGATGAAGGTGAGGAAAACGTATGCCAGCATTTTCTCAATGTTCATCATACGGTACATTTCCTCTTGCTGCTCCAGACGATCCTTTACAAGGAAGCGTCCGCTCGCTTCCCGTCTCAGCTGCGCCTTAACGCTGCCCTCGTCTGCCCCCGGTCGCAGCCTCAGTCCTATGGAGGTGGCGTCGCCGGCGCGGTCGAAGAGCCTTTGCGCAAAGGAGAGCGAGGTGACGAGACCGTTTTCGTCAAACTTGCGTTGGTTGGTCTCAAAGCAAACATTGGGCGAGGTGATGTCCGCCACGTTGAAGCTTTCAAGGAGATTGGCCATATTGACGCGCTCGCCTTTGAGCGGGGCGCATATCTGCAGCGTGCCGTAGTCCACTCCGCCCATTGAGGCGGCAAGCCCCACGCCCGGTATGCCGTAGTCTATGTCCGCCGCGTGCAGCTTGTACGCCCCCTCGCCGTAGAGAATGGAGCGGATGGACGTGACTTTGTCAAAATTGTCGTCCACGCCCTTAATCTGCACCACAACGGGGCGACCCTTGAAAAGTATGAGCGCGTTTTCTTCGAGAAATGCCGAAGCAGCCTCCACGTCAGCGTGGCTGCGCATGCGAGCCAAGACGGAGTCGTTTTCCTGCAAATACTTCCCCTTGGCCGGCGTTATTTCCAACTGCGGGTCGAACGCCGTGTAGAGACCGCCGATAAGGTCGTGGAAACCGTTGAAGACGGAGAGCGTGCACACCAGCGCCGCCGTGCCAAAGGCCACCCCTATTACAGAGATGGCCGAAATGACGTTGATGGCTCCGACGCGCTTGCGCGAGAAGAGGTAGCGGAAAGCGACGAAGAAAGGCAGGCGCGAGGCTTGCCACCAGGCGGCGCGGTGTCCCATTACTCGGCGGCGTTACGGCTTTCGCCCGGCGTGCCATCCTCGCGCAGGAGGCTGTCAATGTGGTCGAGGTAGTCGAGCGAGTCGTCAATAAAGAAGCGCAGCTCGGGGATGACGCGCAGCTGGTAGCGCACGCGCTTTCCCAGTTCGAAGCGTATCTGGCGGCTGCTGGCGTTGATGTTTTCCAGTATCTCCTCGCCCTTTTCTGAGGGGAAGATGCTAAGGTAGCCTTTTGCCACGCTGAGGTCTGGGCTCACGCGCACCGCGCTCACCGACACCAGCACGCCGTGCGAGGCCTGCGTCTGCTTTTGGAAGATGTCGCTCAGCTCTTTCTGTATGAGCCGGGCTATTTTCTGTTGTCTTGTAGTCTCCATAAAAATTCGTTTTTCTTCTTTTCTCCGCCCTCATCCAATGGGCATCGTTGCCTGTGCGAGCCAGCGGCGGTCGGCTTCGTCGGTGAGACGTGGGGTTAGCCGCTCGCGCACAAGGGCGTGGTAGGTGTCTATCTGCGCCGTCTCCTCTGCCGTGAGCATTTCGCGCACAACGGGGCGGAGGTCGTAGGGGCAGAGCGTGAGGCTCTCAAAGCGCAGGAAGTGGCCAAACGGGGTTTCGCCGCCGTCCACGCAGAGCAGCGTGTTTTCTATGCGCACGCCGAAGCTGCCAGTGACGTACACGCCCGGCTCGTCGGTAATGGTCATGCCCTCTGTGATAGGGAGCAGCGTGCAAGGGCGTATGTTTTTGCGTATCTGGTGCGGCCCTTCGTGCACACAAAGGTGCGCGCCCACGCCGTGGCCCGTGCCGTGACCAAAGTCGTAGCCCTCCTGCCACATATACTGCCGCGCCGCGAGGTCGAGCTGCAAGCCCGTTGTGCCTATGGGGAAGCGCTGGCGGGCAAGTGCCAAGTGTCCCTTGAACACAAGCGTATACACGCGACGCTCCTCCTCGGAAAGCGGACCGAGGGCTATGGTGCGGGTGATGTCCGTCGTGCCGCAGTCATACTGCGCCCCGCTGTCAAGCAGCAGCAGTCCTTTCGGCTCGAGCCGGGCATCGGTGGCGGGCGAAGCCTCATAGTGCACGATGGCGCCGTGTGCCGCGTAAGCGGCTATGGTGGCGAAGCTGAGCTGCTCGTATCCCGGCTGCGCGGCACGCAGGGCGGTGAGTTTATCGTCAACCCCCATTTCCGTCACGTTTTCACCCGCCGCCATCGCCTCGTCGAGCCAGCGGAGGAAGCCCACCATTGCCGCGCCGTCGCGTTCCATAGCCTCTCGGAAGCCGTCGCGCTCGGCGGCGTTTTTCACGGAGCGCAGAGCCTCGGCAGGGCTTTCAAGCGTTTCGCTCCCGTGTCGCGCCATGCAGACCGGGGCAGAGGAGCTGAAAGCCGTGGACTGCGCCTTGCATGCACTCTCTATATCGCCGTAAGGGCGCACCGCCACGCCCGCGTCAGCCAGCTGCGTGCGGGCTTCGGGGGTAAGGGTGTCAGTGTGCGTGTAAAGCGTGTAGCGTTTTCCCTCTTTATTGTAAAGAAGATAGGAAAGGAAAACAGGGTTGTAGAGTATGTCCCCGCCGCGCAGATTAAGCATCCAGGCTATGTCGGCGAGGTCGTTGAAGAGATATTGCTTGCTTTCAAGCGTGCCGTCCAGCTTTTCTGTCACGAGCGAGAGCTTTTCGGCGACGGAAGAGCCGGCGTAGCGCAGTGGCTGCGGGTATATGGGTGCGGCGGGAAGAGAGGGACGGTCTGCCCAAATCGTGTCAAAAGCGTCGAGCGCGGCGGCGGGGGAAATGCCCCACTCTTGCGCCATGGCGGAGGTGAGCATATCGGGCGGACAAGAAACGACCGCGTCGCTCCCCGCCTCCTCTTTCGCCCACTGCGCGGGCGAGGGCACGTCCGGCTCTCCCTCGCGCATCAGGCGGAAAGGCGTTCCGTCAAGCTGTTCACCGGCTTGCAGCCAATAGCGTGAGTCCGTCCACAGAGCGGCTGCGGAGCGCGTCACCACAGCAAGCCCCGCCGAGCCGTCAAAGCCCGTGAGCCATTCGCGGCACATCCAGCGCGCCGGCACGTACTCGTCATTGTGCGGGTCAGCCGTAGGCACGATGTACGCGTCGACGCCGTTTTCCCTCATCCACGCCCGCAGCGCCTCCACGCGGGCGGCGGTAAGTTGTTTCCTCTCCATAGTCCGCTTTTCGCTTTTCCGTCACTTGCTAAGGCTGAGCATGCGCTCTATGGGGCGCACGGCCTTTTTGGCTACCTCCTCGGGCACTTCCACCGTGGGCCACTCGTAGCGCAGGGCGTTGTACACCTTTTCCAGGGTGCAGAGGCGCATGTAGTTGCACTCGTTGCAGCCGCACACGCTGTCTTCGGGCGGGACGGGGATGAACGTCTTTGCGGGGCATTGCTTCTGCATTTCATGGAGGATGCCGCTTTCCGTCACTACGAGGAAGGTGTCTGCGTCGCTCTCCACTGCGTAGTGCAGCAGGGCGGCCGTGGAGCCGACCTTGTCGGCGAGCTTCACCACCGCGCCGCGGCACTCGGGGTGCACCAGCACCTTTGCGTCGGGGTGGGCGGCTTTAAGCTCTACGAGTTTTTCCACAGAAAAACGCTCGTGCACGTGGCACGCACCGTCCCAAAGCAGCATCTGGCGGCCTGTGAGCGAATTGATGTAATTGCCGAGATTGTGGTCCGGACCGAAGATGAGCTTCGCGTCCTTGGGGAAGGTGTCCACTATCTTGCGGGCGTTGCTGGAAGTGACCACCACGTCCGTGAGTGCCTTTACGGCGGCGGAAGTGTTGACGTAAGAGATGACCTCGTAGCCGGGGTGCGCCTTCACAAAGTCGGCGAACTTGTCCGCCGGGCAGCTCTCGGCGAGCGAGCAGGTGGCGTTGAGGTCCGGCACCAGCACTTTCTTGTCCGGGCAAAGTATCTTGCTCGTTTCGCCCATAAAGTGCACGCCGCACATCACGATGATGTCCGCGCCGGTCTTAGCCGCCTGCTGCGCCAGCCCGAGGCTGTCGCCCACAAAGTCGGCTATGTCCTGCAAGACTCCCTCCGTGTAGTAGTGCGCCAGTATGATGGCGTTTTTCTCCTTGCACAGCCGGCGTATCTCCTCTTTGAGGTCGACGCCCTGCGGCACGGGTTCGTCCACGTAGCCTCTCTTTCGCCAAGTGTCTTTTATCTCAGTCATTGTCGTTGTCGTTGCCCTTTTCCGGCGTGCCCCGCAAAAGGGCGGGGGAGAGCCGGGCGTGTTGGTTGCAAAAGTACGAAAAAGCGGGCTTACCTTGTCACCGTCGCCCGCAGGATGCGTATGTCGGTCGTGGGGCGGTTGTTCTCGTCGCGCTCCGCCCATTGTATGGTCTCCACCACGTCCATCCCCTCCGTCACCTGCCCGAAGACGGTGTACGTGCCGTCAAGGTGGGGCGTGCCGCCCTCGGTCTTGTACACCTCGCGCACCTCGCGGGGCAGTTTCACTTGCCCGCCCGTGCGCTCGTCAAGCCGCTGCTGGCGGCGGTCGAGGTTGTAGTCGTCATACACTTGCCCTGTGACGATGTAAAACTGCGATGCCGAGGAGGCGAGCTGCGGATTTACTGTCTCGTCTTCCCTTGCTGCCGCCACTGCGCCGTAGCGGTGAAAGAGTTTCGGGAAGCGTATCTCGGCCGGCACGGTGTACGGCTCCGGCGAGTCGCCGAGAAACTGGCCGGGCTTTGCGTGGCGCGAGGCGGAGTCGCCGGCTTGCACCATAAACTGCGGTATCACGCGGTGGAAAAGCAAGCCGTCGTAGAAGCCCGAGCGCACGAGCTTGAGGAAATTGTCGCGGTGGAGCGGCGTTTCGTCGCTTAGTGCGATGCGTATGTTGCCCGCCGTGGTCTCGAGAAGCACTTCGTGGCGCGTCGAGTCGGCTTCCTGAGCCGACGCGCCCCATGCTGCCACGGCTAAGAGGGCGGAGAGAAAGAGTTTGCGTAACATGGTAGTCCTTGTGTTTTGCTCTTATTCAAATCTTACAGCGGTTGCCCGTCTCGGGATGTCCGCCACGGGTGCAAAAGTACTCATTCGCCCGTTCCTGCGCCTGCTTTCCCGCACTCCGCCGCCTGTTTCCGGCGGGAAAGAGCGCGAAAATTGCTATTTTTGCATATTGTCAGATAACTCCGGATATACAAGTATGAGCGACGAAACGAAACACCCCTTCGAGGCGGGGCAGGACGATTTTGCGGAAAACGAGGCGGCTGAGACCGCCGTCACCGCGCACAGCAACTACCAGCCGCAGGAGGTGACGGACAAAGATGGAAACCTGCAGCTCTCGGGGATGTACCAGAACTGGTTTCTTGACTACGCCTCATACGTCATACTCGACCGCGCCGTGCCCCATCTCGGCGACGGACTGAAGCCCGTGCAGCGCCGCCTCCTCCATTCTATGAAGCGCATGGACGACGGACGGTACAACAAGGTGGCTAACATCGTGGGGCACACAATGCAGTTCCACCCGCATGGCGACGCTTCCATCTACGGCGCGTTGGTGCAGCTGGGGCAGAAAAACCTCCTTGTCGACTGCCAGGGCAACTGGGGCAACATTCTCACGGGCGACTCTGCCGCCGCCCCGCGTTATATCGAGGCGAGGCTTTCCAAGTTTGCGCTTGACGTGCTTTTCAATCCGAAAACCACCGAGTGGAAGCTCTCCTACGACGGGCGCAACAAAGAGCCGGTGTCTCTTCCTGTGAAGTTTCCCCTGCTTTTGGCGCAAGGCACAGAGGGCATCGCCGTGGGGCTAAGCACGAAAATCCTGCCGCATAACTTCGGCGAGCTGTGCGAAGCCGCCATCAAGTACCTGCGTGGGGAGGAGTTCCGCCTCTACCCCGACTTCCCCACGGGCGGGTCGGTGGACGTGTCGCGCTACAACGACGGTATGCGCGGCGGCGCGGTGAAAGTGCGTGCCAAGATAGAGAAGATTGACAGCAAGACGCTCGCCATACGTGAGATTCCGTACGGGAAGACCACTTCCACGCTTATAGAGTCCATACTCAAAGCCAACGAGAAGGGAAAGATAAAGATACGCAAGGTAGACGACAACACGGCCGCCGCCGTAGAGATACTTGTCCACCTCGCGCCTGGCACGTCGAGCGACAAGGCCATAGACGCGCTTTACGCCTTTACCGACTGCGAAACGAGCGTTTCGCCCAACTGCTGCGTGATTGACGACAAGCGGCCAAAGTTCTTGTCTGTGAGCGACGTGCTCCGCCGCTCGGTGGACAACACAAAGGATTTGCTGCGCCGTGAGTTGCTGATACGCCGAGGCGAGCTTATGGAAAGCCTCCATTTCGCCTCGCTTGAGCAGATTTTCATAGAGGAGCGCATCTACAAGGACCGTCCCTTCGAGCAGGCGAAAGACCTTGACGCGGCCGTGGCGCACATCGATTCCCGGCTCGAGCCTTTCAAGCCCTCATTCGTGCGCGAGGTGACGCGCGAGGACATACTCCGCTTGCTGGAGATAAAGATGGCGCGCATACTGAGGTTCAACAAGCAGAAAGCGGAAGAGCTCATTGCGCGGATGCGCTCGGAGGTGGAGGGCATAGACGCCGACCTGCGCAATATGGTCGAGGTGACGGCCAACTGGTTCCGCCTCATACGCGACAAGTACGCCGCGCAATATCCGCGCCGCACGGAGATACGCTCTTTCGACAGCATCGAGGCCACGAAAGTTATAGAGGTCACGGAAAAACTCTATATCAACCGCGAGGACGGCTTTATGGGCACGGGGCTGAAAAAGGACGAATTTGTGGAGAACTGCTCGCCTATTGACGACGTGATTATTTTCTACCGCGACGGCACGTACAAGATAACGCGCGTGCAAGACAAGGTGTTCATCGGCGAAACCGAGCGCGCCAAGCAGGAAAAGAAGCGCAAGGTGGAGGTTATACACATCGCCGTCTTCAAAAAGGGCGACAAGCGCACTATATATAATGCTGTCTACCGCGACGGGGAGACTGGGGCGTGCTTCATAAAGCGCTTCAACGTGACCGGCATCACGCACGACCGCGAGTACGACCTCACCACCGGCGCAAAGGGCAGCCGTGTGATGTATTTCACCGCCAACCCAAACGGGGAGGCGGAGGTGGTGAAAGTCACCCTGCGTCCCAACCCGAAGCTCAAGCGCATTGCCTTTGACAAGGACTTTGGCGAAATTCTCGTGAAAGGTCGCCAGAGCCGCGGCAACCTGCTCACGCGCCTCGAAGTGCACAAAATCACGCTCAAGGCACACGGCGGCTCGACGCTGGGCGGGCGCAAGGTGTGGTTTGACCACGACGTGCAGCGGCTCAACTACGACGAGCGCGGCACGTACCTTGGCGAGTTCCACTCGGACGACCTTGTGCTTGTGGTTTTGGATAACGGAAATTTCTACACAACCAGTTTCGACCTCAACAACCACTATGAGAGCGCGGGCATCTTGCGCGTGGAGAAGTTCGACCCGCACAAGGTGTGGACGGCAGTCCTTTTCGATGCCGACCAGCAAGGCTTCCCCTACGTCAAGCGCTTTGCCTTGGAGCGTGCGTCGCAGGCGCGTCCCGCCAATTTCCTTGGCGAGAATCCCGCTTCGCGCTTCGTTTTGCTCACCGACCAGGCCTACCCGCGTCTCAAAGTGACCTACGGCGGCACGGACGCTTTCCGCGACCCGCTGGAACTGGACGCCGAGCAGTTTATCGGCGTGAAGAGTTTCAAGGCAAAAGGCAAGCGCATCACCACCTGCGCCATCGAGCGCATCGAGGAGCTTGAGCCGCTGCGCTTCCCCGAAAAGACGGAGGAGGAAGCCGGGGACAGCTCGGACGAGGCCGCCGTCCTGTCTGCCGACGTTATGGAGGACGGGGAATACACCCCCGACCTCTTCGCTCCCGGCACGACTGAGACGGAAGACGGCGCGGCGGAGTGACGCGCCGCACCGTTTTGCCCAATCCTTTTATAGGGGCAGACAAAACAAAGTCCGTCCCCCGCAGCTGATATTGCAGACTGCGGGGGACGGACTTCCTTTTCCGAAATGGCGTAAAGCGTTTCTGCGGAAGGGCAAGACTTTTGCCGAAGGCACAAAAGCAAGGCGTGCGGACAATCTTCCTAACGAAGAAGTCCGCACGCCTTTTTCTTTTCTCTGAGAGAGCGACGGCAGAGCCGTGCGCCCCGTGTCCTTACTTACGCAGACCCAGAGCCTTGACGAGGGCGCGGTAGCGCGCGATGTCATTGCGCTTGAGGTACTGCATCAAAGCGCGGCGCTTGCCCACCAGCTTAACCAGCGAGCGCTCAGTCGTATGATCTTTACGGTTCACCTTCATGTGCTCCGTCAGATGGGCAATACGGTAAGAAAACAAGGCCACCTGGCTCTCTACAGAACCCGTGTCCGAATTAGACTGCCCGTACTTGCCAAAGATCTCTTTCTTCTTTTCAGAATCTAAGTACATTGTGTGTATTGAAGAAATTAGTGTAGGAAATGCCGCCCCGCTAAGGGTAGCGGCTGCAAAGGTACGTTGTTTAGCCGGACTGCGCAAGCGGCTGCGCCGCAAAATGTTTGTCAGTGCGGCTAAGCGTCTCCCTCCCTGTCTTTTTCTATAAGCGCGAGGAGCTTGTCCACGGCCTCGGCGGCGGGAATGTTCTTTTCCACGCACACTTTGCCGCGGTAGAGGCTTATTTTGCCGCGTGCCGCGCCCACGTAGCCGTAGTCGGCGTCGGCCATCTCGCCCGGTCCGTTCACTATGCACCCCATCACGGCAATTTTCAGCCCCGTGAGGTGGGCGGTGGCGGCTTTCACGCGGGCTATTGTGCCGGGGAGGTCGTAGAGCGTGCGGCCGCAGCCGGGGCAGCTTATGTACTCCGTCTTCGTGGTGCGCAGCCGCGCCGCCTGGAGTATGGCGAAGGCTGTGGCATCCTGCACGGAGTGGGCGAGCGGCTTGGCGCCGGCGGGCTTTTGCGCGAGCAGGCATACGCCGTCGGTAAGCCCGTCGAAAAGCAGCGCCCCCATATCGGCGGCGGAGCGCAGCTGGAAGTCCTCCTTGCCGTCTGCGCCGAGCGTGTATTGCTGGAAGAAAACCACGGGCGCGTCGATGCCCTCCCGCCACAGCTCGTGCACGAGGGCGCGTTGCTCTCCGAGGCGGTTGGGATGGGAACTTTGGGCTATCACCACTACGCCCGGCACGGCACGCAATAGCGCTTTCGCCTCGTCGTCCAAGTCGAGGTAGGTGAGGAATAGAAATTTCGCCTCCGCGCCGCAGCCCGCGATAAACGGGAGCGTCTGCTTGCTGAATGCGGGGTAGGTGTGCGGCTCTCCGCGCCAGAGGTCGGCGTCGACAATGTAGCCTGCGCCCGCTATGCGCTTGGCGGCGGGCAGCAGGTCGCGCCCGCAGTAAACGTAGTCGGGGAGCAGGTCGCCGGTCTCCACGCTTCCGTCAAGACGGGCGGAAACCACGACGGGCGCGTTTGCGCCTCCTATGTTCAGCACGGCGGCGGTGGGGCGGCGCGAGGGGCGCAGGTAGTCGAAGTGCGGCGCGGGGCGTGCCGGTATCTCGGGGTGGCCGGCGCGGCGCGTCACATACTCCGCCAGCTTGTACGCCACGGGTATCTCTTTCTCGGGCGGCTCGCTGAGCGATACGCGCAGCGTGTCGCCTATGCCGTCGGCAAGCAGCGCGCCTATGCCCACCGCGCTCTTTATGCGTCCGTCCTCGCCCTCGCCGGCTTCGGTCACGCCGAGATGGAGCGGGTAGTCCATTCCCTCGCGCTCCATCACGCTGCACAGCAGGCGCACGGAGCGAACCATGACTTGCGTGTTTGAGGCCTTGATGCTGATGACCACGTCTTTGAAGTCCTCTTTCGCGCATACGCGCAGAAACTCCATGCAGCTTTCCACTATCCCTTCGGGCGTGTCGCCGTAGCGGCACATGATGCGGTCGGAGAGCGAGCCGTGGTTCACGCCGATGCGCAGCGCGGTGCCGTTTTCGCGGCAAATGGCGAGCAGGCGGCTGAAGCGGCTCTCGAGGCGCTGGAGCTCGGCGGCGTATTCCTCGTCGGTGTATTCAAGGCTCTTGAACTGCCGCGCGGGGTCTACGTAGTTGCCGGGGTTTATGCGCACCTTCTGCACTATGGCGGCGGCGGTGTCGGCCACTTGCGGGTTGAAGTGCACGTCGGCCACGAGCGGGCGGTCATATCCGTCACGCTCCAGCGCGGCGCGTATCTCGCGCAGGTTCTCGGCCTCGCGCTGCCCCTGTGTGGTAAGCCGCACGTAGTCCGCCCCGGCGCGGAAGATGGCCTCGCACTGCCGCACGCTACCCTCCGTGTCGGTGGTGGCGGTGGTGGTCATGCTTTGTATGCGCAGGGGGTTGTCTCCGCCAAGCGGGCGGTTGCCCACACGCACTTCGTGGGAATGGCGCGGCCGGTAGTTGAAAAGGTCCATTGGCTCAGCGTGTCAGTTTGTCTTGAAAGCGTACTTCACCTCGCTGAGGTCGGCGTTGGCTTTCACAATCTTGTCTTTGAGCCCTTCCTTGTAGGCTTTGAGGCGTGCGGCGGTGGCTTCGTCGGCGAGGGCGAGCATCTCTGCGGCCAGTATGCCGGCGTTGAGCGCGCCGTTCACGCCCGTGGTGGCGACGGGTATGCCGGGAGGCATCTGCACGATGGAGAGCAGTGCGTCAAGTCCGTCGAGCATACCCTTTATGGGCACGCCTATGACGGGCAGGGTGGTGCCTGCGGCAATGACGCCCGGGAGTGCGGCAGCCATGCCCGCGCCGGCTATTATCACCTTCACGCCGCGCCCGGCCGCTCCGGCGGCGAAGCGCTCCACCTCGGCGGGAGTGCGGTGGGCGGAAAGGGCGTTCATCTCAAAGGGTATCTCCATGCCGTCCAAAAATTTGGCGGCTTTCTCCATGACGGGCAGGTCGCTCGTGCTGCCCATAATGATGCTTACCAAAGGGGTCATCTGTGTGTATGTTTTTAGGCGGCTCGTGGGGTCGCCTTGATTTTAGTTTTAAGGTGAAAACAAATCTCCACTCTCCGCGCCTCAGTACTTGAACGTGCTGCCGCCGAGAAACTCGCGCAGCAGCGACGTGGGCGGCAGGCCTTGCGTGGAAATGGGCTTGAGGTAGGAGAGAAATTTGCGCAGGCGGTAGGCCTCCGAGTACTCGGGCGCGGACTCCGGCACCTGCTCGAGGAGCGGGAGCGCCTGGTCGCGCAGGGCGGCAAGCTCGAAAAGCAGCGCCGTGTTCACCATCTCGTCCGCCTCTTCCTGGTAGGGGAATATCCACCGCTCTTCCCCGCGCCTCACCGAGGGCCACTGCTGTATCGTCTCGCGTGCCGTGCGGGCGCGGTATTTGTGGTCGCGCACAATGCGCCGCAGGAGGCGGTTGTCGGTGGTGGGGATATAGTTGTGGTCGTCAAGGAGTATGGTGGTGAGCGCTGAGGCGTATATCCTGAACTTGTGCTTGTCTGGCACGCCCTCGGTGAGCCGCGGGTTGAGCGCGTGTATGCCCTCTATTACCAGCACCTCGCGGGGGCGCAGGCGCAGCTTGTGCCCCGAGGGGAGACTGCGCCCGGTGGGGAAGTCGAAGCGCGGCGGCTCCACCTCGCCGCCCTCTATGAGCGTGCTGACCTGCTCGGTCAGCAGCGGCACGTTGGTAGCGTCGATGTGCTCGAAGTCGTATTCGCCATTCTCGTCGCGCGGCGTCTTCTCGCGGTCGACGAAATAGTCGTCTGTGGAGAGCGGCACGGGGTGCACGCCGCAGGCCATAAGCTGCACGGAAAGGCGCTTGGCGAAGGTGGTTTTGCCGCTCGAGGACGGACCGGCTATGAGTATCACGCGGCAGTCGGGCAGGGAGGCTATGCGGTCGGCGAGCTGGGATATCTTCTTCTCTTGCAGCGCCTCGCTCACGTTGATGAGGTCGTTGGTGTAACCGAGGTCGCACGCCGCGTTAAACTCCCCGATGGTAGTCACGCCGAGAATGTCGTTCCAGCGGTGCTGCTCGCTGAACACGCCGAACATTTTGGGCTGCTCCACCATTGGACGCAGCTGCGCGGGGTTCTTGGGGTCGGGGATGCGCAGAAGCAGTCCGTCGGCGTAAGGCGTCACGTCGAAGAGGCCAAGCTGCGACGTCCTGACAAGCAGGGAGCCGTAGAAATAGTCGGGCGTGCCGTCGAGCGTGTAGTAGGTGGTGTAGAGCGAGCCAAGCCCCTCAAGCAGCTTCGCCTTGCTTTCCAGTCCGCTCTCGCGGAAAAGGCGCACTGCCTCCTCGGTGGGGCAGGTGAAGCGGTGGAAGGGCATGTCCGCCTCCACAATCTCTTGCATGCGCGAGCGCAGCGCGTCCGCCACCTCGGCGGTGACGGGCAGCGGCGTGCCTTCCTTTTTCTCTCCGTCGGGGAGGGCGAGGCGGCAGTAGTAAGCGTTGGAGACGGGGGTCTCGATGCGCAGGCGCGAGTCGGGGTAAAGGTCGCGGGCGGCCTTGTAAAGCACGAAGAAGAGCGAGCGCGTGTAGGTGCGCAGGCCCGAGGGCGAGGTGATGTCAAGGTACTCTATGTCCTTGTCGCCGAAAAGCATGTAGTGCAGCCCCTCCACTTTGTTGTTGACCTTCGCGCTTGTCGCGCCGTAAGGCATATTGAGTTCGAGCAGCTCGTAAACCTCCTCGAGGTTGTAGCCCATCGGCACCTTGTGGCTGCGTCCGGTGTTTTTGCAGCGTATCGTGATGTTTTTTCCCATGGCTTCTCTTCGTTTTGCGCCGGGGGCGCGGGCCGGTTTCCCGCGCCGCGCTCCCGTCTCGCAAAAGTACAAAACAAAATATTGTTGTCCGGCAAAGGCGGGCATTCCTGTGCGGCAGGGGCGTGGCAGAAAATACGCTTTGTGCGTCCGAAAAGCCCCGAAAAACGACCCTCCTTGCCTGAGTGGCTTTCACAAATAACGTTAAGGCGGATTTGGATAACGGCGGAAAATGTGTTATCTTTGTGTAGAGAAAAGAGGGGATATGCACCGCGTGCATATCCCCTCTTTCGTTGTGTTGACAATCAACGACTTACGCGCCGCCGATATGTACATATAGCGCCGCCGGGGTGTACATGTACGGAAAACTCCAAGTATTCCCGTTGCTACGGGGTCTATTCCCGTCCGTAGAAGAAGCCTTTTGGCGGTCATCGGGCTAAGGCTATTTCTTAAACTTTCATAAACTTTACTGACGAAAGCTAAAAGGGGGCGCGTGCGAGGGGCTTGTCCGCATTACTCTTATGGCGGGTCGGCACGCATTCATTCATTGTAAGAATAGTCCGCCGCGCCTGTTCGTTCTCTCCCTGTTTTCCCCCGTTTGTTCCCCTTTTTCGCCGCCGCGGCTTGCCTTAGGCGCAATATTACGCCCGGCGGTCGCCCGTTTGCGATAAGACCTTTTAACTTTGCGGCAGGAAAAAGATTGACCGTCAATGAAGAACCGTATGCATAAAACCTTTGCCCTGCTGCTCGCCCTGTGGCTCGGCGCTAACTTCACCGCCGCCTTTGGGCAGCAAAACGTGTGTGTGTGGAAATCCAACGGCACACTCTCCACACTGCCCTCCTCGCAGGTGGACTCTGTCACGTTTTCCGCCGAAAACGCCTTTGCCGCCCTGTCGCTCGAGGTGGCGGACGGGAGCGAGACAGACTGCGGTTTCGACGCCACCGTCTCGGCTTTGCTTGGCGAGTGGGTAAAGTCGTTTGATGTCACCACGGCTGTGGGCGTTTGCTACTCGGGCACTAACCCCGTGCCTACCGTCGGCGACCTGACGCGCAAGCTCGGCACAAGCTGCGACACGTACCGCCTCGAGTTTGCCAACCTGCTTCCCGGCACAACCTACTACTTCCGTCCGTATGTCACGCTGCTCGACGAGACGTGCTACGGCAAAGTGGTGGCTGTGACCACAAAGGGCGAGAAACTTGCCGACCGCTCGCGCGTGGTAAACGGGCACCGCTTCGTTGACCTCGGGCTTCCCTCCGGCCTGCTGTGGGCTGAGGCTAACGTAGGCGCGGAAAGCGCCGAGGCGGCCGGCAGCTATTTCGCCTGGGGCGAGACCTCGGCAAAGTCGTCTTACACGGACGCCAACTCGGCTTGGTACGGAAAGACACACGCGGGCATCCTCGCCGCCTCGGAAGACGCCGCCACCGCCGCTTGGGGCGAGGGCGCACGCACGCCGACGTATGTCGAAGTGAGCGAGCTTATGCAAAACTGCGTGTGGACGTGGACCGCCGTCAACGGCACGAAGGGATACAGCGTGAGCTCGGCTACAAACGGCAACAGCGTATTTCTCCCCGTCACAGGGCGGTATAGCGGCGACACGCTCGACAACATCACCTTGGGCCACTACTGGACAAGCACGCCGGAAAACGACGTGCACGCCTACAAGCTGAAATTCATCGGCGGCCTGCGCCAGATTCTTGGCGGCGAAAGCTATTTCGGACACGTAGTGCGTCCCGTGGCAGACGCAAAGTGACGCGCCGCGCCCAGTTTCTTCCCCGACAATCCCCCAGCCAATTATTGATATGCGCAAAATATTCCCCCTTTTCTCCCTGCTGCTCCTGCTTGCGGCGCATACCGCCGCCTTTGCCCAGCACAACGTGTACGTGTGGAAAGCCGACAGCACCGTCCGCGTGCTTTCCGCCGCCAATGTGGACTCGCTCACGTTTGTCGACAGCGACAATCCGTTCTATGTAGTCTACGCCACTGACGACCGCGCGGTGACTTCAACCACATACACCACCTATGCCACCGTGACCATTGCGCGCAGCGGCTACAAAGCGCCCTCTTCCATATTTGTGGGCGTTTGCCACTCTACGACAAACACCGCGCCGACCGTTGACGACACCACCTTCAAGCTCGGAAACGCCTGCAAGGGCTTCCTCGTGCGCTTCTACAACCTCCAGCCCAACACTACCTATTATTATAGGGTGTACATAAAGGTTGACGGCAAGGTGTACTACGGAGACACGCAGACTTTCACCACGCTCAACGACGACCCGGCGGAGTGTTCGAAAACGGTGAACGGGCACAAATTTGTGGATCTCGGTCTGCCTTCCGGACTTCTCTGGGCGGAGAGCAACCTCGGCGCGGACGAGGCGACAGGGCTCGGCTCTTTCTACGCTTGGGGAGAGACGCAGCCCAAGGACATTTACCTCGCCGAAAACTCCAAGTGGCACGGCGTGCTTTACACGGGCAGCCTCGCCGCCGCTGACGACGCAGCCACGGCGGCTTGGGGCGAGGGCGTGCGGATGCCGACACTTGAAGAGGCGCAGGAGCTTGCGGATAACTGCAACTGGGTATGGACGGTGATGGACAAGATTAAGGGCTACAAGGTGATGTCGCGGACTAACGCCAACTACATATTTCTCCCCGCGCCGGGATACCGTTACGGCATGAGCCCGATAAACGCCCGCGTCAACGGATATTACTGGACAAGTACGCCTATCGCCGGAGACGGTGACACGGGCGCGTACAGCCTTAACTTTGACACGGAGACGCACGGCGTCTACAAGCACTACAACCGCTGTGACGGGCATAGCGTCCGCCCCGTGGCGCAGTAAGGCGGGATTTGGCGGCTTTGCCGCTCCCGTGAGAGCTTTGACGGCGCAGGTGTCATAACGCCCGCCGTCAGTCTTGTGCAGGAAAAAGCAAAATCCCTGCGGCGCAACACTGCGCCGCAGGGATTTCTTTTGCAGGGAAGCAGACGGGATTATTCGTCTATGCCGTTCCAGAAGTCGCTGCTGATATTTCCGCTTCCGTTGGAAAGCACGCCGTTCTCCGTCTCTATTATTTCCTCGCCCGTGCCGTCGGCTTTCTCGCCGCCGATGGAAAGGCTTGCCGCCATCATGCCCTCGGCGCGGAGGCGCACGCTGAGGCTGGCGGGGCTTGTGTATGCTGTCTTCATTCTGTTTGTCTTATTCCGGTTTGGGTTGTGTCTTTGCGTTTTTCACAGGGAAAGTTTCCCGTTTTGTCACTTAACGAACACTTTCTCGCCTTTGTCCGTCACGAAGATGCCGTTGGTGGGGAAGAGGACGCGGCGGCCGGAGAGGTCGTAGTATTTCACTGCGCGGCTCTCTGCGTTCTGCGCGGCGGTGTCGATGCCCGTCGTTTGTCCGTCGTCGAAGGCGAAGTTGAGCGTGGCCGAGCTTGT
Source organism: uncultured Oscillospiraceae bacterium (assembly GCA_963625935.1). Classification (GTDB taxonomy): domain Bacteria; phylum Bacteroidota; class Bacteroidia; order Bacteroidales; family Bacteroidaceae; genus Alloprevotella. The sequence goes on along the minus strand of CAVFVD010000024.1, from coordinate 17,353 downwards.
GGAGGAGGTGTTGTCAATCTGCGTCTTGGGCAGGTAGGCCTTGTTGCAGGGGACGGTGGTAAGCGTGCTGCCGCTCTGGAGGAAGGCTGCTTTTCCGGCGGAGTTAAGGGCGAGGAAATAGTTGGTGCCGCCCGTGAAGCCTTCGCGCTTTGCCGTCGCGCCGGAGAGCTTGTTGGTCCCCACATCTGTGCCGCTCTCTGCGCTGATGGTGAGTGTCACTTCGCCGCCTCCGTCTTTGCAGAGCAGGAAGCCCGTGTTGGCGGGTATTGTGCCAGTAAGCTCGGCGAGCTTCATCGTGCCGTTGCTGGCGCTTGCGGCTTTGTACGCCTTAGCCTCCGTGCCTTCGGGGAGCGTAACGGCGAAAGGCATGCACACGCTTGCCCAGCCGGCATCGGCGGATATGGTGACAGGCACTTCGGTCACCTTGAAGAAGCGCCAGTAGTTGCCGGCATCGTCGTCGTGGTTGTCTGTGTAGTCGCTGATTGTCGCTTGGTCTGCGCCGCCGCAGGCGTTGATGCGGTGGCTGTTTATCTTCATGAGGAAGAAGGACTTGCTGTCGTTTGTCTCAAAGTTTGATGTGTCGGAGAAAGAGGACGTGCGCAGTGTCAGCTCAGCCACGCCCGCGCCACTGCCGTCGCTGGTGGTGCTGGTGATGGAGGCTGTGTTGGTCACGTTAGCCACATACTGGCCGAGGTTGGCGTTATACAGCTTGTACTGAAGGCTCGTGCCCGTGCTCTCAAGCTTCCACAGCTGCGGCACAAGCTTGTCCGTGGTGCCGAGGCGTGTGATGTTTGCGGCAGTGGTAACGCTTCCGTCGGTGGAGGCAGTAGCATTCTCGGTGGAGAAATAGCGGTGTGTCTCTTTCACCTTGTTGATTGAGCGTATGCGGTAGAAGGCGTTGGCGTCGTAGTTGCAGAGGACGTTGCTCGCAATGGTGAAAGAAATGTTGGTCTTGGACACGACGGGGTTTCCGCTCGTGGCGTTCTGCCCGATGTAGAGGACATCTTCGTAGCCGGAGGGAATCTCTACGATGCTCGAGCCGTCAAGAGCCGCCTTCACCGTAGTGGTGGAGCCGTCCGTGACCGAGACGCCGTAGGCTTTTTGCAGGTCGGTGCACTCAAAGTCGCTTACCTTGTAGGCCAGGAAAGCCACGCAGGTGAAGTTGTAGACGGACGTGTTGTCACCTGTCCAAAAGCCAAGTCCGGCGGCAGTAGTGGTGGAGCCGGATTTGATTTCGCTCTGTCCGTGCAGATAGTTCTTCTGGTTTTCGTAAAGGTTGTTTTTCTGATAGAGTATGAAGCCGCCCTCGGGCGCGCCGTAGTTGTAATTGGAGTATGTCTCGCCGGCATACACGCCAGCCTTGGAGAGCGAGCCGTCAGTGCTCATCGCGGTGCCGCGATCGTTCACGGCGGAGAGCCAGAGCTTTGTGCCGCAGTTGAAGAAGACCATACCGTTGTCGGTCTTGCTTATGTACCATATATAGTCCGCCGAGGTGGGGGTGGTGTCTGCCTTTACCACGCGGAAAGGAGCGTTGCTTGAAGAAGACGAAAGGTGGGTGAGGTAGCCGGTGATGCCTCGCGTCGTGCCTTTAAGCACATAGTAGCCGTCGTCTAAGGAAGACAGCGGGGTCGAGGTGTCCGACACCGTCCCGTCAGCCTTTGCCGTTCCGCCGCAGAAAAGCACGGCGAAGAGCGCGGAGAGTAGTGTAGTAGTTAGTCTCATGTGTTTTACTTGATTTTATAGTGTGTTTCTTTGTGCCGAAAAGGGCTGCGCCTTGCCGTATGGCATAAAAGGGCTATGGAGTAACGTAATAGTCGGTGCAAAGTTACGGAAAAACATAAAAAGCCTAAAAGAAGGGACGGGGATATATTAAATATTCAACATAAATTGCTTTTTGTAAGCAGGAACAATGGTTTTAAAGACAAAAAGCTTGCGGGAGACGGGGTGTCTTTCCCAGTCTCCCGCACGCAGAAAGGCACTGCGGTCGCGGAAAGCGCGTGCGGCGTGGCTGTAGAAGCCGGCAGCGTGCGCCTCGGCGGCGATTTGTCTTTCGCTTACTCCACCTCTATGCGCGAGCTGCCGCTTCCCGGCTGCTTGACAAGGCGTATCTGCGGCGATATCTGCGAGCGTATCTGCTCGGTGTGGCTGATGACGCCCACTTTCCGCCCCTGCATGGCTTCGAGGTTGGAGAGCGCGGTCATCACAAGCTCGAGCGAGTCGTGGTCGAGGTTGCCGAAACCCTCGTCAATGAAGAGCGAGCCGATGGCAAGGTTGTGGCTGGAGATGGAGGCAAGGCCCAGGGCGAGCGCGAGGCTCACCACAAACGTTTCGCCGCCGGAGAGCGAGCTGACGAAGCGGCTCGTGTCGAACATGTCGTGGTCTACAATCTCCAGCGCAAGCGTGCCGGGCAGGCAGCGAAGCTCGTAGCGAGGGCAGAGGTGGGAGAGGTGGAAATTGGCATGCCCTACAAGGTAGGCGAAAGTGTGGCTCTGCGCTATTTTCCTGAACTTCTTTCCGTCGCGGCTGCCCAGCATGTCGTTGAGCCTGCGCCACTCGAGCGCGTCGGCGCGGCTCTTGTCCAAGTCGGCCTCAAGCGCTGCGGCCTGCCTTACGCAGTTTTCGTGCGAAAGTATGCGCGTGTTGACCAAAGTAAGCTCCTCCTGCGCCTTTTCCTCTTTCGCGCCGGCCTGCGCAAGCTGCTCCTCGGTGGCTTTGCGCGTCTCCGCGCTGTCGTCCTGCGGGCGGCCGGGCACGGCCATAAGGCGCTGGAGCGCGGCGCGGGCTTGCTCGAGGCGGTTGCTTGCCAGCACGCCGCGCTCTTTCAGTTGCTCTATCTCGCCGCGCAGGGCGTTCCAGTCGCGCGGGTCGGAGAAGAGGCGGCTGAGCTCGTTGTACTGCACCGGCTGGTGCGTGCTGTTGAAGCGCAGCATAAGCTGGTCGAGCTGTTGTGTCTTTTCTTTGAGGATGCGCAGGTTTTCCTCACGGCTTGCCACGAGCTGCGCCTGCGTGCCTTCGGCCAGTCGCAGCTGCCGCTCCTCCGCGTCGCGGGCAAGGCGTTCGCGCTGCTCGACGGCGCGGGCTTCGGCGATGGCGGACTGCAGTGCCTCGGCCTCTCTTTGCGGGGTGGCGTCAGGGAAAAGGCGGCGGAGCTCGTCCTGCTTGTTGGCGAGCGTCTTGTTAAGCGACTCGCGGCTTTGGCGGCACTGCTCGGCGTGGCGCTCGCCCTCTGCGAGCGAAATCTCCGCGTTGTGCCGCTCCTCGTCAAGCAGGTCGGCGGTGCGGGAAGCGTCGTCAAGCGCCTTCTCCGTCTCTGTCCAGTCCTGATGGAGCGTCTTGAGGCGGAAAGTAAAGCCGGCGGGGTTGTTTTTCCAAGAAGAAAACCAGCCCGAGAGCGTCACCACATCGTTGAGGCTGGCGTAAAGGTCGGCGCAGCTCTTGTCGGACTCGTCGATGGACTTTTGCAGCTCCTCGGCCGTGCCTGCCGCCGTGCGCGTCTCGGCACGCAGGTAGCTCAGGTAGGTGTGGTTTTCCGCCATAGTGGCGTTGAGGGCGGCTATCTCCTCATTGAGGCGGTTTGCCTCCTTTTGGTGGAGGTTGAAGTCCTCCAACTCTTTTCCCGCTTCCTCGGCGGTGCGGGCGGCGGCTGCGCTGAGCTGCTCGAGCGTCATGCGCCGCGCCTCGCGGTTGACGCTCTCCGAGCAGTCGGCAAGGGAGCGGTCGAGCGCGGCGTAGTTTTTCCACTCCGCAGTGTCGGCCTTCTGGCGTTTTTCCAGTTCGTCCAAAGCCGCGTTGTCGGCTTCGAGGCGTGCGGCGTGCGACGCGGTCTCCTCGCGCAGCGAGCCAAGCTCGGCGCGGCGGTGCGTGAGGTCCTCTTGAAGCTGGCTGTACTCGCGGCTGAGGGAGGAAAGCAGCTCTCCAAGCTCGCGCTCCGTCTCCGTGTGGTAGGGATGGTGCATAGCGCCGCAGACAGGGCACGCTGTGCCCTCTTTCAGCTTCTGCCGCAGGGAGACGATGTTTTGCGTCTGGCTCAGCGTGTAGGTGGTGCTTATGCGTGAGAAAGCTTCCTCGGCGGCACGCACTTCGACTTCCTTTTCAGCGGCTTGCTGCCGCTTTTGCCGGAGCAGCGTCTCCGTCAGCTTGAGCGCGGCGCGCTTGTCGGAAATGCTGGCGTAGGTGTCGGAGATGTGCTGCCATAGCGTGGCGGCGCGTTGCAGGGAGAGGAGATTGGCGCTGTTGGCTGCCGCGCGGCGTTGGAGCTCAATGAAGTCGTGGCTCTGCGTCGCCTGCCGGTGCACAAGCAGCTCTCCTTTCAGCCGGTCGAGCTTTGTCTGCATTTGCTGCCTCTCTGCCTCCGCCTTCTCGCTTGCGCTGTTGAGCGACTTCTGGTTTTGCTGCAGCTCCTTTACGCGGCGGTGCATTTTGTCATTGTCTTCGGTCTCCTTGCGCAGGGTGGCGAGTTTCTCGTTGAGGTAGTCAAAATGCTCAAACATGCTTCGGTGCACGTCCAGCTTCTGACGGTGGAGGCGGAGGGTCTTTATCTCTTCGTCGAGCTTCTGTCGGCGGTCTTCCTTAGCCCGTAGCGTTGTGCGCTTCTTCGCCACGTCTTCCTCCGCCTTTTTAAGTTGTGCGTCGAGGTCGCCGAGTTGTCCCGCCGCAACTGTTATTTCGCCCGTCAGCGTATGGCCCCGGTCGATGGCGGGGCGGCGCGCTTCGAGCTGTCTTTCGGCGTCGGCGGTGCGCTTCTCGGCCGTGTCGAGCTGGCGAGCGAGCGTCTCGAGCCGGGCGCGGGAGTCGGTCAGCAGTTTCGCGTTTTTCGTCTCGTCTTCCCTTATGCGCTCAATGTCGTCCCGGCGCATCGCCGTCTCGTGGTACAAGGGCTGCAGCGTGGCGAGCGAGTCGCGCCGCTCGAGAAGCTGCTCGTCGGCGTGCCGTGAGGTGCGAGCCTTTGTCACGGCGGCGAAGTCTGCCTCGCGTTCCGCCACCTCTTTCGCGGCGGCGGCGAAGTCGTCCATCCAGCGCAGTTGGGCGGAAAGGCTCTCGGCGTGCTCTCGCGTGACGGCTATTGACGACGTGAGCAGGCGGCGGCGCTCTTGCGCCTCGGCTAAGTCGGCGGGCTCCAAGCGGTCGTGCAGAAGTCCCTGCATCTTGCTCTCAAGCTCCGCAACCCCTTTGTCCGCCGCAGTGGAAAGGTCGAAGATGCGCTGCGAAATAAGTCCGTAAATCTCCGTCCCCGTAAGTTTTTCAAGCAAAGCGGCCTTGTCGGCGGACTTTGCGCGGAGAAAGCTGGCGAAGCTGTTTTGCGCGAGGATGACCGTGCGGGTGAACTGCTCGTAGTTAAGCCCCACGGCGCGGAGAATACGGCTGTCAATCTCGCTCTTGTCTACCGTCTCCTTTGTGGGGGAGAGACGGCGGAGCGAGCGCTCGGGCGCGGTGAAGTTGCCGCCGCGCGTCATCTTTATGCTCCATTCCGCCTCGTAGCGCTCGCCTGCCGTGGTGGCGAAGACTACCGCGCAGCCGCCGCGCTTCTGCCCTCGGCGCAGAAGAGTGGAGGCGTGGTCGGCCTGGCGCGTTTGTTTGCCTCCGGAGATAAGCTCAAGGTCTTCTTTGGCTATGCGCTCCTCCTTGTTGTCCAGCCTCGGGGCGCGGTTGTACAGCGCGAGGCAGACGGCGTCGAGGAGTGTGGACTTCCCCGCCCCTGTGTCGCCCGTGATGGCGAAGAGTCCGGCGGAGCGCAAGGGTTCCTCGGTGAAGTCTACCGTTTGCTCGCCGGCTATGGAGGTAAGGTTTTCTATCTTTATCTTTTCTATTTTCATCGGTCGTGGGGCTTAGTCTTCGAGAGCCGCGCTTTCCGCTTCTTTGAAACGGCTTTCCATCTCTGCGGACATAGGTGTGCCGTAAAGCTCTTGGTGGACGCGCCGCGCGAGCTCTATCGGCGTGAGCGTCTGGGGGGCGGAGCCGGATTTGCCGTACGGGTTTTCCTCCCCGCCCTTGCGGCTTGTGGCGCGTGCCATGCGGCAGAAGTGCGCCGCCTTGTCTTGCAGGGCTTCCATCACGTCGTGCAGGAGCGTCGGCTCGGGGCGCTCTTCGCGCACCTTTATTTCCAGGTAGGGCCAGGCCGTTCCGTTGTCGTCCTTTCCGCGTTTGGGGAGGGCGGCAATCTCTCTCAGTGCCTCCTCCGCCGTGGCCGCTTGCCCCGGGGCTGAGGGGATGGAGAGGAGAGAGCGGAGCGGCTGGTACTCAATAAAGCTTGTGGAGACATTGCCCTCGGGGGAGATGTCTGCCTCGCGCACGCCGTGGCGGTAGCCCCGTTCGCCGAACGACATGGGAAGCGCGCTGCCGGCGTAGAAAGCGTCGGCGGCGCCGGAGACTTGCTGCGCCTTGTGGATGTGCCCGAGCGCGGTGTAGCACACCCCGCGCCCCACGACAGAGGCTTCGACGCAGTCCTGCCCGCCAATAACGAGCCGCTCAGAGTGTCCCTCCTTGCAGATGTCCGCCCCGGTGGCGTAGAAATGCGCCGCCGCAATGACGGGAAGACCGGCGAAGGCAGATTTACGCAGACGCTTCTGCATTTGGCTGAAGAATAGCGCAAGTCCCTCCTGCTGGGTGAGTCCGGCGGGGTAGTCGCCGCCGCGCAGGAAAGGCAAGGCAAGGCAGACGCACGCCGCCTCTTTTTCGCCGCGCGGGGAAAGGGGGAGTATGTAATAGTCGTAGTCCGGCTCGCCGCTGGGTGTGCGGTGTATCGTTCCGCGCACATATATATTGTGTCCTTTGAGCAGCGCGGAGGGAGCTTCAATGCGTCCGGCGGAGTCGTGGTTGCCCGCCGTTAGCACAATCTGCATGCCTGGCGCCGCCTCCGTGGCTTTTTGAAGGAAAGAGTATAGCAGCTCTTCGGCGGCGGCCGAAGGGTTGGGGCTGTCGAATACGTCGCCTGCAATCAGGAGGGCATCGGGCTTCCGCTCCGCCAGTGTGTCGAGCAGCCAGGACAGGAAGTGCCTGTGCTCGGCCGTGCGGTCGTGTCCGTGGAAGCAATTGCCGAGATGCCAGTCGGCTGTGTGTATTATTCTCATACCGTGAGTGGTGGCGGCGGCTTAGTGTCTGCCGCTGCCGCGCCTTTGGGCGGTGTGTCTGTCCGTAGGGCGCGGGCGGCGCAAAGTTACACAAAAGAGACGGGGCGCGGCCTCTTGTCTTCGCGGCTGCGCCCCGTCTTTGGGATTATTATTACTTGCGGTTTCCTCCCCGCTTATTTTTCGGGGAAGGCGAATTGCTCGAGCTTGAGCGTGCCGAGCGCTTCGAGCTGCCCCACGTACTCTTTGAAGTGGGGGGCGGCCATGTGCTTTTGCAGCGCGGCCTCGTCCTGCCAGGTCTCGCATATCATGAAGACGTCAGGGCGCGTGGCGCTCTCGAAAGCGTCGTAGGCAATGTTGCCCTCGTCTTTGCGCGAAGCGGCGGTAAGGGCTATGGCTGCCTCGAGGGCTTCTGCGTACTTGCCTTCGGCGGCTTGGAAAAAGCAGTTCAGTCTTAGCATGGCTTTGTCGGTGTCTTTTATTTAAGGAAAACGGTTGCCTTCACTTGGAAAGTGTTGGTCTTGTACTTGAGCTCGTAGTCTTGCGACTCGCCGGTGGGAAGAGTCTTGGAAATGATGGCTTTTCCCGCCTTGTGAAGACCGAAGTTGTAGCCAATGCCCACGTCGAGGCGGCTGAGGAGGCGTATGCCCGCGCCCACGTTCCAAGTGGTGTTGAGGTTTTCGCGGCTGAAGTTTTTGCCGCTTCCCACGTTGCCCCATTTCATCTTGTTGAGCGCGAAGCCGAACTGCGGGCCAGTGGCGATGTACACGCTTGCCATTTTGCCCAGGCCTATGGCGTAGCTCACGTTGATGGGCACCTCGATGGTGCGGTAGGTCTTGCTTTCTACGGTGTTGTCGTAAGTGATGTTGAGGCGGCGCTGCGAGTACTCCAGGGCTGCGTCAAGGCCTATGCCGACCGGTGTGCCGAGCTGCACGGACGGGCCTATGAACCATCCGTTGCGGTTGTCCGAGGAGAAGTTGCCGCAGTTGTCAGTGGCGGTGCCGTACACCTTCAGCTTGGTGAGGTTAAGTCCGCCCGTGATGCCCCAAGTGAGCTTCTGCGCGTGGGCTGCGGGCGCGGCGAGGAGCAGCGCGGCGGCGAGTGCCGCTGTCTTAAAGAGTTTCTTCATCTTTTGTTGTGTAGTATTTGTTGTTTGTATGTTTCGCGTTGTCGTTATCTCTTTCTCCGTCTTCTGTCCTTGTCCTGCCGGCGTGCCGTCAGAAGGGGAAGAAGAGCGGTATGGTGAGTATTGCCACTATGCCCATTATCACTTGCAAGGGCAGTCCCACTTTTACATAGTCCATAAAGTTGTAGTGTCCGGCGTTCATCACCATCGCGTTGGGGGGCGTGCAGATGGGGGTGGCGAAGCAGGCGCTTGCGGCCACTGCCGCCGTCATCATGAACGGGGCGGGGGATACGCCGAGCTGCGCCGCCGCCGCCCAGGCTATGGGCGCGACGAGGATGGCCGTGGCCGAGTTGCTTATAAACGTGCTGAGCAGCGACGTGACCACGTATACGCCGGCGAGTGCGGCTATCGGGCCGTAGGCGTGGAGGTTTTCCACCAGCGTGTGGGCTATCCAAGCCGATATTCCCGTCTTTGAGAGGGCGGTGGACATAGGCATCATGGCGGCGATTAGCACGATGCTTTCCCAGCCAATCATTTTGTACGCCGCGTCGACGGAGCGCACGCAGCGCGTCAGCACCATCAGCAGGCCGGCGATGATCACCGTGGCGACGGGCTTGACGCCAATCTGGTCGGCAAACACCATGCACACCACCATCAGCACCATAATGGCGGCGGCAAGGGGCGCTTTGTGGTCGAGAGCCACGCTTTCCGCGCTTTGCGCGGGCGAGCCTATGACGAGCCACTCGCGCGTCTTCTTCGCCATACTCTCTATGCCGCTCCACGCGCCGTGTATCAGAAACATGTCCCCTGCCTTTACCGGCGCGTCCAAGAGTCCGTCAAATATGTACCTTCCTCCGCGCTTTATGGCCAAGACGTTCACGTTGAAGCGCTCTTTCAGGCTGGCTCCGCGCAAGGGGCGGTTGATTAGTGCGGAGTCTGGCGTGACAAGCACCTCGGCAAGGCCTATTTCGTAGAAGTCGAGCTTTGCCTTCCCCTCTTTCTCCTCGTCCTCGTGTACGGTCAGTCCGTAGTCGGCTGCGAAGCGCTCCACGGCGTCGCGGTGGCCGAGCACGTAGAAAGTGTCGTCGCTCTCGAGCGTGGTGTCTGCGTCTACCGTCTCTTGTATGCTGGGGCTGAAGACAGTGCGGTTGGCGCGGCGCACTTCAAGGAGCGTGATGCCGTAGCGGGAGCGCACGGCGAGTTCGCCCACGGTGTGGCCGGAGAGGTCGGTCCCGCCGCGCCCTGTGCCTTGGAGGCGGAAGACGAGGTCGGCTATGTGGTACTCGTGCAGCAGGGAAGCCAGCGTGTGGTCGTCACCCTGCTCTTCGCGGTCGCGGCTTTTCTTTCCTATAAAGAAGTGGCAGAGCGGGTAGAGCAAGAGCAGCCCCACGGCGAGGCACACAAGGCCTATGGGGAGGAAGTCGAAGAAGGCGAAGCCGGGCTTTCCGTTGTCGCGCAGGTAGCCGTCGACGATGAGGTTGGGCGGCGTGCCTATCAGCGTGAGGATGCCGCCCATTGAGCTGGCGAAAGCCAGGGGCATCATTAGCTTTCCGGGACTTGTCCCCGCGCTTTTCGCCATTGCCAGCACGATGGGGAGCAGCAGGGCTACTGTGCCCGTGTTGCTCACGAAGGCTGCGACCACGGCGGTCACCGTCATGACGAGGAAAAAGAGCTTCACCTCGCTTGTGCCGGCGAGCTTGAGCAGTCGGCCGCTGATGATGCGGGCAAGGCCGGTCTGGAATACCGCCCCGCCTACCACGAAGAGGCCTATCATCATTACCACGGCCGAGTTGGAGAAACCCGCGAGCGCCTCGCTCGGGGTCAGCACGTTGGTGACAAGCAGGAGGGCGAGCGAGCAAAGGGCGACGATGTCCGAGCGCACTTTGTCGGCCACGAATGCCACGATGGTGAGGGCGAAGACCGCAACCACCACCGCCACTTGTCCGGCGGGAGAGGCGAAGAAGTCAATGACGGGTTGCAGGAGGTCTGTCATAGGAGTGTTTTTTCACGGTGGAGGGGGAATAATCCCCGCAATTTAAGGTTAACTGCGGCGAATGTAGCATTAACTCTTTGTACCGCAAAACATTTTACTCCTCCATCCGCAGCCGCTCGAAAACGAGGTGCGGCTCATAGCCCCGCGATATGGCGGCGCGGGCGAGCTTTTGGCGCTCGGCGTAACCGCCCGGCGGGAAAGCCGCTCCGTGGCATTTCGCTTTGAGAAAGGCGTCGAGCGCGGAGCGGTACTCTTCCTCGTCCGTGCCGGCAAGAGCCGCGTCGATGTCTGCCTCTGCCACGCCTTTCTGCCGCAGGGCGTAGCGTATCTTCACCCGTCCCCAGCGGTCGAAGCGCAGTTTGTCGGAGGCGAAGGCGCGGGCGTAGCGCCCCTCGTCTACGAAGCCCTCGTCGCAAAGCCGCGCCAGCACTTCCTCGCCCTCGGCACGCGTGAGCGCGGTGGCGGAGAGTTTCTTGCGCAGCTCGCTGAGGCAGTGCTCTTTCTGGGCGCATCGCGCCGACAGGCGGCGGAGGGCTTCAAGTTGGTCTGCTGTCATGGCTTCTTTCTATTGCTCGTCCTCGGCGAGGTCTTTGGGTATCTCCGCCGGCGGCGTGAGCCCCTGCCCTTTCCAAGCCTCAAGCTGTGAGACAATGTTGCCGCGCCCCGTGGCGAGCTGCTTGCGCGCGTCGGTGTAGGTGCGCTGCAGGGCGTCTATGCCGTTGCCTATTTTGACAAAGTTCTGGGCGAAGGTGGCGAACTTCTTGTACAGTTTCTCCGCCGAGGCATATATCTCGTGCACCGAGCGGCTCTGCATTTCGCTTTGCCAAAGGTTGTAGGCAAGCTGCAAGGCCATGAGCAGATTGGTGGGGTTGATGAGTATGACGTGCTGGGCGTAGGCCTCGGTGGGAAGCTGCGGGCACGCCGTCACCGCCGCCACGTACGCGCCCTCTCCGGGGACAAACATCAGCGTATAGCCTATGGAGTGCGGTACGAGCTTCTCGTAGCTTTTGGCAGAAAGCTCCTTGACGTGCTGCCGCACGCTGCGCACGTGCTCTTTAAGGAGCGCGTCCTGCTCGGCGGCGGTCTCGGCCGCCACATAGTCGGTGTAGGCCGTGAGCGACACTTTGGAGTCAATCACCACGTTGCGCTCGCCCGGCAGATGCACGACCACGTCGGGGATGGCCGTGCCGCCGTCCTCGCCGGCGGTGTGCACTTGCACGTCGTAGTCTCGCCCTTCGGTCAGTCCCGAGGCTTGCAGCAAGTTGGCCAGTACGGCTTCGCCCCAGTTGCCTTGCAGCTTCGTGTTGCCTTTGAGGGCTTTTGCCAGGGTGTCTGCCTCGCGTCCGAGGGAGGCGGTCTGTGCGGCGAGCTGCTTTATGTGCAGGTCGAGCGCGGCGTTCCCGCTGAGGTATTGTGCGCGGAAGCGCTCTATGTCCGTGCCGAGGGGCTTGAGAAGCTGCTCCAAGGAGGCGGTGTGTTGCTCGCGCAGGGCCGCGCCTTGCGCCTGCACCATTTCGGCGGACATTGCGCGAAACTCCGCCCGCAGGGCCTCCGCCTCGCGCTTGCGCTCTTTTTCGGCCCGCTCGCGCTCGCTTTCCAGGCGGGTGCGGGCTTCCACTTCTTTGGCGCGGGCCTCTTCGGCTTCGGCGCGGAGTTTCTGCGCCGTGGCTTCGGCGCGGCGGGCGGCGTGCGCCGTCCCGGCGAGCCATCCGATGGCGAGGGCGGCGACGGCGAAGAGCAGGGAGAGCAGTATGTTCATTGCTTGTAGGTGCTGGGTTGTGGCTTGTTTCTCAGAAAAGCGTGGCCAGATAGGCCACGAGGGGGATGGTGACGACGGAGAGCACGGTGGTGAAGAAGAGGCCTTGGGTCATCACGCGCTCGTCCTTGCCGTATTGCAGGCAGAGCATAATGCCGTTTGTGGCCACGGGCATGGCGCTTAGCACCACCGCCACGTCGGCCACGAAGGCGTTGACCCCCATCAGGCTGAGCACGGCTCCGACGGCGAGGGGAAGCACGATGAGGCGCAGGAGCGACATGCCGAAGACAAAACGGCTGCCGAGCATGTCGCGCACGGGTATGTGGCTGAGGCTCGAGCCTATGATGAGCAGGGCGCAGGGGGTGGTCATGTCGCCCAGCATGTGCAGCCACTCGCCGACCTCGGGGGGCAGCTGCAGGCGCAGCACGGCCACGGCTACCGCCGCAAGGGAGGCGGCGACGCAGGGCGAGAGGATGAGGCGCGGCGAAAAGGCCTGGCGGGGCTTGCCCCCGTTGATGAAGGACACGCCGACGGTGAAGACGAGGAGGTTGAACGGGATGTTCAGCACCGAGGCGCAGAACACTGCCTTGGGCCCGAAGACCGCGTCGCAGACGGGGTAGCCTATGAAGCTCACGTTGCCGAAGGCGAGCATGAAGCGCATAAGCCCCTCGCGCGACTTGTTGACGTGGAAGAGGCGCGGCACGAGGTAGGCGAGCGTAAGCAGCACGGCGTAGTTGGCCACCGCCACCACGCCGAGCGCAAGCAGCTCTGAGTTTTCAAAGGCAAGGTCTTTGCCGGTCACTGAGGCGAGTATCAGCGCCGGCATAGACACGTTCATTATGTAGATGGATAGTTTGCGGTCGAGGTCGCCCGACCATAGGTTGCGCTTTGCCGCGCCGAAACCCACCAGCACTATGGCGAGTATCATCAGCATCTGCGTGACGATGTGCAGTATGTCCACGTCTTTGTCTTTGTGTTAGTGTCTGTATTTGTGAAAAACCGTTGCAAAGTTACGCATAAAGGCGCAGTGGCGGCAGTCCCGGCGCGTATACGGGCGGCTCGGGGCGGCATTTGCGGGGAGGCGGGGCGGGATTTCGGGCAAAAAAGGAGAGGGCGCTTGCCGCCGCGTTGCGCGGGGAAGCGTCCTCTTGCCTTTTTCTTCTTGTCCCGCGCGGGGCGGGCTTTGTGGCGTGCTTATTCGCCCGGGGCGATAGCGCCGGAGGGGCAGACATCGGCGCAAGTGCCGCAGTCTACGCACACGTCGGGAGCGATGGAGTACTTTTCGCCCTCGGAGATTGCGCCGGAGGGACATTCGTCAATGCAGGTGCCGCAAGCGACACAGTCGTCACCAATTACGTAAGCCATGATGTGTGTGGAATAATAGATTGTTATGTTGTTGAGTTGTCCTTTGCTCTCTGTCTTGCCGCCCGCGTTGTCTCCGGCTCCGCGCTTTCGCGCGGGTGTGCCGCAGCCCGGCGTGAGGGGGCAGATTGCACGGACAAAGGTACACAATTTTTCTTTTCGCGCCCTTGCTCCGCCTTTTTTGCTTCCCGCCCGCTGTGCGGAGTGTCCCCGTGCGCGGGGCTTGCTTCTTTGCGGGCGGCGGGGGCGCGTCTGTGTTTTTGCGCTCTGGGGAACGGAGGTTTTCATTCCCGCTTGCGGATTTTCGCCGCCGTCTTGCCGCTTTTGCTGCCGTCTTGCCGGCTTTTTGCTGTCGCGGATATGGGCTTTTTGCTTCTTGTCGCGACATGTACACCAAAAAGAAAAATAGAACACTTGCGCTCAGCGGGCGAGGGGTGCTTTTTTATGTAAGTTTAACTACAAACCTTAGCCGCGCCGCCGCCGAAAGGGGATTTCGCAGTGCAGAGATGTACTTTGTCGCCACGGGGATAGGCCCCGGAGCGACGGGAATACTTGGAGTTTTTCGTGCATGTACACCCCGGCGGCGCTATATGTACATATCAGGGCTGCGTAAGTCGTTGATAGTCAATACGGCAAAAGAGAGGGTACGCACGGGGTGCATATCCTCTCTTTTCTCTACGCAAAGATAATACGTTTCCGCCCCGTTTGCAAGAGGCCGTTAACACTTATACACATCTTGAAAAGCGACATTTAGAACACTTTTCCGTCGTTTTCCGGCGGCGGATTTGCCCTTTTTGCAGCCTTGCTGCTTTTGTGTTTTTCCCAAAACTTGGCCTAAAGGCGGCAAGCTCCGTGTCCGTGCGGAAAAGGGCGCGGCGGGGGAGACGAGGGCGTGGGAAAAAGAAAGCCGCGCCAAGGCTCGGGGGAGCCAAGGCGCGGCTTTGCGCGTCGTGCCGCGCAGGCGGCACTTGTGTATGTGCTTGCGTTTGGCTTAGAAGGTAGCCTTCTTCGTCGTCACGCTGCCGTTCTCCACCACGCGGATGACGTATACGCCCTTGCCGAAGGTGGGGAGGGAGGCCGTGCCGTTGACGGTGCAGCTGCTTACGAGCTTGCCGTCTACGGAGAATACCTCAGCCTTTGCGTTGTCTGCCGTCACGGTGAAAGCGCCGTCGGCCACGTCGATGGCTGCGCTGCCTTCGGTGGTCTTCACGCTCTCAATGGCGCTCCAGTCGCTGGTTTCGCCCACGGGAGCCTGCACGCCGGTGATGATGGCGCCGGAGGAAACGTCCACGAGGAGGGCTGCAACCTTGAGGTTGTTCTTGTTGAAGTTTTCAGCGTCGGGGAGGTCCTTCTTCGCGATGGAGATGGTGGTGCTGTGCGTCACCTGCGAGCCGGCGGTCACTGCGGGAAGCAGGGAAGCGTCTGCGGAGGCGATGGGGTCGTTGATATAGCGGGCCACGTGGTCAAAGGTGGGCTGGTAGGTGTAGATAACCCTGCCGTCGGAAGTCTTGGAGTATTCCTTGCCCTTCTCGTCGCAGAGGTACTTCAGATCCTCATCAAAGTTGCTCTTGTCGTAGCTTGCGAAGTAGTTGAGCTGGTCGTAGCCGGTGATGCCATCCTCGGTGAGCGCGTAGATAACGGCGTAGCTGCCGGCGGGAGCGTCGATGGAGAAGTCCATCGTTACGTCAGCCTTGATGGCAGTCTTCATGCCGTTGGTGTATGCGCTTTTGACTTGCATGTTTGCCTCGCCCACGCTTGCGTACATGCGGGCTGCGTCCATCCAGAGACCGTCGTTGGCCGATCCGGTGTAGGCATGGCCGAGGAGCTCGCGGTTGATGGAAGCGGATGGATAGCTGCTTATGCCGAGGTAATCGATGACAGACGAGTAGGAGTCGGCTGTGAGCTCGTCCGTGTAGCCGTTGTAGTCGGAGTGCACGGCGATGGATACCACCTTGCCGTCACCCATGGTGTCCGCAGTCTTTTTCAGACCCACGATGCCGTAGGGGCACCATCCGCACATAGTGCTGGTGAACTCCTCGATGACGGGGATGCGCTTGTAGCCCTGGGAGAGGCTGAGAATTTCGTTGCTTGCCTCGTTGTCGCCGTCGGTGTCAAACTCGTCGGCAACGCCGTTCACGCCCGTGATGGTGATTTTTCCTGTGCTGCGGCCCGGGGTGGAGGCGAGCACGCCCTCATAGGAGAAGCTGCTGCTTCCGGCGAAAGCCAAGGGGGAAGTGAAGCTTGCGCTGCCTTCCTTGCTCTGGCCGTTGGCCTCGTACTTGTACTGCACGCTGCTGATGGGGGTGAGACCCATGTTGTAGAAAGTCAGCTTGCCGTTTGCGCCGATGCCGGTGTTCACGTCGCCGCGGATGTTGCCGGTGTAGTAGGCTTCGGCGTCGTTCTGCTTAACGCCGGTTGCGTCACCGTCCGTCAGGGCAAACTGTGCCACCTGCATCACAAACTCCTCGCCCGTCTGGCTGTTGGTCCAGCCGGTGGAGTAGTCGCCGTAGTTTACAAACTGACCGTTCTGGATGCCGTAGAGCGAGAAAGCGTCTGCCGTTGCGCCGGACTGGTTGTTGAGCGCCACGAGGTAGAGATAGTCGCCCGTCTGGCTGCTGTAGGAGCTGTTCTTGCTGATGTCGGCGTCAAGGCCAACGGCGATATACTGCTCCTTGCCCGTGATGGTGTAGTCGAAGTTGGCAATGGTTGCGTTGATGTTGTCCTCGCTCGGGTTGTAGGGGTGAACCTCACTGTCGTCAAACTCGTAGGTAGCCTGTATGCCCTCGTTCGTGATGAGGTAAGCCTTGACGTTGCTGTAAACGGACGGGCCAAGGTAGAAGTACACAGAGCCTACCGTGTTGCCCACGTAGCGCTGCAGCATGTCGCTGGGGAAGAATTGGACCGGCATGAAGTTGATGCTTCCTCCCACGCTGGTGAACGTGGCGATGGGCAAGAAGGTAAGGCGCTCAGTGCCGTCGGTCATGTAAGAAAGCCACGTTGCGGGGCGTGCTTCGCCCTCGTCCTCGGTGTCGTCGAGCTTCGCAACGGTGGAGTTGCGCAGGATGCTCTTGCCGATGACGCGCTCAGCGGCGCCGTTGAGCTTGGCAGCCTTTGCCTTGCCGTTGAGCGTAGTCACGGTCTGATGCCCAAGCGTGTGTGTCAGCGCGGTCTGCGCCGTGGCCGTGCCTGCGAGCATCGCTGCTGCGGCCAGAGTGAGTAAAACTTTGTTCATGAGCAAATATGTATTTGGTTATAAGTTTCCTTGTTTCGCTTCCGCCGCGCCGTGCTGTCTCTCTCATACGCATAGTGCGGCGTGCGGGGGCGGGAGTGTGGCGTGCGTGCTTTGGCACGCGTCTTGTGCGCTTTCGCGTACGGGTATAGTTAAGCCAATTGCGGGCAAAGGTAATGACATTTTTTTATTGTCTTAGTCTTAGCCGTGTAAAAATGCGCTTTGTTTAGACGAATAGCCTTTCATTATGTAACAAACGCCCTGAAACGCGGAATCCCCGCAGCACTTAGGGCGTGTGTGAGTAGCAATGCTTTTGCCCTGAAAGGGCAAAAGCATAAATACCGTGTTTGTATGCCGCACTTCCTCACGCCTGATGGTAGCGCGGGGCATCCCCCCGGCACGGAAATCCCCCCGGCACGCCATAAACGTGCCGGGGGGATTTCCGTGTCTGTTCCGCCTGCTTGCGGGAAGTGGCGGAGGGGCGGCTAACGGCTTAGTCGTCCATCCACTTCCATACGCCGCTGGAGGAGTTCTTGCGGTCGTTGGAGAGGACTTGGGTCTCTGTGTTGACCCTGTTGGTGTCGCCCGTCTCCTCGTCCTCGCTTCCGCCGATTGTGAGGCTCGATGCCATCATTCCCTCGGTGCGGAGACGCACCGAAGTGCTTGCGGGGCTTTTGTATATTGCTTTCATTTGTTTTGTTGTGTGGTCTGAGTCTTGGCTTGAAACGTTGTTTGTCTCGCTGAAAAGGTTGCGCGGCTTAGCGCACAAAGACCTTCTCGCCCTTGTCCGTCACGAAGATGCCGTTGGCGGGGAAGAGGACGC